>JBCBVM010000041.1:0-27762 GCA_039817645.1 Pseudomonadota bacterium | reverse complement strand
CGGGTCGGGATCGCCCGGGCCTTCGCCCTGTCGCCCAAGCTGCTGCTGCTGGATGAACCCTTCGGCATGCTCGACAGTCTTACCCGTTGGGAATTGCAGGAAGTGCTGATGGAGGTCTGGTCCCGTACCAAGGTGACCGCCATCTGCGTGACCCATGATGTGGACGAAGCGATCCTGCTGGCCGACCGCGTGGTGATGATGACCAACGGGCCGCAAGCGACCATCGGCAAGATCACCAAAGTGGACCTACCGCGCCCCCGCACCCGCAAGGCCCTGCTGGAGCATCCAGACTACTATAACTACCGCCAAGAAGTCCTTGATTTCCTGGAGGAGTACGAGCACGGCGCCAAGCCAAAAAAGAAACCTGCCACACCTGCAATCGCGGCGGAGTAGCTGACATGACCGAGAAACTCATCGTGATTGGCGCGGGCATGGCCACAGGTCGGATGCTGGAGCATCTGACCGACGCCGCCCCGGACGCCTTTGACGTTACCCTGATCAACGCCGAGCCGCGGGGCAATTACAACCGCATCATGCTCAGCCCTGTCCTGGCGGGCGATCAGACCTACGCGGAGATCGTCACCCATGACGACGCCTGGTACGCGGATCGCGGCATCACCACGAAATTCGGCACCCGCGTCAGTGCCATTGACCGCGATGCGCGCATGGTGACCACCGATCAGGGCGACCTGTTGCCCTATGACAAACTGGTCTTTGGCACCGGGTCCAACCCCTTTATGATCCCGCTGCCGGGCCATGATCTGGACGGGGTGATCGCCTATCGCGACTTGGAAGATACCGAGCGGATGATGACCATGGGCCCAGGGTCCAAGGTCGTTGTGATCGGCGGCGGCCTCTTGGGGCTGGAGGCGGCGGCAGGGATGGCCGCGCGCGGCGCCGACGTCACCGTGGTCCATATTATGGGCCACCTGATGGAACGGCAGTTGGACGAAGCCGCTGGCTACCTGCTCAAGAAGTCCCTCGAAACCAAAGGGATCACGGTCAAACTCAAGGCGAATTCCAAGGAGATTTTGGGCGAGGATGGCAAGGTGCGCGCCCTGGCGCTGGACGATGGCACCGAATTGCCCTGCGATCTTTTGGTGATGGCCGTGGGTATCCGCCCCAATGTGGCCCTGGCACAAGAGGCTGGCTTGGCCGTGGGCCGTGGCATCCATGTGGACGACCAGATGATCACTTCGGATGAAAACATCCTAGCCATCGGCGAGTGCGTTGAACATGACGGCGCCGTGTTCGGCTTGGTGGCCCCGCTTTACGATCAAGCCAAAGTCGCGGCCCAGACCATCTTGGGCCATGGGGCCGCGTTTAATCAGAAGACGTTATCGACCAAACTTAAAGTCACTGGGTGCGATTTGTTCAGCGCGGGCGATTTCGCGGAAGGGGAAGGCCGCGAAGACATTGTGTTCCGCGACCCGTCCCGCGGGGTCTATAAACGCCTGGTGCTTGAGAACGATACCCTGGTTGGCGCCGTCATGTATGGCGACACGGCCGACGGCACCTGGTTCTTTGGCCTGATCCAATCGGGCGAGAGTATCGCAGAGATGCGCGACACGCTCATCTTCGGACCCGCCTTTCAGGGGGGCGACACCGCGGACCCTCTCTCAGCCGTTGCAGCCTTGCCGCTTGATGCGGAAATCTGTGGCTGTAACGGCGTTTGCAAAGGCACCATCGTAGAGGCAATCGAGGGCGGCGCCGGCGACCTGGGCGCGGTGCGCAAATCCACCAAGGCCAGCGCCTCCTGCGGGACCTGCACCGGCCTGGTCGAGCAATTGCTGCAAGTGACGCTGGGCGACGACTTTCAAGTGCCCGCCGCACAGCCGGTTTGCGGGTGTACGGATCTGACCCACGAAGACGTCCGTCGGTTGATCAAATCGCAGGGGCTGAAGTCTCAACAGGCCGTCTGGCAGGAGTTGGGCTGGAACACACCAAACGGGTGCCACGTGTGCCGCCCTGCGGTGAATTTCTATCTGCTGGCCGATTGGCCGCTGGAGTACCAGGACGACCCGCAAAGCCGCTTCATCAATGAACGTAAGCACGCAAACATCCAGAAAGATGGCACATTCTCGGTCGTGCCGCGCATGTGGGGCGGCATCACCAACCCGACCGAACTGCGCGCCATTGCAGATGCCGCCGATAAATACGATGTGCCGACGGTCAAGGTAACCGGCGGCCAACGCATCGATCTGCTCGGCGTCAAGGGCGAGGATCTGCCTGCGATTTGGGCCGACCTGAACAAAGCGGGGCTGGTGTCGGGTCACGCGTATTCCAAGGGGCTGCGCACGGTGAAGACCTGTGTGGGCACAGACCATTGCCGGTTTGGGACGCAGGATTCCACGGGGCTTGGCATCAAGCTGGAAAAAGCGCTCTGGGGCTCCTGGACGCCCCATAAGGTCAAGTTGGGCGTCTCTGGCTGCCCGCGCAATTGCGCGGAGGCGACTTGTAAGGATGTCGGCATCATTTGCGTGGACGGTGGCTACCAAGTGGGCGTCGCAGGTGCGGCAGGCATGGATGTGAAAGAGACGGAGCGTCTGTGCGATGTCGCCACCGAGCAGGAGGCCATCGACGTCACCATCGCCTTTGTCCAACTCTACCGGGAAAACGCCAAGTACCTGGATCGTCCCTACAAATGGGTCGCCAAAGTGGGCCTGCCTTGGGTGCAGAACCGCATCGCCGATCTGGCCGAGCGCAAGCGCCTGATCGACGCCTTCGAGTTGAGCCAAAGCATTTACCGCAAGGATCCTTGGGCGGAACATGCCCAGGACAAGGCCGAAAGCTATCAACCCCTTGCAGACCTGACCCTGGAGGCCGCGGAATGACCTGGATTGATGTGGGCGCCGTGACAGACATCCCACTGCGCGGCGCACGGTTGGTGAAAACGCCCGTGGGCTGCGTGGCCCTGTTCCGCACCGACGAGGCAGAGGTTTTCGCCGCGTCCAACACCTGCCCTCACAAGGGTGGGCCCCTGGCAGACGGGATTGTCCATGGCCAGAAGGTCACCTGTCCCCTGCATAATTGGGTGTTCGATCTGAATACGGGCAAGGCCCAAGGCGAGGATGGGCGCATCGCCACCTACCCCGTGCAGGTCGACGGGGGACGGATCCTTTTGGACGGCGATGCCATCGGCAAGCGGAGCGCGGCGTGACGGAAACGCGGTCCACCTGCCCCTATTGCGGGGTCGGGTGCGGTGTCTTGTTGAAGCCAGACGGCGCGGGTGGCGTGGACGTGCGGGGTGACCCGGACCACCCGGCCAATCGGGGGCGCCTCTGTTCCAAAGGAAGTGCCCTTGGTGAGACCGTTGGTCTGCAGGGGCGCCTTCTGGCCCCTCGGATGCACGGCGCTGACGTGTCCTGGGACGCGGCATTGGAGACGGTCGCGACGCGTTTTCGCGAAACCCTGGCCGAGCATGGGCCCCAAGCGGTCGCCTTCTATGTGTCAGGCCAACTGCTGACCGAAGACTACTACGTTGCCAACAAGCTGATCAAAGGCTTCATGGTCAGCGCCAATATCGACACGAATTCGCGTCTTTGCATGGCATCGACGGTTGCCGGGCATAAACGCGCGTTCGGCACAGACACCGTCCCGGGCACCTATGAGGACCTGGAGGAAGCCGACTTGGTCGTCCTCGTGGGGTCGAACCTGGCATGGTGCCACCCTGTCCTGTACCAGCGGCTGATGGCGGCGCGGGCCGCCCGGGGCACCAAGATTGTCGTCATCGACCCCCGTCGGACAGCAAGCTGCGATGGCGCCGACCTGCACCTTGCCCTGGCCCCCGGAAGCGATGTGGCACTGTTCAACCACCTTCTGGCGGAAATTGATGCGCGCGGCCTGGTCGCCAAAGACGCGGCGGACCACGTGACCGGCCTGCCAGAGGCGATCGCCGCGGCCCACGCAGACGATGTCCATGCAACGGGCCTCGGTGACGATGCCCTTGGGGCGTTCACCGACATGTGGTGCGGCACGCAAAAGGTCGTCACCATCTTCAGCCAAGGCGTGAACCAGTCCACCAGCGGTGTGGACAAGGTGAATGCCATCCTGAATTGCCATTTGGCGACAGGTCGGATTGGCATGCCCGGTTGCGGTCCCTTTAGCGTGACCGGACAGCCCAATGCCATGGGCGGAAGAGAGGTGGGCGGCTTGGCCAATATGCTGGCCTGCCACTTGGACCTGGAGAACGCATCCCATCGCGATACGGTGCGGCAGTTCTGGGGCGCGCCCGCCATGCCCGAGGCCCCGGGGCTGAAGGCAGTCGACATGTTCCGGGCCGTCGGAACCGGTCAGATCAAAGCGCTCTGGGTGATCCACACCAACCCCGCCGTGTCCATGCCCGATGCAGATGACGTCAGCGCGGCCATCGCATCCTGCCCTTTCACGGTCGTGAGCGATATCACGGATCGGTCCGACACCGCTCAGCTGGCCGATGTTCTGCTGCCCGCCGCTGCCTGGGGGGAAAAGGACGGCACCGTGACCAACTCTGACCGCACCATCAGCCGACAGCGCGCGGTCCTTTCCGCGCCGGGGCAAGCCAGGCCGGATTGGGCGATCCTGGCAGAGGTGGGGCGGCGCATGGGCTGGCACGATGCCTTCGCCTATGAACACCCGGCTGAAATCTTCCGGGAACATGCGGCCCTGTCTGGCTTGGCGGGACAGCTTGGCAAGGATTTCGACATTTCCGGTTTGGCGGACCTGGACACCAAAGACTATGACGCGCTGCGGCCAACCCGGTGGCCGTTTACGAAAACCCGCCGGGGGGGCCGCTTCTTTGCGGATGGGCGGTATTTTCACCCCGATGGCAAGGCGCGCGCGATCGCCGTGCAATGCAAAGCCCCAGCAGAAGCAGTGACCGACGACGCTCCGTTCCGCCTGAATACCGGGCGCATCCGAGACCAATGGCATACCATGACACGGACCGCGCTGTCGCCGCGCCTGTCGGCCCATCTGGCCGAACCGTTTGTGGACATCCATCCCGACGACGCGGTGACGTTGAAGCTGCGCCCTGCGGATTTGGTTCGTCTGTCGCGCGATGGCCTCAGCTGTATCCTGCGCGCCCGGATCACACGGGATGTTGTCCCAGGTCAGTTTTTCGCACCGATCCATTGGACCGCGCAGACCGCGCCCTCCGCCCGGATTGACAGGTTGGTGCCGGGCCATGTGGACCCCATTTCCGGCCAGCCAGAAAGCAAGGCGGCGGTAGTCCAGGCAGAGCGTGTGGCCGCATCCTGGTACGGATTCGCCGTTTCTGCCCAAGATATGCGGCCAACCTGTGCGTATTGGGCGCGCAGTCGGTCCACGGCGGGATGGCGCGCAGAAATGGCGGGTTTGACCCCCGTCCAAGACTGGGAGGCGGAGGCGCGCAGCCTGTTCGGCCTGGAGAGCGAGGAAATCCAGATCGTCACCGACGCGGCCCGTGGGACCACGCGGCTGGCCTTCTATGGCGACGGGCGCCTGATTGCGGCCTTGTTCGTCGCCCCGGAGCCTGTGGCCGTCATGCGCGATTACGTGGCGACCCTTCCCGGCGCGTCTGGGACGCACGCGCTCAGCGGGCGGGCGCCCGCAGACATGCCGGACCCCGGGCCGGTCTTGTGTTCGTGCTTTGGCGTGGGTGTGAACACGATCCTGTTGGCCATCGAGGAACAAGGCCTTGTGAACGCCGATCAAATCGGCGCGGCTTTGCGCGCGGGGACGAATTGCGGCTCCTGCCGGCCGGAGTTGACCGAGTTGATTTCGCGGGCCACGGCGCGGGAAGCGGCGGAATGAGCCTGGCGCCCTATGTCCGGATTTTGGGTCGGGGGCCAGGCCGGGCCCGTGCCTTCACGCGGGACGAGGCAAGCGCGGCCATGGCCCTTATGCTAAAGGGGGCCGACGCGGAAGCTGTGGGCGCCATTCTGATGCTGTTGCGCATGAAGGGTGAGACGGCGGAGGAGATTGCAGGCTTTGCCAGCGCCGCGCGCCAGGCGCTACCGCCGCTGCCGAAGGCGGATTTGGATTGGCCAAGCTATGCCGCGGGGCGGACACGCGGCCTGCCTTGGTTCCTTTTGTCGGCGCGCCTTGTGGCACGGGCGGGGTTCCGCGTCGTGTTGCATGGCTGGAACGGCCCGGATGGCGCGGTTCGCGCAGGCCTTCGGAGCTTGCAGGTCGCCGAAACGGCTTGCCCCGACACGATGGCACGGGCGTTGGACCGGGACGGGCTGGCCTATGCGCCACTGGAGCGCTTGTCCCCGGCCCTTTTCGACCTGTTGCGCCTGCGGGACGTGCTGGGCCTGCGATCCTGCATCAACACGGTTTGCAGGATGCTGAACCCCACTGCCGCGCGGGCCAGTGTGCAGGGTGTGTTCCATCCGTCCTACCGATTGCTGCAGGCGGATGCGGCGCAGCACCTTGGCTGGCGCGGCCTCAGCGTGATCAAGGGCGGCGGCGGCGAGTTTGAGCGCCACCCCAGCAAAGACGTACACGCCTTCGGATTGCGCGACGGCCGCGCTTGGGAAGCCACCTACCCCGCCCTGTCAGATCAGGTGCAACGCCTGTCCGATGAAACGGCAGATCCCCAAGCCTTGGCCGATATTTGGGCCGGGTCCAGGGCAGCACCGTTTGCCGAAACCATCATCCTGGGCACCGCAGCGCTGGCCCTCGACACCCTCGGCGTCGCGCAACCGGACCGGATGGCCCAGGATCTTTGGCAGAACCGGCACAGCGTCAAAGCCGCTTGAAGGAGAAGGCACCATGAAGAGCTTCCCCATGTTCATCCGCACGACCGGACGCCGCGTGGTCATTTTGGGCGGCGGCGAACAGGCAGCCCAGAAGGCGCGGCTGATCTTGAAGACGGATGCTCAGATCGTGCTCGTTGCGCCCGATCTTGACCCTGAACTTCGGGAGTTGGTCAGTTCTGGCCGGGCCACGTGGCACCAAGGCCCCATCACACCGTCTTTGATGGAGGGGGCCGCCATGGCCTTCGTTGCCACAGGGTGCCCAGGTCTGGACGCAAGCCTGCATGACTTGGTGACCGTCGCCCGATGCCCGGTGAACGTGGTGGACCAGCCGGAGCTTTGCGAGATCACGACCCCGTCCCTGGTGGATCGCGACCCGGTTGTGGTGGCCATCGGCACCGAAGGGACGGCGCCCGTGCTGGCGCGCCAGATCAAGACCCGGGTGGAGGAGATGCTGGCCCCGAACCTTGGCGGTCTCGCGGCCTTTGCGGGCCGAATGCGCGGTGCCGTGGCCCACCATGTGCCGCGGCCCAAGCGGCGGGCGTTTTGGCGTTGGGTCTTTGCGGATGCCCCTCGGACGGCGTGGCAACGCGGTGCAGAGCGCGAGGCGGCCCAACAGATCAAAGGGGCCATCACCGCAGGACGCGCACCGGAGGCAGACGATGGCGGCACCATCGCGTTGGTTGGGGCAGGACCCGGGGCGCGGGACCTTCTGACGCTCCGCGCGGTCGCGCGGCTGCAAGAAGCCGACGTGATCTTTTACGACCGCCTTGTGGACCCAGAGACCTTGGAACTTGCCAGGCGTGATGCGGAACGGGTTTTCGTGGGCAAAGTGGTCGGCGCACATGCCTGGCCGCAAGACCAAATCAACGCCCTGATCGTCGGCGCGGCCCAACAAGGGAAACGCGTTGTACGCCTGAAATCTGGCGATCCCGGCATCTTTGGGCGCGCGGGCGAGGAATTGGACGCCGCCGCCGCGGCTGACATCCCCGTAGAGGTCATCCCCGGTGTGACGGCGGCCTGCGCGGCTGCGGCCCGGTTTGGGGCCTCCCTGACGGAGCGAGGGCAGACCGATGCTTTGGTCCTGACCACGGGCATGTCCCGCGCCGATGACGCCCTGCCCGACTGCACCCGTCTGACCGGCCCGGGGACGACCACGGCGTTCTACATGGCTGTGGCGCAGATGGACCGGATCGGGACGGCGCTCCGCCAACAGGGCCTGCCTGGCGACGCGCCGGTGCGGGTTGCCGCGAATGTCTCTAAAGCCGATGAGCAGTTGATTGACTGCACATTGGACACCATGGCCGAACGTGTGGCCCGCGAAGGGATTTCCGGCTGTGCCGTCATCCTTGTGTGTTGGCCCAAGGCCCGCGTTGCCGATCAGAGGTGGCGTCTGGACAAACAGGTCGCGTGAGCGCCGGTGGCGGGGCCGCCGTCGGAGACGCGGGCGCGGGCGCCTTAGATCCGCCCGCCGTCCGATTGGAGCCGCAATTTCGTGATGGTCTGCACCAGGGTATCGCGGAAGTCATCGCGCAACCCGTCTGGCACGGCGTCATACACCTGTGCGCTGGCCGCGACCATGGCCCGGTCCAACAGATCGAAGACATCCGCGCCCGCGGGGGTCAGGCTGAGGGAAACGGCCCGGCCATCCTCTGCCATGGGCAAAGACTGCACCAAGTTGCGCTTGGTGAGGCGCGCCACGAGGGAGCTTGCGGTCGTGGGCACGATCGCCAATGCCGTGGCCAGATCTGACTGCCGCTGGCCCGGGTTTTCCCCCAAATGGATAAGGGCTTGGGCCTCTGCCGGGCTCAGGCCGGGGGGCGCAAGACCGCGACGGGCCAAATCCTCTTGATGCTGCAGAAACAGCTTCAAGGCGCGCAGGGCCACGTGGAATTTTGGGTCGTTCAAGGCCATGGCCAAGTTTACGCCATCTTACGCCAGGCGATAACCTCAAGTCGGATCGACAATATCGACGGATCGCCGGAACTGTCGCGCCAGGACAAACAAAGAAACAGCAATTGTGTTGGCCGTAAGGCAGGGTGCAACCCATCCGTCACGGCCCTGGGCCCATGCGATTCGGCCTCTGGCTTGTATCTGCGGGATGTTTGGCCAAGATGCGGCATCAGGCGCGGTATCTCAAAGGTCTTTGAGGCAAATCTGCCGCAACACCAAGACAGGGGAGCCGGGAATGCCTCAGGACTTTACGACAGCGGTCTATGGCTTGGGCTCCATGGGGTACGGCATGGCACAGTCATGCCTCCGCGCGGGGCTGACGACCCATGGGGCGGACGTTAACGCATCTCGTGTGGTGCAATTGCAGGCGGAGGGCGGCGCCCCAGCCCGCCCGTCGGATGTGGCGGACGGTTTGGATGCGGTGGTGGTCGTCGTTCTGAACGCCGCCCAGACCGAGGATGTGTTGTTCGGGTCCAATGGCATCGTCCCACGGTTGAGGGACGGCGCGGTCGTCATCGCCTGCGCCACGGTCCCCCCCGCCTTCGCGCGGGACATGGCAGGGCGGTGCGAAGGCCACAGCGTCCACTACCTTGATGCGCCAATCTCTGGCGGGGCTGTGAAGGCGGCGGACGGGAAACTGTCGATCATGGCGTCCGGACGCCCAGAGGCTTTCGCCGCGGCGGACCCGGTCCTGGCCGCCACGGCAGAAACCGTGTTCCGCCTGGGCGATAACGCGGGGGCTGGCTCTGCCATGAAGGCGGTCAATCAGCTTTTGGCGGGCGTCCACATTGCCACCATGGCAGAGGCGCTGACCTTCGGCCTGACCCAAGGCGTGTCGGCTGAAGATTTCCTCAGGGTCATCTCTCAATGTGCAGGGACCAGTTGGATGCTCGAAAACCGGGCGCCTCACATCGTCGACGGGGATTACACGCCCAAATCGTCCGTCAACATCTGGCCCAAGGATCTGGGCATCGTTTTGGACATCGCCCAGCACGCCGGGTTCGACGCCCCCATCGCCTGCGCCGCGTTGGCGCAGTTTGAAACGGCCGCCGCCGCGGGCCTCGGGCCGGAGGATGACGCCGCCGTGGCCAAGATCTATGCGGCGCAAGCGGGCGTGAAGTTGCCACAGGGCGACACAACATGAACAGTCTTGCCCTTGTCGCCCATGATGAACGCAAGGCGCCCTTGGTCGTGTGGGCGCAGGCCAATGAGGCCGAGTTGGCGCGCTATACGCTTTATGCGACGGGAACGACTGGCGCGCGACTGCGAGAGGCCACGGCGCTGGACGTGACAGCGTTGAAAAGTGGCCCATTGGGTGGCGATGCCCAGATCGGGGCGATGATCGCGCAGGGCCAGTTGGATGGCCTTGTCTTCTTCATCGACCCGCTGACGGCGATGCCCCATGATGTCGACGTAAAGTCACTGCTGCGACTTGCCATCCTGTATGACACCCTCCTTGCTGTGAACGAAGCCTCGGCCACGGCGATGATCCGCCAAGGCGATGCAGACCGGGCAAAGGGCCGGGAATAGGTCCCAGTGCCGGGGCAAATCGCCGCCCGTTCAAATTGGAGATGAAGATACCAGCGGCGCGCTTGGTCAAAACAACTCCGGCGAATTTCCCGGGCGGTCTTGTGCGTCCTCGACCGTATCATCGACGGCATCAGCGACATAGGTCACGAACAATTCCCCGGACCAGGGTTGAAACCTGATCCGCCGCGCAACCTCTCCGCCGACGCTTGCTCCGGTCACGGGGATTCTTTCCGCAGCGAGGTATTTCATGGCGGCCTCAGACATTTGGGTCCCGTGCCGCTTGCGCGCCGACATTCCGAAGCCCAGGACATGGGCGCCGCCCGCAACCTTCGCGGCAAGCGCATCCCGCGTCGCGCCCTGACGCATCAGGTGGTTCACCAGAATCTCAATCTCTGCGATGAGGGGGCCATCCCCCAGGGGCGTATCGGTCACGTGGCGGTAGATGTGGGACATGCCCCCGATGGCCAAGCCTGGCGCATATAGGCACACGGCCACACAAGACCCGAGGGTCGCCACCAATTCCGGCCCCGCAGCGCCTGCCACCACATGGGCGCCCTGCACCACTTCGATGGGCATTTCGTGCATGTCATCCGGATCTGTGATGGCTTGTCGGCTTTGCGGCATAATGCGCCCGCTCTCTCCACTAGAAACACAGCATCCTTTTGACCGCTAAGCCTGAAAAAGCGGTTAATCTCGGATCACGCTTTGGCCGTCACTCATTTGTGAATTGGGCCAAGCGATCCGCTCGGCTACTGCGGGACGGACGAAGGAGATGTCATATGCCGAAATCGGTCTTCCTGTCCCGGCGCAACATTTTGATTGGTGTGGGCATCGTGGCCGCTGGCGGCGCGGGCGGGACGGCCCTGTTTGCGCGCCGCGACCGCTTTGCCGGCGGAGAGATGACGCCGGAAGAAGTGCTGGCCGCCGTGAAGGCAAACGAGGTGCATTTGATCGATATTCGAAGGCCAGATGAGTGGGCCGCGACCGGCGTGCCCGCGGGGGGGCACCCCATCGACATGCGGCGCCCAGATTTTCTGACGGCCCTGCAAGAGGTCACCCATGGGCGCGTCGACGTGCCCATCGCGCTTATCTGCGCGCGGGGTGTCCGATCTGACCGGCTGAGCGCCCGGCTGACCGATGCGGGCTTTACCCAGATTGTGGATGTGCCCGAAGGGATGCTCGGCTCCGCTGCCGGTCCGGGTTGGCTTGGGCGTGGCCTGCCCACGCGCGATCTATGAAGGGCGTCGCCGCCATTGCTGGCGCCGCTCTCGCAATATTCGCGGCCCCTGCCGTGGCGTGCGAGCGCGATGACCCCGCCTGCGAGACTGACTTGGGGACCTACCGAGTTGCGTTGCCAGACGCCCCTGGCGACGGCGCGGATATGCCCGCGATCCTTTTTCTGCATGGTGCGGGCGGCACAGGCCAAGGGGTGCTGGGCATGCGCGGCACGATCAACGCGATCAACGCCCGCGGCTATGCGGTCATCGCGCCCGATGGCCTGCCTTGGCGACCGGGGCGCAGCGGCGGCATTTGGGCCTTCCTGCCCAACTTAACCGGGCAAGACCGGCGGGATGAGGCAGCGTTCTTTGCCGAAGTCATTGAAGATGCGCGCACAGCCCACGGCATCGATCCAGATCGGGTGGTCTTGGCTGGCTTTTCTGCCGGGGGGTTCATGGTGAACTACCTTGCCTGTGCCACGCCGGACGCGTTTTCTGCCTATGCGCCGGTATCGGGCGGATTCTGGCGCCCGCATCCAGAAAGCTGCGCCGGACCGGTGCAATTGCTGCATACACACGGTTTTCGCGACGGGACCGTCCCTTTGGAGGGGCGGCCCTTGCGGTCGGGCGAATGGCTTCAGGGGGATATCTTTGAGGGCCTGGGGATCTGGCGGGCCGCCAATGGGTGCGAATGGCCAGACCCTGACGGGTACCGGACCACAGGTCAGTTTGAGCGCCGATATTGGGATTGTCTGCCAGGCTCTGCCCTGGAATTTGCGCTATTCCCAGGGGGGCATGGCGTGCCAGACGGATGGGCCGACATGGTCATCGACTGGTACGAGGATCTGATGGCAGGGCCGGAGGCCGTTGGCGCAGAATAGCAGTAGCCCCGACGGCGCCCTATTCCGCCGGATATGCCGCCCTTTGCAGAAGGGCCCGCAAGTCCCGCCGCCACTTCGCGGCGCGCGTGGCCACCAGCGGGGTCCGCACCTCCTGCGGGGTGGCCAGGGTCCCTTGCAAGGGCATTGACGACAGCCACGACAAAGGGATTGCCCCAAGCAGACTGGCCATGATGGGCAACAGCCACAGCGAAACAAACCCTGTCACCATGCCCGCACATAACGTGGCCCCGATACAGGTCTCGATCCAGTGGAAGCGCGCCAACGTGGTCCAGCCATAGCTGCCCCCGATCCGCGATTGGGGGGTCCAATCCACGCGACGCCCCGCAAATGCGCCAATGACGGCGCGGGTTTGCTGCACCATCAGGATCGGCGCATAGGCAATGGACAGGGCGATTTCCGTCACCAAGGACACAACAAAGCGACCCGCCCCGCCCAGGCGCGCAAAAGATGTGCCCGTCGCCAGCAGGGCCCCTGCCCCAACCAGTTTGGGCGCAATCAGCAACCCATAGAGGACCAGCATCAGCCAGACATGGCTAACCGGCGACATTTCCGGCCAGTTCGGCATTGTGGGGTTCTCGGGCGAGAAGTAGTTGATGACGGACCGTTCCGCCGACACGCCCACGGCTGCCCAGATCGCCAGCAACAAAAGCCACAACGGCGACAGCAAATACCCGACAGCGCCGTGGAACAGGTGGAACCGGCTGAGGGCATGGAAGCCGCGGGTGCCCAACAGGCCCAGATGTTGCATATTGCCCCGGCACCAGCGCCGATCCCGCAGGACATGGTCGATCAGCGACGGCGGCGTCTCCTCGTAGGAGCCGCCCATGCGCGGCAGGAACCGCACGGCCCACCCTGCCCGGCGCAGAAGACCGGCTTCCACAAAGTCGTGGCTAAGGATCAGTTGCGCGTCCCCGCGAAGCCCTTTGACCCGGGGCAAACCTGCAGAGGCGGCAAAGGCGGCGATGCGGATGATCGCGTTATGGCCCCAATAGTTGCCTTCCCGCCCGGTCCAGCGCGCCAAGCCTTCGGCAAGGGCGACGCCATAGATGGCGTTGGCAAATTGCTGCCCGCGGGCGAACAAAGTCTCGGCCCCGATCAGTTGCGGAAAGCTCTGGATCAGCCCAGCGGATGGGTCCTTGGCCATGGCGTCCGACAGGGCCACGATGGTGCGCGCGCTCATCAAGCTATCGGCGTCAAGCACCAGCATCGCATCATGGTGGCCGCCCCAACAGGCCAGCCATTGGGACAGGTTGCCAACCTTCCGGTCCGTATTCTTTGCCCGCCGACGGTACCAGACGCGCACGTCGGGCAACCAGTCGCGAAGGGCCGCATAGGCGGCTTCTTCCTGTGCGGCGCGCGCGGTGTCACGGGTGTCCGACAAAATGTAAAGCGAGTAACGATGGGCCCCTGGCGCCTTTGACAACGTCTCCAACATCGCGGCTGCATTTCCGAAGACGTCCGATGTGACCTCTTCGTAGACCGGCATCAGCAATGCCACGTCCAGCGGCGTCGCCGTCCCGTCAGCCTCCACTTGCGAAGTTCTGCGCATCATCGAGACGGCACCACCAAGCACGGTAGCAAAGGTCAGGGCAATCCAGAAGAAGCCGACCCCGATCAGCGCGGTCAGGCACGCTTCGGGCCAGGTTGTTCCGTCCGTGGCGAACCATCCCAGAAACGCCCAAAGCAGCACGCCCGTGGCCATCGCCGCAGGGGCGAACACCGCCGCGCGCCAGGACAAGGCCCGCCAATCCCGACCGACGCCCGGCGCTGCCTGATCCACGAAGGGGCGCGCCAGGTCCTGCTCTGGGTGCAGCAGCGGGGCCATGCTCGGCATGGAGGTTTGCCGCACCTCCGTCACGTGGCGGTCCACCGATACAGCCAAACTTCGGACGCCGCCCGCCCATCCTTGAGAAGCTGCGCCCGCAACTCCACCACGGGCCGATCCGCAGGATCGAACGTGAAGGCAAGCCGCACGCCGCCGGTTTCGGGGTTGCGTTGCAATGTCCCCTTTGAGACGTCCGCGCGAGAGGAGACATGGATCGTCAGCGCATCAAGATCGTCAATGTCTTTCCCGAAGTCGTCGTGGGGACCGAAATCAATGGCGGCAAGCAGGCGGTCGCGCTTGAAATTCTGGCCCATGTAGGTGTCCAGGACGGGGGCCACATCCCGGCGGTGGGGCGCGGTTTCCCCCCAGGTCATCCGATAGGTGAAACGCGTTTCGGTGCCTGCCGGTATGACCTCTCGGGGCCGCCAATAGGCGACGATATTGTCATAGATCTCTTCATCCGATGGAATTTCCACCAGGCGGACCACACCGGCCCCCCACTCCTCCCCCGGTTCAATCCAGAGGGAGGGGCGACGATGGTAATGGGCCTCCAGATCGGCAAAGTCCGAAAGGCGTTTGGCGCGTTGCATCAGGCCAAAGCCCCGCGGGCTTTCATCGACGAAGCTGCTGACCTGCAATGTCAGGGGGTTGGCCAGCGGGCGCCACAACATCTCTCCGTTGCCGTTCCAAACCAGGAGCCCGTCACTGTCGTGAATGGCGGGCCGGAAATCCTGGAAACGGGGACGGTTCGTCTGATCGTAAAGGAACATCGACGTCAGCGGGGCAATCCCGACATGGTCCAGGTCCACACGCGGGAAGATGGTCGCCTCCACCTCCATCTCACAGGCATCCCCTGGCAAGATCACAAAGCGATACGCCCCCGTGACCGATGGGCTGTCGAGCAGCGCGTGGACGGTCACCCGGTCGTCGCCCGGCGTCGGCTCCTCCACCCAGAAGCGCGTGAAATCGGGAAACTCCTCGCCCGCCGGGTCGCCCGTGCGCAGGGCCAGGCCCCGGGCGGACAGGCCGTAAGCCTGCGCCGATCCGATGGCACGGAAATAGCTGGCGCCTTGGAAGACCGCGAATTCGCGGTGCTTTGTCTCGCCCGAAAACTGGTGGCGCAGGCGCAAACCGGAATAGCCCATCGTCTCGTCCAAGGGCAGGTCCGGCGCCTGGTCGGATGTGTCGAACAGGTCGAAATCAAAGGCCAAACGGTGCGCGCGGTCCAGTTGCACGACGTCCACTTCGACCGCGCGCGGGAAGTAAAGCCCTGGGTGGAACAGGTCCATCTCAAACGGCAAGTCCGCGTCTGCCCAGATCGCCTTCTTTGTGTTGAACCAAATTTTGCGGTATTGGTCGTATGTCAGATCGCGCCATTCTTGCGGCACCTGGGCGCGCAGCTCGAACGGGCGGCTGGCTAAGTCCCGCGCAAGGGACAGCACCGTATCTGGTTCAAATGGCTCATCCGACAGAAAGCGCGGCATGGCCGCCCGCCCCGAGGGAGCGGCCAAAACAGCGGCCGAAGTCATTAAAAACGCGCGTCGGTTCATTTGCGGACTTTCCATGGATGGCCCTTGATCCACCCTGCAAAGTAGGCGCAGGCGATCAGAAGGCCAAAACCTGTGAGGTTGACCAGGGCCCATGTGCCGGCAGACCGCCCAATCACGTCAAGCAGGTAGCCGTTCACCCGGGCAAGAACCATGGAGAAGATGAACACCGCCAAGCTTTGCTGACCCACCTTCATGATCGTTTCCACGACCTCTTCCCAGATCCGCGATCCGATCCCGTGGCCCGCGGCAATCAGGCGGTGCCCACCTTCCCCCGCAGCGGCCCAAAACAGGTAAGCAAGCGCAAGGAAGTGGATGTAGTGCAGTGGGCCGAAGTCGGATCTGTTGAACCACGGTCGGTTCGCCTGGCGCCAATCGAAGACCGGATTGCACCGCCCGAACCCAGTTTCCGTGCAGGCGGTCAGGGCCGTGTACGCGTCGCGGACCCAAGGCGTCTGAAAGATGCGGAACCCCACATTGGACAAAAAGAAGCTGACCAGCACGACGGCCAGGGCCAGACCCAGAAGCCATGGCTTGACCGGTGGCGCAGGGATCCAGCCGCGCATGAACGCGAACCCGGTGAAAAACAGCAACTGCCAGCCGAACGGGTTGAAAAACCAGTTTCGCTGTGACCAAGGCTCCGCCGAGAAGGCAAGGTGGAGGTGATCGAGCCAAAGCCATTCCATGAACGCCCCTTGGGCCATGACCCAAATCGTCAGGCTAAGGGCCGCGAGGGCGGCAAAAGACACCCGCCCCAATACGATGTAGAGGGGCATGAACAGAAGCACGACCATATACATGGGCAGGATGTCGAAGTAATTCGGCACATATGACAGCGTCAGCAGGCCGACCATCTGATCCGCGGTTGACGACACCACCTCCCCGCCGCGGGTGACCCCTTCAAAGAACGGGATCAGGTTAAGCGTGCCGATATAGGTTTTGTTTGGGTGCCAGCCCGTGCTGTCAATGGTCGCCAGAAGTGCGGCAAGGGCAAAGAACATGCCGATATGGGCCCAATAGATCTGCCAAACGCGAAAGCCGACGCGGGTTGTGCCCATCAACCACCCGCTGCGATCGAAGCTGCGCCCGAAGGCAATGGCCGACGCCATGCCTGAGCAGAAAACGAAAATCTCCGTCGCGTCAGAAAAGCCGAAGCGGGCGGGAATCCAGCGGGTCCATTCATTGCCAGGCGTGTGCGCCAATAGAATGATGAACATCGCCAGCCCGCGAAAGAAGTCCAAACGCGGATCCCGCGCTGCCGCAGAGGTCGCCGGGCGTGCAACGGACGGCGCCGTTGCAAATGCGGTATCAGGGCTCGTCGTGGTCATCTGAACCTTGGGTCAGCGCGCGCCACCTAGGCGCGGGCCTCCTCCGGGTAGGTCACTTTTTCTGCGCGCGCAATCATCTCACGCCGCGCTGCCGCATAACCGTCCTCATATCCGCCACGGCGGGCTGTTCTGTCGGCAAGGATTTGCTCAGCCTCGCGCAGATGCCCGGCGCGCAGGCCCGCGTCGATGGTCAGGCGCTCGAACACGTCCCGCTGGGCGTGACTGCCGCCGGCGCGCTGCATATGCGGGCGGGCCGCGGCCAATTGAACGAATGCGGTGCCGTACTGGCCATCCCCAAAGGCTTCGAGGCCCCGCGCCGCGGCAAGGCCAGGCACCGCCATGCGGTCATCAACCTCGTCGCGCAACCGCCCCGCATCCGCCGACAGACGGGCCATCATCTTGGCAATGGCATCGTCGCGATTATCGCCCGTCAGGGCCAAAAGGTAGTGCAGATCGGCAAAGATCAGACAGCCGTCCTGGGTCCGCGTTTCGCTCAGATCCGCAAGTTCTTCCCAACGGTGGCCGACATCCATCCCCTCAAGCTCCAACCGGGAAAGGAGCGACGTGGCGTTGGAGATGTCGCGGTAGTCGTCGGTCTTCTCGGCGCGGATTTCTGCGTCATAGAGGGCAAGCGCCTCATCCAGCCGCCCCAGGTCCAGCAACATCAAAGCTTTGTGCCACCACACGTGGAAACGGAAGTTGTTGCAATGGGCCCAAGCCGCTTCGCGGCCCGTCAACCAGTCCAACCCCCCTGCGGCATCCGCGGTCATGTCATGCACATGGGCCACGGCGTGCAGGCCCCAAGCGTCATCCGGCGCAAGGGTCAAAGCCGCGCGTCCGGTCAGCGCGGCACGGGCATAGTCCCCCGTCTCTTCCAGCGCGAAGGCATGGCACCCAAGCAGATACCCTTTGCCCGCATGATCCACACCGTAAGCAGGCAAAACCCGCTCGATGGATTGCCGCATGCCAACGCCGTCCCCGATCACAAAGCGCAGCGCGTGGCTGAGCTTCATCAGAAGGGTGTCTGCGGGATGTGTTTCCAAAACCTGTTCGAGTGCGGCAATGGCCGTGCTCGGCGCGCGGTCCATGACCGCCGCCAACGCCTTCGTCAGACAGCGTTCGCGAACATTGCCCGCAGGCAGTGTCTCCGCTTTGCGAAGGGCGGCACGCGCCTCCTCCATCAACTCGGCACGTCCAAGCAGCGCGTAAAACAGGCCCTTCACGGCGTAGGCGGCGCCATAGTCCGGCGCCATTTCCAGCAGCTTGCCCAGATGGACGGGCGTGGTAGCACCATGGGCCATGAACGCGAGGCACATCTTGTCCCATTCTTCGACGGCGGCCGCGTCGGTCAGGCTGACGGGCTGGTCGAAAATATCGTTACGAGTCATGGCGGCTCCTGCTGCGGGATCGATCTCTTCTTCATCACATATCGGGGGGACGATGGTCCGCCTATACGACAAGGCGGGATATAACGGACACGTGAGACAGTGTCAGAGGGAGGTGATCCTAAAATCCGCCGAACTGCCTGAATTTCCGGCTGTTTTATGCCGAACTGTCCGTTTCGCCCGCCTCGTTAAAGGGGTCTTCGGAGGCCAAGCGCCCGCTATCTGCCCCAAAGCGCGGGGGCGGATGACGGTAGGTGACCGGCGTTTTGGAAAACTTCAGGGGGTTGCCAATCAAAGGCAGGTCCAGCGCCCCCCCCGCGCCCGCCGCTTGCATGTTCAGCGCCATGTCACGGGCCTGCGCCTGGTCTGACGCGAACACCTCTGGCAAGGTTTGCACGGGCCCAACCGGCACTTTCTGCGCTTCGAGGCGACTTATCACCTCTGCCGTGGACAGGGACTTCACCGCCGGAACCAAGTGCTCGGCCAAGGCGTCCCGATGGCGCAACCGTGCCGGATTTGTCGCAAAACGGTCATCCGACGGAAGGTGGCCCAGATCAAGAACGTCGCAAAACCGTTTGAACTGACTGTCATTTCCCACGGCGATGATCACATGCCCATCCCGTGTTTCATAGACCCCATATGGCACGATGTTTGGGTGTCCATTGCCCCGCCGGATGGGGGTATGGCCGGACAGGCGCGTGTTCACCCCTTCATTGATGGTCCAGGCGATCTGCGCATCGACCAGGGCCAGGTCGATCTGCTGCCCCTCGCCGGTCGCCTCCGCATGGCGCAGCGCAGCCAAGATCCCGACACACGCATACATCCCGCACATGACGTCTGCGATGCCGACGCCGACCTTCATCGGCTCCCCATCGGGGGCGCCCGTGAGGGACATGATCCCCCCATAGCCCTGTGCCATCAGGTCATAGCCGGGTTTGGCCGCGTTGGGCCCCGTCTGTCCAAAACCGGAGATGGAGCAGTACACGAGGCTGGGGCACGTGTCGCTCAGACTGGCATAGTCCAGCCCGTATTTCGCCAGGCCCCCCGGTTTGAAATTCTCGACCAGAATATGGGACAGCCCGGCAAGCCGCTTGACCTCGGCCTGTCCTTCTGGCGTGCCAATATCAATGGCAACGGACTGCTTGTTCCGGTTCGCGCACATAAAATATGCTGATAAATCTGTATCTTGCGCGCCGTCTTTGACATAGGGCGGCCCCCATTGCCGGGTATCGTCGCCTCTCGTGCTCGGGTTTTCGACCTTCAGGACAGTGGCGCCAAGGTCCCCCAACAACTGGGTGCATGTGGGTCCCGCCAGAATACGGCTCAGGTCCAGGACACGGACGCCGGTCAGCGGGCCGTTAGATGCGTCCGTCATAGGACCCTCTGTCGATCTCACAGGCGATCAGCGTGAACGTCTCTGCGGTTAGGGCGTCTGCCATGGCGGCCCGCAACGCATCTCTGTCTGCGACGGTGACCCCATGCCCGCCAAACGCACGGGCGACCGCGGCATGGTCGGCCCCGTCAAAATCAACGCCCGCATTTGTGAACTGCCGCTGGCGTTGTTTCAACTCGATCAGGGCCAAGGACCGGTCGACAAACACCACAAAGACGACCGGAAGGCCCAGGGCCGCCGCCGAAGCCAGTTCGCCGGCCACCATCAAAAACCCCGCATCGCCCATGAACCCCACAACCGGCGTGTTTGGGGCCGCCAATTTGGCGCCGATGGCCAAAGGGAGGGCGCAGCCCATGGTGCACAGGCCCGAAGACTGTAGCAATTGGCGGGGCCCATCACATGGCCATTGCTGGGACAGAAGGATGCGATGGGCGCCGCTATCTGCCGTGGCAATCGTTCCGTCCGGGCACACGTCCCGGCACACGTCAACGATGGCCCCCGGCCCCCATTCGGTCGGGGCGAAGGCCTGATGCAGCGCCGATTTGACGTCTGACACGTTCCATACGCTGCGGGGCGCGACACCTTCGCGCAGAGTATCCAAAGTGGCCCCTATGGGCGCGATGACTTCAATCGTTGCGCCATGCATCCCGTGCAGATTGGCGTCATGGGCGATCTCGAGGACGTTCTGGGTCGAAGGGTCCCAAACCCCCCGCCATCCAGGGCGCATTTCAATCGGGTCGTAGCCTGCCAGGACGATAAGATCGGCGTCCCGGAACAGCGGCAAAAGATGGGTGTCCGCCAAAGGCGACAATCCCGCGCCTCCCAAGGCCAGGGCGTGTCGCTCGTCCAACAGGCCCTTGGCTTTGTAGGTCGTGACCAGCGGCACGCCATGTGCCTCGCAGAAGGCAGTGATCGCGGGCCCTGCCCCGTCCCGCACCGCGTCCAAACCGGCCAGCATGATCGGGCGTTCCGCCTTGGCCAGCCAAGCGCGGGCGCAGGCGAGCGCGTCCGCCCCGATCGCCCCCTCGGCCGTGTTTGGGCGCACGACCATTGTGTCCGGCACGGGCAGGTCGGCCACGGAGATGGGCACATCCACCAAAACGGGGCCACACCTGCCCCCGGCCCCGCCGGTGGCCACGCGTACGGCTTTATCCGCCTGGACCGCGGCCGCGCCTTGGGTCAGCAGAAACGTGGCGCGGGTGATCGGGGCGAAGACGGCGCGATGATCCAGGACCTGATGGGTGTAGGTTTCCGCCTCATGGGCATCGACCGATCCGGTCAGGACGATCATTGGAACACGATCCTGATCGGCATTCGCAACCACGTTCACCCCGTTCATCGCACCCGGACCAACCGTCGCGACCAAGATCGCCGGGGCGCCGTCCATGTGATGCGCCCCCTCGGCCATGAACCCAGCCGCGTTTTCATGGTGGCACAGGGTAAACGAAATCCCAGCCTTCTGGAGCGCGTCCACAATCGTCAGGACCTCGCCGCCGGGCATACCAAAGGCGCGGCGGCAACCGGCATGGTAAAGGCGGCGGGCAAGGGCGTCGGCGGCACGGATCGTCGTCATAACGCGGCCATAGCAGCCCCTTCCGTCGTGTCAAACGGTGAGGTCCCTTGCAGGACCCTCCTCCCGAGAACGTGAGCCGAGGGGCGCGCGGGAAGACCGCTCCGACGTAAGACTGCCCTTGCGGGGCAGCAGTCCGACCGGTCGAGTGGATTTTACGTAAACGACCGCATTTTGGTGCCGGATGTGTTCGCCCCAGCAGATCACACGGGTGCGCCCAGCCTAAAGGCGCCCCCCGCACGAGAGCCGACCCGCCGCCGCTGAAATCCTGCGGCGAAGCGCTGCTCAACACTGCCACCGCAATCCCAAGGACGGCTCTCTGCAAAAATCGCAAAAGCGGAGGGGTCGCGCTGCCCCAGGCGCGTTGCGAGGACGCTTGGACGCCGGAGAAGAGGGGCGCGCCCGACCGCGCGGGCCCGCGTTCCTTGGCGCCTTAGCCCCCAAAAGGACCCCCTAATCTGTCGCAATGGTCGCAAGTTCGGCAAACAGCCCGTCCAACTCTGCCGCCACAACGGCAAGCTCTGGGGCGTCGGGAATATAGGGCGCGAAGACCGTGGAGGGCAGCTTGTACGACAACGTGGCGGACCCGTCTGCATTCTCGGTCACGTAAACACGGACCGGTGCCTCGATCATCGCCGCAGTGGATAGGCGAAGGACGCGCACGGCAAAGTCGTTGTTAAAGACGCCGATGACCCGGTTGCCCGGGATGTCGATGCCCCGGCGCGCGGCGGCCCCCGTTGGCCCGGCTTGGGTGACCACGACCAAGCCCACATCCCGCGCCGCAGCGCGGGCCGCGTCGACCAACGCGTCAAAGGACTGGTCCGTTGGATAGGTTGCCCACCCGGACCGCGCGGTGATGTCGGCGACCTCGTCCGCATCCACATGCGTCAGACCCAAAACAACCAGGGCGGCCGCCAGGGCACATTTCTTCATCATGGTCCGCTCTCCTATCGCACATTGGTTTGGCAGGATCGCCGTCCCGGCAACACCCCCTTCGCATTCACAAAACCGCAAGCTTTGATCTTGCACCGCCCCCGTCGCTTCGCATAGACCCGCCAGTGGACAGGTGGCCGAGTGGTCGAAGGCGCGCGCCTGGAAAGTGCGTAGGCGGGAAACCGTCTCGAGGGTTCGAATCCCTTCCTGTCCGCCACAATCCCACTTCAAGCCCTTGTTTTGGAATGGGTTTTCGGTCGGGTGCGAAGTCAATCTGACACCTAATCCGCCCGTCTTGCATCGTTCGCCATCTCGCCCGGCAGATCAATCCTTCGGCACATCATCCTCTGACTCACCAATGATCAGCTCCTGCTGATGCTCTCGGCAGATCTGGCTGCAGCTGCGTGGCGGGCCAGCAAGCACCGGAAGCCGAAGCGAGATTGGCGTGCCTATACGGATGCCGGCCAGGCGCAACAGCGCGCCGAAAGCCTTGTCGCGCAACCCGCGCGCGGTCGGCCCGGCCTTTGCCTGCCCATAGGCAGAGAAACGGGACGGGCCGCACCAGCCCCCACAACGTCCCCAAGCGCGGTCAGGGTCCCGCACGTGGACAGTGAAGAGGTCACGTCGGATGATGTCACCCGTGCCAGGGCGACAATGATGACCGGGTGCGCCAGACAGCAAGGGCCCAAATCGGAAACCAACCTCGGCGGCGCGATCAAAGACGGCGTCTGGCGGGACGAGATCCGCGCAGTGATTTACGTCACCGCTCTCTCTTCCGGCCTGCGCCAGGCGCTTCTGCGCCGACGGTCCTGCTTGGCGTGTCACCTCCCGACACGGCAGAAATCGCGGCGGTGCGCTCAGCGGGCGCGGCGGGGCCAAGCCCAAAGGCAAATGAGTTCCATCACCACATGGGCCCCGGCGATGGCAGTGGCGCCGGTGGTGTCATAGGGCGGCGAAACCTCGACCACGTCCCCGCCGACCATGTTGATCCCGGCCAAGTCCCGCAGGATCGCCGCCGCCTGGCCAGAGCTGAGGCCACCCCAGACCGGCGTACCGGTGCCCGGGGCAAAGGCAGGGTCCAGACAGTCGATGTCGAACGTGACATAGCAGGGCCGGTCGCCCACCACCTGCTTGATCTGGGCGGCGACGGCACCGGGCGCAGCCTCGTGGACGGCGCGGGCGTCAATGGTGGTGACGCCCAACGTGTCAGGGTTGACCGTCCGGATACCCAACTGGACCGACGTCGCCGGGTCGATCACACCGGTCTTCACCGCTTTGTAAAACATCGTGCCGTGGTCGATCCGATCCATGTCATCGTCGGGCCACGTGTCGGAATGGGCGTCGAATTGGATGAGGGATAGGGGACCGTGGGCGGCGGCATGGGCCTGCAGGATGGGGAAGCTGACGAAGTGGTCACCGCCCATGGCAATGCATCCGGCACCTTGGGCCAGGATGCCGCTGATATGATCCCGCAACGCACCGGGGAAGGCCGAGACCTTGGCATAGTCGAAGCCAAGGTCGCCATAATCGGCAATCGCGACCTCATCCAACGGAGAGAAGCCCCAGTAATACGGCGGATCAAACGGTTGCAGCGCGCTTGCCTCGCGGATGGCGCGGGGGCCAAAGCGGGCGCCCGGTCGGTGGGTCACAGCCTGATCGAAGGGGATGCCCGTAATGGCCAGGTCAAATCCGCTGAGGTCCTTGGTGTAGCGCCGCCGGAAGATCGACGTGGCGCCGCCGAACGCATTCTCGAACGCCAACCCCCTGGCATCGTCCCGAGTGATGGCCATGTCCACTTGGTCGCGCGCATCTTGCAATGCCATGTCGTCCCCCGAATTGTGCTGGCCGTTAAAAGCACGGGGGCCGTGCAGAAGAAAGTGTCAACGGCCCTCGACAGGGAAAGCGCATCGGCTACGTTCCCGGACATGAACGATCTACGCGATGATTTTGTCCATGCCATGAGCCGCGCCGCGGCCACGGTCAGCGTTGTGACCACCGATGGTCCGGCGGGACTGGGCGGGTTGACGGTGTCCGCCATGACATCGGTCAGTGCCGATGGACCCACGCCGACCATGCTGATTTGCGTGAACAAAACGGCCTCGGCTGCGGATGCGATCCTGCAGAACGGATGTTTTGCCATCAACGTGCTGGAGGCAGGGCAGCAGGACATTGCCGATATCTTCGCCGGTCGCACCAAGGCGGATGGCGCGCAGCGCTTTGCCGGGCTGTCCTACGACCGCTTGCAGACCGGCGCGCCGGTCCTGCGGGGGTTGGCAGGGTTCGACTGTGACATCCAAGCCGTTGATTTGATCGGCACCCACCATGTCATCATCGGGGCCGTCCAGGCCGTGCGTGTGTCCGAAGCGGGGGCGCCGCTGATCTATGGGATGCGCAGTTACCTGAGGACGGAGCGGGCGTAGTCCCCGTCCGCCACCTAGAACCGCCCCGTGAGGGCCGTGATCGAGAACCCCAAAGCGTTGCGAAAAACCCCCTGTGTGACAGGTCCATCGAGGGCGGCTTGGGGGTCGGCCTGCACGCGGCGCAGCACGTGGTCCACACCCGCCATCACCGACATGACGGCCCGTTTTTGGCCTTTGGGCCGATCCTTTCGTGCCTGGGCCAGGGCAGTCAGTCCCATCTCTGCCAAGGCGCGCATGGCCGCGAATTTGTCGCCCTGCGGCAAGGGGTGACGGCCCCGGGCCGTCAGGTCGGGCACAGCGCTGAGATAGGCGGCCAGGCCTTGCGCCCGGCCTGCGGCACGGACCGGACCCTCTGCCCCGGTCCCGACAAGGCGCGCCGCCGTCCAAAGCAAACCGCCCGCCGTGGCGTCCACATAGCGCAAAATTTGACCGAAATCGTCGGGTTGCGTGCCTTCGATATCGGCGCGGCGTGCCTCGACCAGGGTGTCGAGGTCGGTCGCTGCTTGCGCGTCCAGCACCAGCGCCAAGGGCGTGACCACTTCGTGACGCCGGACCGGACCGCCGTTGCGGATTTCTTCTAGGGCGTCGCGCCACCATTGCAGGCGCATTTCGGCGATCAGCGATTCTTTGGTGACCCATGGGGCGCGCGCGACTTCCAGATTGAAAGCATAGAGGGGGAATAGGATGCGCCGCATGGGCACCGGCGCCGACATGGTCGCGCGAAACCGCCCCGGGTCGCCCCGCTGCACCAACGCGGCGCAGGCAGCAATGTCATCGCCATCGATCATAGGGGGCGCATGACCCGCAGGGCGTACCCCACCTTGTCGCGCACTCTGCGCCAATCCCGGGCTTCGCACCGGGCCTCCTCAATGGCCAGCCTAAGGGCAGAGGACGAAATCTCCGACAGCATATCGCACCGGGCCTCCAGCGCCTCGTAATATGCCAGCCATCCGTCGTCCGAGACACGGGTCCGCGCCACAATACCCCAGCCTGTCTGATGGATGACCTCGTCCAATTCGGCCTCGGTCATGACCACATCCGCATCCCCGCCCCAAAACGCCCGGGACGCGGCATCGGGGGCACCGAAATAGACCGGATAGGACAGGGCAACCGCGCCGCTGGCGGTCAACGCCCGGCGCCAATGGGACAACAGCATCGGCAACGGCTCAAAGTAGGCGGCCCCCGCGCTCCAGATCATGTCGAACGGGCCCAGGGTGACAGGGTCGGGCAGGCCCGTCTGCCCGGAAATGAGGACGCCTTCGACAAGCTTGGCCAGACGTCCGTGGCCGCGGGACACGGCTTCGGCCAGGAATGGCACATGGCGGTCAAGGGCGGTCACGCTTCCCTCGGGCACGGCATCGCTGAGGGCGGGAATGTCGGCGCCCGGCCCGCAGCCCACATCGCAGATCGCGCCCGAGCGTGGGACCACGGCGGCGGCGACGGCCCAGGCCACATCTTGTGCGGTGCCGGGCCCTTCGCGGCTCAGGCCGGAATGGACGGTGAAGAACGCGCTCATGTGCCCTGCACCAATTTCCAACGGATCGCATCCAACAACGCCTCGAAAGAGGCGTCGACGATGTTGGCGCTGACACCGACGGTGGACCAGCGATGGCCCGCAGCGTCTTCATGGTCGATGATGACCCGGGTCACAGCCTCGGTCCCGCCCTGCATGATGCGCACGCGGAAATCGACCAGGCTCATGTCGTCAATCTGTGCCTGCCAGCGGCCTAGATCCTTGCGGAGCGCCTTGGACAGCGCGTTGACCGGCCCCGCATCCGCGCCACTTTCCAGGCTGTCAGAGACGCTCATCCGTTTCTCTCCGTCGATTTTGACCACGACGACAGCTTCGGAGAGGGAGATCATGTCGTCCCGCTTGTTCTTCCGACGCTCCACGGTCACGCGGTAGCGTTTGACCTCGAAAAACTCGGGCAATTGGCCCAACATGCGTCGCGCCAAGACCTCGAAGGAGGCTTGGGCGCCATCATAGGTGTAGCCGCGATCCTCGCGGCGCTTCACCTCATCCAAGATTGCGCGCAGCTCCGCATCGGTGCCGCTGAGGCCGGTATGGGCCAGGCGCGCGCGCAGATTTGACAGGCCCGCCTGGTTGGACATCGGCACGATACGCGCGTTGCCGACCGTGTCGGGGGGCACATGCTCATAAAGGCGCGGATCCTTGGCAACGGCGCTGGCATGGAGGCCCGCCTTATGCGCAAAGGCGGAGGCGCCCACATAGGCCGCTTCGCGCCGGGGGACGCGGTTCAGGATATCATCCAAACGACGGGAGACGCGCAGAAGGGTCGCCAAAGCGTCCTGGGGCACACCGATCTGAACGGTGCTGGCGAAGGGTTCTTTCAAAGCAAGCGTCGGAATGAGAGAGGTGAGGTTGGCGTTGCCACACCGCTCCCCAAGACCGTTGAGCGTGCCCTGGATTTGCCGGGCCCCTGCCAGAACGGCCGCCAGCGACCCGGCCACGGCCTGTTCCGTGTCATTATGGGTGTGGATGCCCAGACGGTCGCCGGGGATACCAGCGGCAATCACATCGGCCACGATGGCGCCGATCCGGTCCGGCATGGTGCCGCCATTGGTATCGCACAGAACGATCCACCGGGCGCCCGCATCATACGCCGCTTTCAGGCATGTCACGGCATAGCCAGGATCGCGCGCGTAGCCGTCGAAGAAGTGCTCCGCGTCGAAAAGCGCTTCGCGCCCCAGGCTGACCAGATGCGCAATACTGTCCTGGA
Source organism: Pseudomonadota bacterium (assembly GCA_039817645.1). Taxonomy (GTDB): domain Bacteria; phylum Pseudomonadota; class Alphaproteobacteria; order Rhodobacterales; family Rhodobacteraceae; genus Jannaschia. The sequence continues at coordinate 299 of JBCBVM010000041.1, read as the reverse complement.
TGGCGGCCACGTTCTCCTCTCGGCTGACGCCAAGGGCTTTTTCCACATGGGTGACATGGGTCTTGCCCACCAAACAGACCGCGCCCGTGCCCGCGTTCGTGACCGCCGCCAGGACATCGTCATTGGCCGCGGACCGTCCCACCCGCTTGGTCATGCCGAAGGCTGTCATAGTGGCCGCAGTGTTCGGCGCGGCCTGGAAGAATTCGCTGTCGGTGGGGTTGGCCCCGGGCCAGCCGCCTTCGATGTAGTCGAGGCCCAATGTGTCAAGCATCTGCGCGATCTCCACCTTCTCGGACGCG
>JBCBVM010000040.1:0-28460 GCA_039817645.1 Pseudomonadota bacterium | reverse complement strand
GTGAGGAGCGTTGGGCGTCTTGCCCGTGCTGATGAGAAACATATGCGGCAGGGGCGGATCACTCTCAATGCACGTGAGCGTGAGATGGGGCGGATCTACGTGCGTTTATGCACATCACTGACAGGGACGCGCACCCCCCTCACGGGGACGCGACCGGCCGTCACGCGGGCGTCACTGGGACAGCGAAACTGTAACGACTCAGCCCGTTCTGGGGGCGGCGCTACCGCATCTTGGTCAGGATTCGGTCCAGCGCGTTCTTGAATGTCCCCCGGTCGGCCTTGGTGTAGGGGCGCGGGCCACCGCCTTGGCCGCCTGTCTGCCCCTCCATGCCGGGCCGCAGCTCGGCCATCAAATCGCGCGTGGCGACCGTGTCCCCGATGGAGGCGGTGGTGAACTCCCGCCCGCGGGGGTCCAACGCCGCGCCGCCCGCTTTCAAGACCCGCTCCGCCAGCAGGATATCGGCGGTGATCGTAACGGTGCCCGGGCGGGCGACCTCGGCGATGGCGTCATCCGCCGCGTCAAAGCCATCGCCCGCAACAAAGAGCTTGATCAACGGGTGGGACGTCAGCCGCAGATAGCTGCCCGCCACGAAGATCGCTTGCACGCCATGGCGCAGGGCGATCTCGGTGATCTCTCCCTTCACGGGGCAGGAATCTGCATCCACGAGGATCATGCGAAGTGCCCTTCGTCAAAGGGAACCGCCCGTGTGCCCGCATCCGTGGACAGGACCAAGTGCCCAGGTTCGATGACGATGTCCCGCACCTCCAACGGCTGGGCCAGGTGAACAAGGGCGTGGGGGATCACATGGCGCCCCGGGGGGAATGCAGTGGGCACCCCTTCGGCCCCCACGCGGGTGCGCCCGGCCAGGGCGGCGCCGAACCCTTCGGCCCCAGCGTTGCGGCCATCCTCAATCCCCAGACGCCCGCCATACCGGCCCAGCCACGGCGCGGTCCGCCGGGCCCCATTGCTGAACCAGAGGTTGGTGACCGGCAATTGCCGCCCCACGCGCAGGCAGAGGACGGTGTCCCCTTCCGCATGGCGGGCCAGGGCCGTCCAGGCCAGATCCGGTTGATCGGTGACGACGGTGGCGAAGTCTTCGCTGACGGTGACCGGCACGTCCCGCAGGTCATGGGACGGCGGTCCGTCAAAGTAGAGGGTTCCCGTCCGCGCGCCCTGCGGCAGGACCGGTGCCTCCGCGGCGAAGGTCAGGACAGCGCGGACCGCGGACATGGACAGCCGTCCCCCCGCCGCCATGGACAGGATGGGGTGGTGCGCGAATGTGCAGGGCGCGTCCAGATCAAGAATATGCGTCTGGTAGAGAACCGGGTGGTCGTCGCGCAGCGCAATCTGTGCGGTGATGGCGCCCCGGGTCAGATCGCGGCGGGCCACCACCGACCCCGGCGCGCGGCGGATCACATGCCAACGCCCATTGGCCGCAAACCCATGGGGCGGGCCATGGTCCAGATCGTCCTGGCCGAACGGCGCACAGACAAAGGTGCCGCCCAAGCGCCGGTCGACCATCGGAATGGCGGCGTTGGCCTGGATCTCCGCCTCCTGCCGCCAAGGCGCGGGACCAAGGACCGGCGCGCCCCCGATCTGCAAATCGACCAGGTGGCCGCAGCCCGGCTCCCACGTGGCGCATGCGTTGCAGGCCGAGAGGTGGATCACCGAAGCGCCGCCAGGGCCTGGGCCAACACCATCGAATCCGCCCCAAGGGTCACGACCTGGGCGCCGACGGACACCCAATGCTCCGGCTCGGCGGCGAAAATGCCCGCAGGTTTGCCCGCCGCGCGGATGCGGGCAATGGCATCTTCAAGGATGATCCGCATGTCTGGCCCGCCCAGGGGCTTGCCCAGATCGGCCGCCAAATCCGCCGGTCCGATGAAAACGCAATCGACCCCGGGCGTGGCACAGATCTCTTCCAGGGCGGACAGGGCCGCGCCGCTTTCGACCTGGACCCAGACCGACACGGTGCCGTTGGCGCGGTCCGTATAGCCGGGGTCCGTCCCGTACATGGCGGCCCGCGCGACCATGGCGCCGACGCCGCGCACTCCTTCGGGCGGATAGCGACAGGCGGCGACGGCGGCACGGGCCTGATCGGCACGGTCGACCATGGGCACCAGAACGGTTTGCGCCCCCAGATCCAGCGCCTGTTTCAAAATCCAGTCGTCATGGCAGGGCACGCGCACGATGGCATCGGGGGCCGCGATCAGGCGCCGCCGGATGTCGCTGGGGTCCCAGGCGCCATGCTCCCCGTCCAAGACAATCCAGTCGAAGCCGATCCGCGCGGCCAATTCTGCAACTTCGGGCCCGGGAAGGGTCTGCCAAAGACCCCGCATCACCCGTCCCGATGCCAGGGCATTCTTCAGGTCATTCATGGCCCGATGGTAGCCGCGTTTTTACCAAAGCTGAATGCGGGAAATGCGGCGGGTATATCGGCGGCCCGCAAGTCCCCGCCGACGGGGACCAGGGCCATTGACCGGCAGGCACCTGCCCAGGTGGGGGCGCGGGGCCGGACCCGGCCCGCCGATGCCCCTGGGGCGACCCTTGACCCTGCGGTTTAGCGCCGTCGTTTTGCCGGTCGCCGTGCAACGTCACGCGCCTTTCACCGGGTCGACCGATGATGGGGCGACACCGGCGCGGCATCGGTGCTTCGCTGGTGTTGGGCAGTCGCATTGCCCACAACCAACAACGGAGAACTCACATGAAAACGATCATCAGCACCGCCGCCGCCCTGCTTGCCTTCACCGCCGGCGCTTGGGCTCAAGATGCCGATGGCGACGGCAATGTCAGCTTGGCGGAGTTGCAGGCCGTGTATCCAGAGATCACGGAAGAAACATTTACGGCCATTGACACCGATGGCGATGGTGTCCTGAACGCCACCGAAATGCAGGCGGCCATCGATGGCGGTCAGCTTCCGTCCTAACCACCAACAGCCGACCGCAGAACCCAAGCCGCGGTCGGCCCCTTTTCTTAGGCCTTGCGGTCGGCGCGGAAGCTGGGGTCCCAGTGTTGCGACGTCGCGCAAAGCGTAGAGCGGACACCCCCTTCACGCATGTTCCGTTCCGTGGCGCGCTTCGCGATGTAGGCGAAGGCGAGCACGAACCCGAGTGTCGTCAGCGAAAGCAGTCCCATAAGCGTGGCCATAGTATCGTCCTTTCCCAAACGTGGGTGATGTGATGGTGCGGCCGGTGCGGCCCGTGAGTGCAAACATATAACTCGACTCAAAAAATCCATTACTTTCAATGGTATGCAATTGAGTACCGCCGGAAATGCCCCGAAAAGATGGGCACTTATGCTGCAAAGCGGCAAGCTGTCGCACCGGGTTTTGGGGCCCATCGCCGGGGGGCATCACCCAATACGCGCCACGGTCCATCGCCAGATCGCGCCTAGACGATCCTTTGCTGCAACTCCTGCGGGTCATCGACATCGACATGCCAAAACGCCTGCGCGCCTTCGGGCATCTTTTGCAGCACGCGTTCGAAATCCCTCGGATTGGTGCACCGCCGAACGGCCCAAGCCGTCGCCTCGATCGCCGTGTCCGGCGTCAGGTTGTGGTTCACGCGCACGCGCTTCACCTCTGCGATCAATGCGGCGCGGTCGACGAATGGGTCAGGCGCCCCGCGCACGTCCCACCCATCGACGAAAATAGCGCGAAGGACGCTGGGCAGAACCGCTGCAAAGACCAGGCCCTCCTCAGCGGTCAAGCGCCGCCGAAACACCTGAAAGACGGCGTCCACGGCGGTGTAGGCCATGTTGTCGGATGTCAGCGCCATCCGCTCTTTCACGTCCTCAAGGAAAGCCTGCCACTCCTTAGAGGCGTGCCGATATGTCCATGGCATTGGCATCGCGTTCACCGACCAAACAACATCAGCCCAAATGTACCGATCCCGCCCTTGGTTTGTCGATATGCCGCGTGCGGGAACGGCCCCGCCTCAGCCGACCCACGCAATCACGGCCACGAAGTACACCAGCAGGCCAACCCATCCGAATTGGGCCGCCAAGACCGCGGCCAGCAACAAGATGGACAAAGCTGCCGCAACCAACGCGGCTTGGATACGAACGGGCTGCGCCATGAGTCGCGCCTCCAGGGACGCCTGGGTGTCGGTGGGCCACAACCGGGCGCCAAGGGCCACGGCGACGCGGCGGCTCATGCGGGCAAGCCGTCGGAGGGGATGCGAGGCGTCCATAAATGCAACCTATAAGCGCAGCCCCCAAATGCCAATGAACACGCCTTCCGGATATCTGCGCAAGATTCGACCACAAATCGACAGAGTTCGGCAATTTTCTCCGCCAGCCCTGTTGACCCCCCCGCGTCCATCGGTATGGATGCTGCCAAAGGAGTGTGAGGATGCGGATGCTTCTCGTAATCGTAGGACAAGGGTGCATGGGTCGCAGATAGCGACATCCATAATCGGAACCATGCGCCCCCGGAGATCTCCCCTCCGGGGGTTTTTCGTACCCCGGCAGGGATGGAGGACACACAGATGAACAAAACATCGACGGGCAAGCAAATGACAGGCGCCCAGATGGTCGTCAAAGCGCTGAAGGACCAGGGCGTCGACACGGTCTTTGGCTATCCGGGGGGCGCCGTCCTGCCGATCTATGATGAGATTTTCCAGCAGAACGACATCCGGCACTTCTTGGTGCGCCACGAACAGGGCGCGGTGCACGCCGCCGAAGGCTACGCCCGGTCCACCGGCAAACCCGGCGTGGCCTTGGTCACGTCTGGGCCGGGGGCGACCAATGCGGTGACCGGCCTGACAGATGCGCTGATGGACTCGATCCCGATCGTGGTCCTGACCGGCCAAGTGCCCACCTTCATGATCGGCTCGGATGCATTTCAAGAAGCGGACACCGTCGGCATCACGCGGCCCTGCACCAAGCATAATTGGCTGGTGAAAGAAACCGACGCCCTGTCGGGGGTCTTGCATGAGGCATTCCACGTGGCCACATCCGGTCGCCCGGGCCCCGTGCTGGTGGATATCCCGAAGGATGTGCAGTTTGCCTCCGGCGCCTATACCGGGCCAAAGCAGACCGAGACGAGCCATTATCAGCCCAAGCTCAAGGGCGACCCAGAGATGATCGAGGCGATGGTCCAAGCCATCGAAACCGCCGAACGGCCGATCTTCTATACCGGTGGCGGCGTCATCAATTCCGGCCCGGCGGCCAGCCAATTGCTGCGCGAAATGGTCGAAGCGACGGGCTTTCCCATCACCTCGACGTTGATGGGTCTGGGCGCCTACCCTGCGTCCGGTCAACACTGGATGGGGATGCTGGGGATGCACGGCCTCTATGAGGCGAACATGGCCATGCATGATTGCGATCTGATGATCAATATCGGCGCCCGCTTCGACGACCGGATCACCGGACGGCTGGATGCGTTCTCGCCCAAATCAACCAAGGTGCATATCGACATCGACCCATCGTCCATCAACAAGGTGGTGAAGGCCGATGTGCCGATCCTGGGCGATGTCGGGCATGTCCTGGAAGATGCCCTGCGGGTGTGGAAATCGCGCGGGCGCAAGGTCAACAAACCTGCCTTGCAGAAATGGTGGGCCCAGATCGAACAGTGGCGCAGCGTCGATTGCCTGGCCTTCACCCAGACCGGAAAGGAAATTCGGCCCCAGCACGCCGTTGCCCGGCTGGAGGCCCTGACCAAGGACCACCCCAACCGCTATATCTGCACCGAAGTGGGCCAGCATCAGATGTGGGCCGCGCAATATATGGGGTTTGAGGGCCCGAACCGCTGGATGACTTCGGGCGGCTTGGGCACCATGGGGTACGGCCAACCGGCGGCCATGGGCGTGCAGGTGGCCCATCCCGATGGGCTTGTCATCAACGTCGCCGGCGAGGCGTCGTGGCTGATGAACATGCAGGAAATGGGCACGATGGTGCAGTACCGCCTGCCCGTGAAGCAATTCATCCTCAACAATGAGCGTTTGGGCATGGTCCGCCAGTGGCAGGAACTCCTGCATGGCGAACGCTACAGTTCCTCCTGGTCGGAAGCCCTGCCCGATTTCGTGAAGCTGGCCGAGGCGTTCGGCGCCAAGGGCATTCTGTGCAAGGACGCCGATGATCTGGACGACGCCATCATGGAGATGCTGGACCATGACGGTCCGGTGATCTTTGACTGCCTGGTGACCAAGCACGAAAACTGCTTCCCCATGATCCCGTCGGGCAAGGCCCATAACGAGATGCTGCTGGGCGAAGCCGAAACCCAGGGTGTGATCGATGCCAAGGGGTCGGTGTTGGTGTGAGGCCAGTCCCGAAACTCAGGCGGTAGGCCGACATGATGACCAAGGCGAGGCCGTGCAATAGAACCCCCACCCACGCCCCGGTACGGGGAGGACACACGCCGGGGCGCGGGTGGGGTATGTTGGCCAAGGGGCAGCGCGCGCCCAAACGTCTTTGGATCAAGCGGCACAGGTGGGATGCTACGGGAACACCCATGCGGCATCTGGGCAAAGACGGCGATGCGAGGCGGGCGCGGCGCCGCTCAGTTGGCCAACAACCCTCCGGCGCTCAGATCGCTTTCGATCAGCGCCTGTTCCACCTCGTCCAGGGCCGCGGACCCGTCAGTGTCATAGCGGCTGAACAGGATCGCGGTGAATTCGTCGGCATCGACGCCGCCATCGGCGTTCAGGTCCATGTTCACGAAGGGCCCGATCTGGCCCAGGACTGGCGTCCATTCCGCCTCGTTGAGCAGCCCATTGCCATCGGCATCGAACCCCTCCAGCGCGCCAAGGGTGGCAAAGCCCGTGCGGAACTCATCCACGCTCAAGGCGCTATCGCCATCCGTGTCCCACGTGTCGGCGCCAGTGGCCAGGGCCATGCCGGTGCTGCACGCGAACACTGCCAGGATCGTCATCTGTCTCATCGTCTGCTCTCCGATGGGGGCCGCACGGGATGCGCGACGTCTTCGCTCAACAAAGGCTGTGCGCACCGGTCCTGCCAGGGCCACGATGCGCCCCTACCAAAATACGCGCGGCCTTGCTGTCCCTCGGCGAGGGGCTGCCCACCCCGCGCTCTGAATTCTGCCGACGCGCCTGCGCTCGGCCCCTTTTCGCTCAGTCCAGGCGGCCCGCCGCCCTTCCCAGGAGATTTCGATGTCCGCGCTTAAACTCAAGAAAGGCTCCAGCAGCCATTCCGCCTACAACCTTCGTCCGACCTTCTCGGACGTCCAAGAACGCCATACCTTGGCCGTCCTGGTGGACAACGAAGCGGGCGTGCTGGCCCGCGTCATCGGCCTATTTTCAGGCCGGGGCTACAACATCGAAAGTCTGACCGTCGCCGAGGTGGAGCATGAGGGCAAACTCAGCCGCATCACCGTCGTCACCACTGGCACGCCCCAAGTGATCGAACAGATCAAAGCACAGCTTGGCCGCATCGTTCCGGTCCATGACGTCCACGATCTGACGGTCGAGGGCAAACCGGTGGAACGGGAACTGGCCCTGTTCAAAGTCCAGGGCAAAGGCGACCACCGGATCGAAGCCCTGCGCTTGGCCGAGATTTTCCGCGCCAATGTGGTGGATTCGACCCTGGACAGTTTCGTGTTCGAGATCACTGGCGATGTTGGCAAGATCGACGCCTTCGCCGACCTCATGCGCCCCATCGGCCTGGTGGAAATGGCCCGCACCGGCGTCGCCGCCCTGGCCCGCGGGGGATAGGGCCCGGCTGCTGCCCGCCGTCAAAGTATCGGATCCGCATCGGGCACCACATCAATGGAGCAGCGATTGCCTTGGGTGTCAGTTGTCCCTGTCTGGGATGGTCCATCATGGTGGTGGCCCCCATCGGCATAGACCCCGTGGACCGAAAGGCTGCCGCAGGGTCCATCGCGGGCGAGAATAGCCCGATTTCCCTTATTTTGCGGGAACACTCCCGCGGGTCCCCAGGTCGCCCCCGGGCCAGGGCGGTGTCGGTTCTGTGACAGACCCAAAGCCGCGCATCTTCCACCCTGCCAAAGACACCGCAGTGGAGGATCCGATGAAAGACTTGGAAACGCTTGCCGCCGTTCGCCAGCCCATCGACCTTGCCAACGGCCTGCCCAACAGCCATTACACAGACCCCGACACCTACACGGCCGAGGCGCGCGCCGTCCTCCACGGGGGCTGGGCCGGTCTTGCCGTCGCCGCCCAGGTGCCCATCCCCGGCGACGCCGTGCCCGTGGACTTGGCGGGGGTCCCCCTTCTGCTGCTGCGGGATCGGGAAGGCACAGTGCGCGTCTTCCAGAACGTCTGCCGCCATCGCGGCATGATCCTGGTGGCAGAGCCCACGCGCATCGAAGGCGCCATCCGCTGCCCCTACCATTCCTGGTGTTACTCGACCCAAGGCAAACTGGTCGCCACACCCCATGTGGGCGGCCCGGGGCAAAACGCCGATGCGCGCCTGGACCGGAGAACACTTGGCCTGATCGAGGTGCGCAGCCACATTTGGCGCGACGTCGTGTTCGTCAACCTCGACGGCACCGCACCCCCTTTCGCAGACGTCCACCGTGCCGCCATCGCCCGTTGGCGCGCATTCGAACAGCCCCTTCACCATGATGGACGGTCCTTTACGCTGGACGTGGCGTGCAACTGGAAATTGGCGGTCGAGAATTACTGCGAAAGCTATCACCTCCCCTGGGTCCACCCCGGCCTTAACAGCTATTCCCGGCTCGAAGACCATTACCATATCGAGGATGAGGGCCATTCCGGCCAAGGCACCCGCGTCTACCGACAATTGACCGACGGCGCCGCAATCTTCCCAGATTTTGAGGGTTTGTCAGAGGAATGGGAGACCGCGGCAGAGTATCTGGCGATCTATCCCAACGTCCTGATGGGCGTTCACCGCGACCATGCCTATGCCATCCTTCTGATGCCCGACGGCCATGGGCACACATCCGAGCATGTGCATCTCTACTACGCCACCGCAGATGTGGACCCGGCCCTGGCGGACCGAAACACCGCCCAATGGCGGGAGGTGTTCGAAGAGGATGTTTTCGTTGTCGAAGGCATGCAACGGGGCCGTGCCGCGCCGGGATTTGACGGCGGACGGTTTTCACCTGCCATGGACGGCCCGACCCACCGTTTCCACGACTGGATCGCCCGCGCTTTGGGCGCATGAGGGACCTGGACGCCGCCCTGCTGCGCGCCCATGCCGAAGACGATCGCGCGGCCCTGATCACCCTCTATGGGCAAGCCGCGCAATGCGCCGTGGGAACCGCCAAGGCGTTCTACCTGACCCATGCCTGGGTCTTCGCGCTTGAGGCCGGGGACCCGCGCGCGCCGGAATTGGAAACTGTCCTGGCGCGCATGGGCTGCGCCTGACATCACCGACCCGTCTGCCAGCGGTATGGGAAGGCGTCAGTCTGACGGGGCGCTGAACCGCTCTCGCAGGGCCGTGTTCACGGGCGGGGTGACAAAACTGCTGACATCGCCGCCAAGGCGGGCGATTTCCTTAACCAGTTTGGATGCGATGGCCTGGTGTTCGGCTTCGGCCATCAGAAACACCGTCTCGATGCTGTCATCCAGCACGCGGTTCATGCCAACCATCTGAAACTCATACTCGAAATCGGCCACCGCACGCAGGCCGCGGACAATCATCTGGGCGCCCACATCGCGCGCGCAATCGATCAGAAGGTTCTCAAACGGATGGGCTACGATCTGTGTCCCTGTCTTGTCTGACCAATGCGCGGCCTCCGCCTCGACCATGGCCACCCGCTCCTCCAGCGAGAAGAGCGGCCCCTTATCGCGGTTGATCGCCACGCCGATCACAAGGCGGTCGACCAGCGTGCAGGCCCGCTTGATGATGTCGATATGCCCGCGCGTGATCGGGTCGAATGTGCCGGGGTAGAGGGCAGTGCGCATGGCAGGCTCCGTCGGGTCGTTTGCCTTTGGGTGCCACGGTGTTTCCGCCAAATCAAGGACTTGCCACCATCCGCCTGCCGTGGCGGGCCCACCGCCGTTAAAGACCCCATGACCGCGCGCCCACCAACTGATAGGCTGGTGCCATGACGCCCGAGCTGACCCTTCTGCTGATCAACGTGGTTTTCCTGCTGTTCGCGTATCTCTGGGTTTATCCCGGCCTGACGAACAAACGCATCACGGTGATCCTGCGCTACGACCTGATCATCAGCGTGGCGGGGCTGGTTGTGGGCGGCCTTCTTTACGCGGGCAAGGGCCTGGGCTTTTCGCTGATCTTCTTTGATGCGCCCTGGTGGGTGTTCCAACTGGTCACGTTCATGGCACTGGAACTGCCGTTCTGGGAACGGTTCCGGCGCAAATACAACGTGTCCTTGGATTTCGACGACCGCGATCCTTAGCGGTCAAAAGCCAGAGATCATCGACTCCAACGCGTCCTTTTCCATGCTGACCTCTTTCAAGCGCGCCTTCACCACATCCCCGAGGGAGATCAAGCCGATCAGGATCCCATCTTCGACCACCGGCATGTGGCGGAACCGCCCTTCGGTCATACGCTCCAGCACGGATTGTGCCTGATCGCCGGGGGCGCAGGTTTTCACATCGCTGGTCATCAGGGCCGAGACCGTTTTGCCCAGCGTCGATGCCCCCTGCTGGCCCAATTGGCCCACGATGTCCCGTTCCGACAGGATGCCCTGGGCGGTTTTGCCATCTGCGCTGACGATCAAGGCGCCGATGCGCCGGGCGGCCAATTCCGCCACCGCGTCCGAGATCGAGGCCTTCGGGTCAATGGTCAAAACCCCTTGCGTGGCCTTTCCGGCCAGGATTTGCGTCACAAACATTGGGACCCTCCGCGCTGATATGGTGTGGCTCAGCGTGGCTGGCGGGGGGGCCATGTGTCAAGCTTTCGTGACTTTCGCGGGTGTTTGGGCAATGACGGCGACCATGGATCGATTGCGCCCCACTGACCTGACCGCCCTTGTGGCCCTGCGCCACGACCTTCACCGCCACCCGGAGGTGTCGGGCCAAGAGGAAGCGACCGCGCACCGCATTGCCGACACGCTGTCCGCCATGGGCGTGGATCAGATTGTAACGGGCCTTGGCGGCCATGGCGTCGCAGCGGTCATCGCATCCGGCGTCCCGGGGCCCACGGTGCTGCTGCGCTGTGAGTTGGACGCGCTGCCGATCCAGGAAACGGGAACGTCGGCGCATCACAGCGTGGTGTCGGGCCGCGCCCATCTGTGCGGCCATGACGGGCATATGGCCACGGTCCTGGGCGCCGGACGGATGCTGTTGCGGCGGCGCCCTGCGCGCGGGCGGGTAGTGTTGATGTTCCAACCGGCCGAAGAGGACGGGACCGGCGCCATCGCCGTCTGCGACGATCCGGCCTTCGCCGCCCTGGCGCCCGATTGGGCCTTCGCGCTGCACAACATGCCAGACATCAAAAAGGGCACGGCCCATGTGCCGGTCGGCCTGTCCTCTGCCCCCTCGGTTGGGTTGACGCTGGCCTTCGCGGGGGTGGAGGCCCATGCCTGCGCGCCCGAAACCGGCATCTCACCCGGCGCCGCCATGGCGTCGTTGCTGACGGGTTTGCCAGCCTTGTCGCAAGGCGCGTTCCCGGCGCCCGACTTCCGGTTGGTGACCGTGACCCATGCCCAACTGGGCCGTCCGACCTTTGGCATCGCCCCAGGACAAGGCACCGTCTTCGCCACGTGTCGCACCGCGTCTGACGCCACGCTCAGCGCGCTGATCGGCGACGCGCGGGCCAGCGCGGAGGACACGGCGCGGGCCCATGGCCTGACGCTGACCGTGGCGGAGGCGGACCGCTTCCTGGCCGGGGTGAACGACCCCCACGCCGCGGCCCTTCTGCAGGGGGCCAGTGACGCGGTGGGCCTGGTCACGGTGCCGGGCCTGCCTCTGCGCGCGTCCGAAGATTTCGGCCGGTTTGGCCATGATTGCCGTGCCGCGATGCTGCTGTTGGGCGCGGGCCCCGGTCCGGCCCTGCACAACCCCGACTATGACTTCGACGATGATCTGATCGGCCCGGGCGCGGCTGTGCTGGTCCATGCCGCCCGTGCCGCCCTAAGCCGCTGAGCCCGCCGTGCCGGGGCGTTTCGCATGCGAAACATTCCGTTTGAAACCAAAGGCTTGACGGATGCGCCGTTCTGGACATCCCATTCGGGTCGCCGACGCCGCATCAGCCCGCAAGCCCTTCTAGGCGCGCGATTTCTGCGCGAATCCCGTCGGCCAGCACATCCGCCACGTCCATCAGCAACGCCCCCCCTGCATCGCGGTGGCGGCTCAGGTGGAAGGCCCGGCGCAGGCGTATTGCGTCCGGCAAGACACGGACCAGATCCGGCGCCCCCGCCAGCATGAAATCGTGGATCACCCCCAACCCGCCACCCGCGCGGATCAACCCCAATTGGACCGATGCCGAGTTCGAGGCAAGGCCCGGCGCGCCCATCCCGACTTCGCCGAGATAGTCCAAATCCGCGTCGAAAATCATGTCCGGGATGTAGCCCACGATATCGTGGTCCTTCAGATCCGCCGGCCGCGCAATGGGCGGGCGGGTGGCCAGATAGTCCCGGTGCGCCGCCAAGCTGAGGCCGTAATCGCACAGCTTGCGCACCATCAACCGCCCCGTCTTGGGCGCCGAGACGGTGACTGCCAGATCCGCCTCTCTCCGGGACAGATCGAAGACACGCGGCAGGGCCACAATCTCCAGGTCGAGGGCGCCATGGGTCCGGCGCAACGCCGTCAGCACTTGGGGAAGCACGTGGTTCGCCACGCCGTCGGGGGCACCAATGCGCACGCGCCCGCGCAACGCCTCCGCCCCGGCCAGGGCCGCCGCCCCGGACCGCGCCACATCCTCCATAGCCTCCGCATGGGGCAACAGGCGGTGCCCGGCCTCGGTCAGGGCATAGCCGCGCTGTGATTTCAGAAACAGCGACACGCCCGCCTGCGCCTCTAGCCGCGCCACTCGACGGCTGAGCGTGGCCGGGTCCAGCCGCAGCCCCGGCGCGGCAAGCGCGAGGGACCCGGCACGGGCCACATAGAGGAAAATGCGCATGTCTTCCCAGTCCATCGGCCCCCTCACCTTGCAATTTTGCAAGGATCACCTGCCCGATCCCCCCTACACCTGCAAGGCCAAGGGCCCTATTCTGCGCCCCAACCGAGGGAGATTTCAGATGACACAGATCGGACATTGGATCGATGGCGCCGCGACGGCGGGGACCTCAGGGCGGACGACGGATGTGTTTAACCCCGCCACCGGAGAGGTGCAGGCGAAACTGGCGCTTGCCTCCCGCGGCGAGATCGACCGCGCCGTGGAGATCGCCGCCGCCGCCCAACCGGCCTGGGAAGCGACCAACCCCCAGCGTCGCGCGCGGGTGCTGATGAAGTTCGTGGACCTCCTGAACCGCGACATGGACAAGCTGGCCGAGGCATTGTCACGCGAACACGGCAAGACCCTGCCGGACGCCAAGGGCGATGTGGTGCGTGGCCTGGAGGTGGTGGAGTTCTGCATTGGCGCGCCGCATCACCTGAAGGGGGAGTTCACCGACAGCGCGGGCCCCGGCATCGACATGTATTCCATGCGCCAAGCCCTGGGCGTGACGGCGGGTATCACGCCGTTCAACTTCCCGGCCATGATCCCCATGTGGATGTTCGCGCCCGCCATCGCCTGCGGGAATGCGTTCATCCTGAAACCGTCGGAACGGGACCCAAGCGTGCCGATGATGCTGGCCGCCTTGCTGGAAGAGGCGGGCCTGCCCAAAGGCATTCTGCAAGTGGTGAACGGCGACAAGGACGCCGTGGATGCGATCTTGGAAAATGAGACAATCCAAAGCGTTGGCTTCGTCGGCTCCACCCCCATTGCGGCCTATATCTATGAGAAAGGCTGCGCCCACGGCAAACGGGTGCAATGCTTTGGCGGCGCCAAGAACCACATGATCATCATGCCCGACGCCGATATGGACCAGGCCGCGGACGCGTTGGTTGGCGCCGGTTACGGCGCGGCGGGCGAACGTTGCATGGCGATTTCGGTGGCCGTGCCCGTGGGCGACGATACTGCGGATCGCCTGATCGAAAAGCTGGTGCCGCGGATCGAGAGCTTGAAGGTCGGGCCCTATACCTCTGGCGATGATGTGGATTTTGGTCCCGTCGTCACAGGGGCGGCGAAAGAAAACATCCACCGGCTGATCCAGACCGGCATCGACCAGGGTGCGGAATTGGTGGTCGATGGCCGCGACTTCAAATTGCAGGGCTATGAGGATGGGTTCTTTGTGGGCGCCCATCTGTTCGACCGGGTGACCAAGGACATGGAGATCTATCAGAAAGAGATTTTCGGCCCGGTCCTGTCCACCGTGCGGGCGCAAAGCTATGAAGAGGCGCTTGGCCTGGCCATGGACCATGACTACGGAAACGGCACCGCGATCTTCACCCGTGACGGGGACACCGCCCGCGATTTTGCCAAGCGTGTGAATGTGGGCATGGTCGGGGTGAATGTCCCGATCCCCGTGCCTTTGGCGTACCACACGTTTGGCGGCTGGAAGAAAAGCATGTTTGGCGACCTCAACCAGCACGGCCCAGATGCCTTCAAATTCTACACCCGCACCAAGACGGTGACCGCGCGCTGGCCGTCGGGCATCAAGGAAGGCGGGGAGTTTTCCATTCCGGTGATGGAGTAGCTTTAGCCATCGGGGGCGGGGCTTGGGCCCCGTCCGCCAAAGCCGCGCCCGATCCGGGACCAGACCAGCAGGTTGAGGCCGACCAGTCCCAGTGCCGCCACGACGAAGGGCACGATCAGGGCTTGGTGGCGGGGCAAAACCAGACCCGCCCCTTCCACCAACAGACCCGACAGCACCATCCCCAAAGGCATCGCCGCGAACGAAACGAGGCGGTAAATCCCATGCACCCGTCCGCGAAGGGGGTCTGGCACCCGCCGCTGCCGGAACGCGGTGGAGACGGTGTTCCACAGAAGGCCCGAGAATTCGAACACCGCCAGGGCCAGGGCAAGCACGATGGCATTGGGCACAAAGGCCGCCACCAGGAAACACGGGATGCCCAAGACGGACCCGATCTGCGCCGTTCGCCCCGGCCCGATGCGCCGGACGGCCAGGGACCCGGCAAAGCCCCCCGCGACGCCCCCCACCGCACCCGCCGCCAGGATCAACCCATAGGCCGGCGCGGACAGGCCCAGATTTTCCTGGGCATGGAGGACCAGCGCAATCAGCGCCATATCGGCGAACAGGTTCCAGGCGCCCGTGATCCAGACCAATTGCCGCAAGAACGGCTCTGCCTTCAGAAAGGCGATCCCTTCGGCCAAGGCGGCGCCCATGGCGCGTTGGGGCCCGCGGACCTGGCGGGCGGCTTGCAGGCCCAACATCAGCAGCGCACCAGAGAGATAGAGCCCCGCTGCCGCGGCGAAAGGTGCGGCCAGGGCCAGACCGATAAGCACCGCGCCCACGGCCGGTCCGGCCAATGCGTTGCCCACCAGTTCCGCCGACCACAGACGGCCATTGGCGCGTTCCAACTCCGCGACGGGCACCAGCAGCGGGAGGAGCGCGGCAGCCGCACTGTCCCGGACCACTTCGGCGGCGCCCACCAGCAATGCGGAGCCGAGCAGCGCCCAGAGGAGCGGTGGCGCGCCATCGGTCTGCGGAGTGTCGGGCGGGACGGTCTGCCAAAGGATGGCCGCCACAAGCGCGAAGGCCAGGGCCCGCACAATGTCGGCCCCTAACACAAGGACGCGGCGGTCCATCCGGTCCGCCAAAACCCCGGCAGGCAAGGCGCCCAGCACCCATGGCAGGCGCACGGCCACGGGAACCATGGCCACCCAAACCGCATCACGGGTCAGCAGCGACGCCGCCCAAGCCCAGGCCAGAACGGCGATCCCATCGCCCAGATTGGTCAAGCCTGCCGCTGTGATGAGTCGTCGGATCGGGGTCATTTCGCCAAACTGGCACCTGTACCTTGGTTCAGGTCAAGCGCCTGTTCATTGCCGCGCAGCCCCTGCGCGAGGGCACCTGTTTATGGCCCGCTGTGACCGGGTCAGGTTGCCAAAAAAGGAGGCGCCCATGGGACAATTGGTTAACGGTACGTGGCACGACACTTGGTATGACACCAAATCCTCGGGCGGGGCTTTTGTCCGGTCCACGGCGGGGTTCCGCAATTGGGTGACGGCGGATGGGGCGGCGGGCCCGTCCGGTGCCGGCGGGTTCAAGGCCGAAGCGGGGCGGTATCACCTCTATGTCTCTCTGGCGTGCCCCTGGGCGCATCGGACCCTGATCTTTCGCAAACTCAAAGGGTTGGAGGGCCTTATTGATGTGTCCGTCGTGCATCCGGACATGTTGTCGGATGGCTGGACGTTTGAGACCGACGCCGATGGCGCAACGGGGGACCGGCTGTTCGGCCTGCCCTTCATGCGCGACATCTATACCCGCGCCAAACCGGATGTGTCGGGCCGGGTCACCGTGCCGGTTCTGTGGGATACGCACACGGGCACCATCGTGTCGAACGAAAGTGCCGAGATCATTCGCATGTTCAATTCGGCGTTCAACGATCTGACCGGGAGCAGGCAGGATTATTACCCGATGTCCCTGCGGGAGGAGATCGACCGGATCAACAAACGGGTCTATGCGGATGTGAACAATGGCGTCTACAGGTCGGGCTTTGCCACGACGCAATCGGCCTATGACGCGGCGGTGACCGCCTTGTTCGACGCGCTGGACTGGTTGGAAGACCTTTTGGGAACGCGCCGTTACCTGGCGGGCGACATAGTGACAGAAGCCGATTGGCGTCTGTTCACGACCCTGGTGCGGTTCGATCCGGTCTATCACTTGCATTTCAAGTGCAACCGAAAGCGGCTGATCGACTACCCCAACCTGTGGGCGTTCACGCGGGAGTTGTACCAAATGCCCGGCATCGACGACACCGTGGGCATGGCCCATATCGTGCGCCATTACCACTCTAGCCACGAAAGCATTAACCCCCACAGGATCGTGCCCATCAATCCGGACATCGACTGGAACGCGCCCCACGGACGGGGCGGTCACACGGGCCACGCCGCAGCCTAACGGCCGCGGCGTTCCGGTCTGACAGAATGTGTCGTTTCGCCCGAAAACCCGCTGGGTCAGTTGGGTCGGCGGCCCACCGTCGCATGGTGCGCCACCAGGGCCATCACGTCAGGTTCGGACATGCCCATGGGGATGTGGGCATGGGCATTGGGGGCATGGGCAAAGATTGACCCATCGGCAAACATGCCGGCCCCGTTCAGGAAAATCACCCTCGCATCCGGGTGGCGATAGCTGGCAAAATCCGCCACTGCGAGGGGCGAGCCGTCTTCCAGACCGAGGTCGATGAGGACCACGGTGGGAGACAACTCAAACATCATCGCCACAGCCTGAGCTTGGCTATCGGCGATTTCGGCACGAAACGGGTCGCGTGTGACCCCTTCGATCCGCGAAACTTGCCGCGGAAGTGAGAAGCCAACACATAGGACAATTGGTTCATTGGCGCGCATTTTTTCCCTCCTTCTTTTTTGGCCCGTCCCACTTGCACCTGGTTTTCCAGTCTGCTGGTTAACGAGTGGTTAACGAGGGTGTGCACGGGATTTAGATCGGCAGGTTTCCGCTACGTCATCACCCTCCGCCGCACCTTCCTGCCTTAGTCTGGCAAAGGTCTGTATCGCAGCGCACCAACCCGAAGGATTTCCCAAAAAATGACCACGACCATTACGATCTGTGACACGTGCAAGCACGAAGACTGGGACGCGTCCTCGGGCGTCACGGATGGCGAAGCGTTGGCCGCGCTGATCGAGGCGGCCGCGGAAGGCCGGGCGGATGTGGTGACGCGGCGCCATTCCTGTCTGATGGGCTGCGCCAACGCGTGCAATGTCACCCTGCAAAGCCCGGGCAAGATGGCTTATACGCTGGGCCGTTTTGACCCCACCGCAGCGGCTGCATCGGGGATCGTGGAATATGCCATCAAACATGCCGCCGTCGAAACGGGCGTGGTCCCGTTTCGGGAATGGCCGCCAGAGATCAAGGGCCATTTCGTGACCCGCCATCCGCCGCTGGGGGAATGACCGACCCGCGGGACCATGGGGGCGGGCTGGATGCGGCCTGCGCGCGCTACGGCGGGTGCCGCGCCGATTGGATTGACCTGTCCACCGGGATCAACCCCGTCCCCTACCCCGTTGGGCCCATCGACACCGACGCGTGGACGGCCCTGCCCGACCAGGGCGCCATGGACCGGCTGCTGGCTGCGGCACGCCGGTTTTGGAATGTGCCAGATGGGGCGGGCATCTTGGCCGCCCCCGGCGCGTCCAGCCTGATCGCACGCTTGCCGCAGGTCTTGGGTGGGCCCCGGTCCTGCAGGGTCCAGACGCAAACCTACAACGAATGGGGCGCTGCGTTTCGCCACCACGGGTGGCATGTGGCGCAAGATGATCCGACGCGCAGCCTGGAAATCTGGGTGCATCCGAACAACCCGGATGGCGCGCTGGCCCCAACCTACCCTTTGGACAGGGACGACCCGCCGCAGGCCGATTTGAGGGTGATCTATGATGAGAGCTTTTGCGACCCGACCCCAAAGGACAGCCATGTTCACCTGACGGCGGCCAAACCGGTCCTTGTGGTCAAGAGTTTCGGAAAATTCTGGGGGTTGGCCGGGCTGCGCCTGGGTTTTCTCATCGGGGCACCCAAGGTTTTGGCCCCCATGGCAGAGGCGCTTGGCCCCTGGCCCGTTGGCGGGCCCGCGTTGGAGATTGGGGCGCGGGCCTTGGCAGATGACGCGTGGGCCGCGCAGACCCGCACGCGGCTGAGGGCCGACGCCGCGCGATTGGACGCCATGGTCCCGCGCCACCGGGGCGACGTCCTTGGCACATCGCTGTTCCGGCTATACGGCCTTCGATCCCAGGCCGTGCGCGACGCGCTGTTTGCGCATTTGGCGCAGCACCGCATACTTGTGCGCGTGTTTCCCTATTCACAAACATGGATGCGGATCGGCTTGCCTGCCCCCGACCAATGGGACCGCGTTGAAGCGGCCCTGACATCCTTCGGAGAGCGGCAATGATCCTTGCGTTTGCCATGATCCTCGACGCGATCTTTGGGGAGCCGGAGAAGATCTGGCAGCGCGTCCCCCACCCGGCCGTGGTCATGGGCAATGCCATCGAGATCTTGGATGAGACACTCAATGACGGCCAATGGCGCAAGGCGCGCGGGGCGTTGGCGGTGGCCATCCTGGTGGCGGCCAGTTGGCTGTTGGGCAAGATCATCCAAGTTGTCCCCGATTTCGGCCTGTTGGAAATGCTGGGTGCGGCGATCCTGCTGGCGCAGCGCAGCCTTGTGGACCATGTGCGCGCGGTGGCCCAGGGCCTGAGGCAAGGCGTGGCCGAAGGGCGCGCGGCGGTGGCGATGATCGTTGGGCGAGACACGGCCCGCCTGACCGAAAGCGGGGTGGCCCGGGCCGCCATCGAAAGCGCGGCAGAGAACCTGTCGGATGGGGTCGTGGCCCCGGCCTTTTGGTTTTTGGTCGGCGGATTGCCCGGTATGCTGGTCTACAAGGCGGTCAACACGGCAGACAGCATGATCGGCTACAAAACCCCCCGCTATCGGCAGTTCGGGTGGGCCGCGGCGCGGTTGGATGATGTGATGAACTGGATCCCGGCGCGCGTCACGGCCCTTTTGATGATCGCCAGCCACTTGGCCCTGTCGCTCTGGCCGCGCATTCCCAACGATGCCCGCCAACATGCGTCGCCCAATGCGGGCTGGCCCGAAGCGGCCATCGCCCCGCTGCTGGGTTTGCGCTTGGGTGGGCCGCGGACCTATGGCGATACCCAGGTCGAAGGCCACTGGATCAACCCCATGGGGCGCGAGGAGGCGCGTGTGGCCGATGTGGACGACACGGTTTCCATTCTCTGGCGCACTTGGGGCGCTTGCCTGCTGCTCGTGGCGGTGCTGGGTCTGATCTTCTGAGGAGACCGACAGGGGAAACATGAACAATGACCGACAAGCCATTGTTTTTCTTTGCCCCCCTATGCGACGAGGGCCTCTGCCTTCTTGAGATCGACACTGACCAGTTGGCTGACCCCCTGTTCGACCATGGTCACGCCGAATAGGCGGTCCATCCGGGACATGGTGACAGCATGGTGGGTGATGATCAAAAAGCGCGTGTCCGTCCGGCGCGTCATCTCATCAAGCATGTCGCAGAACCGGGTCACGTTGGCGTCGTCCAAGGGCGCGTCCACCTCGTCCAGCACGCAGATCGGCGCGGGGTTGGCGAGGAACACCGCAAAGATCAGGGCCAGGGCGGTCAATGTCTGTTCGCCGCCAGACAGCAAGCTGAGCGTCGAGAGCTTTTTGCCCGGTGGCTGGCACATGATCTCCAACCCGGCTTCGAGCGGGTCGTCGCTTTCGACCAATTCCAACCGTGCCTCGCCCCCCTGGAACAGATGCTTGAACAACATGGAGAAGTTGCGATTCACGGTCTCGAACGCATCCAGCAGACGTTGGCGCCCTTCTTTGTTCAGCGATGCGATCCCGGCGCGCAACTCGGACACGGCCTGCTCCAGATCGGCCTTTTCGGTCACCAGGGCGTCATGCTCCTCCTGGACCTCGCGGGCGTCTTCTTCGGCCCGCAGGTTGACGGCACCCAGGGCATCGCGCTGGCGCTTAAGGCGGTTCACATCGGTCTCAATGGCCTCGGCCGGGGGCATCTGGTCCGGGTCGGTTTGCAACGTCTCCAGCAGGTCAGCCGGGCTGCAATCGCAGGCCTCGCTGATCCGTTCCTCGGCATAGGCCAAGGTTTCGCGGGCGGCATCATGGCGGGCCTCGGCGCGGGCGCGGGCTTCGCGGGCCTCACCGGCGGCGCGTTCGGCCTCCCGCTCGGCCAGGGTCGCATCGCGCAGGGCGGTTTCCCCTTCGGCCAGCGCATCGGCGGATGTGGCGCGTCGGGCGTCGGCCTTGGCGATTTGGTCGGCCAACGCGGCCCGCTGGGCGGCGAGATCTTTGGGGGCGGTCTGGGCGTCGTTCAGTTCGACCTGGGTGGCCGTCTGGCGGTCGGTCAGGTCCTTCAACTGCGCGGCTGCGGTGTCCAAACGGCGGCGCCAAGAGGCGGCTTCCTTGGCAATGGCGTCCAAGCGACCTTCCCGGCCTTTGGCATCGCGCTGCAACTCATCTGCTTGGGCGCGTCGGGCCATCATGGCCATGCGCGCCGCCTCCACCGTTGTGCGGATCGTTTCCAGCGCGGCGCGGGCGGCGTCCAGGGGGGCCAGGTCCCGGCGGGCGGCTTCGGCCTCGGCCATGGCTTCGCGGGCCTCCAGCATCTCTGCCTCATGGCGACTGATGGCCATTTGCGCCGTTTCCAACCGGGACGCGGCGATGCCCTTGGCCCCTTCCGCTTGGGCCTGGCGGCGGCCCGCTTCGGTGGCGGCGCGGTCTGCGTCGCGACGGGCGTTGCGGGCGGTCACTTCGGCCAAGCGCGCGTCATCAAGCGCTTTCTTGAGGGCGTCATGGGCGGCGCGGGTCCCTTCGGCGTGTTGTGTCGCCTCCTCCAGGTCTTGGCGGAGAGAGGCCAGCCGGTTCACCTGTTGCAAGCGCAGGGCCGCCGACGACGGCGCGGCCTCGGCGGTGGCGCGGAACCCGTCCCATCGCCACAGATCGCCCTGGGCGGAGACCAAGACTTGACCGGGGTGGAGGGCCGCTTGCATGTCCTGTGCTTGATCTGGTGTGACCAGTCCGATTTGAGACAGACGGCGGCGCAGGACGTCGGGGGCCCTGATCTGTGGGGCCAAGGGCGTCGCACCCTGGGGCAGGTCCGGGGCCGCGTCATATGCGGGGAGCATGGCCCAACCCGCCTCCTCCGGCTCAGCGGCGGTCAGTTCGCTGGCGCGCAGATCCTCGCCGAGGGCGGCCCCCAACGCCGCCTCATAGCCTTCTGCGACTTTGAGCCGATCCAACAGGGGGTCCCCGTCGCCCGTGTCCCGGTTCAGCAGATTGGCGAGGGCACTGACTTCGGCGCTAAGGGTTCCGACGACGCCATCGGCTTCGGCCCGTTCGGTCCGGGCGGCGCCCTCCTGCTCCTGGGCGTGTTCGCGCGCGGCCTCGGACTTGGTCAACGCGGTTTCGGCCCCGGTGGCGGCGTCTTGGGCACGAGTCAGGTCCGCTTGGGCTTCGGCTTGCGCGGCTTCCGCTTCGGCCAAGGCGGCGCGGTCCGTGGCCATTTGCGCCTTGGCTTTGCCATGGGCCTCGGCGACGCGGGCCAGGCGTTTTTCCGCATCCTCGGCCAAGCGCGTGACGGATTGGTGGCGGGCCGACAGGCGGGCCAGGTCTTCGGTCAGGGTGGAGAGTTCCTCCTCCCTGTCCTGCAGGACACGGGCGGCGTCATGGGCCTGGGACTGGGCGGCGGCCACGGCCTCCTCCTGCCCATCCATGGCGGCCCGGACGCGCGCGTCTTCGTCGGCAAGGCGCGCGAGGGTGGATTGGGCGTCGGCGTTGAGGCCGGTTTCCCTCTCCGCATCGGCGGCCAGGCGGGCGAGCGCCGCGTCAAGGCGGTCAATATTCGCCAAGGCGGCGGCTTCGCGTTCGGCCAAGGTGTCCCGGCTGACTTCAAGACGTTGGAAGACGGCGCCCGCGATCGCCGCCTCTTCGCGCAGGGGCGGGAGGGCGTCTTCGGCTTTGGCCCGTGCGGTTGCGGCGCTGACGGCGGCGCGCTCGGCTTGGGCCGCCTCGCCGGTTTGCAGGCGCAGCGCGTCATCGGCCCGCAATCGCGCCTCTTCCGCCTCTCGCCAACGGCGGTAGAGCAGCAGCCCTTCGGCTTGGCGCAGCGCTTCGTTGATGTCGCGATAGCGTGCGGCCTGGCGGGCCTGGCGGGCAAGGCTGGCCAATTGGGTGGCCAACTGTTCGATCACGTCGTCGACCCGCGCCAAATTGCCTTCGGTCGCGTTGAGCTTGAGCTCCGCCTCGTGCCGCCGCTGATAGAGCCCAGAGATGCCTGCCGCTTCTTCGAGGATGCGGCGGCGCCTTTGCGGCTTGGCGTTGATCAACTCGCTGATCTGGCCCTGGCGGACAAGGGCGGGCGAATGGGCGCCGGTGGAGGCGTCGGCGAAGAGCATTTGGACGTCCCGCGCGCGCACATCCTTGCCGCTGAGCTTGTAGGCGGAGCCCGCATCCCGGGTGATGCGGCGCACCACGTCGAGCGCATCGGTGTCATTGAAGGCCGCGGGGGCGGTGCGCGCGCTGTTGTCGAGGGCCAAGGTCACCTCGGCGAAGTTGCGGGCGGGGCGAGAGGCGGCCCCGGCGAAGATGACATCTTCCATCCCGCCGCCGCGCATGGCGGTGGGGCGGTTTTCGCCCATGACCCAGCGGAGCGCCTCGAGCAGGTTGGATTTGCCGCAGCCATTGGGGCCGACCACGCCCGTGAGCCCGTCGGCGATCACAAGGTCGGTCGGGTCCACGAAGCTTTTGAAGCCGTTCAATCTGAGGCGCGAAAACCGCATGGGGCAGTGTTTCGGTGTCGCGCCCGGGGCGTCAAGGGATGACGTGGCGCATATTGCCCACGGGCCGGAGTTTTCCACAAGATATCGCGTTTGGCGGTCGGTTTTGGGGGCGCTGCCCCCGACGATCATAGATCGTCCCCCCCGGAGGTATTTCTGGCCAGATGACAGAGCCATGGTTTCGCGCTTGACGCGCTGGTCGTGTGGAGCGCAAGACGAGCACGCTAGGTTCCCCGATTGGTCAAAGGCCCGAGGGGATGAAATGGGAATGAGGTGAGGGCGACCCAATTCGGGGCCCGAGGCCGCAGCCGCCCCCGCGACTGTAAGCGGTGAGCGCCCGTCAGAAGCCACTGGGGACACCCGGGAAGGCGACGGTGTGCCACGACCCGCGAGCCAGGAGACCAGCCTTGCGGACATGAAACCGTGCTGTCGGGTGGACGGCGTAAGGAGACCGGTGATGCATCTCAAACCTGGAGGGGCCCGAGGGCCCATTGGCCTGCGTCGTGGCGGCGACATTCATGGGGGCCCTTGTGACCAGACCCATGGTCGGTGGGGCGCAAAAGGCGCGCGCCCCCCTGGACCGCGCCGCCGCGGGTACCGCCCGCATCTCTGACATCACCTGACCGTTTGGGACGGACGGGCCTGCCACTGCGCGCGCCCGGGACCGGTCCAAAGGTCCGCCGTGCCTGATATTTGCGCGCCGCCATGCGCGCCCCTTCCATTTCGAGGATAGCCATGAAGATCCCTGCAACGATTGTCACCGGATTTCTGGGGGCTGGGAAAACCACCCTCATCCGCCATCTCTTGCGCCATGCCGACGGCCGGAGGATTGCCCTGATCATCAACGAGTTCGGAGATTTGGGCGTGGATGGCGGCATTTTGAAAGGGTGCGGCATCGAGGCCTGTGCAGAGGAGGATGTCGTCGAGCTGAGCAATGGCTGTATTTGTTGCACCGTTGCAGACGATTTCATTCCGACCATGGAGGCGCTTTTGGCACGGGACCTGCCCCCCGATCATATCGTGATCGAGACCTCCGGTCTGGCCCTGCCGCAACCCTTGGTGCGGGCCTTCAATTGGCCCGGGCTGAAGACAAAAGTCACGGTGGACGGGGTCATCACCGTGTTGGACGGCCCTGCCGTGGCGGCGGGGACCTTTGCCGCCAATGTGGCCGCCGTAGATGCGCAGCGGGCGGCGGATGACGGGCTGGACCATGAAACCCCGCTGAGTGAGCTTTACGCCGATCAAGTGGCATGCGCCGACATGATCGTGGTGAACAAGGCCGATCTTTTGGGGGATGGGACGGATGCCCTTGTCGCGCGCTTGCGCGGGGAGGCCCGCGATGGTGTCCAGGTGGTTCCGGCAACATTGGGCGCGCTGCCGGTGGACGTGGTGCTTGGGCGCAATATGGGGGCGGAAGATGACCTGTCCGCCCGCCACGAGGTACATCACGATCACCACCATCACGGGGACGACGGCGCGGACCACCCTGAGGACCATACCCATGAACACGGGCATGAGGCATTCGAGAGCTTTGTCGTGAACGGGCCGGAAATATCCGACCCCGTCGACTATGCGGCCCAAATCGCAAGCATCATGCGGGCCCATGGTATCCTGCGGTTGAAAGGGTTTGCCAGCGTCCAGGGCAAGCCCATGCGTTTGACCATCCAAGCGGTGGGGCCGCGCGTCGACCAGTATTTCGACCGTCTTTTGGGGACGGATCCCCGTGGGACGCGGCTTGTGGTGATCGGGCAAACGGGTCTGGACCGCCGCGCCATTGAGGCGGCCCTCGATGCCGTCGCGCTGCCCGCATGATCTTGGTTGCCCCGGCCGATCCCACAAGCCCGGATTGCGCCGCCCTGCTTGCGCAGTCACACGCGTTGATGCGGTCCATGTTCCATAAAGATGCGTGCCACGTCCTGGATCTCGACGCCCTCTGCGCGCCCCATATCCGGTTTTTTGCGGCGACATTGGGGGACCAGACAGTGGGGACAGGCGCCATCGCCTTGTTTGCCGGGTATGCGGAGGTGAAATCCATGTTCACCGATCCGGCCGCGCGCGGACAGGGTGTCGCGGATGCGGTGTTGGAGACGCTGATTGCGGCGGCAGCGGCGGACGGGCGCCCGATCCTGCGGTTGGAAACGGGCGTGGGGCTGGACGCCGCACACCGGCTTTATCAGCGGCATGGCTTCCGCCTTTGCCCGCCGTTCGGATCCTACAAGCCCCATGGGGAGAGCCTGTATTTCGAACGGCTTTAGAGGGGGCCTGCCCGTTACTGCATCATGCGGGATTGGCGCAGCGCCCTTAGCCCATCGGCATCGCGAATGTCGTCGAAGGGGTTCCGCTCCACCACCGGGACGTCCGAGCCGCGCGGGACCGGCGCAGGCCCCGGTTTGCCAGGGGGCGGCCCGTAGGTGTTCTTGTAGATCTCGCTGGGGATGATCAACAGGATCAGAAGGATCAATCCCCCGACAAAGGGCACCAGGGAAATCCAGTACCACCACCCACTGCGCCCCGTGTCGTGCAACCGGCGCACCAACACCGCATAGAAGGACAACGTGGGCCAGATCGATAGGATCATCAAAACGGTAAAATACGTGAGGAACGGGGCCATGACCAACGTAAAATCCGGCTCCGGCGGCATGATCGGGACGCCGAAATTCTTATAGGCCTCGGCCTGTGCCTGCTCCACCGCGGCCATGTAGACCTGCACTTCTGCGACAAGGGGCATCATCGGCGGGAGAGTTGCAAGAAAGCTTGCCAACCAGAACATCAGCGTGAACCACCAAAATTCACTTGGCAACGCGCGCCCGGACCATTTGAAGGGATGGCGCAAACACGACAGCGTTGCAGCAATAGGTCCCATAATCTGCTCCTGATCAAAGGTTTGAACCGGTCATGGCGTCAGATTGGGGCCGCGGCGTGTCACGGGCACGGGCATTTTTCGGCCTTTTCCATCGCCGTTGAGAGATTTCCTTGCCCGGGGCATTTGCAACACGCCCCCAAAGTTGTGATCACAGATACTCTTTCCGCCGCCCAACAGGCTTGGTAAATCCCTTGCAATGTTGGAAAGGAGCATCCTGAGATGACCAAGACGACCCGCCGCACACTTCTGCTGGGCGCAACGGCGACTTTGGCTATGCCGACTGTCCTGCGGGCCCAAACCCGCACCTATGAACAATATGGGGGCGAGGCCCAGCCGACGGAGACGCGGCGCAACACCTCCAGCTTCCAGCGCATCGACTGGCGCGACCATTTCAGCACGCTGGGCAAGGCGACGATCGTGGCCGACACCTCGTCCCGCGCCCTCCATTTCTGGAGCGGGGATGGCAGCACCTATCGCCTTTATCCCACATCGGTGCCCATGACTGACGCGCTGACGCGGCGCGGCTACACCGAAATTGTGCGCAAGAAGGTGGGCCCCACCTGGACGCCGACCGCGAACATGCGCGCGCGCGACCCCTCCCTGCCCTCGTTCATGCCGGCAGGTCCGGGAAACCCGCTGGGCACACACGCCATGTATCTGGGCTGGCCGGCCTATTTGATCCACGGCACCCATGACACGCGCAAGATCGGGCGGCGGTCTTCCTCTGGCTGCATCGGTCTTTACAATGAAAAGATCGCCGAATTGTTTGCGCTGACGCCCATTGGCACGCAGGTGCGCCTGATCTGACCGGACGGTCCGATCCCACACAGCCAAGGCGCAGGACACCCCCTGCGCCTTTTTCTTTGCCTGCCATGCGCCGTCGGAAACCGGTTTCCGATTTGCCCGCGTCCACGCTAAGCAGGGGCCGACGTGTGTCATGGGGACCAGAATGCAGCGCAAAGAGCCCGCCTTCACCATGGGCATCGAAGAAGAATATCTTCTGATCGATGCCGAAACCCACGACTTGGCCGAGGCGCCGGACAGCCTGATGCGCGCCTGCCGCGACCGTCTTGGCGACCAAGTGAGCCCGGAATTCCTGCAATGCCAGATCGAGGTCGGGACCGGCGTCTGTGCCGATATCCACGAAGCCCGCCAAGATCTGAGCCACCTGCGCCGCACCATTGCCGAACTGGCCGACGATCACGGCCTTTTGCCCATCGCGGCCTCTTGCCATCCATTCTCTGACTGGAAGGACCAGACCCCTACCGACAAAGACCGGTGTCGTGATCTGGAGCGCAGCCTGAAAGGCGTGGCGCGCCGGATGCTGATCTGCGGCATGCATGTCCATGTGGGCATAGAGGACAAGGACACGCGCATCGATCTTGCCAATCAGTTCAGCTACTTCCTGCCCCATCTCTTGGCGCTTTCTGGCTCCTCTCCGTTCTGGCAGGGGGAGGATACGGGCCTCGCCAGCTACCGCCTGACGGTGTTCGACAATCTGCCGCGGACGGGCCTGCCACCCCGATTGGACGGGTGGGAAGATTGGCAGAAATCCGTGGACCTGTTGGTGGACCTGGACCTGATCGAAGACGCGTCCAAGATCTGGTGGGACCTGCGTCCGTCCCACAACTTTCCAACGCTGGAATCGCGCATCTGCGACGTGTGCCCCCGCATTGATGACACGTTGGCACTGGCGGCGTTGACCCAGGCGACGATCCGTATGCTTTGGCGTCTCTCCCGGGACAATCAGAGTTGGCGCCTCTATGATCGGTTCCTGGTGGATGAAAACCGGTGGCGGGCGCAACGCTATGGCACGGGCGGCGCGGGCCTGATCGACTTCGCACGCGGCACGCTGCGCCCGCTGCCCGACCTTGTCGATGACCTTCTGGGCCTTGTCGCCGAAGATGCCGCGACGTTGAAAAGCACCGCTGACCTTGCCCGCGCCCGCACCATCGCCCGCGACGGCACAAGCGCCACCCGCCAACGCGCCATCCATGCCAAGTCCATCGCCGACGGCGCCACCCACCGCGACGCCCTCCGCGCGGTCACCCAACACCTGTCCGAGGAATTCCGACGGGGACTGTGACGCGAGAGGACGCGTTACGCACTTCGAAAAGACGGGAAATGATGGTGCTGCTGGAGAGAATCGAACTCTCGACCTCTCCCTTACCAAGGGCCGGGCCTACAGTTTCCCAGAGTATCC
>JBCBVM010000039.1:0-29443 GCA_039817645.1 Pseudomonadota bacterium | reverse complement strand
TCTCCGATCTCCGTGATTTCCAACTGCCCCGCACTGGCCTGACGGTCGCCGCGCTTGCCCGCAAGCTGGTCGATGTCGTCGATGGTGCCGAAGGCGATGACCTGCGGGTCAATGATCGCGTTGATGAAGGCCTTGGCGTTCTGGCCGGACTTGCCCTGATAGCTGTCGATGCTTTCGGTGCTCAGGTTCTCATAGCGGAACGGATAGCCCGCCACCTCGCAATAGCCATTGATCATCCCGGCCATCATTTGGATCAAGGTCGTCTTACCGGTGCCCGGCGCGCCGTCGCCCATGAAGGTGAAGATGAACCCGCCCAGGTCCGCAAACGGGTTCAGCTGCCGCTCAAAGTCATAGGCCATCAACATCTTCGACAGCTTCAGCGCCTGATGCTTGGCGATGTGGTTGCCGACCACTTCATGGGGTTTCTTGAACTGCATGGTGATCGGTTTGCCCTTGGCCGCGGTCGCCGGGGTGAAACCCGCGATGGTCAGGCCATCGGCCTCCACCCGGTAGGACACATTGGCAAAATCTGCGGCGCGGGCGGAGGTGCGGGCACGGTCGGCTAGACGGTCCATCACCTGCTCGGCCTGCGCGGCGAGGGTCGCGATCAGGGGGGCGTCGTCGTCGATCCCGTCCAGGCGGTCGTCCAACTCCCACAGCAGACCTTCCAGCATCACTTGCCCATTGTCCGTCAGGATCTCGTCGGGGGCAGGCACCTCCCGTGTTTCGGACCCGCGCAGGGAGGCGATCAGAAAGGCCAGCGTGTTCGCGAAGGTGAAGCCTACGGCCAGAGCCTCTGCCTCAAGCAGCGCGCGAAAGCCGTCCGCGTCCGAGACCCGACCCGACAAGTTTTCGGCCTTCAAAGCGTCCAGGCCCGTCCGGTCCTCGAACGCCGCACCTGTCGCCAAGGCGATGGCGATGGCCCGGCGCAACGCCTGCAAGGCCTGGGCCCGGGTGGGGCTGATCAGGCCCTCCCCCTCCACCGCCGCGCGCAGATGCACGCCCGCGGCCCGCGCCGTGGACCGCGTGACCAGCCCCGGCGTGGTCGACCGGAACCGGGACCGCGTGCCAATGCCCGGCGACCGCTCGGGCCGCGCCGTCTCGCGCGGCTTGCCCAAGCGGGGCGTGTGATCGAACCCGTCCAGCAACCGCAGGGCCGCGTCATAATGGGCGGTGATCTGCGCCTCGGTCAGTTCCATTGCGTCGCCGGACAGGCTCATGTCGTCATCCTTCCCTTGGTCACCCGACCCGCCAAAGGCGATCGACCCCGACCACATATTTCGTCACATCTGAAAACCCCGGGGCGCGGGTCTCTACCAGCGCTTGGTAAATCCGTTCCGGCAAGATCGCGGCCCGTTCGGTCCGCGTCGCACCCGCATCGGTGGCGTCTGGGCCACGCAGGTCAAACACCGTCCGCTCGACCGATCCGAACCACCCCTTGCGCTCCGTCTCCGTGCGGTCCGCATCCAACTCCTCCAAGGTCCAGGCCAAGGCCCAGTCCTGTCCCGCGGGCGCCCGGGCCGCGGCAAGGACTTGACCCAGCCCCTCGGTCTGCCGCGTGAACGCGCTGGAATACATCGGCCCCACGGTCAGACGGCGCAGCCGCGTGGGATGCAAATGGTCGAAATCCGCGTCGAAGCCTTTGGCCACCGTCACCAATTTCAACTCTGGCAGGGCCTGGGCCATCAGATGGGCCGACGCCCGTTCGCGCCGCACGGCATCGCCCTCGAAAGGTCTGCGCGCGCTGTCCCGTGCCTCCATCAACCAGATCACCGGCAAGTTGCGCCGCCCGTCCCAAACCGCCCAGTGCAGCAAATAGGCCTCCCCATCGCCGGGCACACGCGCAAGACCCACATCGTTCTTGGGCCAAAACACCTGTGCTGCGGCCAATTCCTGGTAATAGAGCCGCTGGGACATGGCATATTGTAGATCGGTGGGGATGACACGCTCGCCCACGATCCTTGCAATCATCGCGTCCTTCAGGGCGCGCGGTTCCGGCAAACGGTCCAGATGCGAGGGGGCCTGCACGGCATCGGACGCCATTGTCAGCAATTCCTGCAGCACCGGGAACCCACTGGCCGACCGGTCCATGGTCAGCGACCCAAGGAACACGCCCGTATCCCGCCCGGTCATCAGATACTTATGGCTGAGCGCGCGAAACGTCCCGTTCAGACGCAGCAGGTAATCGCCCAGCAGATCCGTCTCCTGCCGGGTCAAGCGCCCCCGCAACTCCATCTCAGCGGCGACCCGCGGCAAGTGGCTTAGGATCGTTTCGAACTTGGCAAAGTAGCGCCGGGCCTGGCGGTTCTCCTGCAGGCCTGCATGGTCCCGGACAAGGTCTTCTTTCAGCGTCATGGGATCAGTAACTCAGATAGGTCATAAGGCCTTGGCCGTCCGGCGCACGAAACACGCGCGTCACATCACCGTCGCCCCAGACCTCCACCAAGGCATCTGCACGCGCCATGGAGGCGAAGGGCAAATGGGGGAAGGCAGCCTGGGCATCGAAACCCAATTCCAGGGGCGTCCCAGGCCCATAAGGTCCCCACGCCAAACCGCGACCCTCGACGGGGGTCAGAACGCCTGCGGCGCGGATGTCATTGGAAAAGGCGTGTTTGATCTCTCCGTACTGCGCCAGGCCCGGCACCCCCTGCGCCAGTCCAAGGGCCAGACCCACCCGGCGGCGCACAAATGCGCGGTTGAGCGTCGATCTGGGGTCGGGCACGCGGTCTCGGGCGTGGGCGGCGGTGCCACGGATCAGGGCAAGACCGCCGCCCAGCAGAACCGCCCGCCGCGGAATCGGGCGCGTCATCCTACGGCCCCCGCGCTTTGACCGAGCACGGGGCATCGGCCCCGCCGGTCCTGGGCGTAGCGCGCGCGCAGCGGTGGGACGTCGCGTGGCATAAGGCGCCGGTCTGCCGACGCACACCCGCTGCGTTTTACGGCCTGGCCACGCCCCCCGAAAACAAGCAAACGCCTGGCCCCCTGCCAGAAAGAGAACGCGCACGCCGCAAATGCAACCGGCAAAAGCGTCCCGATGGCGGACACACCCCGCGCCGTCATCTTAAACCGCCCGCGCCGCAGAGTTTTCTCGAAAACTCTGCCCGGCGAAAAGTCTTCGGGAAGACTTTTCGGATCGCACGCGGCGGCCCTCACCCGCCATAAAGGTTCTTGTCGTGCTTTTCGACGATCTGGGCGAAACGGCGGGCGAAGCGCTCATCGGCCTTGGCCTTGGCTTCCAGCACATCGCGGGCAAAGACCATATGATCTTCGTGGGCCTCCAACATCTCGGCCATGCGGGTGTTTGTGGCGGCCCCGATGGCGGCCATGGCCTGTTGCGCCTCTTCATCCGTCTTCACGCCAATTTCGTTGATCCGGTGCGCAACGTCCTGCTGCTGCGCGGTCTTGAGCGACTTGGACAGGGCGTCATAAAGGACCACGCGCTGCTTCGTGTCGGTCTCCAGCTTGTTGATCAGCACCATCTGCGTGGCCGCTTGGTTCTGAAGGCTGTCCACCCAGGTTTTGCCCTTCTCGATATAGCGCTCCAGCGTCTGCGACCGGGCCAAAACGACCTGCTCCTGCTGCACCAACTCATTGTGGCGGGCATTGGCCAGGCCCAAATCCGTCTCAAGCTGCGTGCGTGCGGCCGCATCCTGTTCCACGCTGATCTTATTCTCCAGATCGATCAATTCCGGGTCCATGGCCGTGATCTGGGCGCGCACCTGCTCCAACTCGGTCACCGCGGCTTCGCGATCTTCCAGGGTCGATGACAAGTTCGCCTCCACCCGCGTCTTCTGGTCATTGAGCATGGCCAACTGGCCCTGCAGCAGCGCGGTGATGGTGTCGGATTTGCTGATCAGATCCTGCAGCTTGTCATCGATCGAGGCCGACCGCAGACGTTCCTGGCGCATACTCTCTGACTTGCCGCGCGCGAAAATGCCAATGAATGTCTCCATGCCGGTCTTCGACCGCATCTCATCGAAGTCTTTGGAAAACCCCGCCGTCACATCGTCCAGCCCCATGATCAACTCGGCGATATTGGCGTTCATCGTGTCGGTATGGGCGTGGACGTCCTCCAGCGTCGCATTCTCCACATCAAGGGTGATGCCGTCATTCAGCTTCTGGCGGGCGGTTTCGATCCGGCTGGTGATCTCGGTGATCTTGGATTGCGCCTCCGCGACCTGCGTCTGGCTTTCCTGAACCAGGCTGTTGAAATCGGCCATGGGCCACCCTCCGTTGTGAAATACGTTCCCTTGAGGAAACACATGGGCGGTGCGGCGCGTCAATAGAACTGGCGCGGGGGCCGGTTTCCCGCCACTGTGCCACCCACGCCACGGCAGAGACACTCATGGACAAATTGTTGACCGAAATCGCGGATCGCCAGGACGATTTGGTTGCCTTGACCCAGGATTTGATCCGCATCCCGACGCTGAATCCGCCCGGGCGCCACTACCGCGACATCTGTGCGCTGGTGGGGGAGCGGTTGGGCGCGCGGGGCTGGGACGTGCAGATGGTACGGGCCGAAGGCGCTTTGGGCGACAGTGTGAAATGCCCGCGCTGGAACGTGGTGTGTCGGCTGGACGGGGCGGCGCCCGGCGAATGTGTGCACTTCAACAGCCACCATGACGTAGTCGCCGTGGGCGACGGGTGGACGCGGGACCCGTTCGGCGGCGAGGTGGCCGAGGGGCGTATCTATGGTCGCGGCGCCTGCGACATGAAAGGGGGCCTTGCCACGTCGATCATCGCGGCCGAGGCCTTTGCGGACCTGACCCCGGACTTCAAAGGCGCCATCGAGATATCGGCGACGGCGGACGAGGAATCGGGTGGCTTTGGCGGCGTGGCGTACCTGGCGGAACAGGGGTTCTTCGACCCGGCACGCGTGCAGCATGTCATCATCCCCGAGCCTTTGAACAAGGACCGCATCTGCCTGGGCCATCGCGGCGTCTGGTGGGCCGAGATCGAGACCAAGGGCCGCATCGCCCATGGCTCCATGCCGTTCCTCGGCGACTGCGCCGTCCGCCACATGGGCGCCGTCCTCGACGAGATGGAGCGGACGCTGTTCCCCCTGCTGGCAGGCAAACGCACCGACATGCCCGTGGTGCCGGAAGGCGCCAAACAATCCACCCTTAACCTCAACGCCCTCCACGGCGGAGAGCCCGTCCAGGAGGCGGACTATACCGGCCTGCCCTCCGCCTGCGTGCCCGACCGCTGCGTCTTGACCATCGACCGCCGCTTTCTGATCGAAGAGGACATCACCGAGGTGAAGCGTGAGGTCCACCAAATGATGGAGCGCGTGCGCGAAAGCCGCCCCGATTTCCGCTATGAAATCCGCGACCTGTGGGAAGTGCAGCCGACCCTAACCCCCGAAGATGCGCCCGTGGTGCAGGTGGTCCAAGACGCCGTCCAACAGATCATGGGCAAATCCGCGGAATTCGTCGTCTCCCCCGGGACCTACGACCAGAAGCATATCGACCGGATCGGGCGGCTAAAGAATTGCATCGCCTATGGGCCGGGCGTGCTGGACCTGGCCCACCAACCGGACGAATGGATCGGCATCCAGGACATGGTCGATAGCGGCCAGGTCATGGCCCTGGCCCTTCGGCGGTTGCTGGGCGGTGGCGCGGCCTGACCGCGGGGGGCTTTGTTCCGATACCAAACTCACGCAAGGACGTTCGTGACCGCCCGCTGCGCTGATCTCCGGGCCGCCATGCATCAAGGGAAACCAGAACTTCAGCCTTGGTCTGCCCGTATTGGACAGTCCTGCGGGCAAGATCGCACCTGCCGTCGCTGACCCTGCCACACGCAGCACGTCCCGCCACGTTTTCCATCGCCAAGAACCCGTGTAGACAGCCCGCAAAACGCAAGGAAACCCCAATGTTCTACCGCCCCGAAGACGGCCACGGCCTGCCGCACAACCCGTTCAACGCCATCGTCGCCCCCCGTCCCATCGGATGGATCAGCACGCGGGGGATGCAGGGCGACAACCTGGCGCCCTATTCGTTCTTCAATGCCGTGGCTTACGTGCCGCCGCAGGTCATCTTCGCCTCCACCAGCGCCAAACCCGACCGCGACGGCACCAAGGACAGCGTGGCCCAGATCCGGGAAACCGGCGTCTTCTGCGTCAACATCGTCGAACAGGCCGCCCGCGATCACATGAATGCCAGCTCTGGCGCCCATCCGGCGGGCACCGATGAATTCGCCGTTGCGGGGGTGGAGAAAGCCCCCTGCCACACCATAAACTGCCCCAGGGTGGCCACCGCACCCGCCGCCCTGGAATGCAAACTGACCCAAATCGTCCACCTTCCCGGGGACGCCAATTTCGCCGTCTTCGGAGAGGTCACCGGCGTCCATATCCGCGAAGACTGCCTGGTGGACGGCCGCTTTGATGTGACCACATTTCAGCCCCTCTCTCGCCTCGGATATCGCGATTATGCGGTGGTAGAGAATGTGTTCGAATTGACTCGCCCCGACGATTAACACGCCGCCGCACGGACCCGTGCAGCGCCCCGTGCTAACGCGTGGGGCAGTGCTCTTGGCCGAGAAGGAAATCAAATGCCAAACGTCAGCGTTTCATCAGGTGTTGTAGGTGGTTTGGGCGGTATCGAGGATGTCTTCAACCAAGTGGTCGCTGGCTTAGCGACAGCGTCGCCCGTCGTGACGCCGACCAGCATCACCTTTGGCTCCGGCGCGACGTCGGTCACCATCACCGGGACGGGCTTTGGCAATGCGGACGGCTCCATCCCGTCCGACCCCGATGGCGGATCCATCACCGGCATCACCTTCGGCACAGGCCCATCGACGGTGACCTTCACCAACCTGGACCTGTCCGTCCTGAACCTTCTGGTTCTCTTCGACGCCGAGGATGACGCCCCCCTGCTCGACGACCCCTTTGATCCCACGGCGGTCGAGACCTACATCGCCTCCCTCGACTGGGTCATGGTGGGCCGCGATGGGGTGGATGACCTCTGGATCAACGCCCTGTCCAGCGACGGCGTGCCCATCCGGTTGAACGGGGATGATGTCGTGTCTTTGGGCGGCGGCAATGACCGGTTCTTTGGGGCGTTCGGCGCCGACTCGATTTCGGGCGGTGCAGGCCGCGACACGCTCCACGGCGGCAGCGGCAATGACACCTTGCGCGGCGATGGCGACAATGATCGGTTGATCGGCGGCAATGGCGATGACGATCTGGGCGGCGGTGAGGGCAATGACGTCCTCCTCGGCCTGGCCGACAACGACACCTTGGCAGGCGACGCGGGCAATGACCGCCTCGACGGTGGCACGGGCAATGACAGCCTGTCCGGCGGCGTGGGGATGGACACCCTGCTGGGCGGCATCGGCAACGACAGCATGGATGGCGGCGCGGACAATGACGACCTGACCGGCGGCGCGGGAATGGATACGCTGCTGGGCGGTGCGGGCGAAGATACCCTGCGCGGTGGCACCGATGACGATAGCCTGGATGGCGGCGCCGATGACGACCTGTTGCTGGGCTGGACCGGCGAAGATTTCCTTTTGGGCTTCTTCGGCGATGACGACCTTCAGGGGCAACAGGGCGATGATACGCTGGATGGCGGCGCGGGCAATGACACGCTCAATGGTGGCGCCGGCAATGACAGCCTGGAAGGCGGCGACAACAACGACCGTCTTATTGGCTTCACCGGCGCGGACACCCTCGTCGGCGGGGATGGCAACGACACCCTGATTGGCGGCGAAGGCAATGATGTGCTGCTGGGCGGCGCGGGTCGCGATGGCCTGCGTGGCGATTTGGGCGATGACCGCCTGATCGCCAGCGAGGGGGGCGACTTCCTGACCGGTGGCCGCGGCGCGGACACGTTCGTCCTGATCAGCAGCGATACCGAAACCGTGCGCGGCGCGGTCCTCGATTTCCGCGCGGGCATCGACGAGATTGAGGTGCAGGTCAACGCCGGCGACACCCTGCAACTGACCGACACGATCTTCGGTTTGCGCGTCCAGGTGGGCAACGACTTCCTGACCATCCGCCGGGTGGAGGAGGCGGATGTCAACCTTTCCACCCTTTCCGACGGGACGCTCATCCTATCCTAACGACCCAATGGCGGCCCGGCCCTTTCGGGCCGCCACACCCTATCCGCCAAAATACATATATCGCAGCAGCCCATAGGCATAGAGCGCGGCAAACAGGATGTTCACGACCTTCAGCTGCCGCTCTCCGCGGAGCCACCCGCACAGCACCCAAATGCAACAAAACGGCAGGCCCAGCACCATCGGCCATGGGTGCCAATTCTGAACGATGGCCACCGTGCTGGCCAAGCCAAGGCCCAGGGCAACCCATTTCAAGAATTGCTCATGGACCAGGAGCCACGCTTCCAGTCGAACGGAAAACGACAAACGCGCAGACATGGGCCGCGACACCTCGGATAGGCTATAGATTTTGGGAGACGGGTCCTCACTGCCACCCGTCACCGCGACCCTACGCTGTCCCCCGGTGCCGATCAAGCCACCGGGCTGTGCCGCCGGTCAGTGCCCGCCGTCCAGGATGCCGGTCCGCACCCCGTAATTGGCGGCAATGGCGTAATCCGGATCATCATCGCTATCGACCATCAGGTGCCCTGCCTTGGTCAGCAATTGGTGACAATCCCGGCTCAGGTGCCGCAGCTGGATCTGCTTGCCCGCCGCTTGGTACTTGGCTGCCACCGCCTCGATGGCCTGCAGCGCGGATTGGTCGGCCACCCGGCTTTCGGCGAAGTCCACGATCACGCGGCCAGGGTCGCCCTTGGGGTCGAACAACTCCACAAACCCCGTGGCCGACCCGAAGAACAGCGGCCCTTTCACCTGGTACACCTTGGCGCCCTCGGGCGTGTCATAGACCGATGCCCGGATCCGGGACGCGTTGGACCAGGCATAGGCCAGGGCCGACACGATCACCCCGACAACCACGGCGATGGCAAGGTCGGTCATAACAGTTACAACTGTAACCAATATGATCACCACCGCGTCGGTGCGGGGCACAATCGACAAGATCTTGATGGAGTTCCAGGCGAACGTCCCGATCACCACCATGAACATGACCCCGACCAAGGCCGCCAGCGGGATCCGCTCGATCAGCGGGGCGGCCACCACGATGAACGCCAGAAGGAACAGTGCCGCGGAGATGCCGGAAATGCGCGTCCGCCCCCCCGATTTCACGTTGATCATGCTTTGCCCGATCATGGCGCACCCGCCCATGCCGCCAAAGAACCCGGTCACCGTGTTGGCCGCCCCCTGGGCGATACATTCCTGGGACGCCCCGCCCCGTTGCCCCGTAATCTCCCCCACCAGGTTCAGGGTCAGCAAGCTTTCGATCAGGCCAATGGCGGCCAGGATCAACGCATAGGGCAGGATGATCTCCAACGTCTCCAGCGTCAGGGGCACCATGGGAATGTGAAACGCGGGCAGCCCGCCTTGGATCGACGCCATGTCGCCCACCGTGGGCGTCGGGATGCCGAAGCCGATGACCACCGCCGCCGTGATCCCGATGCCCGCCAGGGGCGCCGGGATGACATTGGTCAGCTTGGGCAGGCCCCAGATGATCCCCATGGTCACCGCCACCAGGCCCAGCATCACCACGATGTCGCTGACCGGAAGCCAGACCCCGTCCGACGTGCGGAACTGCGTCAGCTGTGCGAGGAAAATCACGATGGCCAGGCCGTTCACAAAGCCCAGCATCACGGGGTGCGGCACCAATCGAATGAACTTGCCCCATCGCATGACGCCCGCAAAAACCTGGATCAGGCCCATCAGGACCACGGCGGCGAACAGATATTCGACCCCATGTTCCGCCACCAGCGCGACCATGACCACGGCGAGCGCGCCCGTCGCGCCCGAGATCATGCCGGGCCGCCCCCCGATCAGCGCCGTGATCAACCCCACGATGAACGCCGCATAAAGCCCGACCAACGGGTGCACCCCCGCCACGAAGGCGAAGGCCACCGCTTCGGGCACCAGGGCCAGGGCCACGGTCAGGCCCGCCAACACCTCGATCCGAATGCGGCCCGCGTTCAGGGGCGCCGTGGGGGAGACCCGGAGGTCAGGCATATCGAAACGGGCAGCAAGGCTGGCCAAAGGGGATCGGCTCACGGGCGGTCACTCGCGGTTGGGGGTCAGTGTTGCGCCGCCGATAGCAGGCTTCGCCCCGTCGGGATACCCCCCGCCCATTGCGGCCACCGCGACCGCACGTCACTCTGCGCGCACGTCAGCGACGGGGGCGAACATGCCGGTCATCACAAAACGCGCCGATATTGATAAGCTGCCGGGCGGCCCGACCCCGGCCGAAGCGGCACTGCTGGCCGCCTGCGCCGCAGGGGAGGAATGTGTGCTGGGGGACGGCGAACTGCCCCCCGAAGACGCCGGACCCGACCGCGTGATCCGGGCGGAGGTCTTGCGCTATCTGATCCTGGGCGGGTCTGCCGGGTGGAGGGGTGGGGGGTCCGACTTTTTGGAGCCTATGTGCAGGGACGGCTCGACCTGTCGTACCAAACAACTCGCGGAACGACTGATCTGATGGATTGTCGCTTCGTTACTGCCATCGAAGCGATGCAAACCAAGTTCACGGCACTCTATCTGAACGGGAGCAGTCTTCCCGGCTTGAATGCGGAGGGGGCGGAGGTGAAAGGCCACATCTTCCTCCGGGTCGCCACCGTAAACGGCGAAGTCAGTCTCTCCGGCGCTGTCATCGGTGGCCAATTAGATTTCGACGGCGCCACCTTGTCTAACAAAGGGAGCTATGCCCTCAACGCGCAGGGGGCGGAAGTGAAGGGCGGCGTCTTTCTTAGGCGTGCAACCACAAAGGGCGAAGTCTGTCTCTCCGGCGCTATCATCGGTGGGCAATTAGAGTTCAACGGCGCCACCCTGTCTAACGAAGGGGGCTATGCCCTCAACGCGCAGGGGGCCGTAGTGAAGGGCGGGCTGATCTGGCGCGAGGGCGCCTCCTGTCCGGAAGGGGTCATGGACTTTACTGCCGCGCATGTCTCTAACTTCGTGGACGACATGAGGTGCTGGCCGCAAGACAGACGGCTTCGGTGGGATGGTTTGACCTATGACCGCCTGTATGGGGACCATGATGCCACGGCGCGGCTCGCCTGGTTGAAATCGGGCAGCTACACCGACAGCGCGTTTGACCCACAACCCTACACCCACCTTGCCAAAGTCTATCGCAACATGGGGCGGGACGGGGATGCGCGACGGGTGCTTTTTGAGAGAGAGCGGCGAGAACGCGCGGACCTGCGGCGGCGCAGGATTGTCGTGCCAAATGGGGATGTTCGGACAGGTTTCGTGAGTCTCTGGCGCGACGTTGCAAACTCTTTGCGCCTTTTCTGGGATTACCTTCTGCGCTGTACCATCGGCTATGGCTACCAACCCTTCCTGCCCCTGGTCTGGCTGATCGCCCTCTGGGCGATTGCCGTCTGCCTGGCCCACTTGGCCTGGACCACCGGGACCTTCGCGCCCAATTCGGGGCCGGTGCAGATGTCAGAGGCGTGGCAGGCGTTGATCACCTGCGAGATGAAGTGCCATGAGAACCCCGCCATGATCTGAACCACGCAGACGCAACCCGGCCAGGATTGGGAGACGTTCAGCCGCTATGCCTATGCCGCCGACCTTGTCATCCCGCTGATTGATCTGGGCCAGACGGATGCCTGGGTGCCGTCCCCCGCGCGCGGGATCTGGGGCGAAAGGCTCTGGCGCTATGGCTTCCTGTTGAACATCGCGGGCTGGCTCATCACCGCCCTCGGCGCCGCGGCCCTGACCGGGATCATCCAGAAGGAGCGGGAATAGCGCGACATCGGGGGCACCCCCTCACGTCTGTTGATACACCACGCGCACGCGGTCGAAGGCACGGGCGGCCAGGTCGGCCTTACGGATCAGAAAGTAATACGTGCCTTCCGCATTGGCGCCCAGGAACTCGGCCACGTCCAATTGCAGCAGAAGCTGGAACTCCGCCGCGCGGGCCCGTTGGGCGGCGTCCCAGGTGGCCTGGTCCAGCCCGCTTTCCTCGACCAAGCGCTCAATCTCCGTGACACCCCAAAGGTCCGTGCCCAGATCCTCCGCCAGGATGGCATCGAACCTGGGGTCGTCTTGCTGCGGATTGGGCGTGCCCAACAACTGGTGCGCGGCGGGCGATGACAGGCTGTCCTCGAAGGTGTATTGCACCTCGGCATAGATGTCCGCCACGTCGCCCCGGGCGATGCGCTGGCCCAAGGGCGATTGCGCGAACTCCACCGTCGCGTTCCACAGCGGCATCCATTGCCACCGGAACGTCAGCGCCCGCGCCGGCGCCACGAACCCCGCATTGAACGGAGTGTCCGCACCGTCCAGCCCGTAGGCCACCATGGCCTGGGCAAACTCCTGCGCGGCCAGCGCCTCTAACGCGGGCAGAACGTCAGGCGCGGGGCGGCGGGCCAGGGCGGCGCGGGGCGTCTGGTCCCAGATGACCCGGAACCCTGCCGCGTGGGACGCCCGGAACCAGACGGCAAAGTCCATGAACACCAGCAAGCGGCCCGTGTCCGGCAACGGCTGCTCTCCGGCGGGCAACGCCGCCAGGTCGATTTGCGCCACGAAGGTCATGGGCACCGCGCGGCCCGCGTCCAGATCGGTCGTCTGGTTCGGCGCGTGCTGGGCCAGGGCATCGGCCACGGTGAACACGCCGCTGTCGGGCCAGTCCATGTCCGTCGGCAGGTCCGGCAGGCCGCCGAACCGCGTGGCCCCGGGCGCATCGTCCTCCGCGAACTCCCCCAACAAGGCGCGCGCCGTGACACCGGGCAACAGGGCGGGCAGATCGCGCAGCAAATCCCGGGTGCGCGCCAGGGTCGGGCCCTCACATGCCACCTGGGCGGCGGGGTCTTCGTGGTGCTGATACTGGCAATGGAATTGGGCCAAGCTTTCCAGATCAAGCGCTTCGGCATGGGCCAGGATACCCTCGACCAGTACGTCCCGTGTGTCTGCCATCGTCCCTCCGCAGGTTGACCCCGACCCTAGCCCACGTCCGCCCTGGCACCAGCGGGGCGCGAAATCCCCCCCTGTTGCGGCAGACGGTCGCTGATATAGCGCTGCAAGATATCGTCGAATCGCCGCACGATGGCACCACTTGGATCGGAGGCACCATGGCGCAACCAGTGATCGGACTCATCGGCGGATCTGGCCTGTACCAGATTGACGGGCTGGCGGATGCGGCATGGCATGCCGTCGACACGCCCTGGGGCGCGCCGTCGGATGACCTGCTGGTGGGACACTTGGACGGCGTGAAGCTGATCTTTCTGCCACGCCACGGGCGGGGCCATGTTCATACGCCATCCACCGTGCCCTACCGCGCCAATATCGCCGCGCTCAAGATGATGGGGGCCACCGACGTGATCTCCGTCTCTGCCTGCGGGTCCTTCCGGGAGGAGATGGCGCCCGGCGATTTCGTCCTGGTTGACCAGTTCATCGACCGCACCTTCGCGCGGGACAAGACATTCTTCGGCACCGGCCTGGTCGCCCATGTCTCGGTCGCCCACCCAACCTGTGCCCGCCTATCGGCGATTTGCCAGAAGGCCGCCACCCAAGCCGGGGCCAAGGTCCATGTGGGCGGCACCTATCTGGCGATGGAGGGGCCGCAATTCTCTACCCTGGCCGAATCCAAACTGTACCGCGATGTCTGGGGCTGTGACGTGATCGGCATGACCAATATGCCCGAAGCGAAATTGGCCCGCGAAGCGGAGCTGTGTTAC
Organism: Pseudomonadota bacterium; assembly: GCA_039817645.1. Lineage (GTDB taxonomy): Bacteria > Pseudomonadota > Alphaproteobacteria > Rhodobacterales > Rhodobacteraceae > Jannaschia. The sequence goes on along the minus strand of JBCBVM010000039.1, from coordinate 15,725 downwards.
CAGCCCGTCGCCATGATCACCGATTATGACAGTTGGCACCCCGACCACGGGTCCGTCCAGATCACCGAGATTATCGAGACGCTGCACGGCAACTCTGCCAAGGCGGCGCGGATGGTGGCCGCCCTGCCCGGGCAAATGCCCGACACGCGTGGCCCCTGCCCCGAGGGCTGCGACCGTGCGCTGGACCATGCCATCATGACTGCGCCCGACGCGCGTGACCCGGACATGGTGGCCCGGCTTTCCGTGATCGCGGGCCGCGTGCTTTGATCCGCTGGGCCATCTGCGCGCTTTTGGTGCCCCAGATCATTTGGGCGCAGGAGTTTGTGACCGTGGAGGGGCGCCTCTCCGACGACGCCTTCTACCGCGCCGTGGCCTGCGGCGCGTCCCCCGGGGACGCCTGTACAAAACCGTTCCTCCGATGGCCGACCGACACGCGCGAAGATTTGACCGTCGGCCTCGCGTCTGTGGTGGCGACCCTGCCGCCCTATCGCCGCCGCCTCTACGAGGCCGGGCTGACCGATGCCGTCGCGGAGATCAACGGCCTTGGTGCCGGGCTTACCCTGCGCCGCACCGATAGGGACCCACAGATCGCCATCCATGTGGTCGCGGCGGCCCCCGGCACGGTCATGCGCAACACCGGTGTCGAAAGCCTGGACGGAGAGCGGTTGGCCCTGGGCCGCGTGGCCCTTTGGGCGACGGACGGGGCCATCACCCGCGCCGTCATCGCCATCAGCGCCAAGGCCCGCAGACGGGAAATCCGGCATATCCTGCTGGAGGAGTTGACCCAGTCCATGGGTTTGATGACCGATGTGGCGGGCGCGGCCTACCACCGGTCGATCTTTGCGGAACTGGGGAATTCGGTCGTGCGCCTGCAGGGCCAGGATGCCATGGCCCTGCGCCGCCACTATGGCGGCGACGCCCAAGACGACGGCCCGGACGACGACGCACAGGACGACAGGGACAGCTGACATGCAGCAAAAAACCATTCGCGATTACATCCGCACGATCCCGGATTTCCCCCATGAGGGGATCATGTTCCGGGACGTCACCACCCTTTTCGCAGACCCCCGCGGCATGCGCTTGGCCGTGGACCAGTTGCTGGCCCCCTTCGCCGGGGAACAGATTGACGCCGTCGCAGGGCTCGAGGCGCGGGGGTTCATCCTGGGCGGCGCCGTGGCGCATCAATTGGGCACGGGGTTCGTCCCCATCCGGAAGAAGGGCAAACTGCCCGGCCCCACCTTCGCGCAGGATTACGTGCTTGAGTACGGCCAAGCCACGGTCGAAGTTCACCAAGACGCCCTGGCCGCCGGGTCAAAGGTCTTGTTGGTGGACGACTTGCTGGCCACGGGCGGCACGGCCAAGGCCGGCATCGCATTGCTGGAGCAGCTTGGCTGCGACGTGGTCGGCTGCGCCTTCGTGATCGACCTGCCCGAACTGGGCGGCGCGGCCGTGCTGGCGGGGATGGGGATGCAGATCCACACGCTATGCACATTTGACGGCCACTGAAGAAACTTTGGGAAAAGCGTCTGCGCCGGTCGGATAGTAACGTTTTGGTAAGACTTTTCGGGCAAACAAGTCATGTGGCGATGCAGACTGCCACCCATTCCCCCCAGCGCCCTGCCTTTCCCCCGGCAGGGCGCACCCCCACCCTCCCTAGACCGCTCTCACACCGACCGCCAAGGGCCGTGTCTTTCCCATGGCGCAGCGCGCGTCCGCCCCCCCGGCGTGCGCCTGGCCCCACTGCGTCGCGCAGCCACTGGGGTGATCTTGACCGGGTGTCGTTTGCGCTGAAAAGTTGGCCCTGACCCCTGCCACCGGACAAGAAACGGAACCCCGCCTCAACACGACCGGGTCCCGACCGAGGGGCCATGCGTTTGGCCTATGGGGCCGCGACAGTTGAAGGCCATAGCACGCAAAGCGCGCACAGAGCGCGATGAGATCCGCTTAAAGCGTATCCCGCGTTGAGGGGGGCGTTTGCGCATTCCTGCGGTGTGAAACGGTCACGGAGGGTGTCGATCCTGCGCCATGGTGCCTCCGGCATCCGTTCGGCGGCGGTGCGCCGCATGTGCTTGGGCTTGGCAAAGGCCTGTTCAATCGGGTTCAGATCGGGCTGTCGGGCGGCGGGAAGACCGGATGGGCTTTTGCCGCGCGGAGAGAGGCGCGGACGGCGCCTCCGTTGACGGGTCCGTCCAGAACGAAGGGCGCGTCGATCCGATCGTGGCGCAAGGCGGCGATGAATGTCGTCGCCTGCCAGTGGCCGTGGGGCCCGCGGCCGATCAGACGGTCTCCCCTGGGGGTCCAACCCCGAAGCGGTGCCATGTTGGTTTTGGCCCAGGTTTCGTCAATGACATCGAGACGGCGCGGGTCGGGGCGGTCCTGCTCCTCGGCGCACGCGGTCTTTTTTGACCGAGCAGTCGGTGCGATGGACGAAGGCCCAGACCGTCCGGTGATCCACACGCAAGCCGCGACCGGCCCGTTCGCCGACCAGCCCGCGCAACATGAAAGGGGGTCTTGACCCGCCCACGCGCCCCTCCGCGGCTCGCGCAGCCGCTGGGACCACGTCCCCACGCGCGACGGCGCGACATCCAACGCCGCCCTGCTCACTCCTCCATCTTGTGGCCGGAGGCAGTGGGTCAGCGAAATGCAGGCCGGTGAATCCCAGCTCGAGTCAGCCTGCAATCATCCCGCTCTAGGGGCCGGGACACCCCCTTTTTCCCGTGCCCCCTTCACCCTTCCTTAACTGCTCCGCCAGATACCCCTCCCTGCGCGCAATGGGGCAGCGCGTGCCGATCTCCGCCATGTCGGATACGCACATATCGCCGCCCACAGCTTGGTATGACGGATCACGCCTGATCCGCCGGCATTGACCTCTGTCCGCCATGGGCAGGGGAAGGGCATGGCCCCACCCGGGGCCGAACGATCTGTCCGTTCCTGATGGGAACGCGGGCCCGATCCATAGCTTTCGAGAGACCTGCCCCACCAAAACAGCGGCGCAAGACGCCGCGGAACGGGGCCACCCTGTCCGCCCGTCCCGGGATGCGGCGCCCTAAGTGGCGTCCGAGCGTCCCCGCCGGTCGGACCGCAGCATCGCGTAGAGCACGTGGTTCCGCCACCTGCCAGAGATCTGGAGGTAGCTTTGCGCCACGCCCTCATATTTGAAGCCCGACTTTTCCAACAATCCGCGCGACGCCGCGTTCTCCTCCAGGCACGCGGCCTCCAGGCGGCTCAGGTCCAGGCGGGCGAAGGCATGGTGGCTCAGCGCGACAATCGCCTCTCGCATATAGCCTTGGCGGGCATGGGCTTGGCCGATCCAGTACCCCAAGGTCGCCGATTGCGCCGGGCCGCGCCGGATATTGTCCAGCGTGATGGCGCCCAGCAAGGTCTCATCGGATTTGCGCGTCAGGAACAGGGCCAGGGCGCTGCCTTGCCCATGGCTCCGCTGGGCCCAGTAGACACGGTTGGTAAAGCTTTTGCGGCTCAGGTGGTCATCGGCCCAGGCCGGCTCCCACGGTTGGAGGAACGGGGCGGAATTCTCGCGCAGATTGACCCAGGGACGGTAATCCGAATGTTGCGGCAGGCGCAGCACCATGCGGTCGGTCTCGACCCGCGTCTTGCGCGCGAAAGGCAGCACTATGCCGCCAGTCGCCGGGTCAAGGCATCCAGATCAGGCGCCCCAGAGACGGGACCGTAAAGCGCCACGGCAGGCGCCGTGCCCAGCAACGCGCCCGCATGGGCGCGCACGGCTGCGGCATCGACGGCGTCCACCTTTTCGATGACTTCGGACAGGGGCGGCACCCGGTCCCAGACCGCGACAACACGGGCCAAGCGTTCCGCCCGGCTGGACGGGCTTTCCAGGCCCATCAGCATGCCCGACTTCATCTGCGCACGGGCGCGGGCCACCTCCGTCTCGGTCATGTCATCGGCGGCGCGCTTCACCTCGTCGATGGTCAACCCCGCCAAGTCGGCCACGTCGTCCGCCCCGGTGCCCGCATAGATCGTCAGCAGGCCGGTATCGGCATAGGCGCTGACTTGGCTGAAGATGGTGTAGCACAGCCCCCGCTTCTCCCGCGCTTCTTGGAACAGGCGAGATGACATGCCGCCGCCCAGGGCGCCCGCAAAGATCTGGGCCGTGTAGATGTCATCGTCGCGATAGCCGGGCTGCGCCAGACCCAGGGCGAAATGCGCCTGCTCCAGCGGCTTGATCTGCCGCGCCTCGCCTCCGGCAAACCGGGCCGCTTCGGCTTGGTGCGATTGCACGGGGGACAGATGCCCGAACAGCGCTTCGGCCAGGGTGACGATCTGGCCATGGTCCACATCCCCGGCCGCCGATAGGATCATCTGGCCCGGCCCGTAATGCTGCCCGGTGAACCGGGTCAAGTCAGCCCGGGTAAACGCCTGCACCCGTTCGGTGGGGCCAAGGATGGTGCGGCCCATGGGCTGTTCTGGATAGGCGGCTTCCTGCAACCAATCGAAGATGATGTCGTCCGGCGTGTCCAGCGCCTGGCCGATCTCTTGCAAGATGACGCCACGCTCGGTCTCGATCTCGGCCTCGTCAAAGACCGGGTTCAGCACGATATCCCCGATCAGGTCCACCGCCAGCGGCACATCCTCGGCCAGGACACGGGCGTAGTAAGCCGTCACCTCGCGGGAGGTATAGGCGTTGATGTAGCCGCCCACATCCTCGATCTGTTCGGCGATTTGCAGAGCGCTCCGCTGCGCGGTGCCCTTGAACGCCATGTGTTCGAGGAAATGAGCGATGCCGTTCTGCTCGGGCGCCTCATGGCGGCCCCCGGCGCTGACCCAGATGCCGACACTGGCCGATTGCAGGCCCGGCATATGCTCGGTCACGATGCGGAACCCATTGGACAGGCGGTGCACTTGGACGCTCATGCGGCGCGCCTTTCGTCGATCACGCCTTCCAACGCCGAAAGGTCATTGTCCACGCGCGTCATCCGCTCGTCCCGGTCGAACAGGTCGGCCATGCGCGGGGGCAAGGGCGGCCGGATCCCCGTGGCGGCCTCCACCGCGTCGGGGAATTTGGCGGGGTGCGCCGTGGCCAGCGTGACCATGGGCGTGGCGCCTTGATGCGCCTCGGCCACATGAGTGCCGATGGCGGTATGGGGGCAAAGCAACTCTCCGGTGCGGGACAGATAGGCCGTGATCGCCGCGGAGGTTTCCGCCTCGGACGCACGCCCCGAGACATAGGTCTCCTGCAAGCTTTGCAACGCCCCTTGGGACACGGTGAACCCGCCGGACGTCAACTCTTCCATCAGCTGGGCGACGGCCGCGCCATCGCCGCCATAGGCCAGGTGCAGGGCGCGCTCGAAATTGCTGCTGACCTGGATGTCCATGGACGGCGAGATCGAGGGCACGACCGCGCCCACGGCATAGGCACCCGTGGTCAGGCAGCGGTGCAGAATGTCGTTCTGGTTCGTCGCCACCACCAGCGTCTTGATGGGCAGGCCCATGCGCTTGGCGATGTGGCCTGCAAAGATGTCCCCGAAATTGCCCGTGGGCACGCAGAAGCTGACGGGCCGATGGGGCGCGCCCAAACTGACAGCGGCGGTGAAATAATAGACGACTTGCGCCAGCACACGGGCGAAATTGATGGAATTCACCCCCGCCAATCCCACCCGATCCCGGAACGGGAAATCGTTGAACATGTCCTTCACCCGGGCCTGGCAATCGTCGAAATGACCCGTCAGGGCAAGCGCGTGAACATTGCTTTCGGTCGGGGTGGTCATCTGGCGGCGCTGCACGTCAGACACGCGGCCATGGGGGTAGAGGATGAAGACATCCACCGCCTCCAGGCCCCGGAACGCCTCAATCGCGGCAGAGCCTGTGTCGCCTGACGTGGCGCCGACGATGGTCACCTTCTGTCCGCGTTTGCGCAAGGTGTGTTCAAACATCTGGCCGATCAACTGCATGGCGAAGTCTTTGAAGGCCAGGGTCGGGCCGTGGAACAGCTCCAGCAGGTAGTGGTTCGGCGCTAGCTGGACCAGCGGCGCGCGGGCGTCATGGCCGAAGCCGCCATAGGCACGTTCAATCAGGTCGGCGAACGTGGCTTCGTCGAAGGCGCCTTTCACGAAGGGCCACATGACCCGGTGCGCCACCTCCTCGTAGGGGAGGCCGGCGAGCGCGGCGATATCGCCTTGGGACAGGGTTGGCACCTCCTCCGGGACGTAGAGGCCGCCATCGCGGGCCAGGCCCGTCAGCATCGTGTCTTCAAACCCTAGACTGGGGGCCTGACCGCGAGTCGAAATATAGCGCATGGGGGCTCTCTTACTCAGTGCGGCGCGTCATACGCCAGAGGAAGAACGCTGTCATCCCCAACCAGACCAAGGCCAGCCCAAACCATTGGATCGCATAGCCCAGATGGCTGTTGCGAATGCCGTCGGTGCCCACAGGGGCCAGGCTTGGGCCCGCGTCTGGGGTGACCGTGCGGGCGACCACCAGGACCGGCTCTGTCTTCAGCCAGCGGGCCATGGCAGGGACGTCGCGGGCGTAGTAGTCGTAGGCACTGGGCACCGGGGTAGAGGCATTGGCCTCCTCCGGCCAGGCAAGGTTGCCGGTGATCGCCAGGGGCGCGTCCGGCAAGGTGATGTCTTTGGCCGCCGTGGGAATGATCCCCAGATCGACCATGACCCGCCGGTCGCCCATATCGACGGGCGCGATGATCCGATAGCCGGTACCGTTGCGCCAGGCGCCCAGCACGCGGATATGTTGGCCGTCGACCTGTCCCGATAGGGTGACCGCTCGGAAATCATCGGTGCTTTGATCCGGCGCGTCTGGCAGGGGGACGGGCGCGTCGTCCAGCCGCGCCTCGATCCGGGCGATCATGCCCTCTTTCCAGTCCAACCGATCCAACTGCCAGAAGCCGAGTGCCACAAGAACGGCACCGCCGCCCACTCCGAACAGCAAGGGAAGGACAAAACGCATCACGATGCAGACGAACTCCGGTTGGACGGAGATGCAGCTGCGGTCGACCGCAGGTGGCTCCGACGGCAAACGGCGCGAGACATCCCGCGCCGCTGCAAGTTGGGGGTGGGGGTCGGGCCTAGCTGCCCCAGATGTAGATCGCCGCGAACAAGAACAGCCACACCACATCCACAAAGTGCCAATACCAGGCGGCCGCCTCGAACCCGATATGCTTGTCCGGGGTGAAATGGCCCGCTTGCAGGCGGAACAGGCAGACGGCCAGGAAGATGGTCCCGATGATCACATGGGCCCCGTGGAAGCCGGTCGCCATGAAGAAGTTCGCGCCATAGATGTTGCCGCCGAAGCCAAAGGCCGCGTGGCTGTACTCATAGGCCTGGAACGCGGTGAAGATCGCGCCCAGACCGATGGCAAGGATCAGACCCCACTTCATGTCTTGGCGGTTGTTCTCATGGACCAAGGCATGGTGCGCCCACGTCGCCGCCGCCCCCGAGCAAAGCAGGATCAGCGTATTGATCAACGGCAGGTGCCAGGGGTCGAACGTCTCGATCCCCACGGGCGGCCAAACACCATCCACCGCGGGCGATTCCGGGCCCATGGGATAGATCGCGTGCTTGAAGAAACTCCAGAACCAGGCCGCGAAGAACATCACTTCGGACATGATGAAGAAGATGAAGCCATAGCGCAGGCCGATGCGCACCACCGGCGTGTGGTCGCCCACATTGGATTCGCGCACCACATCCGCCCACCAGGCGAACATAACGCCCAGCACACCGACAAAGCCGATGGCGAAGATCCAGGGGTGGTTGTTGCTGACGGCGGGCGACATCCAGATGACGGCACCGATCAGCATCACAAAGCCGGACACCGCGCCCAGGAAGGGCCAGATGGACGGCGGAAGGATATGGTAGTCGTGGTTCTTTGCGTGGGCCATCGGGGCGGTCCCTCTCAGTTGGTCGTATTGGCGGGCTGGACATCCAGCGCCGCATATTCTTCGGGCAAGTCCATGGAATAGAACGTGTAGGACAGCGTCACCTCGGGCATGCTGGCGGTTTCCGGGTCGTCCACGATGTCCGGGTCAACGTAGAATGTGACGGGCATGGAAATCGTCTCGCCGGGCATCAACACCTGCTCCTCGAAGCAGAAGCAGTCGATCTTCACGAAATGCAGTCCGGCGGCAAAGGGCGCCACGTTGAACGATGCGGTGCCGGCCAGAGGTTCATCCGTGGGGTTGTGGGCCTCGTAGAAGGCCAAATTCGTCTCTCCGATACGGACGGTCATGTTGGGTTGCACGGGCTTGAAGGTCCACGGCATGTCCCGTTCGCGCGACGCGTCGAACCGCACCAGAATGGTCTGATCCAGGATGCGGTCGGCCCCTTCGTCGGATTGCGCAGTGGTCCCGCCATAGCCGGTCACGCGACAGAACCAATCATAAAGCGGCACCGCGGCCCAGCCGAGCGACCCCATGGCCAGCACGGTGCAGACAGTGGCCGCCACGACACGGGTGTTGCCGGTGGTCTTGCCCTTCGTCGCGTCGCTCATTCGGACACCTCCGTCTGGCCTGGGATGATCTCGGGCCGCAGCACGTGGTCGAACCCTTGGGCGATGCCGCCGGTCTGAATTTTGGCCAAGGTCACGCCGAACACGATGACGATGAACGCCAACAGGACGGCCAGAACCCCGAAGTTCCGGCCCTTGCGGCGGTGGTGCAACTCATGCTCGACCCGCATCACCACCCCCCAAACGGCAGGGCCGCTTCGACCACGAAGACCGAGAAATGGGTGAACAAGTAAAGAAGCGACCATTTGAACAGCCGTTTCTCTGTGGCATGGCCATCGGCGTCGCTATCTGCGTCGCGGCGGCGATACACACCCCACGCATCCCGCAAGAAAACGCCATTGAGCACAATCACCGTGGCCAGCGTCAGCGGCCCACCAACCCCGGACAGGGCAGTCGCCAAAGACACCAGGGCCAGGCCAACGGCGTAGATCCAGGTCTGGCGGCGCGTCTCATCGCGGCCATGGGTCACGGTCAGCATGGGGATGCGTGCGTTGTGGTAATCAAGCTTCACGAAAAGGGCCAGGGCCCAGAAATGGGGCGGCGTCCACATGAAGATCAGCGCGACCAGCAACCATGCCTCCAGCGGGGTGCCCCCTGTGGCCGCGGCCCAGCCGATCATGGGGGGGAAAGCGCCCGCCAAACCGCCAAAGACGGTATTCCAGGATGTCGTCCGCTTGAGCCACATGGAATAGACCACGGCATAAAAGAAGATCGTGAAGGCCAGCCAGAACGCCGCGACCCAATTGGCGGTCAAGCCCAGCATCACGACCGACACGCCGGACAGGAACAGGCCCAGGGCCAGCGCGTCGCCCGGGCGTACCCGACCCGCAGGAATGGGGCGCTTGCGCGTCCGCTTCATCACCCGGTCGATATCTGCGTCGAACACATGTTCAGCGCGCCCGATGCCCCGGCACCCAACGCGATCCAAAGGATGGATGTGGCGCCTAAGAACGGGTGCACATGGCCCGGTGCGACCAACAAACCGACCAGCGCCGTGAACACCGACAAGGACATCAGGCGCGGCTTCAGCAGCGCCCAATAGTCCCGGAGGTCGGCTTCCTCGGCGGCGGCGGGCGTCGCCGCGTAGCTATGGAGCGTGATGTCGGCCATGGGGGTAAGTTACCACGCCACCGGCGCGTCGTCGGACTTCATGGCGGTCAGCCACTCGGCGTATTTCTCCTCCGACACGACTTTGACGGTGATCGGCATGTAGGCGTGGGCGATGCCGCACAGCTCGGAGCATTGGCCGAAATAGATCCCCTCTTTCTCTGGGTTGAACCAAAGTTGGGCCAAGCGTCCGGGAATGCCGTCCTGCTTTACCCCGAAGGCGGGGATCGTCCAGGAATGGATCACATCCCCCGCCGTCACTTGCATCACCACGGTCTTGCCCACGGGCACAACGATGGCGGTGTCCGTCGCCAGCCGGAAATGTTCGTTGGTGTAGCCCGCGGCGGCCAGCTCCGCACTGACGTCCTCGGTCATCATGTTGCCCGCATCGGCACCAATCATGTAGCTCGCGAAGGAAATATTGTCTTCCTCGGGGTACTCATATTCCCAGAACCACTGATAGCCGGTCACCTTGACCACCACGTCGCCCTTGGGGATGCGCTGCTGGTCGAATAGGACCGGGAGGGAAAATGCGCCGATGAACACCAGGATCAGGATGGGCACGACCGTCCACGCCACCTCGAGCGGCGAGTTGTGTGTGAAGGTCGCAGGCTCCGGGTTCACGTCCCGGCGGAAGCGGACGATGACCCAGCCCAGCAGGGCCATGACAAACAACGTGATGATGGTGATGATCACCAGCAACATGCCGTCCAGCCATTGCAGATCACTGGCCACCGAGGTGACCGCGGGCTGAAACCCTATGCCGCCTGCTTGGGGCGTGCCGATGATCGGCAACTCCCCAAAGTCGACCTGTTGGGCGGCACCGGGCAGGGCACTGGCTGTGGCGATGAGACCGGCCATCACTGGCGCGGCGCTTTTGAACATCTTCATTGCGGTCATTCCTGCGTTGCGCTTGGTCGGCAGGACTTGGTCGACGACATCGACAGAATCCCACCACGTCTGTGTCTGGCCTGGGTCAGACCACATCTGCGCCCCAGTCTGCAAGGGCGCGCCGCGCCACGGGGGCCACGTGTCGCACCTTTCCTGGCAAAAAGTATGCGGTCGCATACATTGCTTCCACCTCGCCTGGCGGATCGGCCTATGGGACAGGCGGCCATGGCGATCCTTCTGCACGGGCTGACGATTTTGGCGCTGACGGTGGTCACGCAGTTGGGCGGGGTCGCCTGGATCATCGCGGTGATCTGGCGGCGCCAACGCCGGTGGTTTTGGGCCGTTTTTCTGGGGAGCTATGTGGCCCTATCGGCGGGCGCCGTGGTGGTGGCGCCGTGGGCGGGGCGGCAGGTGGTCGGGTGCTGGGGCGATGGGCCCGTCCAGGCCGCATCACCGATCTATTGCGCCCTCAACCGCAGCTACGTGACCCCCGCGCTGGCCCAAACATTGGCCGACCTGGGCACCCGGTTGCAGGCCCGCCACCCCGGCACGGTCCTGCGCACATTGGACGGATCGTTCCCGTTCACCACGATGCCCCTGCTGCCGCATCTGTCCCACGACGACGGGGAGAAGATGGACCTGGCATTCTACTATGCGGACGGCGCACGGGACGCGCTGCGGTCGCCCCTGGGCTATTTCGCGTTTGAAGACGGGCCCACCGATTGCCCCGCCGCACTGCTGACGCTGCGGTGGGACTTGGCCTGGCTGCAACCCGCCTTTCGGGACCTTCCGTTGGACGCGACACGGATGCGAACCTTGGGCCAGTTGCTGGCGGCGGACGCGCGCATTGGCAAAGTCCTGCTTGAGCCGCATCTGGCCGCCCGCCTGAACCTCACCGCGCCCAAGTTTCGGTTCCAGGGGTGCCGCGCTGCGCGGTACGACGATCATTTCCACATCCAACTCTGACCCTGGGGCGCCGTCGCGGAGTATTTATGGCCAGATGACAACAGGGGTCGGCAAGACAGGATCGACGCCCTATCTGTCCTAAATCGCTGCAAAAGGATTACCGCCCATGGCCGACGCCCCCTTCCGCCCGTTTGAGACCCACCTGGACCGCGACGCCGCCCTGGGCGTGCTGCGCCACACGCTGGCGGGGGCCGATGATGGGGAGTTGTTCCTGGAGCGGCGGCGGTCTGAGGTCATCGTGTTTGACGATGGCCGGGTGAAGACGGCCAGTTTTGACGCCTCCGAAGGGTTTGGCCTGCGTGCCGTGCGCGGCGAGACGGCAGGCTATGCCCATGCCACCGAGGTGAGCGAGCACGCGTTGAAGCGCGCCGCCGAGACCGCGCGCCTGGCCGTGGGCGATGGCGGCGGGACATTGGCCGATGGGCCGGCGGGCACCAATCGCAAGCTTTACGGTGATGACGACCCCATTGCGGGGCAGGCGTTTTCCGTCAAGCTCGACACCCTGCGGGAGATCGACGCCTATGCCCGTGGGCTGGATGCGCGGGTGGTGCAGGTCACGGCCTCCATGGCGGCGACCTTGCAAGAGGTGGAGATCCTGCGGCCCGAGGGCGTATCGGTGGCGGATGTGCGCCCCCTTGTGCGGCTGAACGTGTCGGTCATCGTCGAAGAAAACGGCCGCCGCGAAAGCGGAAGCGCGGGCGGCGGCGGGCGCATCGGGTTGGCGGGGCTGATGACGCGCGACCATTGGGACGCCGTCGCGCGGGAAGCCTTGCGCATCGCCGTGGTGAACCTGTCGGCGGAACCGGCGCCCGCCGGTGTCATGGATGTGGCCCTGGGCAATGGTTGGCCCGGCATCCTGCTGCACGAAGCGGTGGGTCACGGGTTGGAGGGCGACTTCAACCGCAAAGGGCAAAGCGCCTTTGCCGGTCTGCTGGGCAGCCGCGTCGCGGCCCCGGGGGTGACGGTGCTGGACGATGGCACGATCCCCGACCGGCGCGGGTCCATCAGCGTGGACGATGAGGGCACGCCGTCGGGTAAGAACACCCTGATCGAGGACGGCATCCTAGTGGGGTACATGCAGGACAGGCAGAACGCGCGCCTGATGGGTGTGGAGGCGACCGGCAATGGGCGGCGCGAAAGCTATGCCCACGCGCCCATGCCGCGGATGACGAATACCTACATGCTGGGCGGGGACGCCGCGCCCGAGGACATCGTGGCCGATGTGAAGGACGGGATCTATGCGGTGGGCTTTGGCGGCGGCCAAGTGGACATCACCAATGGCAAATTCGTGTTCAGTTGCACCGAGGCCTACCGCGTGAAGAACGGCAAGGTGGGGGCGCCGGTCAAGGGCGCCACGTTGATCGGAGACGGCGCGACCGCGCTGCAACAGATCCGCGCCATCGGCAATGACATGGCGCTGGATCCCGGGATGGGGAATTGCGGCAAGCAGGGGCAATGGGTGCCCGTGGGCGTGGGCCAGCCGACCCTGTTGATCGGTGGGCTGACGGTTGGCGGAAGTGCCGCTTGAGCGCAGACCCAACCGATCTGCGCGCGGGGCCCGGGGCCTTGCGGACCCTGCGTCACGGGCAACGGATGTTCCATGGCGGTGACTGGGTCAAAGCGGGTCTTGCATTCGCCCTGGGACCTGCGGTGATCGGCGGTGTCTTGGTCCTTCTGCTGTCGATGCCCCATCTGTTCGCGGACGGGGGTGTGGCAGCCGCGCCTGCCGTTGTGAGGTGGGGGCTGGACCTGGGGCTAAAGCTGATCTGGGCACCGTTCTTGACCCTCTTGGGGGCGCCGCTTGTCCTTGGCGTGGCCGCCATTTTGATGCGGGTAGGATAGGCGGGTTGGGCCGTGGTCGCGTTGGTTGCCGCGATCGTTGGCGGCGCTGTGATGGCCGAGGCTGGGTCCTTGGACCCGGCCCCTGTCGTCCTGGCTTGGATCCATGGGGGATGCCTTTGGGCTTTTCTGGTGCGAACCGAACCTGACGCCTTCGCGCAGGGACCTGCCCGGCCCTTAACCAAATCGTAAGGGAATCGGGCCATCCAAACGGGATGGAGTATGACCTGCCCGAGTTGCTGCATGTGCCCGATGGCCTGGCGGAGGCGCCGCTGCCTGTCTTCGACGCCCCACCGGCGCAGGAGGAGTTGTTCGCGCGGCTGCACTTGATTCGCTGTCGGCGGGTGGGGCCGGCCACATGGCGACGACTGGTGGGTGAGTATGGCAGCGCGCGGGCGGCCCTGGCCGCGTTGCCTGACATCGCGGCGCAGGCGGGGGATGCGAAATATACCCTGTCGGCCACGGGCCAGATCCGGGCGGAGATTGCGGCGGCGCGGAAGGCGGGCGCGCGTCTGTTGACCTTGGGCGCGCCGGGCTATCCGGCGGCCTTGGCCGATGTGGCAGACGCGCCGCCGGTCCTATGGGCGCAGGGCAAGGCGGACATGCTGGCCCGGCCCGCCATTGCCTTGGTGGGCACGCGGAACGCGTCGTCCCTGGCGCTGCGAATGGCGCGCGCCCTTGGCCGCGACTTGGCCGCCATGGGATACATCATCGTCTCTGGCCTGGCGCGCGGTGTGGATGCGGTGGCCCATGAAGCCGCGTTGGCCGGTGGGACCATTGCCGTGCACGCCGGCGGGTTGGATCAAATCTACCCCGAGGAGAACCGAGACCTGGGCCACAAGATCGCGACAGAGGGATGCGCCCTGAGCGAGCGGCCCTTTGGCCTGAGCCCCCAAGCGCGCGACTTTCCGCGCCGCAATCGCATCGTCTCTGGCCTGTCGCTGGGCGTCGTCGTCGTGGAGGCGGCGGCGCGGTCCGGCACGATGCTGACGGCGCGCAACGCCATCGACCAGGGGCGCGACGTGATGGCGGTGCCGGGGCATCCGCTGGATACGCGCGCGTCGGGGTGCAACATGTTGCTGCGGGACGGGGCCACACTGATCCGGTCCGCCGAAGACATCGCCGAGGTGGTGGGCGGCCTTTGCCCTGCGCCAACCGCGATGCCGGAGGGTGGGGTGGCCACCGACCCGCCCCCCAGCGATGCCGATCTTCGCGCGCGGATTTTGGGCGCCCTGTCGCCCGTGCCCGTGGACGAGGATCAGGTGATCCGCGACCTGCTTGGCGCGGATGGGCCGCCGCACCATGTCCTGTCGGCGCACCTGTCGGAGTTGGAGCTGACGGGGCAGATCCGGCGCGCGCCCGGTGGCGGATTGGTGCGCGTCTGACCATTCCTTGGGCGTCCCGCGGCAAAGGGTCAGGCACGGCCATGGGGTGCCATTGACAATTCCCGAACGGTCCCCACATGGTCCCCGATCCTAGGGGCGCCTGACGTTCCGCATTTATTTAGGGTCCGCATTGCATGCCTGTTGTCGTCGTCGAATCCCCGGCTAAAGCCAAGACAATCAACACTTATTTGGGCAAGGACTATGTGGTTCTGGCCTCCTATGGGCATGTGCGGGACCTGGTGGGCAAGGATGGCTCCGTCGACCCGGACAACGGTTTTGAGATGACGTGGGAGGTGCCCGCGGACTCAAAAAAGCGCATCAAAGAAATTGCCGACGCCCTGGCCGATGACGATGAGTTGATCCTGGCGACGGACCCCGACCGCGAGGGGGAGGCGATCTCCTGGCACTTGCAGGAGGCGCTGACCAAACGGCGCGCGATCAAGAAAGACACCAAGGTCCAGCGCGTGGCGTTCAACGCGATCACCAAGACCGCCGTGCAGCAGGCCATCGCCAACCCGCGCCAAATCGACGGCCCCCTGGTCGAGGCCTATTTGGCGCGCCGGGCCCTGGATTATTTGGTCGGCTTTACGCTGTCGCCGGTCCTGTGGCGGAAATTGCCCGGCTCCCGCTCGGCGGGGCGGGTGCAATCCGTCTGCCTGCGCTTGGTGGTGGAGCGGGAAATGGAGATCGAGGCCTTCGATCCCCGCGAATATTGGTCCGTTCGCGCCTTGCTGGAAACGCCCCGGGGACAGACATTCGAGGCGCGCCTGGTCAGTCTGGCGGGCAAGAAATTGGACCGGTTCGACCTGGCCGACGCAACCCAGGCGGAACTGGCGGTGCAGGCGGTCGAAAGCCGGGACCTGACCGTCACCGAAGTGGAGGCGAAGCCGGCCACGCGCAACCCGTCCCCGCCCTTCATGACGTCGACCCTGCAGCAAGAAGCCAGCCGCAAATTCGGCATGGGCGCCCGGGCCTGCATGTCGGCGGCGCAGCGCCTCTATGAGGCTGGTTTGATCACCTATATGCGGACCGACGGGATCG
>JBCBVM010000038.1:0-29535 GCA_039817645.1 Pseudomonadota bacterium | reverse complement strand
TCGATATCGTTGACGGTCAAAGCACGCTGCTCACCCTGAAAGACAGCCACATAGTCTGACTTCTCTTCAAGCTCTAATTGGGCCCACCGCTCAAGTGAGGGATCTTTTTCAGACCGAGCATGTAGGAAGCCCCCGCGACCGTCAGGTGAATTACATACGATCCAAGTCATTGCCTGCACTGCTCCCCATCATGAAGTGGATCCTAGCCACGTGTTTTTTTATACATTGTGCATTTTTCATTGGGTTTCAAACACCTGTTGTCGAAATTGTTAATTGCTGAAATGCGGCGCGCTGTGATGAAGCTGAGCGACCTGCCTTTCGAAGTCTCGCGACATCGAGGATTGGCCGAGGTGCTTCACGAAATCATCTTCGTCTCGACGCGGCACGGGCGGTGGCCTCTGCTCCGTCATCGCTATATTTCTTTACATCGCTTCATGGGAATGACTTTCAGCTCCGCCTCGACAATCGCGTCATGGAGAGTGTCGGACATCAGAAGGTAGGGGCGAGTCAATCCATGATCCCACCACAAATGCTGTTGCGGAACGTTCGACGGGTCGATCCATGCCCTGAAGGTACGAAGCCGAGCGATGCGCGGTGACGTGTGAGCAGATATCGTGCCAATTGCCTCGTTAAACCGTTCCGGCGTAATCTGGAGATCATCGCCCTTTTCAACGATTGCACTGGCCCGGGGACCGATGATCAAGCCAAAAAATGGGCCAGGTTTGGGACCTTTGCGCTTCGTCCGGATCACTTGTTCCCAAATGATATGCTGTCCAGGATCGTGGGCCTCGATAATCTGCCGCAGGGCGTCGGAGATGACAATCTGGCCACCTTCTGCCCAGCACAAATCTCGGATCTGCTTGTAGGACTTTTGAAGAATAAGCGTCCGTGGAAGCTTTTCCAGCTCAATATCGTTGACGGTCAAAGCACGCTGCTTACCATGGAAGACATCCGAGTAGTCTGCCTGCTCTTCAACCTCCAATTGAGCCCACCGCTCAAGTGAGGGATCTTTCTCAAAGCCGGCGTCTAAGAAGCCCCCGCGACCGTCAGGTGAATTACATACGATCCAAGTCATTGCCCGCACTGCTCTCCATCATGAAGCAGGTCATATCCACGTTTTTTTTATACATTGTATATTTTTCATTGGGTTTCCAACACCTCTTGTAGCAATTGTTAATTGTTGAAATGCGAACACTGACGTCAGATGTGAACGGACTGCCTTGGGGGGTATTCATACTCTCCGGCGGGCCATCACGGGGGTCTGTGTGCTGGTCCTGTTGGCATCGGGCGTTGTGCGGACGCTGGGGCTGACCTTCCTGGCCTAAGCGCTACTTCCCCTTCCACAGGAGGCTGCCCCATGCTGCGATTGATCCTTGTCTTGATCCTGTTTCCGGTGACCGCACTGGCCCAAGATCGGCGACCCAGCCATTGCATCGCCATCGCCGAGGCGCCGGGGATGGAGTTCCTCCAACACGCGTCCTACGGCAGTCCCCTGCCAGATGACTTCACGGTCCGGGTCAGTTTCATCGACCATGCCATGTTCATGATCGAAACGGCTGGCGGCCTGCGCGCGGTGACAGACTTCAACGGATTTATCGGGGCGACCGTGCCGCCCGATGTGGTCACCATGAACCGCGCCCACATCACCCATTGGACACCGACCCCTGACCCGGCCATCCCCCATGTCCTGCCCGGCTGGTCCGAACGTGTGGGGGAGCCGGTGGGCCATCACCTGGACCTGGGCGAGATGCTGGTCCGCTCCGTCTCCACCGACATTCGCACGCGGGCGGGCAACGGGGTAGAGCGGAACGGGAATTCGATCTTCGTGTTCGAAGTGGCGGGCCTGTGCATTGGGCATTTGGGGCATCTGCACCATGAGCCCAACGGGGAGCAATATGCCGCCCTGGGCCGACTTGATGTGGTCATGGCGCCGGTGGATGGGGGGCTGACGCTGGATTTGCCGACAATGATCCGGGTGTTGCAACGGCTGCGGTCATCGGTGGTCATTCCCATGCATTGGTGGGGGCGCGGATCGCTCGACCGGTTCCTTGCAGGCATGTCGGAGGAGTTTGCGGTGGACGTGCGTGATGCGTCGTCTTTAGAGGTGTCGCTGCGCAGCTTGCCGTCGCGCCCCACCGTCGTCGTCCTTCGCCCCAGCTTTTTGTCCAATCCCGAATGATCCTGAACCCGGCCACCGACTTCCTGGAAGGACAGCTGCGCGCGCAGTTGCCGCCCGCCACGTTTCGCCCGCTTGAGCCGCGCTACCTGGAGGAGCCGCGGGGCCGATGGGCGGGACGCGACGGGCTGATCCTGGCGCCTGAAACAACGGAGGAGGTGGCCCAGATTGTTGGTGCCGCCCATGCTGCGGGCGTGGCCATTGTGCCCTATGGCGGCGGGACGGGTCTGGTGGGCGGCCAAGTGGCGGGCGACCTGCCCTGCCCCGTGATCCTGTCGCTGGAACGGATGGCACGCATCCGGGACGTGGACCCGGTGGAGAATGCCATGGTCGTGGAGGCCGGCGTGATCCTGCAAACCGCGCAGGAGGCGGCGGAGGCGGCAGACCGGCTTTACCCCCTGTCCATCGCGGCCAAAGGGTCGGCGCGCATGGGCGGCATCCTGAGCACGAATGCGGGCGGCGTGAACGTCCTGCGCTATGGCAATGCGCGCGATCTGTGCCTGGGGCTAGAAGCCGTGCTGCCGGACGGCCAAGTGCTGCGCCAGTTGTCGCCCCTGCGCAAAAACAACACCGGCTATGACCTGCGGCACCTGTTGATCGGGGCAGAAGGGACGCTGGGCATCATCACGGCGGCGACGCTGCGGCTCTTCCCTCGGCCCCGGAGGAGCGGGGCCGCGCTCATCTCGGTGCCCTCTCCCACGGCGGCGCTGAAGCTGTTGAACCTGGCGCGAGACCAGATCGGGGAGGGCGTGTCGGCGTTTGAGTTGATCGGACGGATGGGTTTGGATTTCTTGGCTGAAACCATGCCAGAGGTGCGCCTGCCCCTGGGCCAGCCCCAATGGTCCGTCCTGATCGACCTCGGCCTGGGCGATGGCGGGCCCGCGCCAGAGACCGCCCTGACCGCGCTGTTCGAAACCGCCGCCGCAGCCGAGTTGGCCACGGATGGCGTGATCGCCCAGTCCGAGGGGCAGCGGGCGGATTTCTGGGCCGTGCGGGAGTCGATCCCCCTGGCCAATCGCAAGATCGGGGCGGTGAGCAGTCACGATATTTCCATCCCGACGGCGGCCATACCCGAGTTCATTCGGCGCGGCCCCGGCGCCTTGGCCCAGATCGGCGACTTCCGGATTAACTGTTTCGGCCATGTGGGCGACGGGAACTTGCACTACAACGTCTTCCCCGTTCCGGGCCGGACCCGCGCCGACCATGCGCACCAGCGCGAGGCGATCAAATCGGCCGTCCATGACCTTGTGCATGAGTTCAGCGGATCGGTCAGTGCGGAACATGGTGTGGGTCGGCTGAAGGTGGCCGATCTGGAACGCTATGTGGACCCGGTGAAACTGTCGGCGATGGGGGCGATCAAGGGGGCATTGGACCCGAAATGGATCATGAACCCGGGTGTGATTTTGCGCCGTTAGACTGCAACGCCAAAGCGGTATCGAACAGAGGGACGCGCGCTATTGCGCCTCGGGTTTCGGGGGCACCACTTTGCCAGGGTTGAACCGGCCCGCAGGATCGAGGGCGTCTTTGATGGCGCGCATGACGTCCAGGGCCACCGGGTCTTTGCGGCGGGTCATGGTGGCCAATTTGCTAAGCCCGATGCCGTGTTCGGCACTGATGGAGCCATTGAGGGCGACTGTGACATCCTCGACCATCTCTCGGATCCGGTCCAAATGGGCCGGGGCGTCGTCGGTGGGATAGACGGTCAGGTGCACATTGCCGTCGCCCAGATGGGCCACAATCAGGGTGTCCGCACCCGGGTCCAGTTGGGCCAGGCGCGCGTGCATGGTGTCGATAAACGCTGCCACTTGGTCCAGCGGCAGGGCCACGTCATTGTCGACGATTGGCAGGCGGGTGAAGGTGATTTCGGCGGCGGCTTCGCGCATTTCCCAGATGAGGGCGCGCTGGCCTTCGGACTGGGCCACCATGGCGTGGGTCACGTCGCCCGCCTCCAGCGCAGTGGCCAGCACCTCCTCCAGCACAGCATCCAAGGGGCGGCTGAGCCCGCCCATGTCGATCATGACTGCGTGGTCCTGCACCGCGAACGGTTGGCGCAGGTCAGGGCGGTGCGTGGCCAGGGCCGTCATATAGGTGCGGGGAGTGTATTCGAACGCCTCCACCGCGCCATCACTGGCGCTTTGCAAGCGGCGCAGCAGGCGCAGGGCGGCAGGCAAATCCGTGACACTGGCAAGGGCGGTGGCGTGGTGGCGGGGCTTTGGGCTCAGCCGAAGGACGGCGGCGGTGATCAGGCCCAGCGTCCCTTCGGCCCCGATGAAGAGGTCGCGCAGGTCATAACCGGAATTGTCCTTGCGCAGTTCCGACATCAGGTCCAGCACGCGGCCATCGGCCAGCACCACCTCCAGCCCCAGGACTAGACCGCGCGTTGGGCCATACCGAACCACATTCGACCCACCCGCATTCGTGCTGAGGAAGCCACCCACCCGTGCGGTGCCGCGCGCGCCGAAGGTCAGCGGAAAGATCAGGTCATGGGCCTCGGCGGCGGCGTGGATATCGCTGAGGATCGCGCCTGCCTCTACGATGGCGATGCCCGCATCGGGGCGGATAGCCCGGATCGCGGCCATCCGCTCGAACGAGATCATGAGCGCGCCGTCATTGGCAGTGCCGCCCACCAGCCCGGTATTGCCGCCGACAGGCACGATGCCGATGTCATGGGCCGTGGCAAGCTGAACCACCTGCGCCACCTGCGCCGTCGAGGCCGGGCGGACGATGGCCATGGGGGCGGCACGCCATTTCCCCGTCCAGTCTTTGGCATAGCGCGAGGCGTCCGCACCGGTCAGCACATGGGCCGCACCCAGCAACCCGCGCAGGTCGGTCAGAAGATCGTTGGCTTGGTCTTTCATGGCCCCTCCCGCGGCGGGCAGCCTGTCACGAATGTCGCGACCGGAAAAGCACCGATCCGCCCCTTGACGCCCTGCCCCCTGGACCGTATCTGGCCCGCCAGTGGCGGTATAGCTCAGTTGGTTAGAGCAGAGGAATCATAATCCTTGTGTCCGGGGTTCGAGTCCCTGTACCGCCACCATTCCACGACGCCTAACGCCGCCTAGCTTAGAAAAACGGCGCCCTACAGTGTTTTACTGGCGTCGAAAGTCGTTGACCGACGCGCAACTGCGAACCAAATTCCCCAAAATTACGCACGTGGGGACTCGTGGTAAGCATATCCAGGATCGGCTAGATGTGGCGTGTCGGGGTTGCGCGCAAGGGTATCCGTCTCTCCGAGGTCTTTGCGACCAAGCAGGAGGCAAGGGACTCGGCCGCGGCAAAAGAGGCTGAAATCGGCACGCAGGGCACGGCCAAGCGGGCGACCTTCGCTGCGATGCTGGACCGATACGCGCGTGAAGTGTCGCAAAGCAAACGGGGCCACCGGTGGGAAATATATCGCCTGGAGGCGCTGAAAAAGGACCCGCTGGCTTCACTCTACATCGGCGCCCTGCGGCCCAAGCATTTTGCCGATTTTCGCGACCGGCGGCCTCGAGAGGTCAAACCGGGCACGGTGAACCGCGAGATGATCCTTATGTCGCACGTGCTGACTATCGGGATGCGCGCGGGGGAAATCTTTGGGCTGACGAAGAACAGGGTGAGCGGAAGTGTGGCGCACCTCCCTCGAACCAAGAACGGCGAGAAGCGGGACGTGGATATCCTAGAAGGCCTCGGGGACCGGGACCCGCTGTTCGGTCTAACCTCTGCCCAGATCGACGCGTCCTAGCGTGTGATCCGGGAAAGGGGGGGAATTGAGCGGCTGACCTTCCAAGATAGCCGGCACGCCGCTGTCCCCCGACTGTTGCGCAAGCTGGACGCGTTGGCTCTGGCTCGAATGATCGGACACCGTGATATCAAAATACTGACGCAGTACCGTCCTGCAGCGCCGCTCTGCGCCCCCGACCTGCGGCAAATTAAAGGGAAAGACTTGGCGCTTGGTGCTTGGACACGTGGCGGTTTATTGGTACGTGATATTGGCTCATTTGCTAACCAACAGCGTGCGTGGATTAAATGCCAATTGTGACGGGTCGAAGAATTCGCGAAACGACAGATGCCGGGTTTTATGATACCCTCTATGTGTTGTCCGCAGGGGAACAATTCTCCGGGCGCCTATCTTCCAGCACTGATCGCGACTATGTCGGCATTTTCATTCAGCCGAATATCTCTTATCTGATCGTCCTAGAGACGATGTCCCGTTGGACCATCACCGGACGGCACTTGGCCGAGGGTCAGGGCCTGATCCAATGGGCCGACACCGCCTATGATGGCAGTGTGGCCGTGCTTCGAATTCCGTCTCAAGACCTGACGGTGCAGCATATTGCCATCGGCCTCAATCCACGGGGGACGGGCGCCTACACGGTCGAAATGGTGGAGGAGACGCAGACTTTCGCGACCCTCGGCGATGACACACTTTACGGAACCGTTAGCGATGACAGCGTCAGTCTTTTGACCGGACACGACTATTTTGAAGGGATTGCAGGGGATAACACCGTTTTTGGGGGTGCGGGAAACGACACGCTGATCGGCGGCCAAGGCGACGACGTCCTGACTGGCGGCGCCGGGAATGACGTTCTTGTGGGCGGCCAAGGACATAACAGGATCTTTGCCGGGGACGGCGATGACCGCATCGAAAGCAGCCTTTTCAGAGGCGTGTATGATGGCGGCGCCGGGCAGGATCGCCTGTCGAGCGACCTTCTTGCGGCCGAAGTTTTCATTTCCGAGACGCAGTCTGGACACGAATTGAGTGTCCCCGGTGGGCTTGCGGTGATCCGCAATATCGAAGTGTTGGAATTCTTGGACCAGGATGTGACTATTGCAGATCTTGGTCTTGGCGGCGCCCAAATCGCAGATCCCGACGCCGGGGCAGAGGTCATTCGCCTTTATCGCGCGGCGTTGGATCGGCTGCCAAATTTGACGGGATATGCACATTGGGCCGAAACCCTGTCCACAGGCACACTGGAATTGGCGGACATGGCCGACGCGTTCGTCGGTTCGACCGAATTCCGCACGCGCTATTCGGACAGTTTGACCGATGAGGCGTTTGTCACGCTGCTCTACCACAATGTCCTGGACCGTGGGCCGGACCCGCTTGGCCTGGCCACATGGGTGGACCGGTTGGACCGGGGCGCGGCCCGCGGCGAGGTTGTCACGGGCTTTTCGGAAAGTCGGGAATTCATTCGAAAGACCAGCGCGATCACCGACGCTTATGTGCGCGATCGGGAAAAGGCCAACTGGGTCGATGAGGTCTATCTCTACTACGATATGCTGGTGCAGCGCGTGCCAGATGTACCGTCCCTGGACATTTGGTTGGACCGTTTGGTGGATGGCGCCACCGCGCGGGATTTGGTCGAGGCGCTCATGTCCTCGGCCGAGTTTGGGCGCGGGTTTGGCGCATTGGACGCGCGGGACATGTACCAGTCGATCTTCGAGGGGGCAGGGGCCGCCTTGCCAACTTGGCTAGAGGCGTGGCTGCGGGGGATCCCGCCGTCGTCCTTTCAGGACCTGCAAGCGGACGTGGTTCGGGTGGGTGATAACGTCGCCTTCCGGCAGGCCACCATCACCGAGGTCCTGCCCTTCATGCAAAGCCGTGCAGGCGACACCATCCCATCGTCGCCGGACAATGACGTGCTGACCGGCAGCCATCTGGCGGATGTTTTCGTGTTCGAGGCCCAGGCCAGCGGCGCCGATATTCTGGTCCATTTGGACCGCTGGGACAGCCTGCGCTTTGACGGGTTCGGCTATGCCAGCCGAGAGGACGTGTTGGCACACTTCACCGACTTGGGCGACAGCCTGCAATTCGCCGATCAGGGGGCCCGGTTCAAAGTCCTGGGCGCGGATGCGGACCTGCTGTCGGATGTGACATTCCTCTACTAGACGGCAGCTGGACGGTTTGGCGATCTGACAGGTCGTGATATGACCAATGAGATCACCCAGTTCCAAGCGGCTGTGGTCTTGGGCAGGGGGGCCTACGACATGCACACCTTACGGGACCGTTTGCGCGCAGAGACACGGCTGACGTTGGAGGCGGCGGACCGGGCCATACGCGGGTTGGACCCCATGGCGGCCACGGATGTGACGGTGTTGTTGGCCAGCCACCGGGACGTGTTCGCGGCCATG
This sequence comes from Pseudomonadota bacterium, assembly GCA_039817645.1. GTDB lineage: Bacteria > Pseudomonadota > Alphaproteobacteria > Rhodobacterales > Rhodobacteraceae > Jannaschia. The sequence continues at coordinate 21,248 of JBCBVM010000038.1, read as the reverse complement.
GCGCGCAGCTTGCCCGACGACCCGCTGACGGACGTGATCCGCGACAGCGTGACCGCAGTGCAGGCCGATCTTGCCCATGGGGCGACGGATCTGACGCCCCAGGATGTCCCGCCGCCCAACCCGGACCACGCCATTGCCCAGCGGTTTGTTTGGCAGGCGGCGCGCATGGGGACGCGCATGTTCGCGCGCCGCTGGCAAGACAGCCCGCTGGCCCAACACGGCCTGGGGGCCACCTACCTGACATCGGCCCAAAGCCCCGTTCCCGCCGCGCCATTCCTAGAAAGTTTGGAGGCGCGCGACGCCCTGGACCCGGACGCCCCGGCCATCCTGCGGGCCACCAACGGTTGGTTCGCGCAGTTGGAAGATTGCGTCAAAGCCCATGCCCGCGCAGCTAGGAAGGGCTGAGGGCCGCTCCGTCCGCGCCCCGCAAAAGCGACGGGACCGGGGCGCGCGGGGCAAAACTGTTGCCCTCACCGTTCTGTGACAGGGGCGAAACGGGCCGCTGCCCAATGGCGCGTTGCATCCGAGGGGCCACACACTTAGCTTACCGGGACACGTATCGCCCCTGACAACAGATATGGACCATCCATGCTTCGCTCTCTGCTTTTGGCCGCCACGCTCCTTTCCCCCATTGCGGCGCCCAGCCTGGTCCAGGCGCAGGGCCTGTCTGGCCCCTATCTGGCGGCGCGGATTGCCGGCTACTCCAACGACTACGACGCGGCGGCGCGGTATTACACACAACTGATCTCTCGCGGGACGGTCTCGCCTCGGGTGTTGGAAAACGCCGTGGTGATCTATTCCGCCCTGGGCAATTTCGACAGCGCCTATGCCGCCGCCACCAAGCTGGAGGAGGTGGGCGGCACCAGCCAGTTCGCCGACGGGGCGCAGCTTGTGTCCTATCTTCGAAACGGGGCGTATGACGACGCGCTGGCGCTGATTGACGACAAAGGTGTGTCGGGCGCGCTGTTGGACGGGCTGCTGACGGGCTGGATCGCCATGGCCCAAGGGCGTGCCGCCGATGCGTTGGCCGCGTTCGAGACATTGGCCGAAACCCAGGGCTTCGCCGAATTGGCCCATCTGCACCGGGCCTATGCCCTGGCCATGTCGGGCGACTACGAGGGGGCCGATGACATCCTGTCGGGCCGCGCCCATGGCCCTTTGCGCCTGACCACCCGCGGGATCGAAGCGCAGGCGCAGATCCTAATCCAATTGGACCGCACCGACGACGCCGCCGAGTTGCTGGCGGAGGCCAATGCTGCCACCAACAGCCCCGTGTTGCAGGCCCTGGCCACCCGGCTCGAGGCGGGGGAGGCCATTGCGTATGACTTCCTGGCCGAAGCGCCCCAAGGCATGGCCGAGGCGTATTTCACCCTCGCCGCCATTTTTGCGGGTGAAACGTCCCCGACCTTCACCCTGCTCAGCGCGCGCGCCGCCAACGCCTTGCGCCCTGACCACTTGGACGCGCTGGTCCTGACGGCGGAACTGCTGGAGCAGCAGAACCAATACGACCTGGCCAATGCGGTGCTGAACCGGGTGCCGCGCGATCATCCGTCCTTCTTCGGAGCCGAAATCACGCGCGCCGATATCCTCGTCTCCGATGACAAGGCCGACGCCGCCGTAGAAGTGCTGAATGCCCTCACACGTTCCCACCCGGAGCGGCAGTCGGTGTGGACCGCCCTGGGCGACACGTTGCGTCGCCTGGACCGGTTCGACGAAGGCGCCGACGCCTATGACCAAGCCATCGCGCTGATCGAAGAGGAGAGCGAGCGGGACTGGTATCTCTACTATGTGCGCGGCATCACCTATGAGCGGACCGAGCGCTGGTCCCAGGCCGAAGGCGACTTCCGCAAAGCGCTGGAGTTGAACCCCGACCAACCCCTTGTCCTGAACTATCTGGGCTATGGCCTGGTAGAGAAACGCACCAACCTGGACGAGGCGTTGGGCATGATCGAACGCGCCGTCGATGCGCGGCCCGATGACGGCTATATCACCGACAGTTTGGGCTGGGTGCTTTACCGCATGGGGCGCTTTGACGAAGCCGTGGCCCCCATGGAACGGGCGACCCAATTGGTGCCCCTGGACCCGATCATCAACGACCATCTCGGTGACGTCCTCTGGAAGGTTGATCGCAAGCGCGAGGCAGAGTTCCAGTGGGAACGCGCCCTGTCCCTCGACCCCGAACCCGAAGACGCGCAGCGCATCCGCCGCAAACTGGAAGTGGGACTGGATGTGGTCATCGCGGAAGAAGGCGGCGTGGGCGCCCTGGAAGCCGCGCAGGACTGACCCTTAGATGCAGACGGGCTTTGCCCCGGCCAAAGTGAACCTGACGCTGCATGTCGTGGGGCGGCGTACGGATGGCTATCACCTGCTGGATTCGGTGGTCATGTTTGCCGATGTGGGAGACTGGTTGACGGTGGGGCCGGGTGATGACCTGACCGTCACCGGTCCTTTTGCGCAGGGCGTGCCCACCGATGGCGGCAACTTGATCCGACGCGCCCTGTCCCTGGCGCGCGCGCGGCGCGCGGTGACGCTGGACAAACGGCTGCCCCACCCGGCGGGCATGGGCGGCGGCTCGTCGGACGCGGCCTGCGCCTTGCGCATGGTGGACCATGACCTGACGCCTCAGCAGGTCCTGACCCTCGGCGCGGACCTGCCCGTATGCCTTCTGGGCCAGGCGGCCCGGATGCAGGGGATCGGCGATCGGGTGACGCCTTTGGCGTTGCCGATGCTGCACGGTGTCTTGATCAACCCCAGTGTCGCGGTGCCCACGGGCCCGGTCTTCCAAGCGTTGACCCAAGTGGACGGGCCCGGCCACGGCGACGCCCTGCCCGACTTTGCCGATGGCGCGGCCTTGACGGAATGGCTGCGCGCACAGCGCAATGACCTGGAGCCTGCGGCCCGGGCCATCGCCCCCGCCATTGACGACGTACTCTCCGCGCTTCGCCAAGCGGGGGCATCCTTGGCGCGCATGTCCGGCTCTGGCGCGACGTGTTTCGGCCTCTGGCCCACCCGCATCGCAGCAGAGAGAGCCGCCGAAACGCTCGCCCGGCCAGGCTGGTGGGTCCAGGCGGCCAGCTTCAACTAGAGCGAGCTTGGGAAACGTAATCGATTTGAAGCTCTCTCGATTTATGGATGTTAACGCCCAACGAACAGGGCCGGAACCGAGACATATTATTTCCTGGCCACTCCAAATGGCTCAAGCTCCGCGCGTCTCGAGGTCACCTTTGGAGTATTTTTGGCCAGATGACAGAAGGCCCGGCGCCCTGTTGTCATCTGGCGATAAATACTCTGACCCTGCTGGCCGTGGAGCGGAGCGCGCGGGACCCTGGCCGGGCGCCTGCCGAAAACGGACAACGCCTTCAAAGCCCAGGAAGGCCTGAGCGACGGCGCTTCCCCAACCCCTCGCCATCCCGCCCCGCTTGGTACCACTTGATCAGAACCGCCCGATCCTCCGGCGTCAGCCGCCCCATCGTGGCGGGCGGCATGGCATGGCTCACCCCGGCCTGGAGATAGATACTTTTGGCATGGTGGGCGATGTCGGCCTCCGTCTCTAGATGCACGCCCTTCGGCGCGATCCGCAGCGTGCCCCAAACCGGCTCCCTCGCGTGGCACATGGCGCATTGCCCCAGCACGATATCCGACGCCTCCTCAAACCCCGCCGCCTGGGCAAAGCGCGCTTCATGGCGGGTCAGCGCGCGGGCCTCGCTTTCTTCGTAGGTGTCGAACAGCGGCGCCGTGGACAGCCACATGATCGACACGAACAGCACCGCCGTCGCCCCCCAGGTCCACCAGGGGCGTGGCTGGCGCAGATGCATCGTATTGAAGAAATGCCGGATCGTGACACCCATCAAGAAGACCAGCGCCGCGATGATCCACGCATTGTCCGACCCTGTGGCCAGCGGGTAGTGGTTCGACAGCATCAGGAATAGCACAGGCAAGGTCAGATAGTTGTTATGGGTCGAGCGCAACTTGGCGATTTGCCCGTATTTCGGGTCCGGCGTGCGCCCGGCCTTCAAGTCATCCACCACGATGCGCTGGTTGGGCATGATCACGAAAAACACATTGGCCGACATGATCGTGGCCGTGATCGCCCCCAAATGCAGCAGGGCCGCCCGCCCCGTGAACACTTGGTTCAACGCCCAAGACATGGCCACGATCCCGGCGAACAGGACCAGCATCACGGCCGTGGGGTGCGATTTCAGGGGCGACCGACACAACAGGTCATAGCCGATCCAACCTACCCCCAGGAACGCGGCCGACACCAACGCCGCCTGCCACAGGCTCAGATCCGCCTTGGCCGGGTCGATGGTGTAAAGCTCCGCCCCCAGCCAATAGACCAGCGCCAGCAAGACCGCCCCCGACAACCAGGTCGCATAACTTTCCCACTTGAACCAGGTCAGATGGGCGGGCATCGCATCCGGCGCCACCAGGTACTTCTGGATGTGATAGAACCCTCCGCCATGGACCTGCCATTCTTCCCCGTCGGCGGGGCCGGGCACGGACCGGTTCAGGCCCAGATCCAAGGCGATGAAATAGAACGATGACCCGATCCACGCGATTGCCGTGATCACATGCAGCCACCGGACCGCAAATTCGATCCAATCCATGAAAACCGCGACATCGTACATTCAGGATCCTCGATATGTGGAATACCCATACGGGCTCAGCAACAGGGGCACGTGGTAATGCAGGCCCTCGGCCAGGCCGAACCGGATGGGAATGTCGTCCAGGAACAGCACCTCGCCCTCGGCCAGCCCCGCCGCCCGCAGCCAAGACCCGGCGTGAAAGATCAACTCGTAGGACCCGACCTTGAACGCCTTTTCGGGCAGGATCGGGCCGTCCGTGCGCCCATCGGCATTGGTCACCGCCTCGGCGATCTTGCGATGGGACATGCCCGACACCCGGTAGAGCGTGACCGCCAGACCCTCCGCCGGTTGCCCCCGCGCCGTGTCCAACACATGTGTCGTCAAATAGCCTGCCATCAAGCGCGCCCTTCCCGTGTCATCTGGCCAAAAATACTTCGCCCCACCCCGTCCGCGCTAGCGCGCCATGGACAGGTCTGCGTGACGATTGACATCTTTGTACAAAAGATAGCGGAACGGCCCCGGACCGCCCGCGTAACAGGCTTGCGGACAATAGGCCCGCAGCCACATGTAATCGCCCGCCTCCACCTCGACCCAGTCGCGGTTCAACCGATAGACCCCTTTGCCCTCCAGCACGTACAACCCATGCTCCATCACATGGGTCTCCTCAAAGGGGATCGTCCCGCCGGGCAGGAAGGTGACCATGTTCACGTGCATGTCGTGGCGCAGATCGTGCGGGTCGACGAACCGTGTGGTCATCCAGCGGCCCTCGGAATGCGGCATCGCCACGGGTGTTTGATCCGCCTCGCGCGTCACGAAGGGGTCGGGCGCAACGACGCCGGGCGCCCCGACCCAGCGTTTGCGGATCCAGTGGAACAGGGCCCCCGCCCCTGCCGCCTTGATCTGCCATACGGCACCCGGCGGGATATAGGCATACCCCCCCACGCCGATCTCATGGACCTGCCCCGCCACGGTGACCACGATGGCCCCTTGCGTGACGAACAGAACGGCTTGGGCGCGGGCATCGATCTCGGGCGCATCCGCCCCCCCATCGGGCGACAGTTCCACCAAGTAATGGGCAAAGCTCTCTGAAAAGCCGGACAGGGGCCGCGCCAACATCCAAAAGCGCATCCCCGACCACCCGGGCAAAAGCGACGTGACGATATCCGTCATGCAACCCCGCGGGATCACCGCATAGCTTTCGGTAAACACGGCCCGCTGCGTCATCAGCGCGGTTTGCGGCGGCAAGCCCCCGGGCCGTGTCATGCGCCTGCCCTTAGGACCGGGAACCAATCCTCGCGAAGGCGGTCCCCCGGCATCATCCCATGGCCGGGAAACGGCGGCGATGTCGGCCCGGGCCGCGCCACGTAGCGCGCATCGTCCCCCACGAGGCGGAGCGAGAACGCCCGACGGCGCGCGGAGGAGCGATTGCCCCGCGCCCCATGCAATGTGTCGAACGAAAACGCCACGGCATCGCCCGGTTCCATGTCCCATTCCAAGACGCGCATCCCTTCGGCATCGGGGTCCGGCACGGGTCGGTAGTCACCTGGAAAAAACGCCTCCTCCGACAGCCAACGCGTGGGCAGGACAGGCCGATCCCACAGATGCGACCCCGCCACAAGGCGCAGGCTCGCCGTCGCCACCGGGTCCAGCGGGACCCAGAAACTGACGGTTTGACGCCCGGAGACGAAATAATAGGGGCCGTCCTGATGCCAAGGTGTCGGTCGCGTGGTGCCCGGCTCTTTGACCAACACATGGTCATGGAACATCTGAACCCGGTCCGACCCCATCAGCGCGCCCGCAGCCGCGATGACCCGCGCATCGCGTGCCGCGGCCTCGAATGCGGGGATCCGCTGCCAGTTCACGTAGTCGTCGAAGAACCGTCCGGTCTCCCCGTCGCGCGTGTTCTCTGCCGCATGGGGACCGGGCTCGGCCATGTTCTTGGCCACGCCCTCGCGCAAAGCCTCCACATGATTTCGGAACAAACCGCGCAGGCATACGGCGCCATCGGTCGCAAAGGCGCCAGACATATCTGAGGTCACATCGGGCGGAAAAGTCGTGGCATTCGTCATGCGTCCTCCCTGCCCGAAACCGCCCCCTTGGTCCAGATCGATTGCCGGAGATTACCTGCGCCAAATCAGGCAGGCCCGCCCTATTGCGCGCGGCATCGGCCCATTTCAGGTGCCGCGAAATCGGCCCGCACCCGTCTGGTCATCTGTCAGGCATTCGGCGCGTTGTAGTCCGCCGCAACATCGCAGCGACAATGCCCGCGGCAGGTGGCAAGGTCGCGGCTCGGCCACCATGGGGCGGCCCAAGGCATCGCGAGACCGGTCGTCAGACCGCGCCGTGGCGATTTCACCGTTGCGCAAGTCGGCCTAGGCGGGGAACAGGTCAGGCATCGGCGTGTCCGGCGCGGGCACCGCCCCGTGTGCCACTGCGATCCCATACAGGAACCCCGCGCCCGATTTGGGGATCGACCGCACGTGATGGAGGGTCTCTGGCCGGTGACCGATCACACCAACCGGCACGCCCCACCGTTCTTCCGAGCCGGGAAGACACGCCTCGGCACTCCGCTGCCCTTCCAGTATCACAACTTTGGCGTGCGGGCCCAATGGCGCACCCGCCGCTTGCCGTCTCGGCATCGGTTGGGCCCCAACCGCTGAAATGAGAGAAATGAGGGCCAAGACTGTGACGACCCCTATGGCTCTGGCCCAAACGCCCAGGGGTCAGCTACCTTTGTGCCACCCCGACACATCTTGGCGACCGGTACGGCCCGCCCGACCGCTAGGGGCGGGCCAATGTCTATCAGGCGGACGGGTCTTTGGTCATCCGCAGATAGGGGAAATGCGTTGTGAACTCCCCGAACTTGGCCTTCGCATCCTCGTCCGACACCGTCGCCGGGATGACAACGTCGCGCCCATGCTCCCAGTTGGCGGGCGCGGCCACGCCATGTTTGGACGCCATCTGCAACGCATCCACGGCCCGCAGAACCTCCGCGAAGTTGCGGCCCACATTCATGGGGTAGGTCATGGACAGCTTCAACTGCTTGTCCGGCCCGATGATGAAGACCGACCGCACGGTCGCCGTATCGTTCGGCGTCCGCCCGTCTGGCAGATAGGCATCGGCGGGCAGCATGTCATAGGATTTCGAAATCTCCAGCCCCTCATCCGCAATGATCGGGAAATCGGCCTTGGCGCCGCCAAAGGTCTCGATATCGCCCTTCCACTTCCGATGGCTTTCGGCATCGTCGACAGAGATGCCGATGACCTTCACGCCCCGTTTCGTCCATTCCTGTGAAAGTTGTGAAACGGCCCCGAATTCGGTTGTACAAACCGGGGTAAAGTCCTTCGGATGGCTGAACAAGATGGCCCAGCTGTCGCCAATCCACTCATGGAAGGAGATTGGGCCTTCGCTGGTCTCAGCTTGGAAATCGGGGACAACTTGGTTGATGCGCAGGGACATGGGAACGCGCCTTTCCTTGGTGACGTCGCCCTATACCTATGCTGCGTCCGGCGCCGTGGGAAGACGGCTTGGCATCTCCCCGACTGCGGGGCGGATCCGGTCCCTGCCGTTGGGCGCGTAAATCCGTTAGGGGTCTGGAAAGACCCGGTTTGTAACGTCACCCTCCCCTTGCAAAGGACCCAAGCGCCATGGACCATATCACCGATATCGCGACCCTAGAGGCCCATTACGAGGCCACGAATCCCCTATCGATCCAGAAAGTCGCGACCCGGATCACCCCGCTTTATCGCCAGTGGATCGAGGCGACGCGCTTCCTCGTGCTCAGCACGGTCGGCCCCGAAGGCACCGATGGCAGCCCCCGGGGCGATGACGACCCCGTCCTGCGTATCGCCGATGAACGCACGCTGATGCTGCCGGATTGGCGCGGCAATAACCGTTTGGACAGCCTCAGAAATATCGTTCGCGACGGGCGCGTCAGCCTGATGCTGATGGTCCCCGGCAGCGCCACCGTCGTCCGCGTGAACGGCCAGGCGGTGCTGACCCCCGACCCCGACCTTTGCGCCAGTTTCGCCAAGAAGGGCATCGCCCCGAAGACTGTCATCGTCATCACCCTAGCGGAGCTTTATTTTCAATGCGCCAAGGCCATCATGCGCGCGCAACTTTGGTCCGCGCCCACGGCCGACGTGCCGACCGCGGGTCAGTTCTTGCGCGAACAGAAAGACGGGTTCGAGGCCGAAGCCTATGATGACGGTTATGCCGACTACGCCAAGACACGCATGTGGTAGGCATCGGCGTAAGACCGCCACGGTAAGGGTTTCCGCAGGGGAAACCTGCCCCGCCTGTCGATAGACTGCGCCCGAGTTCCACCCATTTTCAGGGAGCTCGGTCGCATTTTATTGACGAAGGAGAGCCGAGATGACCGGCACACCCCACGGACTAACGCGTTTTGACCAGTTGATGAAAACCTGTCTGCACGGCGGCGGCCCCGCCAAGCCCTTTGCGCAGACACTTGGGCGGCTGTTTCCGCCAAATCCCGTTCACATCAAGAACATCACCCATGCGGACGTGATCCACGCGCTGGATGACCTGTCGCAGACGATGCGGGCGGACGCCAATGTCGACGACCCCAATGCCGCCGATGCGGGCATGACGTTCCTAGGGCAATTCGTCGACCATGACATCACCCTGGACGCCACATCGGCCCTGGGCACCCGGATGGACCCGGCGACGATCCCCAATGTCCGCACCCCCAGCCTGGATCTTGACTGTGTCTATGGCGCGGGGCCGGAGGCGTCGAACATCCTGTATGGCGCCGGTGAGCAGGAGATGATGCTTCTGTTCGGACGGGACGACAACCCCCACGACCTGGCACGGACCTGTGCGGGCAAAGCCCTCATCGGCGACCCGCGCAACGATGAAAACGTGATCGTGGCGCAGGTGCAAGGCCTGTTCATCAAGCTGCACAACATCCTGATGTCCAAGGTCATGGACGGCGACGGCCCTGCCGCCGACATCCGCGCCTGTGCCCATGAGGGGGTGCCCAAGCGTGTGTGGCATGACCATGTGAAGGCCAAGCTCACCTCTTTCGAGGAGGTCCGCCGCTTCATCCGTCTGCATTACCAGTGGATCGTCTGGAACGAGATGCTGCCCGCCTTCGTCGACCAGGCCTGCCTGGACCGCGCCATGGCCGAGCATCTGTTCGGCTGGGACGCGCCAGTGATGCCGGTGGAGTTCACCGGCGCCTGCTACCGCTTCGGGCACGCCACGACGCAGTTCGAATATGCCCTGCGCGAAGGGGCGGCGCCCACAAGCCTGTTCAATATCATGGGCTTTGGTGCCCGCCCGGAAGAGGGGAACCTGTCCATGGACATGTTCTTCACCCATTCCCACGGGCCGGATTCGCAGAAGGCGCGCCCCGTGGGGCCCAAGCTTGGGGAGCCATTGTTTGCGTTGCCTTTCGTGCATGCCCCAATCCCCCTGGCCGAAATCGGGGAGGAGTTGGACACGTCGCAAGCCCAAAACTTGGCCCTGCGCAACATGGTGCGCGACCGGTACACCTATCAACTGGCCAGCGGTCAACAGGTGGCCGAACATCTTGGCACACCCGATGTGGCGGTGCCCGACGCGCTCAAGGCCAAGGGCATCCAGAAGACGCCCCTTTGGTTCTATGCCTTGCAAGAGGCGGAGCAGCATGGCGGCGGCAAATTAACCGGGGCGGGTGGATCCATCGTCGCGTCGGTCTTTGCCAACCTGCTCAAGCGGGACCCGACAACGGTTGTGCATATCCCGCATTTCAAGCCCTGGGATGGGTTCGGCGGCCAGCCGTCCTGCATGGCGGGCATCGCGGCCTATGTGCGCGATCACCACGACCACGTGATCCATCCCGAAAAGCTGCGCTGCGGCTAACGGGTCCCACCGGGCCTCAATCGGGTCCAAATGGGGCGAAGGGGGCACGCCAGGGCCCCCTTCGAGTTTCCGCACCACATAGACAGGGCGGCGTCCAAGGGCGTCGCCCTGTCTCCTGCACGGCCGGTGTCCCATGCGCCGCAGCGCATTTCCGACATGCCGAAAAACTTGGCGAAACATCGGTTTGACCGGCGAACCCGCCGCCTATTTGGGCGCTGACCCATACCACGTCACCCCAAGTGGACGCACAGGCCCGCCCCGTCCTTGAGACCCGTCTGCACCACCATAGGCTTTGCCGCGAAGGGGACGCCAATATTCAAGGAGACTCCAATGGGTCACATTCACCTGACGCGCCGTGCTCTGCTCCAACGGGGGGCGGCCACGGCGATGGTCGCGCTTGCCGCGCCCGCCACGATCGGGCGCGCTGACGCTGGCGCCGCCCCGTCCTTCCAGTTGGATTGGAAGATCAACGCTCAATTCGCCGGTCTGTTCGCCGCCAAGTCCGCCGGGCTGTATGAGGCGGGCTTGGACATCCGCGCCTGGCAAGACGGCGTCAACGTCGTGTCCGAGGTGGCAGAGGGACGCGCGACCTTCGCCTGCGCCGAGCAGAACCTGATCCTGGGCGCGCAGGCCGAAGGGGCGCCGGTCAAGGCCGTTGCAACCATGTTCCAGGCGTCGCCCTACGGTTTGATGGCGCCGGCGGGCACGGCATTGACTTCCCTCGACGATCTGAGGGGCAAACGCGTGGGCGTCCATGTCGATGGCGTCAAAGTCCTGGACCTGGTCAAAGGCGTGAACGGCATCGACGACATTGAGGTCGTGGAAATCCCCTATGCAGACAAATTCGAACGCGCCGCCTCTGGCGAGTTCTATGCCGTCCAGTGCTAAGTCATCGACGAACCCATCGGGGTGGAGGCGCGCGTGGGCGCCGCCCCCGCCGTCCTCAAGCTCAGCGACCATGGCCTGCAATCCACCGCGCAAACCATTGTGGCCCATGACGACATGATCGCGGCTGATCCGGCCGCTGTTTCGGCCATTCTCGACGCCACGTTCGAAGGATGGCGGCGCGTGCTGGCCGACAAACCCGCAGCGGCGCAACTGGTCGTGGACAGCTATGTGCCCGACGGATCGCCCTACGAAGACGTGGCCTACCAGACCAAAACGCTGGAATTGCTGGCGCCCTACGTCGCGCCCACCCCGGATGCCCAAATTGGACAGATCGACCCCGCGCGGTGGCAGGCGGCAGCGCAACTGATGGCCGATTACGGGATCGTGGAGGCTTTGCCGGACCTCGACACGTCCCTCGCGCCGGGCCTGCTGACCACCTGACCGGCCAAATCGCGCGGGGCACCCCATCCTGCTTTGGGGCGGCCCCTGGTTGGGGTGCCGGGCGCGCGCCTCAAGCGCCACGCCCGCGCAATCGAATTCTGCCGCGCAGGGGCCCAAACCTACCCCGCCACCAAACCCTCCCGTTGCAGCTTCAGCGGCTCCGTCCGCATCAGGCGCAGCACGTGGGACATGTAGGGTTTCGCGGCATCCACCTCGCGGATGGCGGCGAACAGGCGGCGGGTCAGGCCGCCTTCGGTCAGGGGCCGGGTCACGTAGTCGGAGTTGTAGCGGACCTCGCGCACGACCCAATCGGGCAGGACGCTGACCCCGCGATTGGACGCGACCAGAAGTAAGATCACGGCGGTCAACTCCACCTGCCGGATCGACGCAGGCTCCACACCCGCAGGGGTCAGCAATTGAGAAAAGACGTCCAGGCGGGGCCGCTCCACCGGGTAGGTGATCAACGTCTCGCCGTGGAAATCGGCCGCATCGACGAATGGTTTCTGCGCCAAGGGGTGCGCGGCCGAGGCAAGGAACACCGGCTCATAATCGAACAGGGGCGCGAACTCGATCCCCGGCAGGCTTTCGGGGTCGGAGGAAACGACAAGGTCCACCTCCTCTTTTTCGAGCGCGGGCAGCGCCTGGAACTGCAACCCCGGTCGGATATCCACATCGACGTCCGGCCAAGCACGGCGGAATTGCTCCAACACCGGGAACAGCCATTCGAAGCAGGCATGGCACTCGATGGCGATGTGCAACCGGCCGGTGCGCCCCGATTTAAGACCCGCGAAATCCTGCTCCACCGCCTCGATCTGCGGCAGCACTTGATCGGCCAATTTCAGCAGGCGTTGACCCGCAGGCGTCAGCGTCATGGGCTTGGACCGGCGGACGAACAGCTCCACCCCGATCTGCTCCTCCAGGTTCTTCACCTGGTGGCTCAGCGCGGATTGGGTGATGTTCAGCCGATCCGCCGCCCGCGCCAGCCCGCCGCAATCATGGATCGCACGGATCGTCCGCAGATGCCGAAACTCCAGATGCAACCTCATGCGTGCCTCATGTTGAGTATGAAGATTATGAGGATGTCTCACAGATACGGTTTGAGGCACAAGGGGATAGCCCGAAAGGACCCCCATATGCCGCGCCCGTCCGTTTCCTTCGAATTCTTTCCGCCCAAATCTCTCGAAGCGTCATTTCGCCTGTGGGATTGCGTGAACGTGCTGGCCCCATTGGCGCCCGATTGGGTCTCGGTGACCTATGGCGCGGGCGGAACGACGCGCGAATTAACGCGGGAGGCTGTGGGAGCTCTGGGCCAGAATTTCGACCTGCGCGTGGCCGGGCACTTGACCTGCGTCGACGCCACGCGGGAAGAAACGCTGGCCGTCGCCCGCGACTTCGCCAAAGCAGGTGTGCGCGACATCGTGGCCCTGCGCGGCGACCCGCCCAAAGGGGTCGACGGGTTCACACCGCACCCGGATGGATTCCGGTCATCCGTCGAACTGATCGCCGCCCTGAAGGCCGAAGATGATTTCACGATCCGCGTCGGCTGCTACCCCGACACGCACCCCGAAGCCGCCGATGCCGACGCTGATATTGCCTGGCTCAAGCGCAAGATCGATGCAGGCGCCGACGAGGCGATTACACAGTTCTTCTTCGATCCAGAGACGTTTCTGCGGTTCCGCGATCGCTGTGCCAAGGCGGGGATCAGTGCCCCCATCGTCCCGGGCATCCTGCCCATCGAGGATTGGACAAAGGCGTCCCGCTTTGCCCGGGCCTGTGGCGCGCAGATCCCCGCCGACTTGGTGGCCGCGTTCGAGACGGCCCTGCGCGATGACCGCGCGGACCTTCTGGCCATCGCCCAAGCCACGGAACTGTGCGACACCCTGGTCGAAGAAGGGGTGGAGCACTTGCATTTCTACACGCTCAACCGCCCGGAATTGACGCGCGATGTGTGTTCCGCCCTGGGCCTCGTCCCCGCACCGGCCCTCAGCGAAGTCGCCTAACCCCATCGCGGCACCGGACCAACGCTTGCGCCGCGTCCAGAACGCCGCCAAGGTCGGGCTATGACCGACAGCTACACCACCGCAGACGCCCTCGAAGCCGCCGCCCTGCCCCGCTGCGCCGAATTGCGGGCCGATGGACAAAACCATGCACCGCCCGTCCCCGACGCCGTGGCCAAGCGCCCGCCCGAGCAGAAAAGCCCTGCGGAATGGGCGTATCAACGGCTGATCCTCTATCTCAAAGCCTTTGAAGAAACCCTCGATGCCGAGGAGGAGGCCGCCATGGGCTTCACCGGCGGCCCTGGCGGGACGATGCGCATCTTGGGCCTTGGCTTCCATGCGCCCGACATCGTCACGTTCACCGGGGTCGACCAATCCGGCCTGCGGGCACAGTCCATCCAGCATGTCAGCCAGTTGAACGTCGTCCTGCGCGCCGTGCCCAAACCCAGCGACCAGCCAGAGCCCACGCGCATCGGCTTCCGCCTTGCCCGCGCCCTGGAGGAGGCCGAAGGCCTGGCACAAGACGCCGCACCGCAAGCCACGTGACACCTGGCCCCGGCCACGCTAAACGACCCCCGAACAGACGATGAGGACGACCAATGGCTGACGACCACAAGCCCGGGAGCATGGACGTAACCGAGCAGGAAAAGACCTTCGCCGGTTTCGTGACCTTCACAAAATGGACGGTGATCGTAATTATCGCGGTCCTCATCTTCCTGGCGATCTTCCGGACCTGACCCATGCTGCGCGCTGTCGCCCTCGCGCTCAGCCTGCTGGCCCTGGCCGGATGCGGGGCGGACAATGTCTATGCCCCGCTTGAGGAGGTGTCGGCCCGCGCCTACCGCGCCGAGGGGCCACCGACACTGACCCTCATCACCGCCATCAACAACCGCAGCGGCCAGGGCGGGCATTCCGCCCTCATGGTCTCGGGCAGCCAGCGCGTGATTTTCGACCCGGCGGGCACCTGGTGGCATCCCACCGCACCGGAACGCGGCGATGTCCTGTTCGGGATCACGCCGACAATGCTCGAATTCTACAGCGACTATCACGCCCGCCCGACATATCACGTGGTTTTCCAGGAACTCACCGTCTCCCCCGAGATGGCAGAGCAAGCCCTGGCCCTGGTGCAAGCCCACGGCCCCGCCAGCAAGGCGACCTGTGGGCAAAGCGTGTCAGGCATCCTTCAGGAACTCGGCTTTACCAATGTTCGACGCGCCTGGTATCCCCACAAGATCATGCGGGACTTCGCCAATGTGCCCGGCGTGCAGGAGCGGAAGGTCTTCGACAACGAGGTCGACGCCCACTCCCCCGACGGCCCCAGGGTGGCGCGGGTGCTGGACGATGGGATCGCCTTCGAAGATCAGTGATCGCGGCGGCGCGGTCTTGGTGTAGGGTTGCCCCGATGGTGACCCGCGGTCGATGGCGCCCTTGGAAAGCGGCGGCCCGAAGCCAAGGCGCCCGCCGTGCTGAAAGGTCACTGCAATGTCCGCTTCCCTCCCGCTGCCGTGCCCGGATCTGACGACGGCCCCCGCCGCCACCCCTTGCCCGAATAAGACACAAACCCTGGTGGCGACCATCATCGCGTCCAGCTTGGCCTTCGTTCTCGGCTCCATCATCAATGTCGCGCTGCCCCAAATGCGCGCCGATTTCGACGTCGGACCCGCAGGCGCGCAGTGGATCGTCAACGCCTACCTGTTGCCATTGGGCGCCTTCGTCCTGATGGGCGGCGCCCTGGGCGACCATTATGGCCGCAAGAAAGTGTTTCAGGTCGGCCTTCTGGTCTTTGCGGCATCCTGCCTGCTCTGCGCCATCGCCTGGAGCTTTCCGGTCCTTCTGGCCGCCCGCGCGCTGGAGGGGGTGGCGGCGGCGATGATCGCGCCGACCTCGCTTGCGATCATCGCCGACACTTTCCCGGAGGAGGAACGGGGCCAGGCCGTCGGCACGTGGGCGGGCATCGGCGCGGCAGCCGGGGCGGTGGCGCCCGTCATCGGCGGGCTGATCGTGGACAGCGTTGGATGGCGGTGGGCCTTCGTGGCCGTGGTGCCCATCGCGTTGCTGGGCTGGGCCATCGCGCGGCGGGCCGTCCGCGAAAGCCGTGCGCCCAGACAAGACTGCGCGCCCTTGGATTGGACCGGCGCGGCCCTGATCTCGGCGGGTCTCCTGGCGCTGATCTGGGGCCTGATCGCAGCACCGGTCCAAGGGCTGACCCCGCCGGTCACGCTGGCCCTGTTCGCGGCGGCACTCCTCCTGGGGGCCTATATCGTGGCAGAGGCGCGGTTGGGCGACCGCGCCATGACCCCGTTGCCGCTGTTTCGCAATGTCCGCTTTTCGGGCCTGACGGTCTTCACCCTCCTGCTCTACGGCGCCTTGGGGGGTTTCATGCTGCTGCTGCCCTACGTGTTGATCGAGGATCTGGGCTATGGTGCCAGCGCGGCGGGCGCGGCGATCCTGCCCTTTCCCCTCATCTTGGGCCTGCTGTCGCGTTTTGCGGGCGGGGCCCTGGTGGCGCGGTTCGGCACGCGCCTTTTGCTCAGTGTGGGGGCTGGCCTGGTGGGCCTGGGCTTTCTCCTCTTTGCCCAAATCCCCTCAACGGATGTCTCCTACGCGCGCCACATCCTGCCGGGCCTCCTGGCGCTGGCCTTTGGCATGGCGCTTTCGGTGGCCCCCCTGACGGCGGCGGTCCTGGCGTCGGCGGGGCCGAACCTGGCCGGGGTCGCGTCGGGCATCAACAACGCCGTCAGTCGGATCGGGGGCCTGGTGGCGACGGCCCTTCTGGGCGTGGTGCTTGTGGGGTCCGCCGATGACCTGCTGGCGGGTTTTGCCCGGGCGGCCTGGGCCGGGGTCGCCTTGGCCCTGGCCGCCGCGACGACCGCTGCCATCACCGTCCGGAATGCCAAACCCTGACCCCCGGAAACGAAAGACCCCCGCAGGCGCATCGGCAAGCGGGGGTCAAATCCGTGGACCAAAACGGCCCGAATGGGGTGCTTAGAGCATCCCTTCGCGCTGAGCTTTCTTCCGAGCGAGCTTGCGGGCACGCCGAATGGCTTCGGCCTTTTGCCGCGCTTTCTTCTCGGACGGCTTCTCGAAATGTTGCTTAAGCTTCATCTCGCGAAACACACCCTCGCGCTGCAGCTTCTTTTTCAAAGCCCGGAGGGCCTGATCGACATTATTGTCGCGAACGCTGACCTGCATGTGGTTGTCACCACCTTTCTAAGTTAAAGTTCGTCCCAACATCGGGTGCAGGAGGTGGCCGTATAGCCACGCGCCCCTAACTTGTCCAGCCACAGAGTGCCGGAGGGACCCATGTCCGACGTAAAAACCCGACTGCTTGACGCAGCCCTGCCCCATGTGCCCTTCGACGGCTGGAGCGAGGGGACGTTTCGCCTGGCCGTGACCGATGCCAGCCTGACCCCGGCCCAGGCGCGGGCCATCTGTCCGCGCGGCGCGGTGGACTTGGCGCTGGCCTTCCACGACCGTGGTGACACCCAAATGATCGCCCGCCTGAAGGCAGCCAATCTAGAAGATATGCGGTTTCGGGACCGCGTGGCCTTCGCCGTGCGCACCCGCCTGGAAATTGCCGAGGAAGACAAAGAAGCCGTGCGCCGCGGGGTCACCCTGTTCGCCCTGCCCATACACGCCGCCGACGGGGCCAAGGCGATTTGGGGCACAGCAGATGCCATCTGGGACACGTTGGGCGACACGTCCAGCGACGTGAACTGGTACACCAAGCGCGCGATCCTGTCCGGCGTCTACTCATCCACGACACTGTTTTGGTTGGGCGACGAAAGCGAGGATCACGCCGATACCTGGGGCTTCCTGGACCGCCGCATCGCGAACGTCATGCAGTTTGAGAAGGTGAAATCCCGGGCCAAGGACTCCCCGGTGTTGCAGCGGTTGATGGTCGGGCCAAACGCCCTTCTGTCGCGCATCCGCGCGCCCGCGAAAATGCCCCGCGGCGACCTGCCCGGCTGGTGGCGGGAGCCCCCCGCACGCGAGCGGTAGGGTCAGTCACACCTGCCCGCCGCGGATCTCTGCCCAAGCGGTGCCAAAGGTCCACCATCCTATCGGTAAAGCGTCACGAACGTTACACCGTGCAGCGCGGCGATCAGCAAATTTGCCAGGGCAACGGGGTGTGTTGGACCCAATAGGGCGACCGTGATCACTTTATAAATGATCTGAACCGCCAACAGGCCCGGCACAAGGTCCGCCCGCGCGCCCGGCGGCGCAAGCAAAAGCACCGCGCTCAGCAGGGCAATGGCAAGGTAGACCGACACGAGGATTGCCCGTGCCGGCGTGTCCACGCCAAACGTGTCGGCCATACCGGCACTGTCCCGCAACAGGCCCACAAGGACGGGCACCAAGACCAGCACGTTCACGATCAGGGACAGAACGATCATCATACGTCGGGACGTAGTTCGCCCTTCGGCAAGATCATGGGCGGCTGGCAGGCGGGGGCCATTTGGGCCGTTCTATCGCACCCCAGGCGCCGCCAGGCGCAGCCAATTATCGGCAAAGGCCACATCGGTGACGTCCGCCAGCCGCGCCATGCGGGCCAACGCTGCGTCCAAGCGCGCGATCCGTCCTTTGCCCCACCGCACCCCAGGCTCTGGCCAGACCGCGCGCACCCAAAGCCGGTCTGCATCCCGCTCCGCCTTCATGTCGATCCGCCCCACCAACCGGTCGCCCTCCAGGATTGGAAAGACATAATAGCCATAAACGCGCTTCGCCTCGGGCACGAAAATCTCGATCCTGTAGTGAAACCCAAATAGCCGCTCTGCCCGCCTCCGGTCGCGCAGGGCCGGGTCGAACGGGCTCAGGATGCGCAGGCGGGACGTGACCTCCGGCGTCTCCGCGTCCGCCAGGTCTGGCCAGGCGACGGACCGGCGCAACCGGCCATCCACCCCCGCCACATCCACCTCGATCAGCCGCCCTTCGGCCAAAGCTGCCGTGCACCAGGCCTTGGCCTCCGCCGGGGTGATCAGATCCCAGAACGCCGCAAGCTCTCCGGATGTGGCGAACCCCAACCGATCCAGTGCCGCGCCACAGGCCCAGTCCACCGTCACCTCGGTGGCATGGCGCGCATTCAGGTATTCCGGCGGGATCACGTTCTCGGTCATGTCATAGACCTTGCGAAACCCCTCGCGCCGGGTGACGGCAATGTCGCCTGTGCGCCACAGGTATTCCAATGCGGTCTTCGACGGATGCCAGTCCCACCAGCCACCTGACGATCGCGCCTCTTCGGGCCCGACATCTGCGGAACAACACGGCCCCCCTTGCGCAATCCGCTCCAACACCTCGTCGATCTTGTCGACGAAGCTGTCGCGCCCGCGGGCCTTCCAACGGTCCGCCAAGGTGTCTCGGTGGCGCTGAAACCGCAGGCGCCAGTGGGGGAAATGGGCCATGTCGATCATGCTGGCATCATGGGTCCAATGCTCAAACACGCCTCGGTCGTGATCGTGCAGCACATGCAGATTGCGCGGGCGATAGGCCGGGCGACGTGCATGGAGGATCATGTGATGGGCCCGCGCCACGGTGTTGATCGAATCCAGTTGGACGAAGCCCAGCGCCTGCACAACGCCCGCCAGGTCCGGGCCCCGCCCCGCCCCAACCGGGGCCGCAGCCAGCCCGTGCCGATCCAGGAACAGCGCACGGGCGCGGGCATTGTCGATCACAGGTCGCATGCCCCGCAGCTATCAGAGGCGCCGCACCAGATCATCGGCCAATTTGCAGCGCGCCCTCGACACCCGTGGCGCGGCAGGGGTATCACCCCGCCCAAACCTGTGCCGGAAGGACCCGCAATGCCCCTGCCCCCAACCATGCGCGCCATCGAGATCACGCAGCCCGGCGGGCCAGACGTCCTACAGGCCGTCACCCGCCCCGTGCCGCAGCCGGGCCACGGTCACATCCTCATCGCTGTGGACCATGCGGGCGTCAATCGGCCCGACGCGTTGCAGCGTGCCGGGGCCTATGACCCGCCCCCCGGCGCGTCTGACTTGCCGGGGCTAGAGGCCAGCGGCACCGTCTTGGCCCTGGGCCCCGGCGTCGATCGCTGGGCCATTGGCGACAAGGTCTGCGCCCTGCTGCCCGGCGGCGGCTACGCCGAATATGTGACCACCCCCGCCGACCATGCCCTGCCCATTCCCGATGGCCTGTCCATGGCCCAAGCCGCCGCCTTGCCCGAGACGTTCTTCACCGTTTGGACCAATGTGTTCGACCGCGCGGGCCTGTGCGCCGGTGAACGGTTCCTGGTCCATGGCGGCAGCAGCGGCATCGGCACGACCGCCATCCAACTGGCCCACGCCCGCGGGGCCCGCGTCTTCGCAACCGCCGGCAGTGCCGCCAAAGTGGCGGCCTGCGCCGACCTCGGCGCCGAGGCCATCAACTACCGCGACGAAGATTTCGTCGCGCGCCTGCGCGACGCGGGCGGGGCCAATGTCATCCTGGACATGGTGGGCGGCGACTATTTACCCCGCAACCTCAAGGCCCTGGCCGATGACGGGCGGTTGGTGCAGATCGCGTTCCTGCAAGGCCCCAAAGTGGCCGTGAACTTTGCGCAGGTTATGGTGCGCCGCCTGACCATCACCGGCTCGACCCTGCGCCCGCAATCCGACCTGGCCAAGTCCCGCATCGCCGACGCTTTGCGGGCAGAGGTGTGGCCCCTTCTGAACGCGGGCACCATCGGCCCCGTCATGGACCAGACCTTTCCGCTGGATCAGGCCGCCGAGGCCCATGCCCGCATGGAGGCCGGGGATCACATCGGCAAAATCACCCTCTCGGTCGGGGCCCGCGCGGCATAGGCGCCTTGAGATTGCCGCGACAGTTCGCTAGCCACGGCCCACGGCTCGCCCAGTGTCGGGCCGATGGAGTGTTCATGTCGACGATTGCGACCCGCCACTAGGATCCACCCGCTTGGATCCCTGACCCACAGCCCCCTGCGCGCCACGCCAGGGGCCTGTCCGGCTGGCCTCAATCCAAGAGACTCTCCGTTGAATATCTCCAAACACGAACAGCGCGTGTTGCACGTGCTGGCGCAAGGTGGCGCCATTCATTTCGACCGTCTGCCCAATGGCAAAATCCACGACATCCGCTGTGTGACCCGCGATGGGCACATTCTTGCGGACTGCACGCTCCGCGTGTTCGACCGGCTGCGGAAGCGTCGGCTGATCAAATCCGTCAGGGGGCGACCCTACGTTGTGACCTCCCTTGGGCTGCGCTCCGTCAACGCTCAACACGACAACCGGTAGCGTCGGTCAAAGCGGCGCAGGGGGACTGCTTCGGCGGCCCGCCCTGCGCCGCACCCCTGCGCCATGGCACGCAACGGAACACCGTGGGGAAGACACGGATGCTCCCCAACAGGTCCATCATTGAGACGAACCGGTGATCTTCATGCGCAAAGGTTGGGCCAGCCGCGCAGCGGGCGCACCGCAAAGGGACAATCCCCATGGCCGGTGGACCACTGGCCGTAGCCTGC
>JBCBVM010000037.1:0-35554 GCA_039817645.1 Pseudomonadota bacterium | reverse complement strand
GGCGATGACATCCTGTCGGGCGACAGCGGCAACGATCAAATCGACGGCGGCAGCGGCAACGATACGCTGGATGGGGGCGCCAATAACGACTCGCTTGATGGGGGCTCCGGTGACGACAATCTGATCGGCGGCGCAGGTCGGGACACGCTGATCGGCGGGCTTGGCAATGACACGCTCAACGGCGGCGGTGGCCGCGACACGCTGTCTGGCGGCGATGGCGATGATGTGCTGGACGGGGGCAATGGCGCCGACAGCCTGTCGGGCGGCGATGACAACGACACCGTTCTGGGCGGCATCGGCAACGACACGCTGCAAGGCGATGCGGGCGATGACAGTCTGGATGGTGGCACCGGCAATGACAGCTTGGTCGGCGGCGCGGGCAGCGACGACTTGGCCGGGGGCGCGGGCAACGATACGATCATCTTCGATGGCGGCGATACCGCCACGGGCGGCGATGGCGACGACTTCTTCAGCCTGGTGGGCGGGTCGGGCGACGCGACGATCACCGGCGGTGAAGGGGCCGAGGGAACAGGCGACACGCTCGACCTGACGGGCCTGATTGCCGATGGCGGCCTTGTCTTCACCAATCGCGACGACACGGCGGGCGGCTTTTCGGGGACGGCAACGCTGATCGATGGGTCGGTCATCACCTTCACCGAGATTGAGCAAATCATCTGCTTCACCCGGGGCACGCGCATTGCCACGCCCTTCGGCCCGCGCCCCGTGGAGGCGCTGAGGGCAGGGGACCTGATCCTGACCGGAGACAGCGGCCCCCAGCCCGTCCAGTGGGTCGGCGTCAGCCACGTTGCCGCCACGCCCGACCAGGCCCCCATCCGGTTCGCGCCCGGAAGTCTGGGCAATGACGACACGCTGCGCGTCTCGCCGCAGCATCGGATGCTGCTGCAAGGTTGGCAGGCACAGCTGATGTTCGGCGAGGCGGAGGTGCTGGTCCCCGCGCGCAGCCTGGTGAACGGCACGACCATCACCCAAGAGGCGCCGCAGCCCGTCAGCTATTTCCACCTTCTCACCCCCCGACACGAGGTTATTCGTGCCAATGGCGCATCGACGGAGACGTTTCTGCCCGCCGCCATGGGCCTGTCCGTTCTGTCGCCCGAAGGGCGCGCCGGGTTGTTCCGGCACCGCCCTGACCTGCGCGCCGACCTGTCCGCCTATGGTCCGACCGCCCGCCTGAGCCCGCCGGCCCGCATGGCGCGCCTTGCGGCGGCCTGAAGCGGGGACATTCGGCGGCCCAGCGGTAGGGGATCCCCTAGGCATTGCAGGGAGGCCATGAGCGCACGTGACGTCTGCGCCGACTGGAGCCGCCTAGAATAATAGCGGACCCTTCGTGCCTGCGGGCCAAAGGCACCACGGCACAGACCGCTGACCCCAGGCCCATTCCCTGCTACCGTTCCCCGGTCCACGCATCGGAGGGGCCATGATCACACCAGACTTCGCCAAGACCATGGCCCGCTACAACCGCTGGCAGAACCTGTCCCTTATCACGGCGGCCGACCTGTTGACCGACGCGCAGCGCTGGCAGGATCGCGGCGCCGTCTTCCGCTCCATCGCAGAAACGCTGAACCATATCCTGTGGGATGACCGGGTCTGGCTGGCGCGCCTGCACGGCGACGATGCGACCGTGGCGCAGATCGCCGCGCGACACCCCTACACCGACACCCCAAAGGACTGGTCCATTTACCGGCAAGAACGGGCGTCCCTGGACGCGACGTTGGTCACCTGGGCCGAGGGTTTGGACGCAAGGGACCTTGCCGGATCGACCCAGTGGATCCGCGGGACGACCGCCGTCGAAACGAACGTTGGGTTCAACCTGGTGCATATGGTCATCCACCAAACCCACCACCGCGGCCAGGTCCACGCCATGCTGACCCAAGCGGGCCCGGCCCCTGGACCCACGGACCTTCAGATGCTGGACGTCACGCACGGGGATGCGTGATAGTGCGGCCTAAGGATCATGGACCAAACCGGGGACGAGGGGGGCGTGCCGCACAGATGACGTACCGGTACCGGCCCGGCACCGCCCATGATGGGGCCGCGTGCGCCCAAGTGATCGTGGACTGGAACGCGGAGACCCCGTGGCTTGGCCCCATGAACGATTTCGCGACCGTTGCCGCGTGGTGGCGCGGCTGTTTGCGCCATGTCCCAACGTCTTGGGTTGCCGAAGACAACGGCGCGGTCGTGGGCTTTTGCGTGCGCGAGGATGACAATATCACGGGGCTCTATGTCTGCCGCGCCGCGCGGGGCACCGAGGTCGGCAAGCACCTGCTGGACCTGGCCAAACGGGACTGCGCCTGGATCACGGTCTGGGCCTATGACAAGAACGTGCGCGCGCGACAATTCTATCGCCGGGAAGGCTGCATCGAAATCTCTCGGGAGGTTGACGACCGAACGGCCCTGATCGACGTGGAACACCGCTGGACCAGACCGCCCTCGCGCCCGTAGGGATGCCGCGCCTTTTTGCTGACTGACCGGACGTTTGGCGCGGTTCGGTTCGCGACCAAGCGCCCGAGCGTCTACGGTTGAG
Source organism: Pseudomonadota bacterium (assembly GCA_039817645.1). GTDB lineage: Bacteria > Pseudomonadota > Alphaproteobacteria > Rhodobacterales > Rhodobacteraceae > Jannaschia. The sequence continues at coordinate 33,012 of JBCBVM010000037.1, read as the reverse complement.
GGACCCCGAGTGTTGGCTGGCGAAGGCGCCGGAGCAGGGTGTTTCGTGCATCCGCAGGGCGCACTGGACCGTTAGCCGTCTCTCATCCGATGGTGTTCCATGCCTGAGACGGCGCCTGAAACAAAGTTGGGTCAGCGGCTAAAAACGGGATCCCGGCGGTTTTGCCCCTTGGTCTTTGTTCAGTGACGTCCGGGTCAGTCAGCCGCGGCAGTATCGCTTCACCCGAGGGACGTCTTACGCCTCGCCAAGCGATGCCGCCACCTTCACATCGTCCACCTCGATCAAGGCTTGGTGAATATGCCACGACCGCCGCTGGCCATCAGCGTAGTCGACCGTCGCCACGGTTTCGACCGCGGGGCAGCCCGGTTCACAGCAGGCGAGTTTGGCGACCGTCACAGGGGCGTCTTCAGACAGGTCAAGGCGTTTGGCGACCCGGGCCAACCTCGGGGCAATCTTTGGCGTCGGAGAGAAGGCCGAAGCGTTGATTGAGGCATACAAGGCGGACCTCGCCACCTTCACGCGCGGCCTTCAGACGGGCGTTCCGTTGCGTGTGTTTGCTATGACAGTGGCGAGGACGCGCCGTTTACGGCCGGTCTCTACGCCATGCCCACAGCATTGATCGAAGCGGCGGGCGGCCCTGACGGTCGGCGCGATCTTCTTGCCGTGGGCCGATATGGCAGCGCGTACCGTGATGGCCCCCGAAGATATGCCGATTGGCATCGTGACAGGGTTTATCGGCGACATCTTCTTCGTCTAGCTCTTGGGGCGCCGCTCAGGTCGATGATCCTGGTGGTGGCGGGCAAGCGGGTGTGACGTTGTTAAGGGGCCACGCAGTCGGCGTGACCGAATTTTGGGCAGGACAGGTCCAGCAAGTCCGACGGAGGCAGATCACCGGCAGGTACCTGAAATTTGAAACCAAGGGGGGTGGGGCCGTTAGGCATGGGAGGCCGGATCGCGAACTCGTGTCCGAGCTGACAGGATTGGTTCGACCTGGACCTCGGGCGTCTAAGGGTCAAAAGCGGGACAAAGCTGACCTTCGCAAGCCTTTATTCTCTATATATTTTTTGATAAAATAAGAAAAAATGAGGTCGGATGTGGTGAAGATCACAGGAAGTCGGGATTGCGGGAACTCCCCCAAAAATACGTTCGCTCAGACAATTGGCGTCGCCATCGAGAGCGGCGAATTCCTCGACGGGGCCTTCCCAGACGACATGATATGGGAACGGCAGGGCGGCGAAACTGTTGGATCAGAAGCAGTTAAAGCGGCCTTGGCGAACATCGAGCAGCCTGTGAGCATCGTTGTCGAGCATGCAATCACGCACGGCAGGGCTGGGGCAACATCGGGTGTGGCAACGCTGCCAGACGGCAAGACACGCCGATATAGCCATGTGATCGAATTCACGAACACGAAGGCCAACAAAGTCGCAAAGATCAAAAGTTACGTCTGACCGTTGCGGAATGACGTAGGTTTGGGCCCAAAACAAAAACCCTCCCCGACGCTCAGCCAGGGGGGAAGCCAGGGCCCGTGATCTGTGGGCGGGGATTTGTCGTTGGGGAAATCCACCCTGTGCCGCCGGTTCAATAGCTCAAACCGGAGCAGGATGCTCGCGGCCCCATCGGCCTATTGCAGCACTCTGTTTCATGTCGCTGGCGGAGGTCCGCTAAGGCCGTTGGGTCAGACACATATCCGTTCGTCCAACAAAGACAAAGGGCCGCCCAGTGGCGACCCTGTTGGCCTTCGCGCGGAAGGAAATCTGGAGCGGGCGATGAGATTCGAACTCACGACCCTTACCTTGGCAAGGTAATGCTCTACCCCTGAGCTACGCCCGCCCCGTTGATGCGCCTCGTCTAAGGAACCGCCCCCATCTCTGCAAGCGGAAAACGCGGCGCGATGGCGGAATTCTATTGGGTTGCGGCGAGGCCCGTGTAGCCCGCGGCGGGGTCGGCCAGACCGGTCACTTTGAAGTTGTCGATGGAGAAGCTCTCATCGTCCACGTTTTGGTTTGCGGTCGAGCCGAAGCCAAAGCTGAGCAGATCATCGGTGTTGTCGACCGTGATCGACACTTGCGTGAGGGAGTCGGTCCACTTGTCCGCGCCGCCAAGATCCACGTCGCTGGCGATGACATTGGCGCTGATGCTGACCCCCGGGACGCCATCGGCCGGGATAAAGGTCGTGCCGCCACCGAAGTTATGGTTCGCCACCACTTTGCCGACTTCCTTGCCGCCAATGTAAATGACGCCTTCCTCGTTATCGAGGGAGTCCATGCCATAAAGGTCGAAGGTCACCGTGGCTTGTTTCACATTGGGGTCCAGGTCGAAATTCTGCGTGACCGTCGCACCGCCACCGGGCGAGCCGCCAATGGGGCCGAGGACATTTCCGATGCCGTAGATGTCTGTGGAGGACGCCCCGACCCAACCGGTCGCGCCATTGTCGAACCCATCGGAATAGGTCAGACCCTGGAATTCCGTGCTGGTCGCCGTGCCGGAGAGTTCGCTGTCCACGTTGCCAGACAAGGTGCGCAAGCCCGCAAACACCACGTCTGAGGAGGCAAGCGCGACACCCAAGGCGGCGGCAGTCAAGACCACGTATTCCACCGTGACGGCGCCGTCCGTATCGGCAAGGAATTTCTTAAAGTTTTTGATGTTCAGAAACATGGCAGACTCGGAATTTCGGTACGAGACATGGAATACCGACCCCCCTGGGCAGAAAGAGGGTCAGGCCGCGGCCAGAACATGGCGGATTGGCTGCGGTCCAGTGAACAATTTCAACGGCTTTGAGCGTATTGTTGAGGCGACTGCAATTTGGGACAACTTTGACGCGTATTGGGCGCGTCAAACGAGGCATCTTGCGGCCCCCGCAATGCACAATTCCGCCCTCCGGCGTCTTTCGAAAGGTCTTAATGATTAAGATGCGTGCGCCCCCGTGGCAGGGGGCGCCTGACTTTAGGCCGGATCGCTCAGTTCCACCAACAGGTCCTTGGCGTCGATCTGTGCGCCGGGGGACACGTGGATCGCCTGGATCACCGCGTCGCGGTCCACATGCAGCCCGGTTTCCATCTTCATGGCCTCGATCGTCAGCAGCAGATCGCCCTTGGTCACTGTGGCACCGGCCTGCACGGCGACGCTGGCCACAACGCCGGGCATGGGCGCGCCCACATGGTCGGCATTGCCCGCATCGGCTTTGGGCATCTTGGCGGCCACGCCCACCGCACGGCGGTCGGGCACGCGGATGGTGCGGGGCTGCCCGTTGAGCTCAAAGAAGATCTTGGCCTCGCCATCCTGGTTGGTGTCGCCGCGCGCCACCATGCGAATTTCCAGTGTCTTGCCGGGGTCGATCTCTGCCTCGATCTGGTCGCTGGGTTCCATCCCATAGAAGAAGACAGGCGTGGGCAGGGTGCGGACGGGGCCATATGTCTGATGGCGGCTGGCATAGTCGGTGAACACCTTCGGATACATCAGGTAGCCGTTCAGGTCCTCATCATCCACGTCGCCGCCGATTTGTGCGCTAAGGTCGGCGCGCACCTCGTCCAGGTCCACGGGGGCCAGGTGCTTGCCCGGTCGCTCGGTCGAGGCTTTGTCCCCCTTGAGCGCCTTCTTTTGCAGAGCCTTGGGCCAGCCACCGGGGGGTTGGCCCAGATTGCCGCGCATCATGTCCACGACGCTGTCGGGGAAGGCCACTTCGACCTTGGGGTCCTGGACCTGGTCGACGGTCAGACCCTGGGCCACCATCATCAGCGCCATATCCCCCACGACCTTGGAGGAGGGCGTGACCTTCACGATATCCCCGAACATCTGGTTCACATCCGCGTACATCTGGGCGACCTCGTGCCAGCGTTCCTCCAGGCCCATGGACCGGGCTTGCGCCTTGAGGTTGGTGAACTGGCCGCCAGGCATTTCGTGCAGGTACACTTCCGACGAAGGCGCCTGCATGCCGCTCTCGAAGGCCAGGTATTGCGCGCGCACGGCCTCCCAATAGTCGGACATCTGGCGCACGGCGCCAACGTCGAAGCCAGGGTCGCGCTTGTCGTCCTTGAGGGATTCCAGGATCGTTCCGAAGGTCGCCTGGGACGTGTTGCCCGAAAACGCGTCCATGGCCACATCGGCGGCGTCCACGCCCGCCTCGCTCGCAGCCAGGATCGTGGCGCAAGCGATGCCTGCTGTGTCGTGCGTGTGGAAGTGGATGGGCAGGCCCACGTCTTCCTTCAACGCTTTGATCAGGACCCGGGCCGCGGCGGGTTTCAGAAGACCGGCCATGTCCTTCAGGCCCAGCACATGGGCGCCTGCGGCCTCCAGCTCTTTGGCCATGGCGACATAGTATTTCAGGTCATATTTGGCCCGGTTCGGGTCCAGGATGTCGCCCGTATAGCAAACGGTGCCTTCGCAGACTTTGCCCGTCTCGATCACCGCATCCATGGCAACACGCATGTTTTCGACCCAGTTGAGGCTGTCGAAGACGCGGAAGATATCGACGCCCGTTTCCGCCGCCTGCTTGACGAAGAACTGCACCACGTTGTCGGGATAGTTGGTGTAGCCCACGCCGTTGGATGCGCGCAGCAGCATTTGCGTCAGGATGTTCGGCATGGCCGCACGCAAGTCGCGCAAGCGCTGCCATGGGCATTCCTGCAAGAAGCGGTAGGCCACGTCGAAGGTGGCGCCCCCCCAACACTCCACCGACAAAAGCTGTGGCAGGTTGGTGGCATAGGCGGGGGCGGCGCGGACCATGTCGATGGAGCGCATGCGCGTGGCCAACAAAGATTGGTGCCCGTCCCGCATGGTCGTGTCGGTCAGCAGCAGGCGTTCGCGCGACAGCATCCAATCGGCCAGGCCCTTGGCGCCCTGCTTTTCCAAGATCTGCCGCGTGCCCTCGGGCGGGGTGTCCAGCCGCTTCTTCGGCGGCTTGGGCGCGCGAATGTCGGCGGCGGGACGGGGGCGGCCCGCGGTTTCCGGGTGCCCGTTCACAGAGATGTCGGCGATATAGGTCAGGATCTTCGTCGCCCGGTCCCGCCGGGGTTTGAAGTCGAACAGGTCCTCGGTCTCGTCGATGAACTTGGTGGTGTATTCGTTCGACAGGAAGGTCGGATGCTTCAGCAGGTTTTCGACAAAGGCGATATTGGTGCTGACGCCGCGGATGCGGAATTCGCGCAGGGCGCGATCCATGCGTTTGATCGCGGCCTCGGGCGTGGGCGCCCAGGCGGTGACCTTGGTCAGAAGGCTGTCATAGTAGCGGGTGATGACCGCGCCAGAATAAGCGGTGCCTTCGTCCAGGCGCAGGCCCATGCCGGTGGCCGCGCGATAGGTGGTGATGCGGCCATAATCGGGGATGAAATTGTTGGTCGGATCCTCGGTCGTCACGCGGGTCTGAAGCGCGTGGCCGTCCAGCTTCACGTCATATTGGCTGGCCACGCCCGTGGCCTCGGTCAGGGATTTGCCCTCTGCGATCAGGATTTGCGCGCGGACGATGTCGATGCCGGTGACTTCTTCGGTGACGGTGTGTTCGACCTGCACGCGGGGGTTCACCTCGATGAAGTAGAATTCGCCCGAATCCATATCCATCAGGAATTCGACCGTGCCCGCGCATTCGTAGTTCACATGTTCGCAGATCTTCTTGCCCAAGTTGCAGATCTGTTCCCGCTGGGTGCCGGACAGATAGGGGGCCGGGGCGCGTTCCACGACTTTCTGGTTGCGCCGTTGGACGGAACAGTCGCGTTCATAAAGGTGGTAGGTGTTGCCATGGCTGTCGCCTAGGATCTGCACTTCGACGTGGCGGGCGCGTTGGATCATCTTCTCCAGATAGCCTTCGCCATTGCCGAATGCGGCCTCGGCCTCGCGGCGCCCCTCCAGGACTTTCTCTTCCAACTCCCCTTCCGAGAAGATCGGCCGCATGCCGCGCCCGCCGCCGCCCCAGGACGCTTTGAGCATCAGGGGGTAGCCGACCTCCGCCGCCTCCTGGCGGATGGCGTCCATGTCGTCGCCCAGCACGTCGGTGGCAGGAATGACGGGCACGCCTGCCTCGATCGCCACGCGTCGGGCGCTCGCCTTATCGCCAAGCTTTCGCATCGTCTCCGCCTTGGGGCCGATGAAGGTGATCCCGGCTTGGGCGCAGGCATCGACGAAATCGGGGTTCTCGGACAAAAGACCATAGCCCGGATGGATCGCGTCGGCGCCGCATTCCTTGGCCACGCGGATCACTTCTTCGATGGAGAGATAGGCCTGCACCGGGCCCAAGCCTTCGCCGATCTTATAGGCTTCGTCGGCTTTGAACCGATGCAGGCCCAGCTTGTCCTCATCGGCATAGACGGCGACGGTTTTCTTGCCCATCTCATTGGCGGCGCGCATCACGCGGATGGCGATCTCTCCCCGGTTGGCAATGAGGATTTTCTGAAAGTCGGCCATCTGTGTCGTCCCCGGTCGGCAGAAGTATGACGGCTAGGTAACGGGAACGCCGCGTCGCGGCAACTACGGGGGAGTGGGTAGCGGGGCGGCCGGGCGGAGCGTCTGGGTCAGGCGCGCGGTACAACTCGGGCAGCGTGCCGTGATCTGCCACCCGTTTCGCAGGGTCGTCGGCGGCGCCGCCGCGGGTCTTGGGCGGATGGGTGCCAATGGCGGCGCGCGTGGTGATGCGGAACGCCGCCCCTCTGACCCTACCGAACCGACAGCCTGAACCGATGTGGATCGGCCCGGTGACATGGGGCCCACCATACCTGGCGCACTGGAACCGGCCCTTACCCCGCCCTCGGGTGCTGGGCCGCAGGTGGCTGTGGCGGCGCATTTTAACCCTTCGCTAACCACGGTTACACTTCTTTAAGACCCGGTGCCTAATCCTGCCGGCACCAAAGTGCATCTGCCTGCGCGGGGCGGTCAGATCTGCTTTGTCGGAGGATCTGCCATGAGACCTGCCCTCACACTCCTTTTGGCCGCCATGACACTCGCCGGGTGCGGCGCAATGCCGATGGCCCCCAACGAGGTCAAGATCACCAAATCGCCGCGCGGCTATTTCACGGGCCAAAGCGGGTCGGACTGGACGCTTCAGGAATTGTGCGACCATTCCTTCACCATGTTGTGCGACGACGGGTTGCACATCACCAACTTGATGGCGGCGCAAACGGGACAGGGCGACCTGGTGTTCAACGGCTGGTGCGCGGGGTAGGGCGCGCCCCTGGCCCGGTCGCAGCGGCCAACGCGAAATCGACGGCGGCATCGCAATGGAGCTTGGCGGTGTTGAACATCGGAAAGTCGGGCATGTCGGCCTGTGCGACCAACAGGAAAATCTCTGTGCAGCCCAGGATCAGGCCTTGGGCCCCGCCCTCGTCCCGCATGCGGGCCGCAATGTCCAAGTAACGCGCTTTGGAGGCTGGTTTCAGATCGCCCTTCACCAATTCATCAAAGATGATCCGGTCGATCTCTGCCTGCTCCGCCTCTGTCGGAGAGATGGCCTCTACCCCGAACTTTTGGTGGAACCGGTCCTTGAGATAGGCCATCTGCATCACCGGCCGCGTTCCAAACAGGGCGACCCGGGTCAGGCCCTGGTCCCGCATGGCCGCCCCCGTCGGATCCGCGATGTGGATCATGGGGATAGGGGCCTGCGCCATCAGCCCCTCGAGCGGTTTGTGCAACGTGTTGGACACGCACAGGACCACATCGGCCCCGCCCGCCACAAGCGCGTCGATCTTGGTCTGCATGTAGCGGCTTAACCCGTCCCAGTCGTCGCCGCGGACAAAGGCTTCGATATTGCCGAAATTCATGCCCGCGATCAGGGTTTCCGCAATGTCCCACCCGCCCAAGCGGGCGTTCACGGCGTCATTGAGGAAGCGGTAATATTCCGCCGTGGCCACATTTGAGCAGCCGCCGAGTAGGCCGATGGTCTTTTGCAGTGCGGGGCGTGGGGCCATGGGGCCGGTCCTTTTGGTGCGTGTCGCAGGGACACTGACCTTGGGCGCGCGCCACGGCAACCCGGTCGGCCGCGAAACAGAGACGCCCAATTGGGGCCGTTTGATCCATAGGATGGCACAGAAACGGTCGCGCTTTGGCCCTGAGCCTGCCTGAAACGACGCGCAGACGGGGGTCATGTTCGAGACTGCCCTGTCGTTCCTTGTCGTCGTTGTTTTGACCCCGCTTGTGGCCGTCCTTGTGGATCGGTCCGCGACGCGGCTTTGGACCCATTACCGACATTGCTTTGCCCGCCCGACCCGCGCCTGCGCGCGCGTCATCTATCCCAGCCGGACGGTTTATGGCGGTCTGGGCACGGTTCTGGTGACCTATGGCCTGGGCGTTGGCCTTGCCCCTGGCCCGTTCTGGACGGATGTGGCGGCGGGGTTGGCCGTGGTGTTTGGCGGCCTTCTGATGATGTGCCTGCACCGCGACTATGCCATCGGCTGGACGACCGAGGCGCTGCGCGGCCCCTCAAGCTTTCTGCGGCTTCCAGGGGACGGGAACGTCACCACCATCGCCCTGTCGGAGATCACACAGATCGGCACCGATGGCCTGACCTGTTTCTATGCCCGGGCCGCCGATGGCCGCGTCATCCGTTGGAGCCGTTTTCACGTTGGCTGGCCCGATCTGGTGGCGAGCCTTGCGCTGGCGCGGCCCGATCTTGCCCCGCTGAAGGGGGCGTGACGCCGTCACACGGTGGAATTCGCCGAAGGGCGCGGAACACAACAAGAACATAGCCTTTCCACCGGCGCCGGATCGCTCTATCTCTGGTCTATGACCTATGACGATTCCGACGCCATGGAGGCGGCCAGCCTGTCCGCGCGCGCCATGGCCGCCCGGCCCGCCCCGTATCTGGAGGGGTTGAACCCCGCGCAATTGCAGGCGGTGCAGACCTTGGATGGACCGGTCTTGATGCTGGCCGGGGCGGGCACGGGCAAGACCCGGGCCCTGACCGCGCGCATCGCGCATCTGATGGTCCAAGGCAAGGCGCGGCCCAACGAGATTTTGGCGGTGACCTTCACCAACAAGGCCGCCCGAGAGATGCGCGACCGGGTGGGCCGGATGATGGGGCAGGTGGCCGAGGGGATGCCCTGGCTGGGCACGTTCCATGCGATCTGTGTCAAACTGCTGCGTCGCCACGCGGAACTGGTCGGCCGCACGATCACCGACCCGTTGCTGGAGGGTGGCAGCCGGGACATCCACCTGAAGTCGAACTTCACCATCCTGGACACGGACGATCAGATCCGGCTGCTTCGGCAATTGATCCAAGCCGCCGAGATGGACGAGAAGCGGTGGCCGCCCCGGCAATTGGCGGGCATTTTGGATCATTGGAAGAACCGGGCCTGGACACCCGAAAAGGTCCCCGCCCACGAGGCGCAGGCCTTCGACGGGAAGGGCGTGGCGCTGTACCGGGAATATCAGGACCGGCTGTTGACCCTGAACGCCGTCGATTTCGGCGACCTGCTGCTGCACGTGATCGGCATTTTCCAGGCCCATGAGGACATCCTGGAAAAGTACCGCGCCTGGTTCCGGTACATTTTGGTGGATGAGTACCAAGACACCAATGTCGCCCAATATATGTGGCTGCGCCTGTTGGCGGGCGGGCATCGCAACATCTGTTGCGTGGGCGACGACGATCAGTCGATCTATGGCTGGCGTGGGGCAGAGGTGGGCAACATCCTGCGGTTCGAGAAAGACTTCGAAGGCGCAAGTGTCATCCGGCTGGAGCAGAACTACCGCTCTACCGCGCATATCTTGGGCGCGGCTGCGGGGGTGATCGCGGGCAACAAGGGCCGATTGGGCAAGACGCTGTGGACCGAGGCCGAGGGCGGCGAACAGGTCCGGCTGATCGGCCATTGGGATGGCGACGAGGAAGCGCGCTGGATCGGCGAAGAGGCCGAGGCCATGCAGGGCGGCACCCGCGGCCTGGACCCCTATAGCCTGGACGATATGGCGATCTTGGTGCGCGCGGCCCATCAGATGCGCGCGTTCGAGGACCGGTTCCTGACCATTGGTCTGCCCTACCGTGTGATCGGTGGGCCCCGCTTTTATGAGCGGATGGAGATCCGCGATGCCATGGCGTATTTCCGCGTGACCGTCAGCCCCGATGACGACCTGGCCTTTGAGCGGATCGTGAATACGCCGAAGCGCGGCCTGGGCGACAAGGCGCAGCAGACGATTCAGCGCATGGCCCGGTCCAACGGGGTGTCCCTTTTGGAAGGGGCCAAGCTGTGCGTGCGCACCAAGACCATCGGCGGCAAGGGGGGCGCGGCCCTGAAGGTGCTGTGCGAGGGGTTCGACCGGTGGCGCGCAGAATTGCTGGACGGGCGCGACCATATCCACCTGGCCGAAGAGATCCTGGACGAGAGCGGTTACACGACGTTTTGGCAAAACGAAAAGACGCCCGAAGCGCCGGGACGCCTGGAAAACCTGAAAGAGCTGGTCAAAGCGCTGGAGGGGTTTGAGAACCTGCAAGGGTTCCTGGAGCACGTGTCCCTGATCATGGACAATGACGCGGGCGCCGAAGAGGACCCCAAGATTACCCTGATGACATTGCATGGGGCGAAGGGGTTGGAATTTCCCGTGGTGTTCCTGCCGGGCTGGGAAGACGGGTTGTTCCCCAGCCAGCGCAGCATGGATGAGAGCGGGGTCAAGGGCCTGGAGGAGGAGCGGCGCCTGGCCTATGTGGGCATTACCCGGGCGGAGCAAGTGTGCACCATCAGTTTTGCCGCCAATCGCCGGGTTTACGGTCAGTGGCAATCGGCCATGCCGTCGCGTTTCATTGACGAGTTGCCGCCCGACCATGTGGACGTGCTGACGCCGCCGGGCCTTTACGGGGGCGGGTTCGGCGCCACTGGCATGGCCGCCGCACAGCAGCGGGCCATGGGCGGCGGGGTGGACTCCAACCTGGAGGAGAGGGCGACCAAGGCGGATGTCTATAACTCCCCTGGGTGGCGGCGGATGCAGGCCAATGCCACGCGGCCCATGCGCCAACCTTCGGAAGCCAAGAACTTGGTCATCGACGCCACCGCCGTCAGTGCCTTTGGCGAAGGCGACCGCGTGTTCCATCAGAAGTTCGGCTATGGCGCCGTCGTCGGGATCGAAGGCGACAAGCTGGAAGTGGCCTTCGACAAGGCGGGCACCAAAAAGATTGTCGGGCGGTTCCTGTTGCCGGCAGACCAAGCCGGGGATGTCCCTTTTTAAGGCACGGCGCCCTGTGGGTCAGGCATCTGGGTCAGACATCCACAACAAAAAACGGCGGCGCCCAAGGGAGGAGAGGGCACCGCCGTAAGATCGGTGCGTGCCAAATGGGAGGAAGACACGCGCCAATGCTGTGTCCGACCATGGAGTGGCCGGGAATGTCAGATCGGGGTCCGGCGCGCCCAAAGGGAGGAAGAGCGCGGCCGGTCCGATCCTGTGGCCCTTTTCAAAGAGGGCCGCTTGCTGACGTCGCAAAGGGAGGATTGCCACGTCAGAAGAAGGTGTGATCCGGGATCTGGGAGGAAAGCCGGATCACGCACCCGGTGCCGCCAATCTGGGAGGATCGCGGCGGCACCAGGAATTCTTTATTTCTTGCCGTAGGCCGCTTCGATGGCGACGGAACGGATCATGGACCGGCTGAGACCCAGATCGTCCAGGTCACGGTTGCTCAGCGTGCTCAGCTCGTTGAGCGTGCGGCGATAGGTGCGCCACTTGGCCCAGTCGGTTTTGAAGGTGTCAAAGCGTGCGGCCACACGTGCGCGGAGGGACGTGGCGGCCGGATTACCGTAAGTTGTATAAGCCATGATAGACCCTTTCTTTGGTGGGGCCATTCTTGCCCCGGTTGGCGTCCAGACCGGATTGCCTGGATCGCGTTGCTGCTGTTGGGAGTGATATTGGGGTCATGCTGCGATTGCACAATAGCACTTTGGGCAATGCTGCTATGCAGCAATCGCATGGGTGTTTTGGCCTTTGCGCCATAGGAATGTCGCAGTCCTGTGATCGGCGCCGATGTAAAATCCACAGCCGTTTCAGCCAGTGCCGCCCGCGGCGTTGATCCGGGCCCGTCCCAGCAGCCCTTGTGTTCGGCCGCGCCACGCGCCACCTAGTCGGTACCAGGGAAGGGGGCCCGCAATGACGACCCGAGAGGATGTGCTGGCCGCGTTGGCCCGGATCACGCTGCCCGATGGCGGGGACCTTATCAGCCGTGACATGGTGCGCGCGCTGACCGTGGCCGAGGGCACCGTGCGGTTCGTGATCGAGGCGCCCTCTGCCGAGATTGCCAAACAGATGGAGCCCTTGCGCGCCGCCGCCGAACGCCTGGCCGCCGAAATGCCGGGCGTCACCGGCGCCACTGTCGTGTTGACCGCGCCCACTGCCGACACGGCACCGCCCGCATTGAAGATTGGCGGACACCCAAAGCCGCAAGACGGGCCCAAGCGGGTGCAAGGGGTGGCCCGGGTTCTGGCCGTCGCGTCGGGAAAGGGGGGCGTGGGCAAATCCACCGTCTCTTCCAACCTGGCGGTGGCGTTGGCCAAAGAGGGGCGCCGCGTGGGCCTGCTGGACGCCGATATATACGGCCCGTCCCAGCCGCGCATGATGGGCGTGTCCAAACGCCCCGCCTCGCCGGATGGCAAAACAATTATTCCGCTGCAGGCCCATGGGGTCACGATGATGTCGATCGGCTTGATGCTGGCCGAAGACAAAGCCGTCGTCTGGCGGGGGCCCATGTTGATGGGGGCGCTGCAACAGATGCTGGGGCAGGTGCAGTGGGGCGCGTTGGACGTGCTGATCGTGGACCTGCCGCCGGGCACGGGGGACGTGCAACTGACGCTGTGCACCAAGACCGTCATCACCGGCGCCATCGTCGTGTCCACCCCGCAGGATGTGGCCCTTCTGGATGCGCGCAAGGCGCTGGACATGTTCAACACGCTAAAGACGCCTGTGCTGGGCCTGATCGAGAACATGAGCCTCTTCCACTGTCCGAAATGCGGGTATGAGGCCCATGTGTTCGGCCATGGCGGTGTGGCGACCGAGGCGAAGCGCCTGAACCTGCCGTTCCTGGGCGCGCTGCCCATTGACCTGGACACACGGCTGGGCGGGGATGCGGGGCGGCCCGTGGCATTGGGCGATGGCCCGGTCGCCAAGGGCTTTGCGCAGATCGCGCAGGGGCTGATTGCGGGTGGTATGGCCTAGCCGAGTCCACTTTGGACCACCTGACGTCTTTCTTCGAAAATTTGACCCCGAAAGCCGCCCGGACCAGGGGGTTCGTATAGGCTGACCAAGGTCCGCTTCCGAATCGCACATCGCCTGTCGCGCGCGGATCTGGCTAAGCCTTTGGTATCATGCGAAACAGTGGTTGGGCAGCCGGGTTATCAGCAGTTTCCTGCCTGAGAAGGCCCCATTTCGCATCACATTGTTTCAATCCTGACATGTGGATTTTCGGTCACGGACGCGTGAGGATGGGATTTTGAACCACCTCCTCAGATGTCCAACAAATTCCGAAATTGAGCGATATACCTACTATATGTAGTATTTTGACGAAGTTATGCACAAGTTATCCCCAATCTGTGAGTAACTAAAATTTGAAAAGTGGTTTAATTAGGGTTCTCAGAGCATGACCGCCATGGCACAACGTTCTCACGGAGCAGGGAAAGAACGAGGCGGAGACCTCAGCGACCAAAAAGAACCTCAAGAGGCAGGTCAGAATACAGGCAACCCCCTACAAGACTCCGGAAGAAAGATCCTAAGCGCGCAGTGGCGAATCCCCCCAGTGTGACAGCGCGCAATGGACGCCCGGCAACGGGACTTACGGCGGATCGGGACTGGCAGATCCCGATCCGCCGTTTTCCGTCTTGGGTGCCGTTTTGGCGGCGCCAGAAGATGGGTCAACCGAAGGATATGCGGCCGGGGGTCGGTCGCAGGGAAAAGAGTTAGGGCACGTGGCGCAATCGTTCCGAGGACGACACAAGGCCAAGATGGACAGCAAGGGGCGGATCTCGATCCCGGCCCCGTTTCGGCGTGTCCTCGACCTCGGCGACAGTGAGCGGGGCAGCGGCGTCAACGCCAGCGTCCATGTGTGCTACGGCGATCCCACAGAACCGTTTCTGACGTGCTGGACCCAGGCGGGCCTGGCCGAGATGGACGAGCGTATCGCCGCCATGCCGGATGGGCACACCGCGCGGATCGCGCTGGAAGAGTATTTCTTCGAATATTGTGAGACGCTTGTCCTGGATGACAATGGTCGGCTGATCCTGCCGAAATCGTTGCGCGACGGGAAAGGTCTTGAGGGCGAGACGGTCTTTGCGGGCCGGGGCGGCCATTTCCGCGTCTTTAACGCAGAGGCGCCGGTGGCGTCCTACAGCGCGCTTGCCGCCGCGACCGAGACGTTGGCGCCCGGTGCCAGCGTGCTGAGCCTGCTGCCGCCCAAGCAGCCCATCCAACCCACATGAGTGCCGGAGAAGATGCGCCCCATGTCCCCGTCCTTCTTAGTCCCATCTTGGACGCCGTGGCCCCGTTGCGGGGCACTTGGATCGACGGGACCATGGGGGCGGGCGGTTACACGCGCGCCCTTTTGGATGCGGGGGCGGATTTGGTGATTGGCATCGACCGCGACGCGCTGGCCCATGAGATGGCCAAAGTTTGGGGCGTCACCTATGGAGAGCGGTTGCGCACCGAAGAAACTGTGTTTTCCCAGATGGATGACGTGGCAAGCGACGTGGATGGCGTGGTCCTGGACCTGGGCGTCAGTTCCATGCAGTTGGACCAGGCGGAGCGGGGCTTCAGCTTTCAGCGCGAAGGCCCCCTGGATATGCGCATGGGCGAGGACGGGCCCACCGCCGCCGATCTGGTCAACACCCTGTCAGAAGGGGCGCTGTCCGACATTTTCCACCGCTACGGGGAGGAGCGCGCCGCCCGCCGCATCGCCCGCGCCATCACCAAGCGCCGGGAGACGCAGCCCTACGAAACCACGACCGATTTGGCCGACACGGTGGCGGGGCAATTGCCGCGCCCCAAGCCGGGGCAAAGCCACCCTGCCACGCGCAGTTTTCAGGCGCTGCGGATCGCGGTGAACGACGAATATGGGGAATTGGCCGAAGGGCTTCAGGCGGCGGAGCGGGCGTTGGCCCCCGGCGGCTGGCTGGCCGTGGTCACGTTTCATTCGGTGGAGGACCGCGCCGTCAAACGGTTTCTGGCGGCACGGTCTGACACAGGCGGCGGCGGGTCCCGCCACCTGCCAGAGCGGGCGGAGCTGCACCCCGCTTTCCATATCTTCGGCAAGGCCATCGCCCCATCCGAGGCAGAGGTGGCCAACAACCCGCGCGCCCGATCGGCCCGGCTGCGCCTGGCCCGCCGCACCGAAGCGCCCGCCGGGCCCGTTGACCGCCGCACCCTGGGCCTGCCGGAGCCCGTGAACACCCAAGCCAAGAGATAGCGATGCGTGGTTTGATTTATACCCTGTCCGTTTGTATCGTCGTCGCCTTGGGGTTTTGGGCCTATCGCGAAGGCTATGACACGCGCCAAACCAAACGCGACGTGCAAGAGTTGCAGCGCCAGATCGGGCAACGGCACCAAGAATTGTCCATGCTGCGGGCGGAATGGGCCTATCTGAACCGCCCCGATCGCCTGCACGAATTGGCCGAGATGAATTTCGAGCAACTGGGCCTGATGCCCATGACGCCCGATCATTTTGGCCTGACCGAGCAAGTCACCTATCCCCTGCCAGAGCCGCCGCGCCCCGCCGTCATCGCGCGTCAGCCGTCTGACGGGCCCATCGACGAGACCGAGGTGGATGGCGTGATCATCATGAACCATTCCTATGGCGCCGATGCCGCGCCGCGGGTCATCGCCCCGCCCACCCTTGCCGATGATGGAGAACAGCTGCCATGACCCTCCGCCGTCTGTTCCCCAAGCGCCGCAAAGCCGCTGAGACGGACCCGTTTCAGCCCGTCAAGCGCCGCACCCCCCGCGCCGCCCCCGCGCCCGTGGCCCCGCCCCCCCCGCGGGAGGCGCCCGAGAAAGTGCGCCAACGGGCCGAACGGCGGCTGAAATTCACCGCGTCCTGTTTCGTGATGGGCTTCACGGTCATCGCGCTCAAGATGGGTGGCATCGCCACGTCCGAGGCGGAGGAGCCCGCGACCGGCGGTCTGACGGGCGCACAGATCGTGAATGCCCGCGCCGACATCACCGACCGCGATGGCCGTGTGCTGGCCACCAACGTCACGGCGACCGCCCTTTATGCCCAGCCGCACCTGATGGTGGACCCCATGGCCGCGGCCCAGGGCCTGGCGGCGATTTTCACCGATATGGACGCGGCCACCTGGGAACGGCGCTTCACATCTGGGTCCAAGTTCTTTTGGCTAAAGGGCAATATTTCACCCGAACAGCAGCAAGCCGTCCATGATCTGGGCGAGCCCGGGCTGCTGTTTGGGCGGCGAGAGATGCGGCTTTACCCCAATGGGCCGTTGGCTGCCCATATTCTGGGGGGCGCCCGCTATGGCGCCCAAGACGTGCGCGCCGCCGAGATCAAGGGCATCGCGGGTGTCGAAAAGGTTTTCAACGGCTTCCTGTCGGATCCCGAGCAGGAGGGCGCGCCCCTGCGCCTATCCGTGGACCTGCCAGTGCAGACCGCCATGGAACAGGTGTTGAGCGGCGGCATGCGCCTGATGAACGCCAAGGGGGCGGCGGGCATTTTGATGGACATCCATACCGGAGAAGTGGTGGCGATGGCGTCCCTTCCGGATTTTGACCCCAATTCCCGGCCCCGCCCCGCGACAGAAGGCGACCCGGGCGAAAGCCCGCTGTTCAATCGGGCGGTGCAGGGGGTGTATGAGTTGGGCTCCACCTTCAAGATCTTTACCGCCGCCCAAAGTCTGGACCTGGGCCTGACCAATGCGGGCACCATGATCAACACCAGCGGCCCCTTGCGCCAGGGCCGCCACCGCATCCGCGACTTTCACAATTACGGGCCGCGCCTGTCTGTGGCGGACGTGATCCGCAAATCGTCCAATATCGGGACGGCGCGCATGGCGTTGGACATCGGTGCGAAGCGGCAGAAGGCGTTCCTGGGTAAGCTGGGCTTCTTCGACGCAACCGAGATCGAGCTGGTGGAGGCGCCCGGCGCGCGCCCCATCGTGCCCAAGCGGTGGCCGGATATCACCACGATGACGGTCAGCTACGGCCACGGCCTGTCGGCGTCGCCGCTGCATCTGGCCGTCGGCTACGCCTCGGTTCTCAATGGCGGAACGCGGGTGACGCCCACGTTGCTGGCCCGGTCGGAACCGCCGGCACCCGGGCCGCGTGTCGTCGCCCCCCGTGTCTCGGCGGAGGCGCGGCACATGCTGCGCCGCGTGGTCACAGACGGCACCGCGTCCATGGGCGAGGTCCCGGGCTACCAGGTGGGCGGCAAGACCGGGACGGCGGACAAGCCGAAATATACCGGCGGCTACTGGGACGACAAAGTCATGGCGACCTTCGCGTCGGTCTTTCCCGCCTATGACCCAAAATATGTCCTCGTCGTCAGCCTGGATGAGCCAGAAATCGACGCCGCTGGCGAAGCCCGTCGCACAGCGGGCTGGACCGCCGTGCCCGTGGCGTCCGAAGTGGTGCGGCGCGTGGCGCCGTTGCTGGGCCTGCGGCCGGAATTTGACCCGGGGCGTGACCAATTCGGCGCATATCTGACCCAGGCCGCTTTGCGCTGATGGACGCCCCCGAAAAGGCACGCTAAGCGAACGTCCAAGCGGGGGCGCAGATGACGACAAAAACCCTGACGGAGTTGGGATTGACGGGCGGGCCGGAGGGCCTGGTGGTGTCGGGCCTTGCGGTGGACAATCGCAAAGTGCGGCCCGGCGACCTGTTCGCGGCCCTGCCTGGCAGTGCGACCCATGGCGCCCGCTTTGCCCAAGACGCGTTGGCCCGGGGGGCGGTGGCGGTCCTGACGGACCCGGCGGGGGCGGCGATCCTGCCCGCAGGCGCGCCCAGCATCGTGACCGAAGACCCGCGCGCCGCCTTGGCGTTTGCCGCCGCCCTTTATGCGGGGGCGCAACCTGAAACCATGGTCGCGGTTACGGGCACGAACGGCAAGACCAGCGTGGCCAGCTTCACCCGCCAAATCTGGGAAGCTTTGGGCCACCCTGCGGCCAATATCGGCACGACGGGGGTCGAAGGGGCGTTCCATGCCCCATCCAGCCACACGACGCCAGAGCCCATATCCCTGCACGGCCTTCTGGCGGAAATGGCGGGGTTCGGCATCACCCATGCCGCCATGGAGGCGTCGAGCCACGGTCTGGACCAGCGCAGGCTGGAGGCGGTGCGTTTGTCTGCGGCAGGCTTCACCAACCTGACCCAGGACCATCTGGATTACCACGGCACCATGGAGGCGTATTTCGACGCCAAAGCCGGTTTGTTCGATCGCCTGTTGCCTGGCGACGGGATCGCGGTCGTGAACCTGGATGATGGGTATGGTCCGGATTTTGCGGCGATGTGCGAAGCGCGCGGTCAGGAGGTCATCGGCGTGGGCCGCGCCGAGGGGGCGCGGCTGGTGCTGACGGGGCAACGGTTCGATGCCACGGGCCAGGACGTCTTGTTCCGCTGGCAGGGCCGCGCGTCTTCGGTTCGACTGGACCTCATCGGGGGGTTCCAGGCGGCGAACGCGCTGTTGGCGGCGGGGTTGTGTATCGCGTCCGGCGACGAGGCGGAGGCCGTGTTCCAGGCCATGGGCAAGTTGCAGGGCGTGCGGGGCCGGATGGAATTGGCCGCCACCCGTGACAATGGGGCCGCCGTTTTTGTGGATTACGCCCATACGCCCGACGCCGTGGCCACCGCGCTTCAGGCGCTGCGCCCCCACGTGATGGGCCGGATCATCGCCCTTGTGGGCGCAGGCGGTGACCGCGACCGGGGCAAGCGGCCCTTGATGGGCCAGGCCGGGGCGGACAATGCCGATGTGGTTATCGTCACCGATGACAATCCGCGATCCGAGGATCCGGCGACCATCCGCGCCGCGGTGTTGGACGGCGCGCCGGACGGCATCGAAGTGGGCGACCGAGCGGAGGCAATCTTGCGAGGCGCGGGTATGCTTGAGGCCGGGGACGCTTTGCTGATCATGGGCAAGGGCCATGAAAGCGGCCAGGTGGTGGGCGACATGGTGCTGCCCTTCGACGATGTGGAACAGGCATCCCTGTCGGTCGCGGTGCTTGAAGGGCGGGAGGCATGAGCCTTTGGACCGCAGCCGAGGCCGCAGCCGCCACGGGCGGTCAGGTCACGGGCGACTGGGACGCGTCCGGTCTGTCCATCGACACGCGGACCCTGCAGGCCGGGGATTTGTTCGTGGCCCTGACGGCGGCGCGGGACGGCCATGATTTTGTGGCCGACGCATTGGCCAAGGGGGCGGCCGCCGCCATGGTCAGCCGGGTGCCCGATGGGGTCGATCCGGCCCGCGTGTTACATGTAGAAACTGTACAATCCGGCCTGGAAGCATTGTGCAAAGCTGGCAGAAAGCGGGCCAAGGCGCGGGTGATCGCGGTCACGGGCAGTGTCGGCAAAACATCCACCAAGGAAATGCTGCGCCACTGCCTGGCACGGCAGGGCAAGACCCACGCCGCCATCAAAAGCTTCAACAACCATTGGGGTGTGCCGCTTACCCTGGCCGGTTTGCCCCCGGATGCCGATTTTGCAGTGGTCGAGATCGGCATGAACCACCCCGGGGAGATCGCGCCCCTGGCCCGCATGGCCGCGCCCCATGTGGCCATGGTGACGATTGTGGCACCGGTGCATTTGGAAGCGTTCGAGGACGGGATTGAAGGCATCGCCCGAGAGAAGGCGTCCATCTTTGGAGGGCTTGCGCCCGGCGGTGTGGCGATCTGGAATGCCGATCTGGAGACGACGCCGATTCTGGAGCAGCCGGGCGGTGTGGCGTTCGGGCAGGCCAGCGGGGCGCCGTGGCGCCTGGTGGAGGTCAATGCGGGCGCCGACACGACGACCTGTGCCGCGCACACGCCCGAGGGCCCGATCATGTTCCGCATTGGCGCGCCTGGGGCCCATTTCGCCATGAATGCCCTGGCCGTCTTGGCCGCCTGCCATGCCGCGGGCGCAGACATGGCCCAAGCCGCCCTTGCCCTGGCCGATTGGACCCCGCCCGAAGGGCGCGGCAAGCGCCATGCGGTGACCCTTCACCCCGAACAACCGCCGTTGGATTTGATCGACGACGCCTATAACGCGAACCCGGCAAGCGTCGGCGCGGCCCTGGAATTGCTGAAGGCGGCAGAGGTGCCGAAACGGGCGCGCCGCATCGCAATTTTGGGCGATATGAGGGAGTTAGGGCCAACAGGCCCGGCGCTCCACGCGGCATTGGCTGACCATGACGCCATGGGTCAGATCGATGTGGTCCACACGGTTGGGCCGCTGATGAAACATCTGCACACCGCCCTGCCCACCGATATTCGGGGGCATCACAGCGACACCGCAAAGGCGATGCTGGCCCATCTGCGCCACATGGTTCTGCCGGGGGATGTGGTGATGGTGAAGGGCTCCCTTTCCATGAAGATGGCCGTCCTGGTGGACGGTCTGCGCGGCCTCGGCGAGGCGAAGGACCCATAAGCGATGTTGTACTGGCTCACCACTTTTTCCGATGGCGGCGACGTCTTTAACCTGTTCCGCTACATCACGGTGCGGGCGGGCTTGGCGTTCTTTATCGCCTTGGTTTTTGGGTTCATTTTCGGCCCGCCCCTGATCAATCTGTTGCGAAAACGGCAAGGCAAGGGCCAGCCCATCCGCGATGACGGGCCAGAGACGCATTTCGCCAAGGCGGGCACGCCGACGATGGGGGGTGTTCTGATCCTCGGGGCTGTCACGGTGTCCACGCTGCTGTTTGCGCGGTGGGACAACCCCTATGTCTGGCTGGTCCTGGGCGTGACGATTTGTTTTGGGGCCATTGGCTTTATTGACGATTACGCCAAAGTGTCCGCAGGCAACACCAAGGGCGTGCCGGGCCGCGTGCGCCTGGCCTTGGGGTTTGTGATCGCCGGGTTGGCGGCTGTGGTGGCCGCGTGGACCCATCCCGAAGATCTGCAAAGCCAGTTGGCGCTGCCCTTCTTTAAGGACGTGTTGGTCTACCTTGGGTTCATCTACATCCCGTTTGTGATGCTGGTCATCGTGGGGTCCGCCAACGCGGTGAACCTGACGGACGGGTTGGATGGGCTGGCGATTATGCCGGTGATGATCGCCGCCGGAACGCTGGGCGTCATCGCGTATGCCGTGGGGCGCGTGGACTTCACCGACTATCTGGAGGTCCATTATGTGCCGGGCACCGGAGAATTGCTGATCTTTGCCGCCGGATTGATTGGCGGGGGCCTTGGGTTCCTGTGGTACAACGCGCCCCCTGCCGCCGTGTTCATGGGCGACACCGGGTCGCTGGCCCTGGGCGGGGCCTTGGGGACCATTGCCGTGGTGACCAAGCACGAACTGGTCTGGGCCATTATCGGCGGGCTTTTCGTGGTGGAGGCGTTGTCGGTGATCATCCAAGTCCTGTACTTCAAATCGACGGGCAAGCGTGTGTTCCTGATGGCGCCGATCCACCATCACTTTGAAAAGAAGGGGTGGGCGGAGCCGCAAGTGGTAATCCGCTTCTGGATCATAGCGTTGATCCTGGCGTTGATCGGGTTGGCCACGTTGAAGGTAAGATGAGGGCGGGTCGGCGATGATCCCGGTCCAAGGGTTTCAGTCAGAGACGGTGGCCGTGCTTGGCTTGGGCCGCACGGGGCTGACTGCGGCGCGGGCGTTGCGCGCGGGCGGTGCAAATGTGGTGGCTTGGGATGATGGCACCAAAGGGCGGGAGGCCGCGGAGGCGGAGGGGTTTGGCCTGCGCGATCTGACGAAGGCCGGGGCGCTGGACGGGGTGGCCTGTCTGGTGACCAGCCCCGGTATCCCCCATCTCTACCCTGCGCCCCATCCTGCCATCGCGGCGGCGTTGGAGGCTGGCGTCCCCGTAGACAACGATATCGGTCTGTTCTTCCGGTCCCTGGGCCATGGCGGCGAAGCGCCGCGCGTCGTGGCCATTACCGGGTCAAACGGGAAGTCGACGACGTCGGCCCTGTTGCACCACATCCTGTCTGAGGCGGGGCGGACCGCCCATCTGGCGGGCAACATTGGGCGCGGTGTCCTTGATCTGGCGCCTTTGGGCGATGGCGACATCGTGGTGCTGGAACTGTCCAGCTATCAGACGGAATTGGCCCGTGCGTTGACGCCGGATGTGGCGGTGTTCACAAACCTGACGCCCGATCACCTGGACCGCCATGCCGGATTTGGCGGGTACTTCGCCGCCAAGCGCCGCCTGTTCGCGGAGGGTGGACCGGACCGCGCCGTGATCGGGGTGGAGGAGGCGGAAGGACGGTTCCTGGCGAACCAATTGTCCGAGGCGCCGGGCGATGATCGTGTGATCCGCGTAGGCTCCACCAAGATGCACGGGCCGGGCTGGTCTGTGGTGGCGCGCAAAGGGTGGCTGTCGGAGACGCGGAAGGGCCGTCAGATGGCGAGCGTCGATTTGCGCGGTATTCCCGGGCTGCCGGGGCGCCATAACCATCAGAACGCGTGTTGCGCTTGGGCGGCGGCGCGCGCCCTGGGCCTTGGGCCACGGGACATCGAGGCGGGGCTGCGCAGCTATCCCGGCCTGCCGCACCGGTCCCAACGGATCGCGGAGCGGGGGGGCGTGATCTTCGTCAACGACAGCAAGGCAACCAATGTGGATGCGGCCATTCAGGCCTTGCAGGCGTTTCAGAACATTCGGTGGATTTGCGGCGGTTTGCAGAAGGATGGCGGGTTGGACGCGTTGCACCCCTTCCTGGGGCATGTGGCCCGTGCCTATGTGATCGGGCGCGAGGCGGAGGCCTTTGCCATGGCGCTTGGGCCCGGCATCGACAGCGCGGTTTGCGGGGATATGGCGCAGGCCGTGGCCCAGGCAGCAGCGGAGGCGCAGCCGGGCGATGTCGTCCTTTTGGCGCCTGCGGCTGCCAGTTTCGACCAGTATGACAGCTTTGAACGGAGGGGCGAGGATTTTGCCGCCCGCGTGGCGGAGCTTGGGGGCCCATGACGCCCGATCTTTTGTGCATTGGGTCGGTGCTTTGGGACATCATCGGACGGTCCAATGCCCATATGCGACAGGGGTCTGATGTGCCGGGGCGCATCACGCGGCTGCCGGGCGGGGTGGCGTTGAACATTGCCATGGCGGCCAAGGCCTATGGGATGACGCCCGCATTGCTGTCGGTGGTCGGGCGGGACGCGGAAGGTGACGAACTGGTCGCCGCGTTGGAGCGGTTGGGCCTTGTGACACATACGCTTTATCGGTCCGACGACTTGCCCACCGATCGGTACATGGCAGTCGAGGGGGGCAACGGGTTGATCGCAGCCATTGCCGATGCCCATTCCCTGGAGGCGGTTGGCGACAAGATTTTGCGCCCCCTGACGGAGAGGTTTGCCGACTGGTCGGGGCCGGTTGCCCTGGATGGGAACTTGACCCAAGACCTTTTGGCGCAGATTGCGACGGCGGCGCGGTTTGCCCAGGCGGATCTGCGGATTGCGCCTGCGTCCCCGGGGAAGGCGGAGCGTCTTTTGCCATTCTTGGCCCATCCGCGCGCGACCCTCTATGTCAACCTGGAGGAGGCGGGCTTGCTCCTCCATGCCGAGCAAACGAATGCAACCGAGGCGGCGGAGGCGCTGTGCGGCAAGGGACTGTACCGTGCGTTGGTGACCGATGGGCCGCGTTTGGCCGCCTGTGTCGGGCCCGCCGGCAGCCATGCTTGCACGCCGCCAGATGTGATGGCCGTCCGCGTGACGGGGGCAGGCGACACCTTCATGGCCGCCCACATCGCCGCCGAGCAGGGCGGGGCCGATGCGGAAGCCGCGCTGACCCGCGCCGTGGAGGCCGCCGCCATCTACGTGTCCGGCGACACCTACTGACAGGCTGATCCGGCAGGCGCGCGCGTCCCCGTTCGCCCCAGGCGTGTGCGCGGCCCGCCACGGGCCTGTTTCTGTTCAAAAAACAGGCTTTTGCCCGCGTGTCGGCCCCGGCGACCGGTTGCGCGGCTTGTTCCCACTGTCTTGCCCGCATATGTCTCAGCAGACGATTTATCGCGGACCCGCCCATGCAACTTGGCGACGACACCCCGCCGCGCCCACTCCGGCCCGGCTTCATTGCGCGGTTGAGGAACAACTTTCTCACCGGGCTGATTGTGATTGCGCCCATCGGTTTGACGGCGTGGCTGATTTGGTCTGTGATTGGGTGGATTGACGGCTGGGTCCTGCCCTTTGTGCCGCAATCCTATCGCCCGGATATCTGGCTGCTGCAGAAGTTCGACATTGATGTCGATATTCGGGGCATTGGCGTCGGGTTCTTTCTGATTTTTACGTTGTTTGTCGGGTGGTTGGCCAAAGGGTTCATTGGGCGGTCCATGATCCGCTATGCGGAAAACTTGGTGCAAACCATGCCCGTGGTCCGGTCGGTCTATGGCGGGTTGAAGCAGATCGCCGAAACCATCCTGGCCCAAGATCAGTCCAGCTTTGAGAAGGCCTGTCTGGTGGAGTACCCGCGACAGGGGATTTGGGCCATCGCGTTCATTTCAACATCCGCCAAGGGAGAGATTTCCGCCCGTGCGGCGGAGCCGATGATGTCGGTTTTTCTGCCGACGACGCCCAATCCGACCTCGGGCTTTCTGCTGTTTGTGCCCACCAGAGACGTGATTATTCTGGATATGAGCGTGGAAGACGCGGCCAAACTGGTCATTTCGGCGGGGCTGGTCTATCCGAACGGGCAAAAGCCTGCGGACGCCCCAGACCATGCCGTGGAGGTGGCCTAGGCGCAATCCGCGCCCGTCACCGGAGCAGGTTCCATTTGGTTTCATTGGCTTCGATGGCCGCAATACGCTCTGGCGCTTTGGGGTGGCTCATCAACCAAGCGGGGGCGCCACGGCCCCCCATGCCGGTAAGCTTGTCGAGCTTTTGGAACAGGCTCTTCTGCGGGGCAGTGCCAATCCCCGCTTTCACCAGAAGGGCGCTTGCATAGGCGTCTGCCTCATATTCATCCTGGCGGGACAGGCGGGCGGCAACCATGGAGGCGACCATGTTGGCCAGCCAAGGACCGAGGCCCGGGATAAACCGCCCCAGCACGCCCGCCAGCACGACGCGGATGGCATTTTGCCCCGAGAAGTCAATCAGGCGGCGGCGCGCGTGGCCCAGGGCCACATGGCCCAATTCATGGGCCACGACCGAGGCCAGTTCGGCGGCCGTGACGTCTCCGGCTTGGTACTTGTTCAGGAAACCGCGGGTCAGAAAGATACGGCCATCGGGGGCGGCCAAGCCGTTGATCGGCTCCACCTCGTGCACGTTGACCCTGATCCGATCCACCTCAAGCACGGTCGCCATTTTGGCAAATTCCCGCTCCAACGTTGGATCTGCCAGCGGGGTGGAGGTCGCATCCATCTGACGCTTGAGGCGCCACGCGGAAAAGACCCAAAGAACAAGGCCGTATCCGACGGCCAGCAAAAGTGCGGGAAACTTGATCATGACCAAGGATATGGGGCGAAGATCCGCCTTGGGGAAGACCTTTGGCGGATCAAGATTGATTTCTGGATGAACCATACCCTAAGGTATGATGTAAGGAAGCTTCGCCCTCTATCGTCGGAGAGATCATGTTCACGTTAGCCGCCCTTCTGTCCGCCGTTTGGACATTGGTTCACATCGTCTTGGGCGGCCGCGACGTGGCGCGCCCCCTGAGCCGATCCGCCCTGCCAGAAATCCCAAGGGAGACGTCGGTGATGGTCTGGCACATGATAAGTGCCGTCTTGGCTGTTTTGACCCTCCTTCTGGGGTGGGCGGCCCTTGGTGCCGTGCCAGAGGGTGGCATTGCGGCGATGCTGTTGTCCGGTGGGCTGATGCTTGGCGGCATCGGCACACAGATTGGGCGGGGTCTGCCGCTGAAAACTTTGCCGCAGGGTTGGCTGTTTCTGCCTGTGACGGTCCTGGCGGGCCTGGGGCTTTGGCTATGACGGCCGCGCCGCGCTTGACCCGGACGCAGTGGTTGGACCTTGCCCTGGGCGAATTGAGCCGCGCCGGGCCCGAGGCGCTGAAGCTGGATGCAATCTGCATCGCGGCGGGGAAAACGAAGGGCAGTTTCTACCACCATTTCGCGGATCACGACGCGTTTTTGTTGGCTGTCACGCGGCGATGGATCGACGTTCAGACGGAGCGCTTGGCCGAGCAGTTTCCGACCAAAGGTATGCGCGAGAGTGACTTGCGAGAGATCTTGGGCGCAATTTTGCAGATCGATTTCCGGCTTGAGGCGGCGATCCGCCATTTGGCAGAAACCCACGACGGAGTTGCCAACCTGGTGCGTGAAACAGATATCAGACGGATGGACCTAACAGCCGACGTCTATGCGCAGCGATTTGAATTGGACGACGCGTGTGCGCGGGATTTGGCTTTGGTGGATTACGCGGCCTTTTTGGGCCTGGCCGTGATCGCACCTGAAATGAGCCCGGAGCGCCATATGCAGCTTTACGACCTCTATGATGAAATGGTTTTGGCCCGATATGGGCCCAGTAAATTGGAGGACTGACATGACCGACATTGACCCGTGGGAACGTCGCTTTCTTCATGTCCTGACAACGGCCCTGCCAGAGGCGCCACCCGCCGAAGGGTTTCTGTTCCGCCGTTCATTGGTCGCGCGGATGTGGCCGCGGGCCGGGGCCGGGACCTTGATCCTGGCCGCGGCAGAGGTGCTGGAGGAGGAGGGGTTGAGCCGTGCGCGCGTCCTCGGCTTCTTGCGCGGCGCCCTGACCGCAGAGCCGGTGACCCTGCAGCCAGAGACATTCTGGGATGCGGGGCGGGGGGATCTGATGCCTTTGGCGACCGCCCACCCAACCCGGCGCTTTATGGTTGCGCGTGTGGCCGTGCCCGTCATGGCGGCCCTGACTGCAAGCGTGATCGCCTGCAACCTGTGAGGGACCCAACAGGATACAGCGCTGGCTGGCGTCCAGTCCGGCGCTGCTAGCGCGTCAGCAGCTTCATCCCGTCGGTCAAGCCCTCTAGGGTCATTGGCACCATACGGTCCTCGAAAATTTCGCGGATCATGCGGACGGACTGGGTGTAGTCCCAGTGGGCCTTGGGCAGTGGGTTGATCCAAAGGTTGGCGCCCCATTGGTCCCGCGCCCGGTTCAGCCAGACCTGGCCCGCTTCCTCGTTCCAATGCTCGTTGGCGCCACCGGGATAGGCGATCTCATAGGGTGACATGGACGCATCCCCGACGAAAATGCAGCGATAGTCGGGGCCATAGGTGTTCAGAACATCCAGGGTTGGCGTGATGGCATCCCACCGACGGCGATTGTCTTTCCACACGCCCTCATAAAGGCAGTTGTGAAAATAGAAATACTCCATGGTTTTGAATTCCGCACGGGCGGCCGAGAACAATTCCTCCACCACTTTAATATGTGGGTCCATGGATCCGCCCACATCCAAGAAAAGCAAAACCTTGACTGTATTGCGCCGCTCTGGCCGGGTTTTCACATCCAGGTAGCCCGCTTTGGCGGTGGACCGGATCGTGCCGTCCAGATCTAGTTCTTCGTCGGCGCCTTCTCTGGCCCAGTTTCTCAGGCGCTTCAGGGCCACTTTGATATTGCGGGTACCCAGCTCAATCTGATCGTCCAGGTTGCGGAATTCCCGCTTGTCCCAGACTTTGACCGCGCGTTGGTGGCGGCTTTTGTCCTGGCCGATCCGGACCCCTTCGGGATTGTACCCATAGGCGCCGAAGGGGGAGGTTCCGGCGCTTCCGATCCACTTGTTGCCGCCCTGGTGGCGGCCTTGCTGTTCCTTCAGGCGGTCTTTCAGCGTCTCCATCAGTTTGTCGAAGCCACCCAAGGCTTCGATCTCGCGCTTTTCGTCCTCGGACAGATGCTTCTCCGCCTGTCGTTCCAGCCAATCGGGGGGCAGATCCATGGCCTGCAATACATCCTGGAGCGAGATCTGCTCCATCCCTTCGAAGGCTGCGGCGAACGCCCGGTCGAACCGGTCCACATGGCGCTCATCTTTGACCAGGGCCGCGCGGGCCAGGTAGTAGAACCCTTCCACATCATAGATCACGAGGTCGGCGGCCAGCGCCTCAAGGAACGTCAAATGTTCCCGCAGGGAGACGGGAAGACCGGCGGCCCGAAGGGTTTCGAAAAACCGCAGGAACACGGCGCTAAACCCGGCTGAGGAGGATGACGCCGACCAGCCCCAGAAGCCCGCCGATGATGCCAAACACCGCTGCGTATTGCGCCATGTCGAAGCCATTCCCCTGGCGTCGCCGCGCCGTCATCGCCCCAAGGGCGGCCCCAAGGGCGGCAGTGATGAAAGGGAGCATGGATGGATCCGACCGTGATTGCGCTTGTCAGGGAGGTATGCCGCGACGGTTGGAAGGGCAAGCGCCCTGCCGGGGCCAATTAGGCGCCCGGGTTCAGTCCCGCCACTTCGGCGGCGCGTCGAAGCGCGATCCGGTCGCCCCAAGCATAGCGCCCCCAGGCCAGGGCGTCGCGCCGGGTTTGGCGGGCCTCCGTTTCGGCCCCCTGGAGTTTCATCGCCTCGGCCCGAAGCAACAGCAGCGTCGCCAGGAGAGAGGCGTTCTGCGCGTCGTCGGCGGCTGGAATGGCCCGATCAATGATCCGCAGCGCCGAGTCCGCTTGGCCGGAGCCTATGGCAAACGCGCCCAGTTGGACCGCCGCGTGGGCCGCATGAATGCCGTCCCCGTAAAGGGCGCGATAGCGTGTCCCGGCTTCGAGGAAGGCGGCGATGGCTTCTTCGGGGGCGCGGGCCAAGGCAGCCCGGCCCAGGGCGAGGTTTGCGAAGGCCAAGCGGCCATCGGTCAACCCCTCTGCCTCGGCCAAGGCGACGGCTTTGCGGGCCGCGGCAAAGCGGGCCCGTGCGGCACCCCGGGGCGACAGGGCCGCTTGCAACGCGCCGTCCCAGGCCCGCGACGATTCGACCACGCGGGTGCCATCCTGGGTGCGCCCCCGTGGGTTGATGCGGGCAAAGATGGTCGGCAGCCGTTCCGCCACTTGAGTCTGTCCCATGCCCGAATGCAGCGCGTCGTCATAGGTCGCCCGCAGGATCAGCATGTCATAGGGCGTCAAGGCCACGTGGATGTTGTCGTCGTTGAAGACGGAAAACGGCAAGCGGTACAGGTCGTTGAGGGGACCCAAAGCCTGGGCGATTTCCTCATGCAGGCAGTCGCGAATTTCCTGGGCGCTGACATCCGACGGCAGAAAAACCGATGCGCGCCTGCGTTGCTTGAGCGTGGTCCAATCAACCTCGGGTCCGAACCGTTTGGCCAGATAGTCTTTCCACCCGCTGACCCGGGGCACCACGAAACAGGCTGCACCCGGGACATAGCGCTGCAATTGGGCGCGGGGCAGGGCGGTGATGGTGATCGACGGCATCTCCCCCGATTTTGCGCGGCTGATGTCGATCCGCGCTTCCCGGCGCAGGCGACGCAACAAGTCATCCAGATCGGCCTGCAAGACTTCGGGCGCCGCGCCTTGGACGCCCACGGTGATCGGGCCTTCGAACCGGGTGAACACGGGCAAAGCCCGCCCGGTTTCAAGTTGAAAGGTCAGGGCCATGAAGTCGCGCGCAAGCTGGCCGTTGGCTTGCACGGGGATGGTCGCGCGGGGCGCACCGTTGAAGCGGCGCGGCGCCGGCAGGTCCAGTTGCGGGGTGGCGACTGCGGCGCGGCTGGCCTCGGGCGCTTCCCCAGTGGGCGCACAGGATGCGAGGGCCGTCGCAGCGGCCAAAACAAGCTGGCGAAATGTCATCCGGCGCGCCTGTCGTAGCGGATGAAATCCGCTTGGGTGCCCACACGGTCGTAAAGAAGTCGCGCCGTCTCATTGCTGGTCTGGGTGAGCCAATAGACACGGGGGCTGCCGCGACGGTCGGCGGCGGCGTAGACCGCTTCGATTAGGGCACGACCCACGCCGGTGCCGCGGGCTTCTGGCGTGGCGAACAGGTCCTGGAGGTAGCAGACCCCTTCGGGCCGCCACATATGGGGGTGAAACAGGAAATGGGCGAGGCCGACCGCTTGTCCTGCGCGTTCGGCAAGAAGCCCTTGGAAGGAGTAAGGATCTGGGGACAGCAACCGCTGGAAGGACGTGCGATAGACCTCTGCCGGCAAAACCATGCCATAAAACTCCAGATACCCGCGCCAAAGCGCGGCCCATGGGGCGAAGTCGTCTTCCGATACAGTGCGGAGTGTGAGCGTTTCCGAACCCATTTAGACCTGCCAGGGCTTCTTATGATTGTTTCCAAGCTAGGCAGGTAATGTGGCGGGAATTGGGCGTGGCGCGCCCAAAATAGCGCAGTTTGTCAGGGTCTTGGCCGGGACGTCTTCAAACAGCGTTTTGGCCAGATGGGCCATGGGCCCCTGGCGCCGTGTCCCCCTATTTCAGGGGGCAGGGGTCAGGGGAACTTGGGCCGCGCCACAGCAAATGTTGGTCCCCCAAGCGGGCCTAACAGGGGCGGGACAAGCGCCGCGTCATCATTGCATCGTCTTCGGACACGCCGTCCATCCGCACCGCGTCCGCGCGTCGCGCCACCTCTTCAAAGCCGTTCCGGCGATAGAACGCCCGGGCCCGTTCGTTGGACACGGCCACCCACAGGTCCAACCACACCACCCCCGCCGCCACGGCCCGCCCGGCCAGCGCATCCATCAGCGCGTCCGCCGCGCCGGACCCGCGCTTGGCTTCGGCCACATAGAAGGGGCCAATGTCGGCCCGGTGCCGCAGGCGGTCCATTTGCCAAAGATGCAGCCCCGCGAATCCCGCCAAGTGCCCATCGTCAAAGAGACCGATCAAATGGCCCCGCGCAATCGAAGACACGATGCTGGTTTCGTCCATGGCCGCCACTTCGCGGTGCGACAGGAGAAACGCCGCGGGGTGGGTGCGCGTCCCTTCGAGCATCATCGCATGCCAGGCCGCAGCGTCGAGCCGGGCCAAGGGGCGCGTGATCACAGCGGATGGTCCGGCGCCTGGCCGGAAGGGGCGGCATAGGGTTTGGTCACATCACGAAGGGTCACGTCCAGGCACTCACATTTGGCTTCGATCGCACCATCGCCTGCAAGTGTTAACGTCAGCTTACCCAGCCCATCTTCTTCTGGCACCCACGTCACGGATAACAGCGAGAGGATCGTCTCCGCATCGCCCGGCGCCACCCCTTGTCCGCGCACGGCCATCACATCGGATACGGTCAACAGGCTCTGGACCCGCTCCGGCTGGCGGCGCCCATGTTCCCAGCGGAACCGATTGACCAACAGGGCCAATCGGCGGTCCCGCCGCAGCCACCGCATTTCGGACGCGGGAAAGATCGCATCCTGGCACAGGGCGGATACGACCTTCAGGTCCTCCGCATCCGTTGCCCAAAGACGCAAGGGCCGTTCATCCCCGTCATGGAATTTTGCATCGCGCGGCGTGTCAGTCATCGTCCTTGATCCGGTCAATTTGGGCGCCGACGCTGCGCAGTTTGGCCACCACGTGCTCATAGCCGCGGTCCAGGTGATAAACGCGGCTGACGCGCGTCTCCCCTTCCGCGGCAAGCCCCGCCAGGATCAAACTGACGGAGGCGCGCAAATCCGTGGCCATCACCGGCGCGCCATTCAGACGCTCTACGCCCGTGACCTTGGCGGTGCCGCCCTGAACGTCAATCTGGGCGCCCATGCGCGTAAGCTCCGGCGCGTGCATGAAACGGTTCTCAAAGATCGTCTCCTCCAGGACGGATGTCCCTTCGGCAAAGCACATCATCGCCATGAACTGGGCTTGAAGGTCGGTCGGAAAGCCGGGGAAGGGCGCGGTCGTCACATCGACTGCGCGCAATCGCCCACCCGGATTGCGCACCTTGAGGCCCGCGTCCGTGTCGGTGATCTCAAGCCCCGCTGCCTCCATCTTGTCGCACAGGGCGGCCACCAGGGCGCGGTCCCCGCCCAGGCATTCCACTTCACCGCCCGCGATGCCCGGCGCCATCATATACGTGCCCAGCTCGATCCGGTCGGTGATCACGCGATGGGTCGTACCACGGAGCCGGTCGACACCGCGGATGACGATCTGATCCGTGCCCGCCCCCTCGATGTCGGCGCCCATGCCGATAAGGCAATCGGCCATGGCTTTGGTATCAGGCTCTTGTGCGGCGTTCTTAATGACGGTTGTGCCTTTCGCGCGGACGGCGGCGCACATGACGTTCTCGGTGGCGCCGACAGAGGGGAAGGGGAAGGCCACTTCGGCGCCCTTCAGATCGCCGGAGGCATGGACATAGCCATCCTTCAACTCCACCTTGGCGCCCAGCGTCTCCAGACCCGCGATGTGAAAGTCCACGGCCCGCGCGCCAATGGCGCAGCCGCCCGGCAGGGAGACGACGGCCTCACCCATACGCCCCACCAAAGGCCCCAGCACGTTGAAGGAGGCGCGCAATTTCCGGACCATATCGTAATGGGCCAGATTGGACGTCAAAGAGGCTGCCGACAATGCGAGGGTTTGACCTTCGTTCAGTCG
Organism: Pseudomonadota bacterium; assembly: GCA_039817645.1. Classification (GTDB taxonomy): domain Bacteria; phylum Pseudomonadota; class Alphaproteobacteria; order Rhodobacterales; family Rhodobacteraceae; genus Jannaschia. The sequence continues at coordinate 553 of JBCBVM010000037.1, read as the reverse complement.
GCCGATTTCGACGCCTAAGCTTTCGAGAAGGACACTGAGCGTGCGCACATCCAGAAGGCGGGGGACATTGGTCAAGGTCAGGGGTTCATCGCTGAGAAGGGCCGCGCACATCAGCTTGAGGCAGGTGTTCTTGGCGCCCGCAATGGGAATCGTCCCCGAAAGAGGGCCATTCCCGGTGACCGTAATGCTATCCATTGTTTTTGTCCTTCTGCTCCGGGGCGGGGGCCTTTTCGGTCGCGTCGGAGCCCTCATCCGCACGGGCTCGGGCCTGTGCCTTGCGGCGGCCCATATTGGCCTTGAGCGCCGCCTTCAGACGGTCTTCGCGCGCGGATTTGGCAGCTTTCGCCATGGAGTGCCCTCTTGCCTGTGACCCCCATAACGCTTGGCCCCAGGCGGGTCCAGCAACGGGTGCATTGGGGGTTGCGTGCGGGCGACGATATGGCTAATCGGCCATCCACGGCGCTGCTGTAGCTCAGAGGTAGAGCACTCCCTTGGTAAGGGAGAGGTCGAGAGTTCAATTCTCTCCAGCAGCACCATCATTTCCCGTCTTTTC
>JBCBVM010000036.1:0-35976 GCA_039817645.1 Pseudomonadota bacterium | reverse complement strand
TCGGCACGTCGGAGGTGGAGCATGTTCTGGCCACGCAAACGCTGATCCAGAAGAAGTCCAAGAACATGAAGGTGGAGATCACGGGCAAGTTGCGGCCCGGTGTGACCGCCAAGGACATCACTCTGTCGGTGATTGGCAAAACGGGTACGGCGGGCGGCACCGGCTATGTGATCGAGTATTGCGGCGAAGCGATCCGTGATCTGAGCATGGAAGGTCGTATGACCGTCTGCAACATGGCCATCGAAGGGGGCGCGCGCGCCGGGCTGATCGCACCGGATGAGAAGACGTTTGCCTATTGCATGGGCCGCCCTCACGCGCCGAAAGGGGCCCAATGGGAAGCGGCTTTGACGTGGTGGAAGACGCTGTACTCAGATGACGACGCCCATTGGGATATGGTCGTTACAATCAAGGGGGAAGAGATTGCCCCGGTCGTCACCTGGGGCACCTCGCCCGAGGATGTGCTGCCGATCACGGCGACGGTGCCGGCGCCTGCCGATTTCGATGGCGGCAAGGTGGATGCCGCAGCGCGGTCACTTGAATATATGGGCCTTCAGCCTGGTACGCCTTTGAAAGAGATTGCCATCGACACGGTTTTCATCGGGTCGTGCACCAATGGACGGATCGAAGATCTGCGCGCCGCAGCAGAAATTCTGCGCGGCAAGAAGGTCAAAGATGGCATGCGGGCGATGGTGGTGCCCGGGTCCGGTTTGGTCCGTGCGCAGGCGGAAGAAGAAGGCTTGGCCGACATCTTTCGCGAGGCGGGCTTTGAATGGCGGCTGGCAGGGTGTTCCATGTGCCTGGCCATGAACCCCGATCAGTTAAAGCCCGGAGAGCGTTGCGCGGCCACGTCGAACCGGAACTTTGAGGGCAGGCAAGGCCGTGGCGGCCGCACGCACTTGATGTCCCCCGCGATGGCCGCAGCGGCGGCGGTGACCGGCCGCCTGACGGATGTGCGCGAATTGATGTGATGGGGTGCGCCCCTGCCGAATTTTGAAAGGCGGCCCTGCCCGGGTCGCCTTTTTCGTCATAGCACTTAGGAGCCGAGGTCAGGGACCAGGCCAGCCAAGGCTATTCGTTCACCAATGGCTTTGCATGGGGGCAGGGTCAGGATCATGCGATCCCCCCGCCGGGGTGCGTCAGGGCCAGAGATGAGCGACCGAAGCTGAACCTGCTTTCCGCAGTTGGCAGGCGTCACGATCAGCGTAACGTGCAGTTCGGCGGCGTTGTTGTCGGGCAAGGTGTAGACCCATGCCCCGGTCTGCGCCCCATCGTCATCATGGAGGGCGGTGAGAAAGCCACCCGTACCGGATAGGGCGCGGCGGATGGTGTGGGGCCGGAGGCGGGACACATCGCCGACCGAGCCGCGCATGGCGCCATTTTCCATGGCCCTGATCTCGAACGCCGCGGGACCCTGCCATTGCAGAACCGCACGGTTGTATTGATCGTAGTCGGGCGCGGCCAGCAGGGTCGAGGTGGGTGTGGCGCCCTCAACCTCGACCGTGAGGGTGGTTTCTGGGGAAAGGGCGGGCAGCGTCGCTTTTGCCGCCCCGTCGGCGTCGAGGGGGACCAGGAAGGTGGTGCGGGTCGACCGGACCCGGGCGGTTTGGTTGGCTGCACAGGGCGCACTGATCTCCACATCGAGGAAGGCCGCAGGGGCGGGGCGCGCCTGCAATACGATGTCACAGGCCGGGGCGGATGTTGCGGCCACCGTCTGTTCCACCGCGGTGGCGGAGGTGGGCGGCGCGGCGGCGATGTGCGGCGGCGTCGCCATGGAGGCGACGGGCCTGTCCAATGCGCCGAGCAGAACGAAAAGGGACCCCGCCAGGCACAGCAGGGCGGCCGCCTTTCGGCGGCGCGATGCGGTGCGGAACCCGAACCGGACCCGTCGTCGGGGCAATCGGGCGCGAAGCGCAGGAAGGGATAGGGCGCGAGCAAGCATGGCCCCAAACCTGCCCGCGCTTCCTTAGAAATTCGTTACTGATCCGCAATCTGTTTGGACCGTTTCCGGCGGATTTGACTCAACGCCGCTAGAACGCCCCGTGGCAGTGCTTGAACTTCTTGCCGGAGCCGCAAGGGCAGGGATCGTTGCGACCGGGATTGCCCCAAGTGGTTGGGTCCGATTCGACGAAACCTTCGCGCGCATTGGGCAAGGCCACGGGGGCATCGGCCCCGGCGGGTTGGAGCGCCTCGGCGTCGACCTGCTGCTGCGCGCGTTGTTGGGCCATAAGCTGTTGCATCATGGCCTGCCGTTCCTCGTCGGTCAGTGGCCGGATTTGTGCCAGCTTCTTGGTGACTTCGCTGCGCAGGCTGTCGAGCATGGTTTCGAACAGCTGAAAACTCTCGGTCTTATACTCGTTGAGGGGGTCACGCTGCGCATAGCCGCGGAAGCCCACGACTGAGCGAAGATGTTCCAGTGTCAGCAAATGTTCGCGCCATTTCGCGTCGATGGTCTGGAGCAAGACCTGCTTTTCGACCTGCTTCATCTGATCTGCCCCGAAGGCGTCGGCCTTTTCGGCCATGGCAGCGTCGCTGGCCCCATAGAGACGGTCGCGCACGACGTCCTGATCGACGCCATCCTCGTCGGCCCAGGCAATGACCGGCTGATCAAGCCCGAGGACTTCGATGCATGCCGCATAGAGCCCTTCGGCATTCCATTGATCGGAATAGGATTTGGGCGGCATGAACTGATCGACCAAGTCGTCAATGACCTGGTGGCGCATGTCTTGGGCGATTTCGCCGATATCCTCGGCTTCCATAATCTCAAGGCGTTGTTCGAATACGGCCTTCCGCTGATCGTTCATCACATCGTCGAACTTCAGCAACTGCTTGCGGATGTCGAAGTTGCGGCCTTCGACTTTGGCTTGGGCGCGTTCCAGGGATTTGTTGACCCAGGGGTGGACAATGGCCTCCCCCTTTTCCATCCCGAGGCTGCCGAGCACCTTGTCCAAACGCTCCGACCCGAAAATCCGCATGAGGTCGTCGTCAAGCGAGAGGAAGAAGACCGACCGGCCCGGGTCGCCCTGACGTCCAGAGCGGCCGCGGAGCTGATTGTCGATGCGACGGCTTTCGTGACGTTCTGTGGCGAGCACGAAGAGACCGCCCGCGTCCAACACGCGCTGCTTTTCGTCGGCGACTTCGGCTTCGATGCGGGCTCGGACCTCGGCGGGATCGGCCTCGGGCGTTTCGGCCAAAGCTTCGAGGACACGCATTTCCACGTTGCCGCCCAGTTGGATGTCGGTACCCCGCCCGGCCATGTTCGTGGCGATGGTCACGGACCCAAAGCGCCCGGCATCGGCCACGATCTTAGCCTCTTGCTCGTGCTGGCGCGCGTTCAGGACGCTGTGCTTGACCTCATCCTTTCCCAAAAGTTGGGACAGCATCTCGGATTTTTCGATGGAGGTCGTGCCCACGAGGACCGGCTGACCCTTGGCGTTGGCCTCTTTGATCTCTTTCACGAGGGCCTGATATTTCTCGTCGGCGGTACGATAGACTTGGTCGTGTTCGTCCAGTCGGGCGATGGCTTTGTTCGTCGGCACCTCGACCACGCCCAGGCCGTAGATGGAGCCGAACTCTTCTGCCTCCGTGGCGGCGGTCCCGGTCATACCTGACAGCTTGTCATAGAGGCGGAAGTAGTTCTGGAACGTGACCGAGGCGAGGGTCACGTTTTCTGGCTTGATGGATGTGCCTTCCTTCGCCTCGATCGCCTGGTGTAGCCCGTCGGACAGCCGGCGCCCTGGCATCATCCGACCCGAGAATTCATCGATCAGCACAACTTCATCGTCGCGGACGATGTAATGCTGGTCCTTCTGAAACAGGATATGCGCCCGCAGACCTTGGTTCACATGGTGCACGATGGTGGTGGATTCCGGGTCGTAGAGGGATTGTTCCTCTGGCAGGATACCGGCGATGTGCAACCGTTCCTCCAACCATTCGTTGCCTTCATCGGTGAAGGTGACAGACCGGGCTTTCTCGTCCAGGGTATAGTGCTCTTCGGTGATCTCCGGGATGATGCGGTCGATCTGGACATACAGTTCGGACCGGTCTTGGGACGGCCCGGAAATAATCAGCGGGGTCCGGGCTTCGTCGATCAGAATGCTATCAACCTCGTCCACGATGGCGAAGTTATGGTCGCGCTGGAACATCTCTTTCTTGGAGGAACGCATGTTGTCGCGCAGATAGTCGAAGCCCAGCTCATTGTTGGTGGCATAGGTGATGTCGGCGGCGTAGGCCTGCTGCTTTTCCTCATCGGGTTGCTGGGGCACGACGACCCCTGTCTTTAGGCCCAACGCGGCATAGACCTTGCCCATCCATTCGGCGTCGCGGCGGGCAAGGTAGTCGTTGACGGTCACGATATGGACGCCCTTGCCGGTCAGCGCATTCAGATAGGCGGGAAAGGTCGCCACAAGGGTCTTGCCTTCGCCTGTCTTCATCTCGGCGATGTTGCCCTGGTGCAGGAAGATCCCGCCCATCAACTGGACGTCAAAGGCGCGCAGGCCCAGGGCCCGCTTTGCGGCCTCCCGGCAATTGGCGAAGGCCTCGGGCAGAAGGGCATCCAAACTTTCACCCTGCTGGGCGCGCATGGACAATTTCTCGGTCCGGTCTTTGATCTCATCGTCGCTCAGCGCCGCGAACTCCGGCTCAAGCGCGTTGATGTCTTCAACCAGTTTGCGTGTCGCTTTGACTTTGCGGTCATTCGGTGTGCCGAAGACCTTCTTCGCGATCGTTCCAAGTCCGAGCATTTGCGTCCTAACCTCGTGCCCTTGCCGACGCACCCGCCGACCCATATCAGTCAAGAAAGGGAAATGGCGGTCGTCGCAGAGAGCGCGGTAATAATTTGCCTGTTCGGCACTTAAGACCCACCATTTCGGGTGTCAACGAACGCCCCAGGACAAAGGTAAAACAACGGCCAAAAGTGCCGGAAAGGACCGACCAGATGAAGAGACTGCTTTCAGGCGCCGCAGTGGCGCTCTGTTTGACTGCCCCCGCCCAGGCCCAAGATGCAAGCACGGTCTTGGCCACGGTAAACGGCACCGATATCACACTTGGGCACTTGATTGCGATGCGGGCACGCCTGCCCCAGCAATATCAGCAATTGCCGGATGATGCCCTGTATGAAGGGATGTTGGAGCAGTTGATCCAGCAGCAAGTGCTGTCGGACGCCGCGCGCGAAGACTTGACCCAGGCGGATGAGATCGGCCTGGAGAACGAGAGCCGCGCCTTTCTTGCAGGTCGGGTCATCGACCGCGCCGCCAACCAGGACCTGAGCGATGCGCAGTATCAGGCAGCCTATGACGAAGCCTATGGCAGCGCGGAGCCGGAGACGGAATACAATGCGTCCCACATTCTGGTGGCGACCGAAGAAGAGGCCCAGGCCTTGATCGCGCAGCTTGGGGAGGGGGCGGCCTTCGCCGATCTTGCGCGGGAGCATTCCACCGGCCCGTCCGGCCCCAATGGTGGGGAGTTGGGCTGGTTCAGCAAGGGCGTGATGGTCCCCGACTTTGAGGCGGAAGTGATCTCGCTGGAGGTGGGGGCCGTCAGCGCGCCGGTGCAGACCGACTTTGGCTGGCACGTGATCACGTTGAACGAAACGCGCGTGAAAGATGCCCCGACGCTGGAGTCGGTCAAGGGCGAGTTGGAAGGCGCATTGCGCGAGGCGGCCGTGGATGCAGAGTTGGAGCGGTTGACCAGCGCTGCCGAAATCTCTCGCACGGACTTGGAGTTGGATCCAAGCCTGATCCGCAACTTGGACATGATCTCGGACTGAGGCATGGGCAAGACGGGACGTGCAGAAGCCAAGGGGAAGTCGCCAAAAAAAGCCGATCTTCTGGCCCGTATCGCAGAGCTTGAAGCAAAGCTGGCGGCGCCAAAGGGGCCGCTGGTGTCGCCCCTGGCGCAACCGCTTCCCGACTTGCCCAAGATTGCGGGCGTGCGGTTTGCCACGGCCAAGGCCGGGGTGAAATACAAGGATCGCGCCGATGTCATGCTGGCGGAGTTGTCCCCTGGCACGGCCCTGGCCGGGGTCTTCACGACGTCGGCCACTCGATCGGCTGCGGTACTGGACTGTCAGGCCAAACTACACGCGCCCGGGGGGGCGGAAGGCTGGGCCATCTTGGTGAATTCCGGCAATGCCAACGCGTTCACCGGGCGGGACGGAAGCGACTCCGTCGATGCGATCACGGCGGCCACGGCAGAGGCATTGGACATTCCCGCCGCCCATGTGTTGACCGCCTCGACGGGTGTGATCGGGGAGCCTTTGCCCCACGCAAAGATCATCACCGCGTTGGACAAGCTGAAGGCCGGTCTGAAGGCGAAGGGGATGACCAAAGCCGCCCGGGCCATCATGACCACGGATACGTTTCCGAAGGGCGCGGTGACCCGGCTGGAGCTTGGTGGCGCGGAGGTGACGATTGCAGGGTTTGCCAAAGGGTCCGGAATGATTGCCCCCGATATGGCGACCATGCTGGCCTATGTGTTCACCGACGCAAAGGTGTCGCAGAAAACCTTGCAGTCGATGGTGTCGGATTTGACCAAGACGACATTCAACGCGGTGACGGTGGACAGTGACACGTCCACTTCGGACACGCTGATCGCGGCGGCGACGGGGGCGGCGGCGCATCCTGGGATCACTTCTGCCCGGACGCGCGACGGCCGGGCCTTCAAGGCGGGGTTGGAAAGCGTGCTTCGGGACCTGGCGTTGCAGGTCGCGAAGGACGGAGAGGGGGCCACGAAACTGGTTGAAGTCGTGGTGACCGGCGCAGCCACCGACAAAGATGCGCGGCTTGTGGCGCGGGCCATCGCCAACTCCCCCTTGGTCAAGACCGCCATCGCCGGGGGAGACCCGAATTGGGGGCGGGTTGTGATGGCCGTTGGCAAATCGGGCGCGCGGGCGGATCGGGACCTGTTGTCCATTTCCTTCGGGGATGTGCTGGTCGCAGATCGGGGGCGGAAAGCCCCGTCCTATACGGAAGATGCGGGGGCCGCGCACATGCGCGGGGACCATATCGTTTTGACCGTGGATCTGGGGCTTGGCACCGGGCAGGACCGGATGTGGACCTGCGATCTGACCTATCGCTATGTGGAAATTAACGCGGATTATCGGTCATGAAGACGGTCTTGGTGTCCGCGGTTGCGCTGGTCGACCCCGATGGCCGGATCTTGTTGGCGCAACGGCCCGAGGGGAAATCCATGGCGGGCCTGTGGGAGTTTCCGGGCGGCAAGGTGGAGGCGGGGGAAACGCCAGAAATCGCCCTCATCCGGGAGCTTGAGGAAGAGCTGGGCATATGCACTTGGGCGTCCTGTCTGGCGCCGCTGACCTTCGCGTCGCATACCTATGAGACGTTTCACCTTCTGATGCCGCTGTTCGTCTGCCGGAAATGGGATGGACAGGTGCAGTCCCGAGAAAATCAGGCGTTGAAATGGGTCAAGCCCAACACCCTCAGAGACTTCCCGATGCCTGCGGCGGATTTGCCCTTGATCCCGATATTACGAGATTGGTTGTAAACTAATCGTCAATCTTGCCATTTCGGCTAGATTATTCGCTTTTTCGCGTGCTTTTTGTCAGAAAAATGCCATATATGAGACGTGCTCACAGCCAGTCGGAGGAAACTGGATGCTACGTACTGTGACTGTCGGCAAACATATGTCCGTCCAGGGCATCTTTGTCGCAATGCTGAAGAACGGGCTAATGCAGGTCCGCGTTGGGAAAGAGGTCTATACAGGCCGACCAGTCAGCTAAAGAACTCACTCACTGCCCTGGCATGGACCGCTCCGGTCCTTGCCAGGAATTCTACTCAGCCGCCCGTGCCATGGCGCGACCCGGCGCAATCCACCCCGACAGGTTTTCGATCACGATCTGCGCCAACGCGTCCATATGGGCGTCGTCGTCGTTCAGGCACGGGATATAGTGGAAGTGTTCCCCGCCCGCTTCCTCGAAGCTTTCCTTGATCTCCTCGTTGATCTCTTCCAACGTCTCGATGCAATCGGCAGAGAATGCTGGCGCGATCACGGCGATGTTCTTCTTGCCGTCCTCTTCCGCCAGGCGCGCGACCTCTTCGACGGTGTAGGGTTTCAACCATTCTTCTGGGCCGAACTTCGACTGGAAGGTCGTCATGATTTTTGACGTGTCCCAGCCCAAACGCTCCCGTAGAAGGCGCGTCGTTTTCTGGCATTGGCAGTGATAGGGGTCGCCCTCCATCAGGTACCGCTTTGGGACCCCGTGATAGGAACAAACGAGGATGTCCGGCTTTGTGTCCAGCCCGGCATAGGCACGCTCGACGGATTTGGCCAACGCATCAATGTAGCGGGGATCATCCGAATAGGCGGGCACGGTCCGCACGGGGGGCTGCCACTTGAGTGACATGAGCGAGCGGAAGAACTGATCATTGGCCGTCGCCGTCGTTGCCCCCGCATATTGCGGGTAAAGCGGGAAGAAGATGATCTTGGTGCAGCCCGCCGCCTGCATCTGTTCCACCTTCGACTTGGTCGAGGGGTTCCCGTAGCGCATGCAATAATCCACGACGACGGTGTCGCCAAACGCGTCCTGCATCCGTTGCGCCATCTTGGCAGTTTGCGCTTTGGTGATGGTGGCGAGGGGGCTTTCGCCCTTCTCATGGTTCCAGATGGACTTATACGCCGCGCCGGAACTGAAGGGTCGTTTTGTCAGAATGATCCCCTGCAACAGCGGTTGCCACAGCCACGGAGAGTAGTCGATGACCCGTCGGTCGCTTAGGAATTCGTTCAAATACCGACGCATCGGCCAATACGTGTAATCGTCAGGTGTTCCAAGGTTGGCCAAAAGAACGCCGATTTTCCCCATGCGAACCGGAGGGTGGTCGTCGCCCGCATGGGGAAGTGGCGTTGGGTCTGTCATGGTCATGGACCTCAGGCTCCTTGCTCTTTCACGCCCAGGACGTCGGCCAATCGTGTGGTCGCGGACCCGGGGCGTAGGGGCTTTTGCTGGGTTTCGGCCGGGGCCCATCCCGACAGAAAGAGTAATTCGTATGTCGCGCCGATGCCGTCCGCATCCGCGAAGTGTTCCTGGTATATACGGGCGGCTTCCGCAAATAGATGTTTCGGCGCAAATCGTCGGTGCCGGGCGGCCAGGGCGTTGGTCTCTCCCATGGCGCGCAGGTCCGCCATCAACCGGAACATGGTTGTGTAACGCACGCGCCGGGGCAAGCTATCGGCGACCGGCAGGGCCAGTCCCGCCCGCTGCAAAAGCGCGCCCATATCGCGAATGTCCGCCATGGGCGCGACCCTGGGGCTGAGCCCGCCCATCACCGCGGTCTCGGCCTGGGCCAGGACGGCGCGCAATTCATGCAGGGTTTGGCCCCCGAACGCCACGCCGAGGAACAGGCCATCGGGCGCAAGGGCCCGGCGACATTGGATAAGTTGCCCTACCGGATCATCGGCCCAATGCAAAGCCATGGCATGGATCACAAGGTCATGGGCCGCGGGCGTCAGATCCAACACAGATGTGTCGGGGACGACCTTGGCCCCGGGGATCACATCGCCCCAAACCTGGGGATGACCCGTCACAATCGCGGGCGCCGTAAAGGTTCTGTTAACGTCTTTGAGTCTCTCCTGCACCTCGTCCAACGCCTCCTCATGGAGGAACCATGCGGCGTCGGTGGCGCGGGCGCGGTGGGCCTCCAGGGCCGTACGGTCTGTCAGGATTGGGTGCGACATAACGGAGGGGATGTAGGCGATGCCATCTGCAATGCAACGGTCCATGATGTCACCCATCTTGGCGCTGCGGGATTTGCTTTATCCCACGACTTGCCCGCTGTGTGAGGCGCGGGTTGAGGAGGAGGACGCCCTTTGCCCCACGTGCTGGGCGGAGACGCCGTTCCTTCACGGGCCCACCTGCCACTTATGTGGCACCGGCCTGCCCGGGGCCGAGGGGCAGGATGCGGACCTCAGGTGCGACGACTGTCTGAAATTGGCGCGGCCTTGGGATGAAGGACGGGCGGCGTTGGCCTATTCCGGCAAAGCGCGCCACCTCGTCCTGGCGCTGAAACATGGGGATCGCACCGAACTGGCGCGCACCGGGGGCCTTTGGTTGCACCGTCGGGCGCGGGATCTGTTGTCGCCGGATACGGTCTTCGTGCCCGTACCCGTCCATCGCTGGCGGCTGCTGAAGCGACGGTACAACCAATCCGCCCTGTTGGCGAAAGACGTGGCAACCCGATCCGGCGGCACCTTTGCCCCTTTGATCCTGGAACGGGTGCGGCACACGCAATCCCAAGACCATCGGTCGGTTCGGGACCGGTTCGGCAATCTGGAAGGCGCCATTCAGGCGACCGGTTCCGTCGACGGTCAGCATGTTGCGCTGGTCGACGATGTGATGACATCCGGTGCCACGTTGGCCGCCTGCGCCGACGCGTTGCGTGCTGCAGGTGCAGCACGGATCACGGTCTTGATTTTAGCACGCGTTGCGAAGGACCCGTAAGGTCTTATATACAAGGGTGATGCCGAGCGAAGGACCTGCCCCATGAAAACCGTCGAAGTCTATACCCAGCCGCTTTGCGGATTCTGCACCGCAGCAATTCGGTTGCTCTCGCAGAAGGGGGCACAGGTGATCGAACACAAGGTCGGCGGGGATCAGGCCAAACGCGCGGAAATGATGCAACGCGCCAATGGGCGCCACACGACCCCGCAGATTTTCATCGGAGAGACGCATATCGGCGGGTGTGATGACCTGTATGCGTTGGACAGGGCGGGAAAACTCGAACCTCTCCTAAGCGCTTGAATGCGCGTCGGTTTACTGCAAATGACGGCCTCCGACGATCCGGTGGCCAATACGGAGCAAGCCCTGTCCCTGCTGGAGGATGCCGTGGCAAAAGGCGCGGAGTTCGTCCTGACGCCAGAGGTCACGAATTGCTTGTCCACCAGTCGCACCCATCAGCGAGAGGTTCTGCGACCCGAAGCGCGTGATCCCACTTTGGCGGCCATGCGCGGGGCGGCCCGGTCCCATGGGATTTGGCTGTTGATCGGGTCGCTTGCCCTGCGAACGGCGGATCCCCAGGGGCGGTTTGCGAACCGATCTGTCCTGCTGGATGCGGGGGGGAAGATCGCGGCGCGATATGACAAGATCCATATGTTCGACGTGACCGTCAGTGAGACAGAAACCTATCGCGAATCCGCCGGGTTTCGTCCCGGCACACGGGCCACATTGGCCGCGACGCCCTGGGGCGGGCTTGGCATGACGATCTGCTATGACCTTCGATTTCCCGAGCTTTTCCGTCGGCTGGGTCGGGCGGGGGCGGCCATGATTTCGGTGCCATCCGCGTTTTCCACCGTCACCGGCGTGGCCCATTGGGAAACGTTGGTGCGTGCCCGTGCCATCGAGACGGGCGCATTTGTTCTGGCGCCGGCACAAACGGGGTTTCACCCGGCCACCCGCGGCACGTCGCGCGCGACCCATGGGCACTCCCTCGTCGTGGCACCGTGGGGCGAAGTTCTGCTGGATGCCGGCTTCGCGCCCGGCGCCTATGTCGCAGACCTGGACCTTGACCAAGTGCAGGCCGCCCGGGCGAAAATACCGGCTTGGGGCGTGACACCGGGGTGGGAGGGTCCATGAGTGACGAAGACCTGGATCGGATCGCGACGTCCCTCTTTTCAGAAATGCTGACGGCGGATCAGTTGATCCGTGCTCGGCTCAGCCGTGCCCTGCCCAAGGGTATGGAACTCAGCCATTTCTCCGTCCTGAACTACCTTGCACAGCATCGCGAAGAGAAGTCCCCGGGCGAGTTGGCGCGCATCTTCTACCTGACGCGCGGTGCCATGACCAACACCCTCAACAAGCTGGAATGGGCCGGGCACATCCACATCCGTCCCGATTGGGATGATGCGCGCCGCAAGCGCGTCGCCATCAGCGGTGCTGGCCTGGCCGCACGGGATGCCGCCATCGCGCGGATGCAGCCGATCTTGGCCGAGGCGGTGCGCCAAATCGGGCCGGAGCGGGCCCGCGCGTCCATTCCCGTGATCCGACAGTTGCGCCAGACCTTCGCCAGCGGCGACTAGCCGCGCGCGATCAGTCCTTGCGCCGGACGTGCAGGTGCCCGTCTTGCCGGCGCGTCTCTAGGTTGCCGATGGCGCGGATCAGGTCGCTGAGCTTGCCCTTGCCATAGGTCCGGTGGTCGAAGTCCGGCGCCATCGCCCTGATCTGGCTGCCAAGGGCGCCAAGGGAATACCACTCATCCTCCTGTTCGAGGCGGTCCATCGCACGAAGGATAAGGCGCAGCGCGTCCTGGGGTTTCTTTTTGGCGGTGGTCGAGGCGGGCACGGATTTGTCCTCCTCCGCCAAGTTCTCGATCAGAATGAACCTGTTACAGACCTTGCGCAGGGCGTCCGGGGCCTTTCCTTCGCCAATGCCGATTACCTCCAGACCCTCCTCTCGGATGCGGTTGGCGAGGCGGGTAAAGTCGCTGTCCGAACTGACCAAAACGAACCCGTCGAAGCGCCCGGAATGCAGAATGTCCATCGCGTCGATCACCAGGCCAATATCGCTGGCATTCTTGCCCGTCGTGTTGGCGGTTTCCTGATGTGCGACCAGGCCCAGATCCCGCACCATTTTGCGCCACGCATCCAGCTGGTTGGACGACCAGTCGCCATAGACGCGGCGCAGGGCAGGTTCCCCAAGGGACGCGATTTCGGACAGGATCGCCTTGGCATGGCGGGCGGGGATGTTGTCGGCGTCAATCAGGACGGCCAGCAGGGGGGAGTCGCGTTTGGTCATGCCAGCCATGTAGGGTGGGGCGCGGTCCGGCGCACCCCCCTATGCCCGGTCAATAGACGACGACCGAACGGATGCTCTCTCCGGCGTGCATCAGGTCAAAGCCTTTATTGATGTCCTCTAGGGCGAGGGTGTGGGTGATCATGGGGTCGATCTCGATTTTGCCGTCCATGTACCAGTCCACGATCTGAGGCACGTCGGTCCGGCCCCGGGCACCGCCGAAAGCCGTGCCGCGCCAGACGCGCCCTGTCACCAGTTGGAAGGGCCGCGTTGAAATCTCGGCGCCCGCGGGGGCAACGCCGATAATGATGCTTTCGCCCCATCCCTTATGCGCGGCCTCCAGGGCCCATCGCATGACCTGCACGTTTCCGGTCGCGTCAAAGGTGTAATCGGCCCCGCCCCCGGTCAATTGTACAAGATGGGGTACAATCTCTGCGCCCATATCCCCGGGTTGCACAAAATCGGTCATGCCGAACCGGCGGGCCATCGCCTCCCTCTCGGGGTTGAGGTCGACGCCAACGATCTGGTCGGCGCCGGCAAGCCGCAACCCCTGAATGACGTTGAGGCCAATCCCTCCCAGGCCGAAGACGACGGCACGGCTTCCGATCTCCACTTTGGCGGTGTTGATCACGGCGCCAATGCCCGTGGTCACGCCGCAGCCGATGTAGCAGATCTTGTCGAACGGCGCGTCTTCACGGACCTTGGCCAGCGCGATCTCTGGCAGGACGGTGTGGTTGGCGAACGTCGAGCATCCCATATAGTGCAATATCGGATCACCGTCCAAAGTGCTGAAACGGCTGGTGCCATCCGGCATAAGGCCTTGGCCTTGGGTCGTGCGGATGGATTGGCACAGGTTGGTCTTGGGGTTCAGGCAATACTCACATTCCCGACATTCCGGGGTGTAGAGTGGGATGACGTGGTCGCCCTTTTTCAAGGACGTCACGCCGGGGCCCACATCGACGACGACGCCCGCGCCTTCGTGGCCGAGGATGGCAGGGAACAGGCCTTCGGGGTCTGCGCCAGACAGGGTGAATTCGTCGGTATGGCAGATGCCCGTGGCTTTTACCTCCACCAGGACTTCGCCGTCGCGGGGGCCGTCCAGATTGACCTCCATGACGTCGAGCGGTTTGCCAGGGGCGGTGGCGACGGCGGCTTTGGTGCGCATGGGGGTCCCTTCCGTAGTGATTGAGACGACCGTGCCGGGTTCGCTGCCCTGTGGCAAGCCGCATGTCGATGGGTCTCAGGGCCAGGCGCGGGCCGAATTGCCAGGCTGACGGGGCGCGCTACCTCTCGCTCGGGAAAGGTTACGTAAGGGAAGCTCGGCGGTGCCTTGGGAGGGGCACCATAACCTTTGGGAGGATACCAAATGGAACTGAAGTTAGCCGTAGGCCGCGCAGATGGCCGTTTTGCCTTAGCCGCTGCCACACTTTTGGCCGCAAGCACGGCATTCGCCGGACCGAACACCACCAGCTTGAGCCATGAAGTCGTGTTGTCCGGTTTGTCCGATCCTTGGGACATGGCGTTCCTGGAGGACGGTACGATGTTCTTCACCGAGAAGTGCCAGGGGCTGTCGGTGCGGATGCCTTCCGGCGATGTGATGCCCCTGTTGGGCATGACCGGCAGCGAAGGATATGCGGAGACGGCAGATGACCTGTTCTGTGAGGGGCAAGCCGGGATGATGGGCGTCGCAGTGGACCCCGACTTCGCCGAGAACCGCCGGATCTATGTCTATTCGACGTCCAGCATGACCAGCCCGGGGACAAACCGGTTGATGCGGCTGGTGGTCAGCGACGATTTCACCTCCGTTAGTGATCGCACAGATATTGTGGACGATGTGGTCTATAAACCTGCGGCCAGCGACCATCCCTTCGGAGGGCCGGGTGCCCATAACGGGGGCCGCGTGCGGTTTAACCCGGTCGACGGTTATTTGTACCTGACCACGGGGGACACCCATAACGGCCAAGTGCCGCAAAGCCCCACGCTGATGGGCAGTAAGGTCATGCGGATGGACACGGATGGCAATGCCGCAGCCGAGAATGCGCCGCCCGAAGGGTTCGACCCGCGGACCTTCACCTATGGCCACCGCAACGTGCAGGGCATTGCCTTTGTGCCCGAAACTGGAACGCCCATCGCGGCCGAGCATGGGCCCTGGCATTCCGATGAGATCACGGTGTTGGTCAATGGCGGCAATGCGGGTTGGGACCCCCGGCCGAACATGGCAGGTCGCGAGGACTGCCCAGATGATTACTGCGGGTATTCCCCCAACCAGGAACAGGGCATGGACCGCTATGCCCGCGCGTCGTTCATGCCGATGACAGATTTGGCGACTTACCCGGACGCGATGCCGCCCATTTGGGACAATAACGGCTGGTCCCAGGGGACGTCATCGGCCGTGTTCCTGGAAGGCTCCCAATGGGGCGCATGGGATGGCGCCATGGCCGTTGGTATCATGGGCATCGGCTTTGGCGGAACGCCCATCGGGCAACGCATCGATGTGATGATCCTCAATAGCGATCAGACCGAGGTTGTGGACGTCATCGAGATGACACTGCCCATGGAGGCAGGGCGGTTCCGGTCCCTTGTGCTGGGCCCGGACGGAAGCCTTTACGCCGCCGTCGATGAGGGGATGATCCACAAGCTGACGCCGTAAGGACGCGGTGCCACGGGCGGCTGACGCCCCTAGGGATGTCGGCTTTGGGCGAGACGCGTCGCTCCCGGTCGGGAACCGTCTGACAAACCCATCCCCCAAGGACGCCGCCCGTGGACGACCTGTCGCTGCCCATCACGCCTGATTTCGACACATGGCCCGTCGTGGCCCAGATTGCCGCGACGCAAGTGTTGGCCGAAGGGGATGTGGCCCTGACATGGTCGGATGGGGTGCGGATGACGTATCATCGCCTTCTGCTGGCAGAGAATGGGACCGACCCCGCGACGTTACACCCCCTGTCGCGGGAGACGCTGAAAACGCCCCTGGATTTCCCCGAAGATCTGCGGGCCACAGCGGCGGATGTCCTTGCGAACGGGGCTTTGGTGGTCACCTGGTCCGATGAGGTCGCACGGGGGGCCTATCATCCCGGCTGGCTGCGGGCCCATGGCTGGGGTGGCGCGGGCGCTGAGGGTCGGTGTCTTGCCGCCCGTTTGTGGCGCGCAGAGGATTTGCAGGTGCCCGGGACAGTCCATGGCCCGCATGCGTTGCAGGATGACCGGCTTTTCCGCCGCTTCCTATGCCATTTGCGCGATGACGGTGTCGCGCGGCTGGACGGGTTGCCGCAACAGGACGGTCTGCTGGAGGAGATCGCAGAGCGGATCGGCACCATCCGAGAGACGAATTTTGGGCGGACCTATACGCTGGCGATTCAGGATGATCCTACGTCCAACGCCTACACGCCCGTGGCGTTGCCGCAGCATATGGACCTGTGCACGCGGGAATGCCCACCGGGGCTGCAATTTCTGCACTGTCGGGCCAATGACACGACCGGGGGCGACGGCCTTTACTGTGACGGCTATCGCATCGCCTATGACATTCGGGACGAAGAGCCGGCCACCTGGGCCGCCATGGTCGAGATTCCGTGGACCTACAACAATCGCGCTAAGGGAACGGCCTATCGTGCCGCCGGGCCGATGGTGGACCTGGATGAGCAGGGCCAGATCACCGCGCTGCGTTATGAGACGTGGCTGCGGGCGCCGTTGGTTGCCGATCTGAACACACAGGATCGGGCCTACCGCGCCTATCGCCGGTTTGCGGCGCGGGCGCAGTCGGACCGCTATCTGATGCGGGTGCGCTATCGCCCCGGGGACTTGTTCGCGTTTGACAATCGTCGGGTGCTGCATGGCCGGTCGGCCTATGATGCGGCGGGCGGCGCGCGGTTTATCGAAGGCGTTTATGCCGATCGCGATGACCTCTATTCTGCCATCCGCGTGCTGGAACGGAGCGGGGGTCGGGGTCAGTCGTGACGCGGGTCTTGCAAAGGCGGCGCGAGTCGCCTATCTGACCCTCAACAGCGGCGCGTCTCTGACGCTCCACCGGGAAAGATCGACGGGCCGCGTGGCCCGTTTTTTCGTTTTAGGAGACCCCGTAGACCTATGTCCGACCTTGTCGCCAAAACCGCGTTGGACCGCCGCCTGGCGGAGATCGTGGCCCCGGTCATCGAAGACCTGGGGGCGGAACTTGTGCGGCTGCGGATGCAGGGCGGCAAGACCCCCAAGCTGGAGATCATGGCAGACACCCAAGACGGGATCAGCATTGACCTTCTGGGAGAGATCAACACCAACCTGGGCGCTGTGCTGGACGTGGAAGACCCGATCGAGAGCGAGTATGAGCTTGAGGTCGGCAGCCCTGGCATTGATCGCCCGCTGACGCGGCTGAAGGACTTCGATGCCTGGGAAGGGCATGAGGCGCGGATCGAGACCGAGGACATGATCGACGGTCAGAAGCGGTTCAAAGGGGTGCTGCAAGGAACCGAGGGCGACGAGGTTCTGGTGGAGATCGAGCGGCCGGACGGGGCGGTGACCATCGGGTTGACGTTTGATCTGTTGGCGGATGCCAAGCTGATCCTGACGGACGCCCTGGTCCGAGAGACGCTGCGCGCGCGCAAAGACAAGGGTCAGATCGACGAGACCCAATTCGACGAAGTAGAGACATTCATGGACGGTGAGGAAGACTGACATGGCCATCACATCCGCAAACCAGCTGGAATTGTTGCAGACCGCCGAGGCGGTGGCGCGCGAGAAGATGATCGATCCGGCCTTGGTCATCGAGGCCATGGAGGAAAGCTTGGCGCGGGCGGCGAAGTCTCGCTACGGGTCAGAGATGGACATCCGCGTGTCCATCGACCGCAAAACGGGCCGGGCCACATTCACCCGCGTGCGCACCGTGGTCGAGGAAGAGTTGCTGGAGAACGAAAAGGCCGAGATGACGGTCGAGACGGCCAAGCAGTACATGGAAGCCCCAGAGATCGGCGACACGCTGGTCGAAGAGGTGCCGCCCGTGGACATGGGCCGGATCGCCGCGCAATCGGCCAAGCAGGTGATCCTGCAAAAGGTCCGCGAGGCCGAGCGGGACAAGCAGTTCGAAGAATACAAGGATCGCATCGGCACGATCGTCAACGTCGCTGTCAAGCGCGAGGAATATGGCAACGTCATCGTGGATCTGAACCCGGGCGAAGGCGTGTTGCGGCGCAATGACAAGATTGGGCGCGAAAGCTATCGCCCCGGGGACCGGGTGCGTGTGTTCATCAAGGACGTGCGCCGCGAACCTCGCGGTCCGCAGATCTTCCTGTCGCGGACGGCGCCGGAATTCATGGCCGAGCTGTTCAAGATGGAAGTGCCCGAGATTTACGATGGCGTGATCGAGATCAAGGCCGTGGCGCGGGACCCTGGATCGCGCGCGAAGATCGCCGTCATCTCCTACGACAACTCCATTGACCCTGTCGGGGCCTGCGTCGGTATGCGCGGCAGCCGGGTTCAGGCCGTCGTGAACGAGCTTCAGGGCGAGAAGATCGACATTATTCCTTGGAACGAAGACGCGCCGACCTTCCTGGTGAACGCGTTGCAACCTGCCGAAGTCTCTAAGGTTGTTTTGGATGACGAGGCTGAGCGGATCGAAGTCGTCGTTCCAGAGGAGCAGCTGAGTCTTGCCATCGGGCGCCGCGGACAGAACGTGCGTCTGGCCAGCCAGCTGACCAACCTGGATATCGATATCCTGACCGAGGAAGAAGAGTCCAAGCGGCGCCAGGCCGAGTTCGAAGAGCGGACGCAGCTGTTCGTCACCACGCTGGATCTGGACGAGTTTTTTGCCCAGTTGCTGGTGTCCGAAGGCTTCACCAACCTTGAAGAGGTCGCCTATGTCGAGGTGGACGAGCTTCTGGTGATCGACGGCGTGGACGAGGACACGGCGAACGAGCTTCAGGCGCGGGCCCGTGACTTCATCGACGCCCAGAACGCCAAAGCTCTGGAAGCTGCCCGCGCTGCTGGCTTGCAGGACGATCTTGCGGGGTTCGAAGGACTATCGCCCCAGATGCTGGAGGCGTTGACCGCCGATGGGATCACCACCCTGGAAGAGTTTGCCACCTGCGCCGACTGGGAACTGGCCGGTGGGTGGACGACCGAAGGCGGCGAGCGCATCAAGGATGACGGTTTGTTGGAGAAATTCGATGTGTCGCTGGAAGAGGCCCAGGACATGATCATGACGGCCCGCGTGATGTTGGGCTGGGTCACCCCCGAGGAAGCCATGGGCGCCACCGAAGAAGATGGCGAAGACGCCGTCGAAGAGGAGGTCGGGGCGTAATGGCCCCGGATTGGCTCCCTGACGCGCGGCGGCAGAGAAAAGACCAACAGCCAGCCTGAGCGCCGCTGCATCGTAACCGGCGACACTGGGCCGAAGGCGGGACTGATCCGTTTCGTTGTCGGGCCGGATGACACGGTGTATCCTGACTTGGCTGGAAAGCTGCCGGGGCGCGGCATATATGTCAGCGCCGATCGCGCGGTCTTGGAAACCGCCATTGCAAAGCGCATGTTCTCCCGCGGGGCGAAGAAACAGGTGGCTGTGCCGGACGGCCTGCTGGAGATGGTTGAAGCGGGCGCCTTGAAACGTCTGCAAGACGCCATTGGATTGGCCCGGAAGGCGGGGCGCGCGGTCTCAGGATACGAAAAGGTCCGCGGTATGCTGGACCGGGAAGACGCCCACGTTCTCCTCCAGGCGGCAGACGGGTCGGAACGCGGCAAGGGAAAGTTGAGCACGCCGCAGGGCGGGAAATGGATCGGCTTTCTGACAGCCGATGAGTTGGGTCTGGCTTTCGGGCGGGACCGCGTCATTCACGCAGCTGTGGCCGCTGGAACTTTGGCCAAGCGCGTTGTAGAGGAAGCCGCAAGGCTTCAAGGCATTAGACATGACGGGGGCAAACCGGCCCCTAAGAAGGACATCAGGAACGCATGAGCGATCAAGACGGCAAAAAACCTCTCGGCCTTTCCGGCGGTGCCCGCAGTGGGCAGGTAAAGCAAAGCTTTGCCCGCGGACGGACCAAAAGCGTGGTTGTGGAAACCAAACGCAAACGCGTGATGGTCCCCAAGCCGGGTGCGCAGAACGCGGCCCAGGCGTCGGCCCAGGGCGGTGCGGGCAAGGGTGGCACGACCGACGCCGAAATGGAGCGTCGTCTCAAGGCGTTGCAGGCCGCCAAGGCCCGCGAAGCCGAAGAGGACGCCCGCCGCAAGCGCGAAGAAGAGGAGCGTGCCGCCGAGCGGGAGCGCCGCCGCGCCGAGGCAGAGGCCAAGGAACGCGAAGAGAAAGAGCGCGAAGAACTTGCGCGTAAGCGAGCCGAGGAAGATGAGCGCCGCAAGCGCGAGGCCGCCGAGGACAAGGTGCGCCCGGCAGAACCTGTCGCCGCCGAGCCAAAGTCCGAATCGCCGCGCCAGCGGAACCTAGGGCCCGACGCCAAACCCGGCGGGCGCAATGACAACCGCCGCCGTGACGATGACGGTGGCAAGCCACGGGGCGGAGAGCGTCGCGGCGGTAAGTTGACGGTGAACCAGGCCCTGGCCGGCGGCGAAGGCGGGCGACAGCGGTCCCTTGCTTCGATGCGCCGCAAGCAGGAGCGTCAGCGCCAGAAACAAATGGGCGGCGGCAGCCAGGAAAAGGTGACACGGACCGTCCAGTTGCCCGAGACGATCGTGGTGTCCGAACTGGCCAACCGCATGACCGAGCGGGTTGCGGCCGTGGTCAAAACGCTGATGCAGAACGGCATCATGGCCACGCAGAACCAAGTGATCGACGCCGATACGGCGGAACTGATCATCGAGGAGTTCGGCCACAAGGTGCAGCGTGTCTCTGAGGCCGACGTGGAAGACGTGATCGACGTGGCAGAAGACAAGGCGGAGGATCTGCAAGATCGCGCGCCTGTCATCACGATCATGGGCCACGTCGACCACGGTAAGACATCGCTTCTGGATGCGATCCGCAAAACCAAGGTCGTGTCCGGCGAGGCGGGCGGGATCACCCAGCATATCGGTGCCTACCAGGTGGAAACCAACGGCACCAAGCTGTCCTTCCTGGACACCCCGGGCCACGCGGCGTTCACGTCCATGCGGGCGCGCGGCGCCCAGGTGACGGACATTGTGGTGTTGGTTGTCGCCGCCGATGACGCGGTCATGCCCCAGACCATCGAAGCCATTAACCACGCCAAGGCCGCGGAAGTGCCCATGATCGTGGCGATTAACAAGTCGGACCTGCCTGCCGCAGACTCCAACCGCGTGCGGACAGAGTTGTTGCAGCATGAGGTGATCGTGGAGGAGATGTCCGGCGACGTGCAGGACGTGGAGGTTTCGGCCATCACGGGCAAAGGTCTGGATCAACTTCTGGAAGCCATCGCTCTCCAGGCTGAAATTCTTGAACTGAAAGCCAACCCGGAGCGGGCCGCCCAAGGCGCCGTCATCGAAGCGCAGTTGGATGTGGGTCGCGGACCTGTGGCCACCGTGCTTGTGCAGAACGGGACATTGAAGCGCGGCGACATCTTTGTCGTGGGCGAGCAATGGGGCAAGGTGCGCGCACTGGTCAATGACCAGGGTGACCGGGTCGAAGAAGCGGGCCCATCGGTGCCGGTCGAGGTGCTTGGTCTGAATGGCACGCCCGAAGCGGGCGATGTGCTGAACGTCGTCGAGACCGAAGCCCAGGCCCGCGAAATCGCGGAGTATCGGGAACAGGCCGCCAAGGACAAACGGGCCGCCGCCGGTGCAGCGACAACGCTGGATCAGCTTTTGGCGAACGCCAAGGCCGATGAGAACGTGTCCGAATTGCCCATTCTGGTGAAGGCCGATGTGCAGGGGTCTGCCGAGGCGATCATCCAGGCCATGGAGAAGATCGGCAATGATGAGGTTCGGGTGCGCGTCCTCCACTCAGGTGTGGGCGCCATTACGGAATCGGACATCACCCTTGCCGAAGCCTCGGGCGCGCCGGTCATCGGTTTCAACGTTCGTGCCAACGCGCCTGCTCGGGCTGCGGCGAACCAAAAGGGCGTGGAGATCCGGTACTATTCGGTGATCTATGACCTGGTGGATGATGTGAAGGCCGCAGCCTCCGGCTTGTTGGCCGCCGAGGTGCGCGAAAACTTCATCGGGTACGCCGAAATCCGAGAGACGTTCCGCGTGTCCGGCGTCGGCAACGTCGCCGGGTGCTTGGTGACCGAAGGTGTGGCCCGCCGGTCTGCTGGCGTGCGTTTGTTGCGCGACAACACCGTGATCCACGAGGGCACCTTGAAGACGCTCAAGCGCTTCAAGGATGAGGTGAAAGAAGTTCAGTCAGGCCAAGAATGCGGCATGGCATTCGAGAACTATGACGATATTCGCCAGGGTGACGTGATCGAAATCTTCGAACGTGAAGAAGTCGAACGCTCACTGGCGTGATCAGTCACAATGGTGGACATGGATTGAGGGCCCTTCGGGGCCCTTTTTCTTGCACTCACGCAATCGGAAGCGTGGAAGGGAAGACTGCGAGACACGTCAGGTGGTCCTGACATCGAATGGAATCGCAAACGCGCCAACCATGGATGTCAAACTTCTGAGAGTTTGGCACGTGAGCGCGTCGGCGATTGAAGGCTAGAAGCCCGTGAGACTGATGGGGTTTGGCGGCATCTTTGCGACCGTGTCACTCTACCTGTTGATTAAGCCAACGGACGGCGATGCCTAGGCTTCGTTGAGAGCGTTCGGGATTGAGTTTCAATGGACCTCCTCTGGAATTTTAACCCTGCTTCTTGGGCGTGGTTTCCTCACCTGCCTTGCTGGTTCCTGTGAAGCCGAGATCGGCGCGGCTGCAAATCTTGTTCCGTTGGGGTCGCCGACACATGGCTACACCCAAACCCACGATTGCGACACGTCCTGTGCTGATCACTGCCACCTGCGGGCGCTTCTGGTAACTTAAACGCAGAACCGAGACTCGCGCCTGTCCGTTCAGTGTTACCATAGCCTTGGCGCGGACCGCACGGTCCGTTGTGATGAGCTCAAAAACGTCCAACCGGATGTGACCGGACCTGGGACCTGTACGACGGTCCGTCCTGCACCGATGTACCCAAACGTGGTGTGGTCCCATTTCACCGTGGCCGCCCGATAACGGTCCGTCACGACTTCAACGGTCGCGCCATGAAGATTTTGTGAGGCTGGAAAGGCTTACCCTTTATGGGGGCGTCTCGGCTGGCGCGGACCACTTGTCGCTGTGGAATATGGGCGGTCACCGGTTCCGGATTTGGCTGTTGCGGCGTGACGGTCGGGACGTTGGGGTTTTGGCACGCGGATTGAGAGGCGGTAGTGCGGACCAGGGGTGTCCGCGCCGCATGGGCCTGTTGCTGCAGATCCAACGCCCGGAGTTCAGCCAAAATACGGTAGCTGAGCCGCAGGTCGACCCCGCGCAGCACCAACCCGGCGCCGAACAGGACAAGCAGGGCGCCGGGGATGCCGGCCCAAAGATGCGCGGCCACCGTCGTTTCAGCCGCCGGAAGGCCCGGCAAGTGGCCGGAGATCATGGCGACGCTGCCAACGACAAGGCCCATGCACATTGCAATTGCACCGGCGACAATGGTCATGACGGCCACCCTTGGACCCAGCCTGGATGTTGAATGGATCATCTGCTCACCTCTTTTTTGCAGTAAGGTGCCGGAGGTGGGGTTTCGTCCAAACGAAAAAGGCCAGCCCGGGTGGGGCTGGCCATAAATCTGCCGAAAGGCGGGGCTGCCTTAGGCGGTTTCCCGCGACCGACCGTTCTTGATCGGGGCCCAAATGCGTTTGTTGGTCAGGTAGAGGAGAACCGACAACACTGCCAGCATGACAACCGCAGTAAAGCCCATCTGCTTGCGCGCGGCCAGTTTTGGTTCTGCCGTCCACATTAGGAACGCGGCAACATCTTGGGAGATGCTTTCCAGATCGTTAGGGGCACCATCGTCGAAATCCGTGTCTTCGCCCCAAAGCGGCGGGGCCATGGAAATCCAGCCGCCTGGATATGCTGTATTCTCATAGAGCACCGTGCCCGCCTGCTCTTTCTCTTCGCCGGTATACCCGCTCAGAAGGGAGGCGATGTATTCTGGCCCGCCCATTCCATACAGGAACTGGTTGATGCCCAAGTTCGCGGGGCCGTGGAACCCGGCCCGCGCTTTGGCCATCATGGACAGGTCAGGGGCGTTTGCGCTGAGCACTTCGGGGAAGTTGTCGGTCGGCGTGGCCGTCCGGTAATCATACTCGCCGAATTCTGGGTCGAGGGCATAGACCTCAAACTGTTCTGTGTAGGCGCGCATTTCCTCTTCAGAAAAACCTACGCCACCTTCATCGGCCAATGTCCGGAACGGGACGTATTTCAGGCCGTGGCAGCCAGCGCAGATCTCGGTGTACACCTTGAGGCCGCGTTGGAGCTGGTTCTGATCGAAGGTGCCGAACATCCCATCGAACGAGAATTGGTAGTTGGTGACATCACCTGCCCCTCCGGCAGCGAAGGCTGCCGAAGTTGAAAGGGCCAATGCGGCGAGTGTCGTGGTGAGGCGTTTCATTGATCCTCTCCTTATTCAGCCGGCGTTGCGACTTTGTCGCCAGCAGGACTGCCAGAACTGCTGTCGCTGCCGCCGTAATGGGCGTTGAACTCGTCCTCGATGGTGTCCGGTCGGGCCTGTGGCTTCTCGATGACGCCAAGCAGTGGCAAAATCACTAAGAAGTACGCGAACCAGTAGGTTGTCGCGATCAGCGAAAGCGAGGCCCAAGGCTCCTCCGCGGGCATCGACCCGAGCCACATCAGCACGAAGAAGTCGACGACGAGGATCCAGAAGTACCACTTGAACATCGGGCGGTACCGGCCAGAGCGGACCGACGACGTGTCGAGCCAGGGCGCGAAAGCCATGATGGCGATTGCGCCAAACATCGCGACCACGCCAAAGAAGGCTGCGTCGATGATTCCGCCCGAGATCCAATTGAAGAACATCACGATCCAAACGTCGGACGTGAAGGCCCGTAGAATGGCATAGAAGGGCAGGAAGTACCATTCCGGCACGATATGCGCGGGCGTCACCAGCGGGTTCGCCTCGATATAGTTATCGGGGTGGCCGAGATAGTTGGGCATGAAGCCAACGATTGCAAAGAAGATCAACAAGATCACGGCCAGCGCGTACAGGTCCTTGATCACGAAGTAAGGCCAGAAGGGCAGCGTGTCCGCTTCGGCTTCCTTCTTGGACGTCCGGCGAACCTCAACCCCGGTGGGGTTGTTGTTGCCGGTCGAGTGGAAGGACCAGATGTGCACGACCGTCAGGCCCAAGATCAGGAAGGGCATCAAGTAGTGCAGGGAGAAGAAGCGGTTCAGCGTCGCATTATCCACCGCCGGTCCGCCCAACAGCCATGTCTGCAGCCCTTCGCCGATGAACGGGATGGCGCCGAACAGGCCGGTGATCACGGTCGCACCCCAGAAGGACATCTGTCCCCACGGAAGAACGTAACCCATGAACGCGGTGCCCATCATCAGCAAATATATGACGATCCCGATGATCCATGTGATTTCGCGGGGCGCTTTGTACGACCCGTAGTACAAGTTGCGGAAGATGTGCGCATAGACTGCCACGAAGAACAGCGACGCGCCGTTCATGTGGATGTACCGCATGGCCCAGCCCGCATTCACGTTCCGCATGATGTGTTCGACCGACGCGAACGCGTAGTCCACATGGGGTGTATAATGCATGACCAAGATAATGCCGGTCACGATTTGCAGGACCAGCGTGAAGGTCAAGACGATGCCCCAGATCCACATCCAATTCAGGTTCTTGGGCGTGGGGATCATCAATGTGTTGTAGAGCAGACCGATGACGGGCAAGCGGCTCTCAACCCACTTTTCGCCTTTGGTCTTCGGCTCGTAATGGTCGTGGGGAATTCCAGACATGGCTCTTCCTCCTTAGCCGAGCTTGAGGGTTGTTTCGTCGACGAATACCGCCGGTGGGACAGGAAGGTTCCGCGGGGCTGGTCCCTGGCGGATCCGTCCGGACGTGTCGTAATGGGACCCGTGGCAGGGGCAGAACCACCCGCCAAAGTCGCCCGCACCATCGCCCAGGGGCACGCAGCCAAGGTGCGTACAGACGCCCATCATCACCAACCATTCGCCAGTGTTTTCGCCGTCAAACGTTGCAAGGGAGCGATTGGTGTCATCTGCGGGGGTGTCCGCAGACAAATTGTCGTTGTTTGCCAGCGGGTCGGGAAGGCTGGACACGTCGACCTCGGCGGCGGCCGCAATCTCTTCCTCGGTCCGGCGACGGACGAAGACGGGTTTGCCCAGCCACATCACCGTCATTTGGCTTCCCGGCTCTAGGGCGGCAACATCTTCTTCGACCGAAGACAGCGCCCGCACATCGGCAGATGGGTTCATCTGGTTGACCATCGGCCAAACGGCGGCCCCGGTCACCACGACACCGGCGCCCCCGGTGGCGTAGAAAAGGAAATCTCTGCGGGTGCCCGACTGGTCGTCTGCATGTGACACTGGCTTTACTCCCGTATCGGTCGGCACGGATGCCCGACGTCTAAAGTGGATGGCACGTCGCAAGACGCCCAAGGTCGTGGTCTACTAGCCCAAAGATAGGGCAGAGTGCCAGCGGACAATGCAGCGCAGGCGGCACCTTTCGTCGCAGAATTGAACGAACACGGGGAAAACGCGTCTGATGGGCCTGTGTTCCCGCTAACTTCTCGAAAAGACTCGGTTTCTAGGGGGCGTGCAGGTCCAACACCATGTGGCGATGGGGAATCCCGGCATCGTCAAAAATCGGCCCGTGAGCGACAAAACCGAACCGTTCGTAGAACGCCAGCACATCCGTTTGCGCCCCCATCGTGGCACGGGCCAGCCCCGCCCGCGTGCCCCATGCGAGGGCTGCGCGCAGAAGGGCCGCGCCGTGGCCCCTGCCCCGGGCCATCCGCACCGTCGCAACGCGCGCGATCTTGAGCGTATCGCCGTCAACTTTGGTGCGCAGCGTGGCGACGGCCGCGCCGTCCTCCCGCAGGATCCAGTGCCTGCACCCGGCGTCGGACCCGTCCAATTCATCCACCTCCGCGACGCCTTGTTCGTCAATGAACACGGCCCGGCGAATGGCCAGCGCGGCTGCCGACGGGGTATCGGTCGCTTCGACCGTGATCATCGGATGGCGCGGGCCGTCATCATCGCGGCAAGGGCGACGATCGCAAAGGCCAACCCCAGGGTCAGGGCGAAGATCAACGGATCCTGCGCCAAAGGCAGGCCTGCCAGGACAGCGATCAAGGCCAGGGGTGTGGCGACCCAGCCAACGACGCGCACCAAATTGCCCCAACCATTGGGTGGAAAGGCCGACGCAAGGAGGAACGCGGCGACCCCAACGGTGCCAAACTTTACGACGGAATAGACCTCGGCCGCGGCGCCGGTCAGGGCCATGGCGTTTTCCACCAAGTCAAACGTCACGCCCAATAGGGTGAATGTGGCGATACCAAAGGCCAAGGCCGCACGTGCACGACTGTACGACAGGGCCGCCCCCAGAAGGCAAAATCCCGCCCCGTAGCCCAGAAGGACGGCAAAATCCAATGCCAGCGCCAGGCGGAGGACATCGGGCACCGCCACAGACACGACCGAAGGGGCAAGCCCTGCAATCTGTGCCACAGCGTCGGCGCCCCCATCTTGCGTCAGCGACAGCCAGGCCGCGGCGCCCAGCCCGAATAGGGCCAGCAGTAATGCCGCAGCCCCCGCGCGCAAAAGGCCCGCATCCGGTTGTTCCTCGGGCAGGGGGGCCAGAACCCGGCTTTTGATCCGGTCGCGCGGGGCGTTCATGGCGCTGTCGCCTGCATGGACGGGCGGGCCGAAAACGCCGCCATCCAGTCGGCGAGGGCGGGGCGCCCGTCCCGCCAGGCGCGGTCGCCATGGCGCAGATCCAGGTAACCGAGGGCACAGCCGACGGCGATCTGTGCCATGTTCAGCGACCCCGTCAGCAGGTCCATCGAAGGCCCCTCTAGGGCGTCCAAGGACCGCGCGACCTTGGCCCATTGCGCGTCATGCCAATCGGGCCACCACAGCGCCTCTGGCCGCAGGCGCTTCTCATAGACGATGCCGACTGCAGCCTCCATGATGGCGTCTGCGTTGGCCTCCAGGGTCAAGACCGGCCAAAGCAGCGCCTCTGGGTAGAGGCCGCCATTGCCATGGACATCCAGAAACCGGCAGATCACCCGGCTGTCATAGATCGCGACGTCGTCATCGCGCAGAAGAACCGGGATCTTGCCGGACGGGTTGGCCACGTTCAGATCGGCATCCCCGCCCATGGGGCTTGCCGTAACGTCCCGAACCTCAATCTCCTCCAGCGCCAGTTCCCGAAGGACCACACGGCATTTTCGCGCAAAGGGCGACGCACCAGATGACAAAAGCTGCATGGGCCAATCCTTCGTGTCGTCGCTGATAGGGTTGTCGAGACGCTGGCGTAAGCCCCGCCCTACGTCAATGTCGGATAAGCCGGTGGCGGACGATCAGGGTTCGGTTGGGGGTAGGGCTGCCATGTGCCGGGCCAGCTTCTTGGGCGCCAAGCCAATATCAGACTTCGCCATCTGAGTTGCCGCGGCTTGCCGTGCAGCGTCAGGTTTGTTCTGGTTCAGTTTGAAGGTGGAGTGCATCTCCTCGACCAGAAAGCGGAACGGCAAGATCTGTCGCATCATCCGTCGGTGCACGTCAGGCGTCATCTTTGCGCTGGTCCAGGGCACTTTGGGCAGAAGCTGTTCTTCAAAATGCGCGGATTGGCGGTCGATCAAATCCCGCAAGTCTGAGTCGGGCCGCTGTTCAAGCCGTCCCCGAAGTTGGACGGAGATGTAGTTCCAAGTGGGCACCTGATCGGGAATGCCATACCAGTCCGGAGAGACGTATCCGTCAGATCCCTGCGCCACCAGAACGGCGGGACCAGCGGGCACGCGCGCAATGGGGTTTGACCGGACCAGATGCAGATCAGCCGCCGCGCCGTCGTCGGACAGCAGGAACGGAATATGGGCCAGAAGCGGGCCCGTCGGGCCATTGACGCACAACGTCCCGAACCCGCGTTCCCGCGCAAAGGTCAAGGCGGTGGCGGCTTCGGTATTTCGTAAGATCGGGTTGGGATGCATGGCGTCCATCTGTTTTCACGCGCCAACCTTGCGGGCAGTCTTGCCGTTTCGCAAGATGTGCCAATGACCGCACCCCTGCTCGACTTTCCGCCGGACCGCGTCCGATCTGCCATCGCGCTCCGGATCGTGGCGGCGGCCTGCGCGACGGGCATTGGGATCTGTATCCATGGGGCCAGCAAAGCGGGCGCGACAACGGGCCAGGTGGTTCTGATGCGGTCGGCATTGTCGATCCCGCTTCTATTGATCTGGGCAAGTTTTGCCGGGCCGCTGCGCGACATTGCACCCCGGTCGCCCGGCAAACACCTTCTGCGCGGGGCGGTTGGCGGGGTGGTTATGGTCCTCAACTTCTACGCCCTGGGCCAACTGCCCGTCGCCATTGCGCAGACGCTTAGCTACCTCAGCCCGGTTCTGTGCGTCCCTGCCGCCGTGATCCTGTTGGGTGAACGGCTGAGCGTGCGGACGGTGATCGGCATCGCCTTCGGGTTCGCGGGGATGATCGCGATGCTCTATACCTCCGCCGTTAACCCAGACTGGGGCTGGGCGGAGATGTCGGGCATGCTGGCAGGCATCGCATCTGCGATGCTGATGGCCTTGCTACGCGTTTTCATTCGCAAGATGACCCTGAGCGAGACGACGATTTCCATCGCCATGAGCTTTGCCGTCATCGCATCTTGCGCAGGGATCCTGGCCACCATGGTCACGGGGTGGACGCCCATGACGTCGGTCCTTTGGGCTTGGCTTTTGGGGGCGGGGTGCTTGGGCGCGGTGACCCACATCGCCGCGACCGAGGCCGCAGCACGCGCGCCGATCACGACTTTGGCGACCTATGACTATTCCGGTTTGGTCTTCGCGCTATTCCTCGATTTCTTGTTGTTCAGCCACGTCCCCGGCGCGCTGGCGTGGCTTGGAATCGGTCTGATCGTGACGGCTGGGGCCCTGGTCGCTTGGACCCCGAGGCCAGAGGGGACATTCCTGCGCCTTAAATGAAAACGGGGCCCGTCGGGCCCCGCTTAAAGTGACAAGCGGGTGATTCCCGCGCGCGGCTTATACCGAGTAATACAGCTGATACTCGACGGGGTGGGGAGTATGCTCGTAGGCGTACACCTCTTCCCACTTCAGCTCCATATATCCCTCGATCTGGTCCTTGGTGAACACGTCCCCGGCCAGCAGGAAGTCATGGTCCGCTTCCAACTCGTCCAGCGCTTCGCGCAAGCTGGCGCAGACAGTTGGGATCGCGGCCAATTCTTCGGCGGGCAAATCGTACAGATCTTTGTCCGACGGCTCGCCCGGGTGGATCTTGTTCTTGATCCCGTCAAGGCCCGCCATCAACAGCGCGGCAAAGCACAGATAGGGGTTGGCGGACGGGTCGGGGAAGCGGGCCTCCACGCGCTTGGCCTTGGGGCTTTCGGTCCATGGAATACGGACACAGCCGGACCGGTTGCGTGCCGAGTACGCGCGCAGAACTGGCGCCTCGAAACCGGGGATCAGGCGCTTGTAGGAGTTGGTGGAGGGGTTCGTGAACGCATTCAACGCCTTGGCATGCTTGAGGATGCCGCCGATGAAGTACAACGCTTCCATGGACAGATCGGCATACTGATCACCTGCGAACAAGGGCTTGCCATCCTTCCAGATGGACATGTTCACATGCATCCCTGTGCCGTTGTCGCCCGCAATGGGCTTGGGCATGAACGTAGCCGATTTGCCATAGGCATGGGCCGTGTTGTGGATCACGTACTTGTACTTCTGAAGTTCGTCGCCTTGCTTGGTCAGGCTGCCGAAGATCAAGCCAAGCTCGTGCTGGCATGACGCCACTTCGTGGTGGTGTTTGTCCACGCTCATGCCGATCCGCTTCATGGTCGACAGCATCTCGGACCGCAGATCCTGGGCCGCGTCCGTGGGGTTCACCGGGAAATAGCCGCCTTTGACGCCGGGCCGATGGCCCATATTGCCCATTTCATATTCGGTGTCGGTGTTCCAAGCCGCGTCCGCCGCGTCCACTTCGAACGACACTTTGTTCATGGAGTTGGAGAAGCGCACATCGTCGAACAGGAAGAATTCCGCCTCGGGCCCGAAATAAGACACATCGCCAATACCGGAGGATTTCAAATACGCTTCGGCCTTCTCGGCGGTGCCGCGCGGGTCGCGGTCATATGCTTCGCCGGTGTCCGGCTCGACGATGGAGCAGTGCACACACAGGGTCTTCTCCGCATAGAAAGGGTCCAGATAGGCGCTGTCCGTGTCGGGCATCAGTTTCATGTCCGACTGGTCGATGGACTTCCACCCCGCGATGGATGAGCCGTCGAACATAAAGCCCTCTTCCAGGAAATCAGCGTCGACTTGATCGCTCATAACCGTCACGTGCTGCAGCTTGCCGCGCGGGTCTGTGAATCGGATATCGACGTATTCGATCTCCTCATCCTTAATCTGCTTGAGGACTGCGTCCTTGCTCATGGGATTCCCCTTTCCGATAGAAACTTCAATTAGATCGCGTCATCGCCGGTTTCACCGGTCCGAATGCGAATGACTTGCTCGATGGAAGAGACGAAGATCTTCCCGTCGCCGATCTTGTCGGTTTTTGCGGCGGCGACAATGGCGTCCACGGCCTGTTCGACCATGTCATCGGCCAACACCACTTCGATTTTCACCTTTGGCAGAAAGTCGACAACGTATTCGGCGCCGCGATACAGTTCCGTGTGCCCCTTCTGGCGTCCGAAGCCTTTGACCTCGGTGACGGAAAGTCCTTGTATGCCGATCTCTTGGAGCGCCTCTTTCACTTCATCCAGTTTGAAAGGCTTGATGATAGCCTCGACCTTCTTCATGTGGTCCCCTCCTCGAGCGTCGCAGGCGTCACAACATGGGGGCGGGGTCGCCACAATCAGAGTCGGGAAGGCGCCCAGAGGCGGGCTTGCTGAATCAGGCACGCGCGATCAAAAATTATGCGATATGGTCAAAATTTACGCAGAAGGCGAAGTTCAATGTCAGAGGTCCTGACCGCGACAGAAATGCGCAGGCTGGAGGGTGCAGCGCTCGATTCAGGTGAGGTGACCGGCCTGGAACTGATGGAGCGTGCCGCGCGCGGGGCCGTCGCGGCAATTCTGGCCCAATGGCCCGCGTTTGCCCGCGCGCCGGGCCGGGCCACCGTACTGTGCGGGCCGGGCAACAATGGCGGTGACGGGTTTGCCATGGCGCGGCTGCTGCGGGACCATGCTTGGGATGTTGAAGTGTTTTTCCTTGGCGATGCCGATCGTTTGCCGCGGGACGCCCGGACCAACTTCGACCGATGGGTGAGGGACGGCGCGGTTCACCCCCTGTCGCGAGAGTCATTGGCGGCCAAGCCCCGCGCGGATTTGGTGATCGATGCCATTTTCGGGATCGGACTGAAGCGGCCCATCGGGTCCGACCTCGCAAACGCCCTACATGCGGCTGATGCGCCCAAGACAACCGGGACCGACACAAAGGTTGTGGCCATAGACGTGCCAAGCGGCGTGCAATCTGACACGGGCAATGTCCTGGGCCACTGCCTGCGCGCCGACCTGACCGTGACGTTCCACCGACCGAAACTTGGTCATTTCCTGTCAGACGGCCCAGATATGTGTGGCGCCCTGCGGGTGGTCGATATCGGCCTTGGTCAAACCATAATCACCGCGACGGCGGTTCAGTTGACCAAGCCTTCCCGCCCCTTGCTGACCAAAACTACGGGGCACAAGTTCGACCACGGTCACGCCCTGGTTTTGACCGGCGGCATGGGCCGCACCGGGGCCGCGCGACTGGCCGCAAGGGGCGCCCTGCGGATCGGTGCGGGGTTGGTCACGCTTGCAGCACCTGGTTCGGCGATGATGGAATGTGCCGCCCAGATCACCGCGATCATGCTGCGACGCTGCAACGACTGCGCCGACCTGGCGGACCTCTTGCAAGATCGGCGCATCAACGCGATTTGTCTTGGTCCCGGCGCAGGTGTGTCTGACCGTCTGGAGGACCTTCTGGACGGCATCCTAGAGGCGCGGCGCCCCTGCGTCTTGGACGCTGACGCGCTGACCGCCCTGGCCGCGCGCGCGGACTTGATGGCCAAGCTGCATGACCAGTGCATTCTGACCCCCCATGGTGGCGAGTTCGGCAGGCTGTTTCCGGACATTGTCGACAGGATGGCGCCATCGGACGGCGTGGGGATCTCAAAAGTGGGCGCAACCCGGCAGGCCGCTGCGCAAGAAGGCTGCACTGTCCTATTCAAGGGTCCCGCGACGGTCATTGCCGACCCGTCGGGCACGGTTCGCCTGAACGCGGCGCTGCGCGATGACGCGGCCCCCTGGCTCGCCACGGCAGGCTCCGGCGACGTGCTTGCGGGCATCATAACTGGCCTTCTGGCGCGGGGCCTCCTCCCCTTGGAGGCGGCGAGCCAGGGTGCCTGGATCCACGCGGCGGCGGCACGCGCGTTCGGGCCGGGGCTTGTTGCCGAGGACCTGCCAGAGGCCCTGCCGCCGGTCCTCGCAAGCCTGACCGCCGACGGGTGAGCGCCTGCGACAATTCAGTGTTTGGTGTCCAGCACCACTCGGCCTACCTTCGCCTCACCTAACGTAAAGGGAGACGACAGATGAAGACCGCGAAGACACTTCTCGCCGCCGCCACCCTCATGGCGCTGCCCAGCATTGCGGCCGCCTATGAATGCAATTGGGGCAAAGGACAGCAAGTGACCCAATCCTGCGCCCCCGGTAGCACCTGGGACGCGACCGCCGGGACCTGTACCCCGGACGCAACGGGCTAACCCCACCGAAATTCGTTATTGAGGGGCCGAGCACACCGCTCCGGCCCCTTTTTCATGGCGCAGTCTCAGGTCGGCACACCCAACAGATGCGTGCCCTGCCGCGCTGTGACGTGCGTGGGCACGATCTGGCCAACCGGCTGGTCCTGCTCAAAACGCACTTCTGCAAAATGCTCCGTGCGCCCCATCCTCGGCGTCTCCATCAGAACACGATGATTGCGCCCCACCTGATCCGCCAAATGGCGTTGCACCGCTGCGTCCCCCGCCTGCCGCAACTGCGCCGCGCGCGCCCGAACCGTCGCGCCATCAAAGGCGGGCATGCGGGCCGCGGGCGTCCCTTGGCGCGCAGAATACGGGAAGACATGAAGCCACGTCAGGGCACAGTCCTCCACGAGCCGGAGACTGTCTTGGAAATGCGCATCCGATTCCGTGGGAAAGCCCGCGATGATGTCGGCCCCAAACGTCATGTCCGGCCGAACGGCGCGGGCCTGCTGCACAAATGCGACGGCGTCGGCGCGCAAATGGCGCCGTTTCATCCGTTTTAGGATCAGGTCCGCCCCATGCTGCAACGACAGATGCAAATGCGGCATGAGCCGGGGCTGTTCGGCAATGCTGGCCAACAGCACGTCATCCACCTCGATCGAGTCGATGGAACTGATCCGCAAGCGCGGCACATCCGTGAGCTTCAGGATGCGGGCCACCAAGTCACCCAGCGGCGGCTGACCTGGAAGGTCGCCCCCCCAAGACGTCAGGTCGACGCCCGTCAACACGACCTCTTGGAAACCCGCCTCGGTCAGGCGGTTGATCTGATCCACAACCACACCTGCGGGGACGGATCGGCTGTTCCCGCGGCCATAGGGGATGATGCAGAACGTACACCGATGATCACACCCATTCTGGACCTGCACATAGGCGCGGGACCGGGTGCCGAAGCCGTCGATCAAATGGCCTGCGGTTTCGGAAACTGACATGATGTCATCGACTTGAACCGCCTCGGTCCGTCCGGTGGCCAGACCGGCCCAGGTTGTGGGCTGCATCTTTTCTGAATTGCCAATCACGTGGTCGACTTCGACCATCTTGGCAAAGCTGTTGGGGTCAGTCTGCGCGGCACATCCGGTGACCACGATGCGCGCCGTGGGGTTGGCCCGCCGCAACTTGCGAATGTCCTGGCGGCTCTTGCGCACGGCCTCTGCCGTGACCGCGCATGTGTTGACGATGACCACATCCTGCAGGCCCGCGTTCGCCGCCATTTCCCGCATCGCCTCCGCCTCATAGGCGTTCAGGCGGCACCCGTGGTTGGACAGAATCGGCGCTTTCATGGGGCCAAAAACTCGGGTGTCAGAACGCCTGTGAACGGCATGGCGGTCGGGCCGGTCATCCAGATGCCATCGGGCTGCATGTCACAGACCAGCGTGCCCAAGTCCAAGTGCAGTACCGCCGCCGTGCCCCGCAACAACCCGCGCCGTTGAGCGGCACTCGTCACCGCACAGCAGGAGGACCCGGAGGCCAGCGTCCGCCCCACGCCCCGCTCCCACACCCGCACCCGGAACGCATCGTCGCCCATGGTCGACGCCACCTGCACGTTTGTCCGTTCCGGAAACAGCGGATCATGTTCGATCCGTGGCCCAAGGGCGTCTATGTCGATCGCGTCCGCATCCTCGACGAAGAACGTGCAATGTGGGTTGCCCATGGATGTGGCAAGGGGCGCGCCCTCAAGGGGTAGGGCATCCACATCTACTTTTTTTGCCAAAGGGATCGCCTGCCACTGCAGAACTGGGCGGCCCATGTTGACCGAAGTCAGCCCATCGGCGCGGCGCAACACCGGCAAGGCCCCAAACGCCGTGAGCAGTGTCAGTTCGGTCTGTCCCGTCTGATCCATCAACCATTGCCCGATGCACCGCGTGGCATTACCGCAGGCCGCCGATTGCGACCCGTCGGAATTGTAGAATGTCAGGTGGGTTTCTGACGCCACGATACGGATCACTGCCAGTTGGTCGAACCCCACGCCCGTATGACGGTCCGCAATCCGGGTCACCAGATCCTCGGTCAAAGTAACGGGGGTTGCGCGGGCATCAATGACGACAAAGTCATTGCCCAACCCGTGCATCTTCATGAACGGCAATCCTGTGGCGACGCTGTTTTCCATGGCCCGTCCCATAGCTTGGCACGCGCCGCGGGGCCAGAGACTGTTGCGTAATCCTGCGTTGCCGTGGGCAGGCCATTGCGCGGACGTGACAGCCATCGGGTCGCGTCAGAAAGCCCAGCCGACACATCGGCTTGCAGCACGAACATCTGACGCAGCCCACACCCTTGACGCGCCCGCCGCCCCCCGCTAGGTGCGCGCTCAGAGTGGGCCGTTAGCTCAGTTGGTAGAGCAACTGACTTT
>JBCBVM010000035.1:0-41422 GCA_039817645.1 Pseudomonadota bacterium | reverse complement strand
GCCTGCGCCGCCGCCAAGAAAAAGAGACCGCCCGCAAATCCGCCACCAAGAAGCTGCGCATTCCAGGCAAACTGGTAGATTGCTCCCAATCAGCGCGGGACGGGACCGAGCAGTTCATCGAGGAGGGCGACAGCGCGGGCGGCTCCGCCAAAATGGCGCGGGACCGCAAGACACAGGCCCTATTGCCGCTCCGGGGGAAAATCCTGAACGTGCTGGGGGCGGCATCGTCCAAGCTCAGCACCAACGCAGAGATCAGCGACCTGACCCAAGCGCTCGGCACCGGGCTGGGCACACGGTTCAACCTCGACGATCTGCGCTATGACAAGGTCATCATCATGACCGATGCCGACGTGGACGGCGCCCATATCGCGTCGCTGTTGATGACGTTCTTCTTTACCCAAATGCGCCCCATGATCGACGCAGGCCACCTGTTCCTGGCCTGCCCGCCCCTGTTCCGACTGACCCAAGGCGCAAAACGCGTCTACTGTCTGGACGAGGCCGAGCGCGACGCCTGGGAAGCCGAGGGCCTCGGCGGCAAGGGCCGCATCGACGTGAGCCGGTTCAAGGGCCTGGGCGAGATGGACGCCAAGGACCTCAAGGAAACCACCATGGACCCAGCGTCCCGCAAACTGATCCGCGTGACCGTGGACGAGGATATGCCAGGCGAGACCGGAGACCTGGTCGAGCGCCTCATGGGCAAAAAGCCGGAAATGCGGTTCCAGTACATTAGCGAGAATGCGAAGTTTGCGGGGGAGCTAGATGTTTAGATCCTCTAAGTCCACGGGCGGATGGCGTCTATGCAACCACTCAGGCAGACTAAGCAACTCTTTGGCCTCTCGAACGCGCCCGTCTTTCATCCTTTGCCGAGACTGAGCCCGCTTTTCGCGCACTGCGATCTGACCTTCAAATAAACACTGCAAGAAGGCGCAATCGTCGCCTGTGTTTGGTGTCAGATGGGTCACGAAGGAGGTATTAAAATGATACTCAGAAATCCATCTAATGACCCGGGCGATCCTCTCCATCGCGACTTCCACCGCGTGTCTGCTGGCCGACTCAAGTCGCATTGTACCTTCTCGAAATTCGAAGTCAGAGTGCGCTATTTTCCTCGATGACCAATCCCGCGCAAAGGACGCGCTACGTTCTGCCTTACCGACGAGACGTTTTAGAGGAGCATCCTTTGCATCATACGCTTCCAAGAGAGCCTTTATGGTAACCGACCTCCTATTTCTCCGTTGCGCTCGGGCTGGATCAGTTAGTTTTCGCAATCCAAGCAAAACTCTTTCAAACAAAGCCCGCTCAAGAACCGCAGCGGTTCGACCGGATACGGAGTTAAGCAGCTCAACTGTCTCAGGGTTTGTGCCAAAGAGTGATCGATATATCCTCCATTCATTTCGGAGAGTGACAAAGTCTAGTTTGACAAACTCGAACAACTCGCGTGCTTCACGTTCGTCCACTGCTCGTTCTCCTCTACGACGTCTACCGCGATTGAATTTCCAAAAACCAATGAATGACAATGTAGAATTGATCTTCACATCAATAATTATTGAGCGTGCAACTTACCCCTTTTTCGACCATCGCCCCACAAAAGACGGGACCGAGCCCCGAAGGGCCCGATCCCGGGCAGCCTCCCCTGGCAGGTGGAGGCTTGCAGGTCAAAGGGGGCGCGGCTGGACAGATATGCTCACACAACACTCCCCGACGGCTCTTCAATACTCCAAGCCGTGCGGGGCCCTGGTTATACCAGCCACGCCACCCTTTGGGTGGTGCGTTTGGCCCGCAATTTCGCCAAACGCGCCGTATACACCCGCGCCACGATCACCGTCGGCCTCACTCCGCCGCGATCGCCACGTTCCGTTGCAGGTGCATGTCGCCCACGCCCGCCAGGCCCCTCAATAAGGTCCTGTCCCATCCCTGCGGCGCCAGACGCCGCGAGAGAGGGGAACGTGGGATGGATCATAAGGGTCACTCCTTTCTGCTGTGATACCCCTTGGTCGGACCAGATCCGCGAAAGGTTCAAAGTTTCTTTCAAAAAGCGAAACGGACCGGGTAGGACGGGGGCATGACCCGACGCTGGCTCTATATCGCGACGCCGCTTTACGCCCTGTTGGTGGCGTCCCTCTGGCTGCCCACGCCCGAGGCCATGGCGACGGGAGACGCCATGTTCAAAGGGGCCGTCGCGATCTGTGGCGTGGCCCTCGCCCGCTACTGGTGGCAGTTTTTCCGCGGGGAGCTTTAGGTCACTCCTGCACCTGCTCCAGATAGGTCGCCAGCGCCAGCAGATCCGCCGGGACCGGCGTGCCCAGCCCGTCATGCTCCACGATAACAGTGTCGCCCAAATCCGCGGCCCCGAACTCCGGCATGGTGCGGCCATGCTGGCCCAGCCCATCAATCTGCGCCATGACCGCGTTTCGCGGAAAGGTCCCGCCATTGGCCGCCGACAGTCCGGTCAAGCCAGGCGCGCTGTCGCCGCGCGCATCGGCCCCGTGGCAGGCCGCGCAGTTGGTGGCGAACAGGGCGGCCCCGCGCTCCGCACTGATGTCGTCTTCGGTGGGCACGCCCCCATTGCAGGCGGCCAAGGTTAAAAGGAGGAAAGCGGTTCGGGTCATCGGGATCTCCGTTCTGTTGAAGATCACCATGGCCGCTTTGGCGCGGGGCGCTTTGATATGGCTCAACCCGGGGGGCCGGTCGGCGGGGTTACCCTTCGGCCTTTTCGGCCAGGGTCAGCCATTCTTCCTCCGCGGCGGCCAGGCGGTCCTGCCGCTCCACCAACGCGTCGGTGGCCTTCCTGAACTTCACGGGCTCGGCGGTGAACAGGTTCGGATCCGCCAGGAACGCCTCTAACTTGGCGATCTCCGCCTGGATTCGCTCCATCTCGGCGGGCAAGGCGTCCAACCGGTGCTGTTCGGTATAGCTCAGCCCGTCGGATTGCGGCGCCTTCTCGGCCTTTGCCTTGGTCGCCGGTTTCGTCTTTGGGGCCGTTGTCACTTCGCCCGTGGGCCGCTGATCTTGATAATCCGTCCACCCACCGGGATAGGCCTGCACGCGGCCCTGCCCTTCCATGGCAACGGTCTGCGTGGCGACCCGGTCCAGAAAATCCCTGTCGTGGGACACCAGAAGAACGGTGCCGTCATACTCCCCCAACACGTCTTGCAGCAGGTCCAGCGTTTCCACGTCCAGGTCGTTCGTCGGCTCGTCCAAGACCAGTAGGTTCGAGGGCAGCGCCATGATCCGCGCCAGAAGCAGCCGGGCCTTCTCCCCCCCGGACAGCGACCGCACGGGCGCCTTCAACTGTTTGTCGTCGAACAGAAAATCCTTGAGATACCTGGTCACGTGGCGCGGTGTCCCGCGCACCATCACCTGATCCGACGCGCCCGACACGCCCAGAAGCGGGTCCAGGGTCAGGCTCTCCCACAATGTCGCATTGGGGTCCAAACGCGCGCGCGCCTGGTCAAAGACGGCCACCTCCAGGTTGGTCCCCATCTTCACGGCCCCCTCATCGGGCGCGACCTCCCCCAGAAGCATCTTCAAAAGGGTCGTTTTGCCCACCCCGTTGGGGCCCACAAAGGCCACACGGTCGCCGCGCTGCACCCGCAGGTCGAAATCCTTGACGATACGCAGGTCGTCGAAGGCCTTGGACAAACCGGTCGCCTCAAGCACCCGCTTGCCGGAACTGGGACCCGCCTCAAGCGCCAGCGCCGCGGTCCCGGCACGCTTGATCTGGGCGGCGCGTTCGGCCCGCAACGCCTGCAAGGCGCGCACCCGTCCCTGGTTGCGCTTGCGTCGGGCCGAAATGCCTTCGACCGCCCACCGGGCCTCTGCCTTGATCTTGCGGTTCAGCTTGTGGCGGGCCTGGTCCTCTTCGTCCCAGATTTTGTCGCGCCAGGCCTCGAACGCTTCGAACCCTTTTTCTTGTCGGCGCACCGTGCCGCGATCCACCCAAAGCGTGGCCCGGGTCAGCGCCCGCAGGAACGCCCGGTCGTGGGAGATGAGGACATAGGCCGCCCGGGTGTTGCGCAATTCCTGCTCCAGCCAGGCGATGGCTTCGATGTCCAAATGGTTCGTGGGCTCATCCAGCAGCATCAGTTCGGGCGCCTCCCCCAAAAGCTTGGCCAGCGCCGCGCGCCGCCGCTCTCCGCCGGAGGCCGCAACGGGGGACGCGTCCAGCCGCAGCTTCAGCCCCTCTGCCGCCGCCTCCACCCGCCACGCATCAGACGGGTCCAGGCCGGATACGGCGAAATCGCCCAGCGTCGCAAACCCCTCCATCCCCGGCTCCTGCTCCATATAGCCGACGCTGGTGCCGGGCGACAAAACGCGCGTGCCCGTATCCGCCTCGACCAACCCGGCCATGACTTTCATCAGGGTGGACTTGCCGGACCCGTTGCGCCCAACCAGGGCCACGCGGTCCCCTTGTTGCACGACCAAGCCTAGGTCGGCGAACACGGGCGCCCCGCCGAATGTCAGCGAGATATCCGAAAGTTGGAGGAGCGGTGCACGGGCCATGGCGCCGGGCTATCCCCGAGCGCCCAAAGGTTCAAGCGGGCGCAAGCAGGGAGCGGAGCAGTTTGGCCCGCACCGGAGAGATTGCCGCCACCGGCAGCCCCGTGAACACATGGACGGTGCCCAAATCGCGGTCGACGACCGCATGGTCGGACACTTTCGCGCCCAAGGCCAGATAGCTGCGCAGCAACGGCGGCAGACCGGTGCGCGGGCCCACACCTTGCAACGCCACACGCTCAACGGCCTTGGGGGCGGGCCGCCAGGCCTCGGGCGCCTCGGATCCGATCAAGGGGGCTAGGGCCGCACCCGTTTCGGGGAAAGAGGCACATCCGAACAGAACATCCGCCCCCGCATCCGTCACCACTTGTGCCGTCATCGCCAGAAGAAGGCGCGTGACATCGGGGGCGTCCACCTCGGGCGCCAGGCAAATGCGTCCCATCTCCACCCCGCACGCAAACGTCTGCGCGAAACGCGCCAGGTCATAGAACTGCGCCGTGTAGCCCGACACCATACCGTCCCGGTCCTGTACCATCAGCCGCGCACAGGCGGCCACGCCGTCCGGCCCCCAGATCACCAAATGCTGTGCCGCGTCGTCGAACCGGTCAGCATCGCACCCGCCATCGCGAAACACCCGCGCGCGCAGGGACAGCGCGTCGGCGCGACACGCCTCCCCAAGCCGCCCATGCCAGCGACCGGCCGTTACCTGCATCTGACAGCCCTTCCTCTTGGCGCCCGGCAGAGCGCGCCTATCTCCCTTACTGGCATCAAACGAAGACCGGAAGGAAGCCCAATGGACAAGGTCACAAAAACTGAGGCGGAATGGCAGGCGCAGTTGGGGCCAGAGGCCTATAAGGTCCTGCGCAAACACGGCACGGAACGTGCGGGCACCCATGAGGATTTTCCCAAAGGCGCGGGCACCTATATGTGCAAAGGCTGCGGCACGCCGGTGTTCGACCAGGCCCATAAATTCGAAAGCGGGACGGGCTGGCCCAGCTTCTATCAACCCGTCGATGGGGTGCAGTCCGACACTGTGGGCGAAAGCGAAGACAACTCTTGGTTCATGCGCCGCACCGAAGTGCATTGCGCCCGCTGCGACGGTCATCTGGGGCACGTCTTTCCGGACGGGCCCAAGCCCACGGGCCTGCGCTACTGCATCAACGGGGTCGCCCTCACCTTTCGACCGACCGACACAGACGGTTGAACGACACGCCCAATCCGTGGCGGACCCATTTCATTCCTGAATGAAATGCACGCGAAAAGTCTTCCAGAAGACTTTTCGCCCGCCGCCTCCGATGCGCCTCAGGTCTTGGCGCCGACCCAGTTTCCGGGGCGGACAATGTCCCCATGATCGACCAGATCCCACGCCATGCCGGCTTGCCGATAGATGCGCTTGCCTTGGCGGGGGTAGTCGCCCACATCGTGGTCCAACCGCTGCCCGATCACCAGCAGGCGCAAAACCTCGGCGCCCGTGTTCACGATGGTATGGGCCAACCCGCCCTTGCGATAGCCGATGAAATCGCCCGGCCCGATGGGATGGTCGTCTTCCCCGATGGTGGCCGTCCCGGTGCCCGACAGGACAAAGACGGCCTCATCCTCATGGTGGTGCAGGTGGTATTCCGTCGTCTCAGACCCGGGCGCTACGTCGATCATGTGGATCCCCAGGCCCGTCAGGCCCGTCGCATCCCCCAGGGATTTGTTCACGCGCTGTGCATTTGGGTTCAGGAAATGCGTCTTCTCCAACCCGGCCATCCGGGCAATTTCGGCGGCCCGCAGAAGATATGGCATATCGGTCATCGCCCGGCCCCCGATCAGTTGTTCGCGATGGCATCGCCCACATTGATCCGCCCGAAGTTGCGGATGATCTGCTGGATCAGGCCGAACTCCCGGATGCTGGTCTCGGTCACGCGCCGCGATAGGGTCACCACGCGCCCGTCTTCCAGCCCGAACCGCTCGATGTTGGACACCGTCCCATCCTCGGCGAAACTCACGGCCAGCAATTGACGCTCGACCACCTGTGGCTTGCGCGGGCCAAAGAACCGGACGCGGGACCGCACATAGTACCAGGCCGTGTCGTTGATCACGCCTGACGCTTGGGGCCGGCCCACCGCCGTCTCGACCGAGTCGCGGGTGTCCACACCGACCACCAATGCCTCTAGATCCGCGTCGTCGGGGATGTATCCATAGTTCCGAAACGTGGCCGCACAGGCCGACAGCCCCACCAACATAACAAGCACCATGGCCACCCGCATCATCGGGTTCAGAAGTCTTCCCATGGCCCGTCGTCCCGCCTGTGTCTTCTGCCCCAGTTGTAAGCGGGGCCGGTTTCGCCCTATGGCTTACCCGTCCGGGCCAATCCCATCAAGCCCAGGACTGATTTGGCTTTTTCTGGGGGTCCCCATGAAACCCGTGCTGTCCCACCCACTCCGCCTGGCCGACATGGCGCAACGCAAACCGACCCAGGTCCGCCTTGTCCCCGATGCGGGCCAGCTCGAGGCGTTGGCCGACCTGTTCGGCGTCGATCAAATCCGGAAAGTGCGGCTGGAGGGAACGTTGACGCCTGGGCCAGGGCGCGATTGGCGGCTCAATGGTCGCCTGGGCGCCACCGTCGTGCAGCCCTGCCGCGTGACCACGGACCCTGTGACCACCCGCATCGATGAGCCGATTCAGCGCCACTACGCCGCCGACTTCGCTGTGCCCGCGGGGGATGAGGCCGAGATGCCCGAGGATGACACCCAAGAGCCGCTGCCCGACATCCTCGATATTGGCGCCCTGCTGGAGGAGGTGCTGGCACTTGCCATCCCCGCCTTTCCCCGCGCGGACGGCGTCGAAGATGTGGACCTGACCGCCATCCCACCGGGGGCCCAACCCATAGAGGAGACGGCAGAGAAGCCCTTTGCAGGCCTCGCAGCCCTCAAGGCCAAATTGGAAGGCGGCGACGGATAGGCGGTGCCGCATCCGCGCAGGCCATACCCGACCACCCGATATCTGCCGCCTTTTCTGACCGAACAGGGGCCACCTGCCCACCATCCCCCTTGCATCTTTTCGGAATCGCTGTATTCCACGCGCTCCGCCGACACCATGGACGGAAATCGCTGGACCCCTCGCCCCCATCGGCGTAGGAGCGCCCGAGCTTCATAAGAAACACCCGGGATTGGCCGCAGGATCGCGCCACCC
Source organism: Pseudomonadota bacterium (assembly GCA_039817645.1). Lineage (GTDB taxonomy): Bacteria > Pseudomonadota > Alphaproteobacteria > Rhodobacterales > Rhodobacteraceae > Jannaschia. The sequence continues at coordinate 33,751 of JBCBVM010000035.1, read as the reverse complement.
GCCCAGATAGACCGAGGTTGAGACATGGCCGTTCCCCAGAATAAGGTCACGCCGTCCCGCCGGAACAACCGTCGTTCCCACGACTTTCTGGTGCCCGGCAACCCTGCCGAGTGCCCCAATTGTGGTGAACTCAAGCGCCCCCACCACGTGTGCGGTGCCTGCGGCCATTATGCCGAGCGTGAAGTGATCACAGCAGACAGCGTTGATCTGGACGACAACGACCTGTCGTAAGATCCGATCTTGCCGTGCCGTGCAAAACCGGGGCCGTGTTCGGCCCCGTTTGTCGTCGTTGGCCCCCGTGTGCCGCGACGGCATGACGAACGGGCCGGGAAAAGCGATGGAAGCCTTGCGCTCCGCTTGTGTTTGACCAAGGGTGCGGCCCATGTCCGACGCACCCCCTTCTGAGAGTGATGGAACGCAGGGCGCCAGCGGCGTCCTGTCCATTGATGCCATGGGAGGAGATACCGGACCCGACGCGGTGATTGCCGGTCTGGCCCGCGCCGTCCATAAAACCCCGCAAATGCAGTTCGTTGTCCACGGGGACGAGGCGCAGTTGGTCCCCCTGATCGCGAAACGCAAAGGGCTTGAGGACCACATCACCCTCCGCCACGCCGAGGCGGTGGTGACCATGGATGACAAGCCCAGCCAAGTCATGCGCTCGGGCAAGAACACCTCCATGTGGTCGGCCATCGAGTCGGTGCGCAACCACGAAGCCGATGTCTGCGTGTCCTGCGGGAATACCGGCGCGCTCATGGCCGTCTCCATGATCCGGTTGCGCAAACTGCCCGGCGTGAACCGCCCGGCCATCGCCATCTTCTGGCCCTCGCGCAACGCATCGGGCTTCAACGTGATGCTGGACGTGGGGGCCGACATTCGCGCCGATGCCGATGACCTGCTGCAATACGCGCTCATGGGCATGTCCTACGCCCGCAACGGCCTGGGGCTGGAACGCCCCCGCGTGGGCCTGCTGAATGTGGGGACCGAGGACCATAAGGGCCGTTCGGAACTGCACGGCGCCCATGAGCTTCTGGAGACTTTGGCCGACCCGAACCAATTCGACTTTGTGGGCTTTGTCGAAGGCGGCGACATCCCCTCGGACACCGTGGACGTGATCGTCACCGACGGATTCACCGGCAACATCGCGCTCAAGACCGGCGAAGGAACGGCCAAATTCGTGCGCGACATGCTGGCCGAAGCGTTTGGGGCGACTTTTATGTCTAAGATCGCCGCAATCCTGGCCATGACGTCGTTGAAACGTCTGTCCAAACGCATCGACCCGCGCCGCGTGAATGGCGGCGTGTTCCTGGGCCTCAACGGAACTGTGGTCAAATCCCACGGCTCCGCCGACGAAACCGGAGTCGCCGCCGCCGTGGCCCTGGCTTGGGACCTGTCCCAATCCGGCTTCTCCCAAAAACTAAAGGCCCGCTTGGCCTCCGTGACGGGGCCAGCCGAGGGAGACGTATGATCCGAGCAACTGTCCGAGGGGTGGGTCATTACCTGCCCGAACGCGTGGTGGAGAACGACTGGTTCACCTCTTTTCTGGACACATCGGACGAATGGATCCGCTCCCGCTCGGGGATCGAGCGTCGCTGCTTCGCCGCCGAAGGGGAGATGACATCCGACCTGGCCGTGGCTGCGGCGCGCCACGCGCTCGCCATGGCGGGCATGGCGCCCAATGACATCGACGCCATCATCGTCGCCACATCCACGCCGGACCTGACCTTTCCGTCCACCGGCACGATCGTGCAGGAAAAACTGGGCATGACCCGGGGCTTCGCCTTCGATGTTCAGGCTGTTTGCGCGGGCTTCATCTACGCGCTCAGCAATGCCAACGCCCTGATCCTGTCGGGTCAGGCGACGCGTGTGCTGGTCATCGGGGCCGAGACGTTCAGCCGGATCATGAATTGGGAAGACCGCACCACCTGTGTGTTGTTCGGCGATGGCGCCGGGGCCTTGATCCTTGAGGCAAGCGAGGCCGAAGGCACAGTCGATGACCGGGGCATCCTGGCCACGGACCTCCATTCCGACGGGCGCTTCCGCGATATTCTACAGGTCTCCGGCGGCGTCTCGGCCAGCCAAACCACCGGGCACCTGATGATGGCGGGCAAGGAAGTGTTTCGCCACGCGGTCGAAAAACTGGCCAAGTCCACCGTCGACGTCATGGCCAAGGCGGGTGTCACCGCCGACCAGATCGACCGCGTCGTCCCCCATCAGGCGAACATCCGCATCATCACCCGAACAGCCGCCAAATTGGACCTGCCCATGGAGAAAGTCGTGGTCACCGTGCAGGATCACGGCAACACCTCGGCGGCATCGATTCCCCTGGCCATGTCGGTGGCCCAGGCCCAAGGACAGCTCAAACAAGGCGACCTGACCGTGACCGAAGCGATCGGCGGTGGCCTCGCTTGGGGGGCCGTGCTCCTCCGCTGGTAGAAAGACAAGCGGAATCCGGCACTTGGCACAATCTATACGGGAATTTTGTCAGCCAAGCCTCGCGTGAACTTTTCCCGCTAAACCCATAGGTTGACTTAGTTTCCTACGCGGAGCAGGCTGCCCGGCAATCTGGGGATTCACCATCAAAGGAGAGGGCAAATGACGTCGAAAACGCTAACGCGGATGGATCTGAGCGAGGCGGTCTTCCGTGAAGTCGGCCTGAGTCGGAACGAAAGCGCAGGGCTCGTGGCGTCGGTTCTGCAACATATGTCCGACTCGCTGGTCGCCGGGGAGCAGGTGAAAATCTCTGGCTTCGGCACCTTTTCCACCCGTGACAAGACGGCCCGCGTGGGCCGCAACCCCAAAACCGGCGAAGAGGCGCCCATCCCGCCCCGGCGTGTTCTGACATTTCGACCGTCCCATATTATGAAGGACCGCGTCGCGAACGGAAATAAAGGCTGACATTGGGACGTTCTGCGGAAAAGTCTGACGGCGCCTTTCGCACCATTCGCGAAGTGGCAGATTGGCTGGGCGTGCCCACCCATGTGCTGCGCTTTTGGGAATCGAAGTTCGACCAAATCGCCCCTGTGAAAGGGGCCGGCGGGCGCCGCTATTACCGGCCCGACGATATGCGCCTGCTGGGCGGCATCAAGGTGATGCTGCACGACCAGGGGCTGACGATCCGGGGCGTGCAGCAAAAGATCGACGATGAGGGGACGGAGGCGCTGATGGACCTGTCCCCACGCCTGGAAATGCCCGACGGACCGCCCGCGCGCACCCGCAAGGTCATTCGCAACGATGCGCCGCCCGCAGACACGCCCGCCAAGGCGGACCCGGCCCCCGCAGCGCCGCCGCCAGAGCCGTTGGCGGACATGCCGGACGCGGCGGAGGCACCGGCGCCCGACGGCAACCCCGAAGGCGGCCCCGAAGGCGGCATCGACGCCACTGGCGACGCCCCGCCCGACACGGCGGATCCCGTGACGGCGGCGCCCGAAGGCGCCCCCAGCCCGGCACCGGCGCCCGTGCCCAAACCTGATCCCGTGGCCGCGCCCCCCGTGGACCCTACGCCCGTGGCCGCCCCCCATGCGGACCCCGCGCCCAAGACCGCTGCACCGGCGGAGCCGTCCCCCGTGCAGGCCCCTGCCGCACCCATGCCGACACCGGTGCCGCCCGCGCCGCAACCGACACCGACCGCCCATCCCCTGGCCCAGGCCCTGCGCTTGGCCAAGGCCGCGCGCGGCATCAAACCGGACGGGAAGCTGCGCCTGCGCCGCGTCATCCGCCGCTACAAAGCCTTGGGCGATGAAATCCAGGACGACCTGGACAGCGCACCCTAACCGACCCGCAACCCCCTGCGATTTGCGGGTTGCGCCGCCCTGCGAAAGCCGTATGTATGGCCGCCAGTCGGGCTATGGCGCAGCCTGGTAGCGCGTCCGTCTGGGGGACGGAAGGTCGCAGGTTCGAGTCCTGCTAGCCCGACCACTCGCAACGCCTCTCCCCCCACCGGGGCGAGGCGTTTCGCGTATCTGGAGGGAGCCCATGGGCCAAGACAGTTTCGGCACCGGCGTATTGGCCAGCCAACAGATTGACGGGCTGCTGGCCACCGGGGCCATCGACGCGCCGCCCGTGGTCCCGGGTCAGGTGCAACCTGCCTCCTTGGACCTGCGCCTGGGCACGGTCGCCTACCGGGTGCGGGCGTCGTTTCTGCCGGGCGCGGGCCACAGCCTCAAGGACCGCCTGCCCGAATTTGAGATGCACCGCGTGGACCTGTCCGATGGTGCGGTGCTGGAAAAGGGCTGCGTATATCTGGTGCCCTTGCAAGAAAGCCTGGCCCTGACCCCAAGCCTGTCTGCGGTGGCCAATGCCAAATCCTCCACCGGGCGGCTGGACCTGCTGACGCGGACGGTGACCGATGGCGGGGTCGAGTTCGACCGTATCCCCGCAGGCTATACCGGCCCCCTTTATGCCGAGATTTGTCCGCGCAGCTTCTCCATCCTGGTGCGGCCCGGCATGCGCCTGAACCAGATCCGCTTTCGCGCGGGTCAGGCCGTGCTGGACGATGCCGCCCTGGGCGCGTTGCACGCCCAAACGCCGCTGGTGGATGGGACGCCCGTCATCGACGATGGCTTGGGCTTCTCGGTCGATCTACAACCCGGCGCGGGCGATCTGGTGGGGTGGCGGGCCAAACCCCATACCGGTGTCATCGACTTGGACAAGCTGGGCCACTACGCCCCCCGCGACTTCTGGGAGGCGATCCGCACCGACCGCCGCCACATCATCCTGGACCCCGGCGCGTTCTACATTTTGGTCAGCCAGGAAGCCGTCACCATCCCGCCCGACCATGCCGCCGAAATGGCGCCCTACCTGGCCATGGTGGGGGAATTTCGGGTGCATTACGCAGGTTTCTTCGACCCCGGCTTCGGCCACGGCTTGCCCGCGCGCGGCGTGCTAGAGGTGCGTTGCCATGAGGCGCCTTTCGTGTTGGAACACGGCCAAGTCGTCGGGCGCCTGGTCTATGAGAAGATGGCCGACGTGCCCGGACAGCTTTATGGCCAGGACATTGCGTCGAACTACCAAGGCCAGGGTCTGAAATTGTCGAAACACTTCGCAGCCCCCTGAAACGTTTCGCACGCGAAACATCCCATTGAATTGTTTGTATTTTCCTGCGGCGAATTGGCAACAGACAGGCCAAAATCCACCGCACATCGCGGCAGGATTAACGCCAGCTTTACTGCTCAAAGGACGGGACAGGTATCCCGCTGTTCTGGCGTGAGTCGGTCTACGGGCACCACATAGGTGTGCACCGCAAACAGGATTGCGCCGGTTTTCGGCAAGCGCAGCACCGTTTGCCGTTCTGACCGAAGGAACCGGATCGCCCCGTCCACTGGCCGCGGCGCGGCCTCGGTCATCGGCTGATAGAGCGCGGCATCGGCATAGCCCAAGGCATTGGCCCGCCACAGAGGGCGCCCCGGCCGCACATGGTCGAACAGCCGCTGCACCCGCCCTGCCAACGCGTCGTCATAGGCGGGCACGGGCCGGTGGATCCGGCTGAGCGGGCGACCCATCTTCTCGGCCAGGGTCCAGGAGGCGGGAAAGCACAGCACCCCGGCGATCAGCACATGCTCCTCCCCGCGTCGCTGCAACAGCAACAGGTCCTCCTGCAGCAGATGGGCCAGCGTCCGCAGGCCCGGCACCGCCAAGTCCACCGGGCGCCCATCCGGGCAGATCATGCTGTCGCCCTGCCGCCGGAACCCGTCCGGCACGCCATCCAGGACATGCTCCCAAAGTTCGGCCACGGCAGGCGCTGACCCTGGCACTTGGGCCAGCACAGCCGGGCCATGGGCCGCCAAGATCCGCGCCCGCTCGGCCATTTGGGGGTCATACGCATCGTCGACAATGATCCACGGGCCCGTCACCGGGCGCATCCCGGGCAGGCGCGACAGGGCCGGATCGGCCCAAGGGGTGAAAGGCAAGGCGCGCTGCGTAATCTCCATGCGACGGGTGATATGTCGGTTTCTTGCGCGATCCCATGGGGAAACGCCCGCAACGTGACCCTATCGGAAGGACCGCCCATGAAGGATCACAGCCCCGCCCACATGCGCGATAGGCGCAAGATCGACCCCAGCCGCGGGGCGCGCCTGGGCGACGGATCCCCGAACCTGGCCGACCGGATGGAGATTGGGCCCACCCTTCTGGCCTTGCGCGAATGGGACGCGGATGGCCTGGACCTGCCCAACCTGGAACAGATGCGCACCTACCGGCTGTCCCGCTTGGTGGCGGGCATCCAGGCGCGGGGCTATGGCGGGCTGTTGGTGTTCGACCCGCTCAACATCCGCTACGCCACCGACAGCACGAACATGCAGCTTTGGAACACCCACAACCCCTTCCGTGCGGTTCTGGTCTGTGCCGATGGGTATATGGTCATCTGGGACTATCGGAACGGCACATTCCTCAGCACGTTCAACCCCTTGGTGCGGGAGCAACGGTCCGGCGCGGACCTGTTCTATTTTGACCGTGGCGACCGCGTCGGGGCCGCGGCCGACGTCTTTGCCAGCGACGTGCGCGATCTGTTGGCCGAACATGGCGGCGGCATCCAACAGATCGGCTGCGACAAACCCATGCTCCACGGCTTGCGCGCCCTTGAAGCGGCGGGGATCACGGTCACCCCCGGAGAGGAGCTGACCGAAAAGGCCCGCGCCGTGAAATGCCCCGATGAGATCGCCGCCATGCGCTGTGCGATCCATGCCTGCGAAGCGGCCATGTCCGACATGGAGGATTTTGCCCGCACCCATGTGCCCTTGGGCGGCGTGACCGAAGCGGATATCTGGGCCGAGATGCATGCCGCCAATATCCGCCGCGGCGGGGAATGGATCGAGACGCGGCTGCTGACCTCTGGGCCGCGAACCAACCCCTGGTTCCAGGAATGTGGCCCGCGTGAGGTATCGGAGGGCGAAATCGTTGCCTTCGACACGGATCTGGTGGGGCCATACGGCATCTGTGCGGACCTTAGCCGGACCTGGTGGCTGGGCGACGACACGCCGCCGCGCCCGGATATGGTGGACGCCATGCGCCATGCCGTCGACCACATCCAGACCAATATGGAGATGCTGAAACCCGGCGTGCCCCTGGCCGACCTGACATTCGGCACCCATGTCTTGCGCCCCGAGTTCCAGAAACAGAAATATGGCTGTCTCATGCATGGCGTGGGCCTGTGCGATGAATGGCCATTGATCGCCTATTCCGACCACTATGTCGAAGGCGCCTTCGATGCCTATGCCCTTGAAGTCGGAATGACGCTTTGCGTTGAGGTATTGGTGTCGCCGGAAGGCGGCGACTTTTCCATCAAGTTGGAGGATCAGGTGGTGATCACCGAAGACGGGTTTGAAAACCTGACCCGCTATCCTTTCGACCCGCGGCTGATGGGCTAGAGCCGATCCGATAAGCCTTGTCGGCGGTCGGAAAGAAACGCCACAAAATCATCTCAATTTCTGAGTATCTGCACCGCGCGGTTAGAAAAGAAGAAACGCCCGAGGCAGCGATGTCATTCACGGACGTCATAGATGATTACGCGAACGGCGCGTCTGGGACGCTGACCACCAGTGATGGGGGATCGGTGGGCTATACTGTGTCTGCCAACGTGAACACCATTTCGCGCGCCGGATCGGATCGCGGCGCCCAGGTGACCGCCGATGGCAGCGAGACGGTGTCCGTGACCTTCGACCAACCCGTTCGGGGCATGACACTCAGCTTCAACCGCAGCAACCCGGGCGAGATCTACTTCGTGGAAATCGACGGCATCCAAGTGGACCTGAACGCGGCCATCGCCGATGGATCGGTCGAATTCACCCAAGCCGGGGCCGCGACCCATGTCATCAGCGCCACAGGCGGCATGACCAGCACAGGCAATTTCGACGATGGCAGTCTGGGGTTCTTGCACTTCACGACGGCGGTCACGACAGTCCGGATTTTTGGGACGGGCGGCAATAGCGGCAATTGGGACCTGATCGAAATCGGCATCGATTCCACGGATTTCACGGCCGTTTGCTTTGTGGCGGACACCCGGATCGCCACTGCCCAGGGGTCCTGCCCCGTGGAGGCTTTGGCCGTTGGCGACCGTGTGCGCGTGCTGGATGGGGGCACGGCGCGCGTCACACTGACCAACCGGCGCGTGTTCACCGCCATCGAACTGATCCGAGAGCCGCGGCTTCTGCCCATTCGCATCGCGGCTGGCGCGCTTGGCCATGGCTTGCCCCAGCGGGACCTGCGTGTGTCGCGCCAACATCGGGTGTTGGTGGCATCACGGATTGCCGCGCGGGTTTGCGGTGCGTCCCAGGTTCTGGTGCCCGCCCTCCGCCTGCTGGCCCTGCCGGGGGTAGAGGTGGACCGGTCGCTGCGGCCCGTCGCCTACCATCACTTCGCCTGCGCGCGCCATGAGGTCGTGTTTGCGGAAGGTGCGCCCGCCGAAAGCCTGTTCGCCGGACCTGCCGCATGCCAAAGTGTCGGGACAGAGGAATGGGCCGCACAAAACATGCGCCCAGCCCGGTCTTTCCCCGCGGGGAAAGATGCCAAAAAGATCATAGCGGCCCATGGGTTACATGACCGTTCGGTGCTAGAATGTCTGCGTCAGAAGGCGCGCGGTACGGGGGCGTCCGGGGCTAAGATGCATCTGTCGCCTCAGCCCTGATCCAAGCGCCGTTCCATCGTCAGCACGGTCTGCAACCCGGCCCGCGTGGCCTGGGTCAGGCGGATGGCGCCCAGCATACACACGTCGGCACAGAGCCCGCAGTTTTGGCAGGATCCGGGGTCGGTCAGGACCGGCATATCCGCCCTGCCCAAACGCAGCGCCCGTCGCGGACAGACGGCCACGCAATCCCCGCAGCCTGCGCATGTTTCCTGGAATTGCGCCCCCGGCAACGCCCCGGGCGGGCGGCCGTCATCCCTTAGGACATGGATCGTACAGGTCTTCCGCTGTTGGCGCGCCATGGCACCCTCCCCCGCCGTCATGGGACGATCAAAGCCGGTGCGGGAACGCGCGCGGCCCTGTGGTCGGCGGCGTGCCCACGACCGTAAGATAACGGGAATCTGACGGCGTTCCCTTGATGGGGATCAAGGCGAAGGGCGATGCGGGCCGCGCGCGGCCAGACGGACCGGCATCGACCCAGCCGCCCGGCGCACGGGACCGCGCGCCGAGCCGCTTAGGTCAATCGATGACGCGCACGTCTTCCATGACATCGGGGGCGCCGACCACGGCGCCGTTGCCGCCCGTGCCGCGCTTGATGGTGTCCAGCACCTCCAACCCCTCGGTCACGCGGCCCACGACGGTGTATTGGCCGTTGAGATGCGGTGCCGGGGCGAACATGATGAAGAACTGGCTATTGGCGGAATTGGGGTTGCGGGACCGGGCCATGCCGACCACGCCACGCTCGAACGGCTGATCCGAGAACTCAGCCTCCAAATCGTCGCGGTCGCTGCCACCGGTGCCCGCCAGCGACATGTTGCCACCGATCCGGCCATGCTGCACATCGCCGGTCTGCGCCATGAACCCGTCGATGACCCGGTGAAAGACGACACCATCATAGGCGCCGCTTTCGGCCAGCGCGGTGATCTGTTCCACATGGTTTGGGGCCACATCTTCCAGCAGGTCGATGGTGATCGTGCCGGACGCCTCTCCGGTCACGTCGATTTCCAGCCCTGTGGCCAAGGCCGGGGCCGTGCTGAGCATGAGGGCAAGGATGGGGTTACGCATCGGCGGCCACTTTCACGCTGATCATCTTGTCGGGGTTGGCGGGCGGCTCGCCGCGGGTGATGGCGTCCACATGGTCCATCCCGTCGATGACGCGGCCATAGACCGTGTATTGGCGGTTCAGAAAATGGTTGTCTTTGAAGTTGATGAAGAACTGGCTGTTGGCCGAGTCCGGGCTTTGGGAGCGCGCCGCGCCCACGGTGCCGCGGTCATGGGGCACGCCGGAGAATTCTGCCTTCAGGTTCGGCTTGGAGGAGCCGCCGGTTCCCGCACGGGCCGTGTTGCCGCCATCCTTGCCGTGTTCCACATCGCCGGTTTGGGCCATGAAATCGTCGATGACACGGTGAAACACCACGCCGTCATAGGCGCCTTCGCGGGCCAGTTCTTTCATACGGTCGCAATGGCCGGGGGCCACATCTGGCAAAAGCTCGATGGTGACGGGACCATCCTTCAACTCGATGATGATGGTGTTCTCTGGGTCCTTGATCTCGGCCATGCCGATCTCCCTCTTTTGTCTTTCCCACGCGCTACCTAGACCGCGGATGGGCAGAGGGGAAGCCCGCCCGCCCAACCGCGTGTCCAGCGCCCGATCAGAGGGGTTTGCCGGCCATCACATGGAGCCGCGCCACCTCTGCGTCGCCAAGCGCCAGGGCGGTGGCGAATCGGCGCAGGAAGTCCTGCTCGGCGGGGTGGTCGGGGTCGATGGCCGTCAGGGCGGCGGCGTAAACCTCCCCTTCGTGGCCCCGGGGCACGTCGCGGGCCAGCGCCTCTGGGTGGATCGGCTCGGTCAGCGCCACGTCGATCACGGCCCGCTCCTCCTCGGTGTCGGCTTGGCCGATCAGATCGTTGAGGGCGGCGCGTTCTTCGGCGTCGATCTGACCATCGGCGCGCACGGCTTGGCCGATGGCGCGGATCATGATCGCGGCGGTGTCTTCGTCGTCCGGGCCCGACTCGGCCTGGGCCATCATCTGCGGCGCGTCCATGTCCTGGCGTCCCCCTGCCATGGCCGCCAGACCGCCCAGCAGGCCACCGGATGCCGCAGCACCACCGCCCGCGCCACCGCCGAGGGAGGAGAGCAGCCCGCCCAGTCCGCCACTGCCGCCCGCACCGCCGAGCATGCCGCCCGCACCCCCGCTGCCCCCTGATTGGGAAAGTTTTTGCTTGATCCCGGACATCCCGCCGTTTTGCCGATACGCCTGGTATCCCTTGGCTGCGGCAAAGGCGATTGCCATTTTCACGGCCATTCTCTTCAGTGACATCAAAGCCCCTCCATCCTGTTGTTCCCTATCAGAGCATGTGGGGAGCCATTGGCCAAATGCCAAATGCAGCGTGAGCGGGGTTTACGCGAAGGGCTGGGTGGGTTTGGCGGCGAGGGTGCGCAACCCGTCGACTTGGCCGATCAGGGCGTCGAGGCGGGTTTCCACGTCGGGCCACGGGGTGCCGACCCTCACCTCCAACAGCGGCAGGCGTGCCATGGCCAGGGCGGCGCGTTTGGTCTTGTCGCGTTGCTCCGCCTCGACTGGACCACCCATCCAATGGCCGCGACCTTGGTATTCGACGACGCAGACAGGTGTTTGGGTACGGTCCACAAGGCAGAAATCGACCCGTTTTCGGCTGATGGCGTTCCATCCCTGAAGGCGCTGCTTGTCCGAACGATGCTTCACCGAAAGAAGCGCGGACATGGACGTCTCCGCATGCAGTGCCAGTCCGTTTGCGTCGGCATAGGCCCGCAACTTTTTGCCCAACGATGCTTGCGATTTCGACATGATGGGCCGGATCGTCACTTCGCATTGGCTGAGCGCGGCGAGGCTGGGTTGGCCTTTGACCGGTGCTGAAGACGTGTTCTTGGGTGCCCGATGCGCGCTTGGCCGGACAACGTGCAAATGTGGTCCGACCTTTTGCCCGCCTGTGCGGCGTGACATGGCTTGGATTGTCGCCAAGACCAGAAACAGAACGATCGCCCCCATGACGATTTGGGGGACATAGGTCCCTGCCACGGCCAGCGGGTCAAACGCGGCGGTTGGGGGTGATTTGAACTCCATGCTGCGACAATATCCAAGATTTCGACGTCATTATGGCCGGACTGGGGTCGGTCCATGGGAAAGACCTGGAATCTGGCGGGCGGCTGTCGTTCACTTGGGGGATGACGTTTCCCCGCCTTTCCTACGGGCAGCGCCTGTTGCTGGTGGCGGCGCTGCCGCTGATCCTGGCGGGCAGTGCCATTGCCGTGTTGGTCACGCTGCAATCCGAGCGAGCCGCCAAGCGCGAGATTGCGCAGCTTGAAACCGCAATGATCGACGCGAAACGGCGCGAACTGCGCAACTACGTGCAGCTGGCGCGCACGGCGTTTATCACGATCTATGGCAATGCGGCGCCCGATGATGCGGCGGCCAAACTGCGGGTGACGCAAATCCTGTCGGGGATGGTGTACGGCGCGGATGGGTTCTTTTTCGTCTACGATTACAATGGTCAGAACCTTGTCGCCCCGCGCCAGACCTGGCTGATCGGCAAGGACTGGACCGGCATGACCGACAGCCAGGGCACGCCGGTGACGGACCGGTTGATCGGCTTGGCACGCGAGGGGTCGGGGTATCACACCTATCAATGGCAGAAACCGTCCACGGGCGAAGAAAGTACGATCTTGTCCTATGTGGCCGGGTTGCAGGATTGGCGATGGGCCATCGGAACCGGCGTGTTCCTGGACGATGTCCTGTCGCAGGCGGCCATTGCCCGGGCGGAAGTGCGGGAACGGGTGGGCCAGCAGTTCCTTTGGATCGGGGCGATCACGTTGACCGCCCTTCTGATGGTCTTTGCCAGCGGGATCCTGATCACCGTGCGCGAACGGCGCCTGGCGGATGCGAAGCTGAAGGCGTTGACCCAGCGTGTGCTGGACACCCAGGAGGAGGAGCGCGGGCGCGTGGCGCGGGAACTGCACGACTCGATCAGCCAAATCCTGGTCGGCATCCGCTACAAGCTGGAATTGGCCCGGCGCCTGACCGCCAAGGGCGACCCCAAGGCCGAAGGGGCCGTGGACGGAGCCATCGACGGGCTGCAAAGCGCCATCGGCGAGGTGCGCCGGATCAGCCATGACCTGCGCCCCGGTGTGCTGGACGATTTGGGGTTGGGGCCCGCGCTGAAAACCCTGTGCGAGGCGTTTGAAACCCGGACCGGCCTGCCGGTGGCCTTTGGCACCGTTGTGTTTCGCAACCGCCTGGACCTGGATGCCAAGACCGCCCTGTACCGCATCGCGCAAGAGGCGTTGACCAATATCGAGCGCCACGCCCATGCCACCGCCGTGTCGGTGCGCGTCTACGGCCACCGCAAGGGAGCGACCCTGCGGATCGAGGATGATGGACGGGGCATTCGGGGGCCGGGCACGGGGCTGGGCCTGCGCAACATGGCCGAACGGATCGAACAATTGGACGGCACGCTGACCCTAACCCCTGGCACCGGCGGCAAAGGCACAGTGATTGAGGCGACAGTGCCGCTCAGCCATCTGTTGGCCCCCGACAGGAACGACCCCGCGCCACAAGCCGCTGAGTAAGGCAAAACGCTTAAACTTCGCGCCATAAATATCTAAAGTTATTGCGATAAAGTCCGGTCTGTTTCCCAAATGGAAACGTTTCCGAAGGTGTTGGCCCCTATCCCGAGAGGACGTGTCTCGGAGGGGTGCCATGCCTGCTGTCTCAATTCCGCTGATTGAAGGCGATCAGATTTCGCCGGATTTGTTTGGGGGGAACTTCCTTGCCGACCGATACTCCCTTGGCCGCGACAGCGATATCGCCCCCCTGATCCAAAAGATGGGGGTCAACGGGCTGCGCTATCCTGGCGGGTCCCTGACCGAACGGCATTTCGACATTGGCGACCCGGACAACGCGCGGGTGGTGGACGCCTCTGGCAATGACCGGGATTTTGTGCCGCTCAGCGACTTCATGTCCTATGCCGCATCAAAGGGACACGCGGCGACGATTGTGATCCCCACGCGGGACAATTTGTCGAACCGGGCCGATGCCAATGGCGACCGGTTCCCGGCCTTCGATGAGGCGGAATTGCGCGGCTTCGTCCGCGACGTGGCCACCGGGGAGTATGGCAAAGCAGAAGTTGCCGCCTTTGAGATCGGCAATGAATATTGGGGCAGCGGAGAGATGACGGCCGTTGAATACGGTCGCGTGTCGTCGCGGATGGCGGATATCATCGACGACGAGATGTCGCTGGTGATGATGACCACAGGCCGGGACCCGGGCATCGACGTCATCGTGCAGGCGGGCACGAATCACGGCTTCTCTAACCTCAGTGAGGAGTTTGAGGGGCAGCCCGGCTTCCGCGTGCTCTCGACCCTGAACGACCGGTACGAGACGGATCTGGGGGACGAGGTCTTATTCGCCAATGGCGGCGTGAACTGGCGCGCCGTCAACGACCACCTGATCCTGCGAGAGTTCAGCCCAGACGAGGGCGATGCCATCGATGGTGTCGTGCTGCATATCTATTCGCGGTCCCAGATCTCTCCGGGGCATCGGGAATTCGGCTTGAAGGAAGTGAATGAGAACTGGGGCGACCGGTTCGATGACCTGGATGTCTATGTGACGGAATGGAACGTCTCGGCCTCGGACCAGCGGTTGCAAAGGGATGAGCATTTCGGCCTGGATCAGGCCCATGAACTGCTCAACATGATGGAAACGATGGTGGCCGCCGATGTGGACACCGCCCATGTTTGGCCCTTGCTACAGAACACCCGCAACGCGCTGAGCACGGACCGGGACGATGGCGACCTGACCGTGGGCGGGGAGATGTTCGCCATGATGGCGCGGAGCTTGCCGGGCAAGACCTTGCTGGACTTCGCGCCGAACCGCCCGCAAGTGACCGAGCATGAGGGGCAGGGCGCCGACATCCACGGCTTTTACGGCGACGGGGAAATGGTCCTCTACATCGCCTCGACCAGTGCCCGGACCGAGACGACATCGGTCGATCTGACATCCATGGTCCAAGGCGGCGGCCGTGTGTCGGCCAAGGTGCTGGGCGTGGAGCGGGGCGACACCCCCGACGCCGTCAGCGCGCGCCCCGAGGTGGAGGCCTTGGCCGCCAAGGACTTTTATCAGGATGGCGTGGTCGTGGCGACCCTGGACGCGGGCGAGATCATGGAGGTGCGCCTATCCGATTTTGTGCCGGCCAAGGATTTCCGGCCCCTGGCCCAAGCCCTGGACCACGGCACCAAAATCCCCCCGCAATTCGTGCCCTGGGACGCGCGCAACCCGGCCCCGGCGGAGGATGACCCCACGCTGGACCCGTTGCCCAGCATCCCCACCCCGCCTGATACGCCCGACCCGCGCGACGCCACCGAGGAGGAGGAGGCCGATGATGGGTCGGACCTGTTCGGCTCCCTCGGGTGGTTGCTGGGCTTGTTGCCGATCTTGGCCCTGGCGGGGATGATGGGGTAGCGCGTGGGGGGCGCCGGTGGACCTGTGCGCGGGGCCGAAAAAGGGGTGTTGCGTCAACACTGCGTCGCCCGGCCAACCCTTGCTGGACGGGGCCGCGTCTTTTATCGCTTGGTGCATGACGGACGACCAAACCCCGCCGAAGCCCTTGGCCGCCGAGGGCCGCAAGACACGCATCATGATTGTGGACGACCACGCGATGGTGGCCGATGGCATCCGCGCCTTGCTGGAAACCTATGACGACTTAGAGGTGGTCGCCACGCTAAGCGATGGCCAGGATGCCGTGGACCGCGTGGGAGCCTTTGCCCCCGATGTCATCCTGCTGGACCTGAACATGCCGCGCCTGGACGGGTTGGCCGCCACCGAGATTTTGCGAGAGCGGCACCCGGATATCGCCGTCCTGATCCTGTCGATGCATGACGCCCCCGAATATGTGGCCACGGCGCTGCGCCATGGGGCGGCGGGGTACTGCCTGAAAGATCAACCCACGGAGGAGATCCGCCGCGCCATTGATACGGTCCGAACTGGAGGGCGCTATCTGTGCACCGGGGCGGAAACCGCGCTGGAACCGCCGGCGGATGGGACCGAACCGCTGACCTCGCGGGAGCAGACGATCCTGCTGTTGCTGGCCCAGGGCCGGTCCAACAAGGAGGTGGCCCATGATCTGGATATCTCTGTCCGCACGGTAGAGACCCATCGCAAGAATCTGAAACGCAAGTTGGGCATCAGCAGCACCGCGGGCCTGACGCGGTATGCCATGGAGCATGGGGTTTTGCAGGGCACGGGGTTCTCGCGCTAAAGCGTTTCGCGAAAAACCTGAGGCACCAGATTTTTGCGAAACGCAGCAACATCAATGCCTTGTTGAGACGTTTTTCGCCAAACCTATTTCAGGTTTAGCGAAAACCGCTGTAGGCCGTCGCGGTCGAAAGGGCGGCGGGGGTTAGCCGCGCCCCAAGATCACCCGCACGTAGTTGCGCGTTTCCCGGAACGGGGGAACGCCGCCATGTTTCTCCACCGCGCCGGGGCCCGCATTGTAGGCGGCCAATGCCAGGCGCCAAGACCCAAACTTGCGGTATTGTTGCGCCAGATAGCGGGCGCCACCGTCCAAGTTCTGGATCGGATCGCGCGGGTTCACCCCCAGGCCACGCGCCGTGCCGGGCATCAGTTGGGCCAGGCCCATGGCCCCCTTGTTGCTGACGGCGTTGGGGTTCCACCCGCTTTCCTGTCGGATCAAGCGGAGGAACAAATCTTCGGGGATGCCATGGCGGCGGGCGGCCTCGCGCGCGGGGCCGATAAACTGAGAGCGTTGGGGGCCGTTGTACCGCGGGATCGCTTCGCGGGAGGGGATGCGGATCTCTTCGGGCGTGGTGGGCACCAGGCGGGTGGAATGGGCGTATTGCTTGGACAGCCGCCGGTCCATCAGCGCCGTCTGGTTGGAGAACAAATCAGCCCGATTGCGGGACGAAAAGGTCCCCTGTGCCAGGGCGGAATGCATCACAGCAGAGGCCCCAAATTCCAAGACCATGACGGCCAAGGCCATCCCCATCACCCGCATATTCGTCGCCCCGTCCCACCAAAGCCCTTGGCAAACCTTGCAAAACAAAGTGCAAGCGTCCCCCGTCCAATTGGGGCACACGCTACCCGACGTCCGCGCGCAAGCCAACCCTTTCACGCCCGCCCATTAGCAGTTAGTTAACCAAACCGGCCTAGGAGGCCGAAAGCAGAATCAACCATCACACAGCCAAGGGGGCCCCATGGCCGGGAGCGTTAATAAAGTTATTCTCATCGGCAATCTGGGCCGCGACCCGGAAGTGCGCAGTTTTCAGAATGGCGGCAAAGTCTGCAATTTGCGGATTGCGACGTCCGAGCAGTGGCGCGACAAAGCCAGCGGAGAGCGTCGGGAAAAGACCGAGTGGCACAGCGTAGCCATCTTTAGCGAAGGTCTTGTCCGCGTGGCGGAGCAGTATTTGCGCAAAGGCTCCAAAGTGTATGTGGAGGGGCAGCTTCAGACGCGGAAATGGCAGGATCAGTCCGGCCAGGACCGATACTCGACGGAAGTTGTTCTGCAGAATTATGGCGGCACGCTCACCATGCTGGATGGTCGCGGCGAAGGCGGTGGCGCCGGCGGCACGGGCGGCGGAGGCGGCTATGGCGGCGATGACCGCGGCGGCTACGGCGGCGGAGGCGGCGGCGGGTCCCAACAGGGCGGTGGCACCCAAGGCGGTTATGGCGGTCCGGCCGATATGGATGATGAGATCCCGTTCTAAGCCAATGGGTGCGTGCGGGCGCAGGGGAATTTCCTTCTCAGAAGGAAATTGGTCGCGCACGATTGCGGCGGATGGGCAGAGGGCCTAACGGTTTCCACCATGTCAGCGCCGTTGAACCCGCATCTTGCCGCCACCTTCGCCCCGCCCGTGATGGAGGCCCGCCGCTGGATTGAGGCCGCCACCTTCCCGGCGGACCGGCCGCTTCTGAACCTGAGCCAAGCGGCCCCATCGGACCCGCCCCCGGCCCCGTTGCGACAGGCCATGGCGGACATCGTTTTGGACGACACCACAGCGCATCTTTACGGCCCTGTCCTGGGCCTTCCGGCCCTGCGCGCGCAAGTGGCGGAGGATTGGACCCGAGCCTATGGCGGCGCGGTCCATGGCGACCAGGTGGCCATCACCTCGGGCTGCAACCAAGCCTTCACGGCAACAATCGCCACTTTGGCGCAGGCCGGGGACACGGTCCTGTTGCCGACGCCTTACTACTTCAACCACAAAATGTGGCTGGACATGGTCGGGGTGGGCACCCGGCTGCTGGAAACGGGGCCGGATCTGTTGCCGGACCCAGAGGCGGCGGCAGCGTTGATCGACGCCACCACGCGGGCCATCGTGCTGGTCAGCCCCAACAATCCGGGCGGGGTCGAGTACCCGGCCGCGTTGATGGCCGCGTTTCGGGACTTGGCGCGCCGCCATGACCTGGCGTTGATCGTGGATGAGACCTATCGCGATTTTCACAGCCAGGGGGGCGCGCCCCACGATCTGTTCCGAGACCCCGATTGGGATGACACGCTGATCCAGCTTTACAGCTTCTCCAAGGCGTATCGCCTGACCGGGCACCGGGTGGGTGCGATCTGTGCGGCGCCGTCACGCCTGGCGCAGGTGGAAAAGTGGCTCGATTCGGTGACGATCTGCCCCAACGGCTTGGGCCAGCGCGCCGCCCTTTGGGGGATGCAGAACCTGGGGCCGTGGTTGGCCGAGGAACGCCAGGAGATCTTGGCCCGCCGCGCCGCCATGGAACGGGGCTTTGCGGCGTTGCCGGACTGGACGGTTTTGGGCTGCGGCGCGTATTTCGCCTATGTGGCGCATCCGTTTGACCACCGGTCTGATGCGGTGGCGCAGCGCTTGGTGACGGCGGCGTCGCTGTTGGTCTTGCCGGGGACGATGTTTGGCCCCCTTTGCCACGAAGGCGGGTCCGGGCGGGCGGAGGCAACGGTGCGCATCGCCTTTGCCAATGCCGATATGGACGGGATCGACACGTTGTTCGCGCGACTGACGGCGGTGACCGAGACAGGCTTGTGACCGCGGCCACCTTGTCCCCGCGCGCGCCCTCTCGTAGGAGGTCGGGTTAGAGGCGCAGGGAGGTCAGATCATGTCCAAAGAGACAGGAAAGCCGAAGGCATCGAATATCGTCGTTTGGGCCATTCTAGGCCTGTTGATCCTGGCCCTGGGCGGCTTTGGGGTCGGGCAATTCGGCGGGTCCCTTCAAACACTGGCCACAGTGGGCAGCCGCGAAGTGTCGGTGAATGACTATGCGCGCGCCATCCAGAACGAACAGCGGGCGATGTCGCAGCGCACCGGCCAGGCGTTGACGTTGCAACAGATGCAGCTGTTCGGCATGGACCGGCAGATCCTGGAGGGTCTGTTGACGCGCGCCGCGCTGGAGCATGAAGCGTCCGAGATGGGCGTGTCCATCGGGGACCAAGAAGTGGCCACGCGGATTCTGGGCACGCAGGCCTTTCAGGGGATGACGGGGCAATTCGATCGGGAGGTCTATGCCCAGTCTTTGCGCCAAAATGGCCTGAACGAAAGCCGCTATGAGGACCAAGTGCGGGCCGATGGCGCACGGGAGATTTTACAGGCGGCGGTCATTGGTGGCATCCCCGTGCCCGAGGTGTTCACGGACACAATCGTCACCTGGCTGGCAGAGACGCGGGACGCGACCTTTGCCGAAGTGACGGTGGCGGCATTGCCCACGGGGCCCGTCGCCCCCTCCCCCGAGGATATGCAGCAGTTCTACGATGACAATCTGGACCGCTTTGCCGTGCCAGAGACGCGCCAGATCACCTATGCTTGGGTGACACCCGATGCGTTGGCCGACACGGTCGAGGTCAGCGAAGAGCGGGTGCTGGAGTTGTACGAGGCGCGCGCCGACATTTTCCGGCAACCGGCCCGCGTGTTGGCGGAACGCCTGGCCTTTGCCGACCAAGCCGCCGCCGATGCGGCCTTGGCCGCCCTGGAGGCCGGAGAGACGACGTTTGACGCCTTGGTGACGGACCGGGGCCTGACGCTTGTCGACGTGGATATGGGAGAGATCGCGCGCGACGACGTGGACGGGCCCATTGGCGACGCGCTGTTTGCGCTGGAAGAGCCCGGGATCGCGGGCCCGGTGGAGACATCGCTGGGGCCGACGCTGTACCGTGTGAATGCGGTGCTGGACGCGACTGAGGTGCCGCTGGATGAGGTACGCGACGACCTGACCCGGACCGCGCGGCAGGACACGGCACGCCGCTTGATCGACGGGTCACGGGAGGCCATTGACGACCTGTTGGCCGGGGGCGCGACCCTGGAGGAGATCGCGGCAGAGACGGAGATGGAGCTGGGCAGCATCGCTTTGCGCCCGGGCGAGACGGACGGAATTGCGGCCTATGAGGCGTTCCGCACGGCGGCTTTGGCGGTGACGGATGACGATTTTCCAGAACTGGAAGGGCTGGCCGATGGCGGCCTGTTCGCTTTGCGCCTGGACGAGATCGTGCCGCCCGCGACGCCCCCCCTGGAGGAGATCCGCGCCGAGGTCGAGGCCGCGTGGCAAGCCGAGAGCACAGCGGACCGGTTGGAAGCCCAGGCCGAGAGCCTGGCAGCCACGCTGCGCGACGGCGATACGTTTGAGGCGCTTGGGCTGGCGCCGGAGGCATTGGAGGCGCTGGAGCGCAATGGCACCGTTGAAGGGGTGCCCAGCCTGGTTGTGGACCTTATCTTCGGCGCAGAGGCCGGGGACGTCTTTGCCCTGCGCGGTGATGCGACCCGGGCCTTCGTGGTGCGGCTGGACGCGATCACGCCGCCGGATGGCGATGACGGCGACACGGCCAGCCTGCGACAGACGCTAGAGAGCACGTTGCGCAACGAAATCTCCACAGACGTGTTCAACGCGTATGGGCGCGCCGTGCAAGAAGCAGCGGGCTTTAGCGTGGACCGGAACGTCCTGAACGCGATCCATGTGCAGTTGGGCGGTGGCGCGCCGGGCGCCCATGGGGGCATGTGAGGCGCTATGATCTCTCCGGATTTTGCGACGTTTGAGGCGGGTCATGGGGCGGGCCTGAACCAGGTTCTGTGGACGCGGCTGCCCGCGGATTTGGACACGCCGGTGTCGTTGATGATGAAGCTGGCCGAGGCGCAGCCGTTTTCGTTCGTGCTGGAATCCGTCACCGGGGGCGAGGTGCGCGGGCGCTATTCGATCATTGGCATGAAACCGGACCTGATCTGGGAGTGTCGAGGCGCGCGCAGCCGTGTGAACCGGGCGGCCCGGTGGGACCCGGACGCGTGGGTCGATGCGGGCCCGCCGCTGGCGGCCATTCGCGCCCTTCTTGCGGAAAGCAAGATCGACCTGCCCGAGGATCTGCCCGCGGCCTGTGCCGGGCTGTTCGGGTATCTGGGCTATGACATGATCCGCTTGGTGGAGCATCTGCCCGATGTGAACCCCGACCCGCTGGACCTGCCGGATGCGATGCTCACGCGACCGTCGGTCGTGGCGGTGTTGGACGGGGTCAAGGGCGAGGTGATCCTTGTCGCGCCGGTCTGGCATTCTGCGGAGGCGCCGGCCCGCGCAGCCTACGCCCAAGCGGCGGAGCGGTTGCAAGAGGCGCTGTCGGCCCTGTCGCGCGCCGTGACGGAGCCCCGAGACATGGCCGAGCCGTTTGAATTGGCGGAGCCGGTCAGCAACTTCACCCGAGAGGCCTATGAAGCTGCCGTGGAGACAGCGCGGGAGCATATCGCGGCGGGCGATATCTTTCAGGTCGTGCCTTCGCAGCGCTGGACCTATGATTTTCCGCTGCCGCCCTTTGCCCTATATCGCGCGTTACGGCGGACGAACCCGTCGCCGTTTATGTTCCATTTTGACATGGGCGGGTTTCAGATCATCGGCGCCTCGCCCGAGATCTTGGTTCGGGTGTTCGGCAACGAAGTCACCATCCGCCCTATCGCGGGCACCCGGCCCCGGGGGGCCACCCCAGACGAGGACAAGGCGCTGGAAGCGGATTTGCTGGCCGATGAGAAGGAGCTGGCAGAGCATTTGATGCTACTGGATTTGGGGCGCAACGATGTGGGGCGGGTCGCCAAGACGGGCACCGTGCGACCGACCGAGAAGTTCATCATCGAGCGGTACAGCCACGTGATGCACATCGTGTCCAACGTGGTGGGGGAGGTGTCGGATGACCATGACGCCCTGTCCGCGCTGTTGGCCGGGTTGCCGGCGGGCACGGTCTCGGGCGCGCCAAAGGTGCGCGCCATGGAGATCATCGACGCGTTGGAGCCGGAGAAGCGGGGCGTCTATGGCGGCGGCGTGGGCTATTTCAGCGCGGGCGGGGACATGGACATGTGCATCGCGCTCCGCACCGGTGTCGTGAAGGACGGCAAGCTTTATGTGCAGGCGGGGGGTGGCGTCGTCCACGACTCGGTCCCCGCCGATGAGTGGCAGGAGACGGTGAACAAGTCGCGCGCCCTGAAGATGGCGGCGGCAGAAGCCGGGCGGTTTGTGCGACGCGGCAATCGCTGACCAGGGACCGGCGGTGGGCGTCTCGGACATGGAGAGAGACCGGCGACGCTAGCGGTCGGCGGCGCGTTCAAGATCGGGGTAGCGCCAGGCCAAGGTGGCGCCCCGCGCGATGAAACTGATCATGAGGGCCATCCACAGGCCGTGATTGCCGAAGACCGGGGCGAGCGCCAGCAGGGCTACGCCATAGACCGCCGTGCTGAGCACCATCATGTTGCGCATGTCGCGGGTCCGAGTGGCCCCGATGAACACACCGTCCAGCAGGAACGGCCAGACACCGAGGAGCGGGCTGAGCACGACCCATGGCAGGAAATCGCGCGCGGTCTCTCGCACGTCGGGTGCGGTGGTCAACAGGTCGATCAATGGGGGCCCGGCAAACCAATACAAAAGCGCGATCCCGGCCGAGACGCCGACGCACCAGAGCCCCGCAAGCCACACGGCGCGCCGCAAGGTCGCGGGATTGCGTGCGCCAAAGGCCTGGCCCACCAGCGCCTCGGCCGCGAAAGCAAAGCCGTCCAGCGCGTAAGAGGTGACATAGAGGAACTGCAACAGCACTTGGTTTGCGGCCAGGGTGACGGTACCGACGTCGGCGCTTTGGAAAACGAAGGTCAGGAAGGTCCCCTGGAGGAGGACGGACCGGATCAGGATATCGCCGTTCACCGTTGCCATTTGGCGCAGTCGGGCGGGATCCAGGATCCGGGCTGTGTCGGACCAAGCGGACCCGTGGAACGCGCGGCGGCAGAACCAGAGACCCAAGGCCAGCCCCGACCATTCCGCGATGAGGGATGCGACGGCGACGCCTTCGACCCCAAAGCCGAGACCGAGGACGAAGACCAGGTCCAGGGCGATATTCACGCCGTTCATGAGGATTTGCAGGATCAGAACCTCGGTCGTGCGTTCCTGTGCGATGAGCCAGCCGGTGATGCCATAGAGCGCGATGGCCGCCGGGGCGGACCAGATGCGGATGGAGAGGTAGGTGCGCGCCAGCCCCTCCACCTCCGGTGTTGCAGGGGACAGCCAGAAGGCGCCCGCGAAGAGTGCGCTTTGGCCGGCGATGAGCAATACGCCCGCCCCCGCCCCGATGAGCAACGCCCGGATCAGAAGGGCCACCCGTTCGCCATCATCCCCCGCGCCGATGGCTTGGGCGGTCATGCCAGTTGTACCCATGCGCAGGAAGCCGAAGAGCCAATAGAACGCCGCCAGGATGATGGCGCCGATCCCCACGGCGCCCAGCGGCGCGGCTTCGCCAAGTTGGCCCACGACGCCCGTGTCCACGGCGCCCAGGATCGGGACAGTCGCGTTGGAGATCACGACCGGCACCGCAATCTTTAGGACCCGTCTGTGGCTGAGGGTGTCGGTCACCCGTCCCGTCGCGGCATGAGGAAGTGGCCCGTGGCTTGCGCAAAGAGTTTATCGCGGTTGTCCTGCCAAGCCTCCACATGGACCGAGGCGTAGCGCCGCCCGGAGCGGTTGACCCGCGCGCGGGCATAGGCGTCGCGCGGCAGACCCGACCGAAGGTAGTCGACGCTGAAGTCGATGGTCTTGGGCAGGCGCGGGCGCGCCTCCGCGTCAGCGGTCAGCGCCTCAGGGTCAAGGCGGCCCGTTTCCAGATCGTCCCAAAGCAGCGTCCAACTGAGCGATACGATGGCGGTCACCTCTAGGAAGGCGGCCGTGACCCCGCCATGGAGCGCGGGGAGGACCGGATTGCCGATGAGTTTGTCGTCATAATGCAGCACGCCGGTGAGTTCATCGCCGCGCCGGTCGAACGTGATGCCCAGGTATTGGATGTAGGGCACGCCCTCCACCAGCCCTGCCAGGGCGGCATCGCGGCGTTGCTTGACCACCTGGATCGGTTCGGGGGCCTTCATGTTCCGCCCACCACGGTGAACGCCCCATTGGCCACGGCCACGGGGCCCCCGTCTTCTTCGTCAAAGGCTTCGGCCCGCACGAACGCCACCGAACGGGTCATGTGGTGACAGACCGCGCGCGCCGTGATGCGTTGATGGGGTTTGGCGGCACGCATGTAATCGATCCGCAGGTCCATGGTGGCGGTCATGGCCGGGGCATCGGGGTGACACAGCACTGCCGCGCCGCCGCTTGTGTCCATCAGCGCAGAAACCGCACCGCCATGGATCACGCCCGTGACCGGATCGCCGACCAATTCGGGCGCCCAGGGCATGGAAATCACGGCCATGCCCGCCGCCACCTCATCCACGACCATGTTGAGGGCCCGGCAATGGGGCAAAGCGGAGATGAATTGGCGCGCAGCGGCGGCCCGTTTGGATGCGTCCGTCATAAACGGGTCATGCCTTGATTGGGGAGGAAAGCACAAGGTTGCGCTTTTGGTGGGCGATCTGCCCCGCAATAGACATCCGGTCCCGACACATGCGACACTCTGGCCCAGGAGGACAGACATGCCGGAACGTCTCGATTTCAAACAGATGTGCGCACGCTTTGACGTGACCCCGCGCACGCTGCGCCATTATGAGTACATCGAATTGCTGTTCCCGGAGCGGGAAGGGCGTGCCCGGTTCTATGGTCCCCGAGAGATTGCGCGCATGACCCTGATCCTGCGGGGGCGGAAGTTCGGCTTCTCGCTCGAAGAAATCCGGCAATGGCTGGAGCTTTACGATGCCGATCCAGAGGGGCGCACCCAGATGACCACCTGGATCGAGATGGCAGACAAGCAGCTTGAGGAACTGGCAGAGCGCAAGCGGCACCTGGAAGAAGCCATCCAAGAATTGCGCCGTCTGCGCGACGGTGTGGTCGATGATTTGGCCCAAAAGTCGTGACGTCGTCCTTGGCTGAGATTGTGCGAAAATTCGAGACAATCAGTCTCAATCCCCGACTCAAAGCGCTTTGTACGGGGAAATTTGCCCCCGATTTCCCTAAAATTTAACCATGAGTGCGAAGTAAAGTTGCGCTGGAGGAACGTTGACGTATGCGTTCCTTACGTAAACTCAGAAATGACGTAACGTCCGGGTTACGTAAACGTCATTCTATCTTGTAACAATAAGCAGAGGTTCGCATCTCGGCTCCGCGCCAACGTGAAACGAACCCGAGGATGGACCAAAGGATGTCTGATCAATTGATGACGATCCGCGAAATGTGTGATGCGTTTGAAGTCACGCCACGGACGCTGCGCTTCTATGAGGCGAAAGAGTTGTTGTTTCCAACGCGCGAAGGCCAGAAGCGGTGGTTTACCCGTCGCGACCGTGCCCGACTGAAGCTGATCCTGCGCGGCAAGCGCTTTGGCTTTTCGTTGGAGGAAATCCGCCAATTGCTGGACCTGTATGACCTTGGCGATGGCCAGTTCACACAGTTTGCCCGCACCTATGAGATCGGACGCGAGCGGTTGGCCAATATGGTCGGCCAACGTGACGAGTTGAATGAAGCCATTGCTGACCTCGAAGAGCAGTTGCGGTGGGGCGAAAAGATGCTTGCCCAGATGCAACCGCGAAAGGCCGGCTAACGGACCAGATGTGGCAGGGTCCTTGAGGCAGGGCCCTGCGCAACCCAACAGGAGTTGAGATGCCCAGCTACACTGCCCCCACCAAAGACATGCAATTCGTTCTCCATGATGTGTTGAACGTGTCCGAGCAGGAAATCCCAGGCTACGGCGACCTTGATCGCGACTTTACAGGCGCGATCCTGGAGGCCGTGGGGCAGTTGGCCAGCGAGGTCATCCACCCGCTCAACGCGGTGGGCGACACAGAAGGCTGCACGCTTGAGAATGGGGTCGTGCGAACCCCGGCTGGCTTCAAGGACGCATTTGACCAGTTGCGCGATGGCGGCTGGACCGCGCTTGACGCGCCCGAGCAATATGGCGGTCAGGGGCTTCCTTATATGTCCTACACCATCGTCGGGGAGGTTCTGTCGTCGGCCAATATGGCCTTCAACATGTATTACGGCCTGACCCATGGCGCGGTTTCGGCGATCCTGGCCCATGGGACGGACGCACAGAAGGATAAGTGGCTGCCCAAGATGAACACCTGCGAGTGGACGGGCACCATGAACCTGACGGAGCCCCATTGCGGCACCGATCTGGGCCTGATGCGGACCAAGGCCGTGCCGCAGGAAGACGGGACCTATAAGATAAGCGGGCAGAAGATCTTCATCTCCGCCGGGGATCACGACATGGCCGACAATGTCGTCCACCTGGTCTTGGCCAAGATCCAGGGCGCGCCGGACGGCATCAAAGGCGTGTCGCTGTTCATTGTGCCGAAAATCCTGGTCGATGACGAAGGGACCCTTGGGGCCCGCAACGGCGTGTCCGTCGGCAAGATCGAAGAAAAGATGGGCATCCACGGGAATTCCACCTGCGTGATGAACTATGACGAGGCGACCGGCTACCTTTTGGGGGCGGAGCATAAGGGCATGCGGGCCATGTTCACCATGATGAACGAGGCCCGGTTGGGCGTTGGTCTGCAAGGCTATGCCCAGGCGGAAATCGCCTATCAGAATGCCCTGGCCTATGCGTTGGACCGCCTGCAGGGGCGCGACGTGACGGGCACGAAGAACCCAGACGGCCCTGCCGATCCGCTGATCGTGCACCCGGACATTCGCCGCAACCTGATGGACCAGAAATCCTTTGTCGAAGGCGCGCGGGCGTTCGTGTTCTGGGGGGCCAGCATGATCGACCGGGCGCATCGCAACAACGATGCCGACGCGGACGGGCTGATCAGCTTGCTGACCCCGATCATCAAAGGCTTCCTGACCGACAAGGGGTTTGAGTACGCCACCAACGCCCAGCAGGTTTATGGCGGCCACGGCTATATCGAGGAATGGGGCATGTCCCAATTCGCCCGCGATGCCCGGATTGCCATGATCTATGAGGGGGCCAATGGCGTCCAAGCGCTTGACCTGGTGGGACGGAAACTGGCGCAAGATGGCGGCAAGCATGTCATGGCCTTCTTTGACATGGTCAAGTCGTTCTGCGCCGAACATAAAGACGATGAGGCGATGAAGGGCTTCATTGATCCGCTGAAGGCGGCCAGCAAGGACCTGCAGGAGGCGGGCATGTATTTCATGCAGAACGGGATGAAAAATCCCAATGCCGCTTTGTCCGGCTCTTACGACTTTATGCATCTGTTCGGGCATGTGTGTCTGGGGCTGATGTGGGGCAAGATGGCCAAGGCGGCCCACGTCGCGTTGCAGCAGGACGGGGCGGACCGCGACTTCCTAGAGGCGAAGCTGGCGACCGGGCGTTACTACATGGCGCGCCAGCTGCCTGCCACGAAGATGCACCTGGCCCGCATTCAGTCCGGCGCCGATCCGGTCATGGCGCTGGAGCCGTCTGCGTTCTGATTGTGCGGGCCGGGGACGTCTCCGGCCCATAGCACACCGAGAGGAGAGACGATGCCCGGCCCCCAACGCCTGACCCGACGCTTTCCCGCTCGCATGAGCGAGGCTGGCTATCGGCGCTTGCGAAAGTTCGCCGAAGAGGTTGGGTTAGACGAGGGCGAAGCATTGTCATTCGTGTTCGAGAACATCGACACGATCCTCCACCCGGAGACGACGCCGCACCGGCTGGCGCAGCACCAGGCCATGCTGGCGGCCCGTCGCCCGAAAGGCGGCAGTGGCTGACATGGGCGCCGTGCGCCCGAAAAGACATGGGATCGCCCGGGCCCAGGGCGCCGGATGACCAAAGCCCTTGGGAGGAGGCGCAGAGATGACCATCAAGCTCCATTGTTTTGGGGAATCCGGCAACAGCTACAAGGCTGCCCTGGCGTTGGAATTGTCGGGCTTGGCGTGGGAGGTGGTCTTTGTGGACTTCTTCGCCGGAGAGGCCCGGTCCCCCGAATGGCGCGCCGATAACCCCATGTGGGAGGCCCCCGTGCTGGAAGCGGGCGGCACGCGCCTGAGCCAATCCGGCGCCATCCAACAGTGGATCACGGATCAGACCGGGAAATTTGGTGGCGCCGCGGAAGACAAGTACGAAGTTCTTCGCTGGGTCCTGTGGGACAATCACAAGCTCAGCTCTCAGGCGGGTGTGACGCGGTTCTTGATGAATTTTCTATCCCCCGAGAAGCGGCCCGAACAGGCGATTGCCTTCCTGCAGGGGCGCCTGCGACCCGCGTACGAGGTGCTGAACACTCATCTTGAGGGGCGCGAATGGATCGTGGGCGACGGTGTCACCAATGCGGACCTGTCCTGTTGTTCGTACCTCTACTATCCGGAACCTTTTGGCTTCGACCGGGCCCAGTGGCCCCATATCGACGCATGGCTGGACCGGATCAGCGCCCTGCCCGGCTGGAAACATCCCTATGATTTAATGCCCCCCGCCCTGCCCCGGAGCGAGGCGCAGGCTTGAGGGTTTGGCCTTTCTCTAAGGCGGCCGCCCCAGTGGACCCGGACCCGGCCGAGGCCATCCGCCGTGATGCGGCACGGCAGCTTCAGGCCGGGTTGGTCGATCCAGGCGTCGGCCTTTTTCGGGCGGCCGCGGCGGGGCGTGCGGGCGTGCCGGGTGACATTCTTGAAATCCACGCGGCAACCCGCCGAACGACGCCGCAGACAGGCCCGAGCACCCCCTGGGACACGGCGGCAGAGACGTGGGATTTAACCTCCAACGTGGGGGATCTGGTCGGCTTGGTCACGGGCACCGAAATCAGTCTGCGCCAGCGCCAGATTGACGGCCATGACAGCCCCCCAATCGTGACGGTGCCGCGCGCCCAGGCCCGCGTTCTGCAAGACCACGCCAGATCCCATCCCGTGGGCCTTGCCGCACTGCTTTTGATGGAGCGGGCGAACCCGTCGCAAGCCGTCGAGTTCATCGGCTGGTTCTGGCACGAATTGGCAGGCGCAAAGAAGACCGATGGCAGCTATGTCCTGCGCACGGGGGACGACCTTATCTATGGGATGCGGCTCGGCCCTCGCAGGATCGAACTTTATGCCTATAGCCAGGGCCAGATGATCCATGAGCCCATGGCGCATCTGTCGAAATCCGCCCTGGCCAAATGGCACGCCTCGGAGATCGCGGCGGCGCCCAAATGAGTTATTGCGCCAAATATCAGCCACTGCGCGAGGAGAGGCCATGCTGTCACGCATCGCTTTGGGCGGGATCTGTGCCTATCAGCGTTATCTCAGCCCACGCAAAGGGTTTCGCTGCGCCTACTCGGTGGCCCATGGCGGCACCGGGTGTTCTGGTTATGCCAAGTTTGCCATTCGCGACCACGGGTTTTGGTGCGCCCTGCCCCTTATCCGCCAACGGTTCCGGGCATGCCAAGCGGCCTATGTCGCGCTTCGCCGGAGCGAAGAAGAAGACCGGGAACGCCGCGCCCAGCGTCGGAAGGACGGGCTCTGTGACACGGCGTGTTGCGGCGCCGAAGGCTGCGCCTATCTGCCCTCGGCAGCCTCGGCCTGCCGGGGCGGGGCTGCGGCCGGCAAGTCAAAGACCTGCGATATCAACCCGTGCGACGGCGACATCGGCTGCGGCGGGTTTGACATTTGTTCCTGCGGCTGACGCGGCAAAACGCTTCGCCGCCCTTTGCCAGTTACCAAAAGAATGACCCAGGTCGCGCGACGCGACCTTCAGGAGGATACATGACCGACGCCTATATCTACGACGCGATCCGCACCCCCCGTGGCAAAGGCCGCAAGGACGGGTCCCTACACGAGGTGACTGCCGCGCGCCTGTCCAGCTTGGTGTTGGACGAGTTGTCTGACCGAAACGGGTTTGAGGGACACGCAGTGGAGGACGTGATCTGGGGCAATGCCACGCAGGTTATGGAACAGGGCGGATGCCTGGCGCGGACTGCTGTGCTGGGATCGAAATTGGATGAGCGTATCCCGGGCCTGTCGATCAACCGCTTTTGTGCGTCGGGGATGGAGGCCGTAAACTTGGCTGCCAACCAAGTCGCGGGCGGTGCGGGGGATGGCTATATCGCGGGCGGGGTGGAGTGCATGAGCCGTGTGGCCATGGGCTCCGACGGGGCGGCCATTGCCGTGGACCCGTCCATCGCCATGAACAGCTATTTCGTGCCCCAAGGCATCAGCGCCGACATCATCGCCACGGAATACGGCTTTAGCCGCGACGACGCGGACGCCTTCGCCATGGAAAGCCAGTCCCGCGCCGCCGCCGCGTGGAAGGCCAACCGGTTCGAGAAGTCGGTCTTTACCGTGCGCGACATCAACGGGCTGCCGATCTTGGACCATGACGAATACATCCGCCCCGGCACCGATATGCAGTCCCTGGGCGGGTTGAACGCGGCGTTTCAGGCCATGGGCGAGGTGATGCCCGGCTTCGACAAGATTGCTTTGATGAAATACCCGCATCTAGAGCGGATCAACCATATCCACACCGCGGGCAATTCGTCTGGCATCGTGGATGGGGCGGCTGGCGTATTGATTGGGAACAAAGCCTTCGGCGAGAAATGGGGTCTTGCGCCCCGCGCGCGCATTCGTGCCACGGCCAAGATCGGCACCGACCCGACCATCATGCTGACAGGTCCCGTTCCAGTGACCGAGAAGATCCTGGCCGATACCGGCATGTCCATCGACGATATCGACCTGTTTGAAGTGAACGAGGCGTTCTCATCTGTTGTCCTGCGTTTCATGCAGGCCTTCGACGTGGACCATGACAAGCTCAACGTGAATGGCGGCGCCATTGCCATGGGCCACCCTTTGGGTGCGTCGGGCGCGATCATCATCGGCACGCTTCTCGATGAGTTGGAGCGGACCGGCAAGGGCACCGGCCTTGCGACTTTGTGTGTCGCCTCCGGTATGGGCGCGGCCACGATCATCGAACGCGTCTGAACCCCGCCCATGTCCCGGACGGCGATCGACATATACCAGACCTTTCTGGACGAGACTTCCGCGCTTGTCTGGACGGGCCAGATCCGCGCGCTGTCCGCGCGCTTCGTCTATCCCAACACGGTGCGCACCATGAACGTGGAAACCCGAGTGGAAAGCCGCGAAGAAATGGAGCGTATGGTCGACGCCTTCCGGGCAAATATGAAGCAACTCGGCGCGACGGCCTATCATCGGATCTGCACGGACGCCGTGATGGCAGCGGATGGGCAGTCCATCCAAGGCGGGCACACGTCCTACCTTCTGCGCGGCGCAGCGACCGTGGTGGAGCCATACAAGGCAGACAGCAGCTATGTGTTGCGCGACGGGGTCTGGATGGGCGCTGGCATCACGTGCCGGGTGCGCAATGCCGATGTCCAGATCAACGCCCCCCATAGGACGGGTTTGCCATGACCGACCAAGACCCTGTCCAGATCTATCAAACCCATCTCGACACGGTCAGTTGCCTTTTGTGGGAAGGCGACTTTGACGGGGTGTGCGCGCTGATGGCGTTTCCAGGCCGGATCGAGACTGTGGACGCCACGACAACGCTGCATTCCCCGCAGGAATTGACCACGTCCTTGCAGAGTTTCCGGGACAGCCTGCTGCGGCAGGGCACGCAAGCCTATCACCGGATCTGTCAGAGCGCGGCGTTTGACCCCGAAGACGGCGATCTGATCACCGGCGCCCACCGGACCTTCGCCCTGCGCGGCGGGACCTATGTTTTGACGCCCTGGGACAGCGACATGCACCTGATCCGCAAAGACGGCGGATGGCGCGGCGTTTGGCTGCGCGTGGCCACGCGCAACGTCCATGCCAATATCATCAGCACCCAGCATCCTTGGCACCAGCCACCAGAGATCGGGACGGCCCCGTGACGGCGTCGGCCAAGGACATTTACCAGGCGTTTCTGGATGAGACGTCGAGGCTGGTTTGGAACGCGGAGTTCGATACGCTGACCCGCACGATGACCTACCCCCATGTGATCGCCACGAAGGAGCGGGACGTCACCGTTGAAGACGGACCCGCCCTGACCGTCCTGGCAACCGCCTTCCGGGCCAATATCGGAACGCTTGGGGCCACGGCATATCACCGTATTTGCCGCAGCGCGTCTTTCCGGGTTGGGGATGCGAACTGGATCGACGGCACCCATGAGACCTACGTTCTGCGCGGGGCAACCACCATCCTGGAGCCGTTTACCGGCGTAATGTCCCTTCGCCATGACGGCACGCGCTGGTTGGGGGCGGGCATCCGCTCGGACGTGCGCAACGCCGATATCTGCATGAACGCCCCTGAAATCCTGACCACAAGATCATTCACATAGGCCTGCAAACCGTGCGGCCCCATCCTGCAAAGAGGACCCGACATGACCGACTTCACCCTTGCCAAAGACGCCGACGGCGTCGCTACCATCACCTGGGACGTGAAGGACAAATCCATGAACGTCATGTCCATGGAAGCCTGGGACGATTTCGAGGCCTGCATCGACGACGCCTTGGGGGATGACGCCGTAAAAGGCATCATCGTCACCTCCGGCAAGGACACGTTCGCGGGCGGCATGGACCTGAACGTCATCGCCAAGATGAAGGCTCTGGCCGGAGATGATCCGGCTCAGGGCCTGATGGACGGGCTGATGAACGCCCATGGCATTCTGCGCAAATTGGAACGGGCGGGCATGGACCCAAAGACGCTCAAGGGCGGCAAGCCCGTGGCCTGCGTCCTGCCCGGCACCGCGCTTGGCATCGGGTTCGAAATTCCGCTGGCGTGTCATCGCATCTTTTCCGCTGACAACCCGAAGGCCAAGATCGGCCTGCCGGAGATTATGGTGGGCATTTTCCCTGGCATGGGTGGCACCACCCGCCTGTCGAAGAAAATGGGGGCCATGGCCGCCTCCCCCTTCCTGCTGGAGGGCAAGCTGTCCGATCCGAAGAAAGCCAAGGCCGCAGGCCTGATTGATGAGGTGTCTGACGACCCCATGGCCGACGCCCGCGCCTGGGTCCTGTCTGCAAAGGACGCCGACATCGTGAAACCCTGGGACGCCAAAGGCTACAAAATGCCGGGCGGCGCGCCCTATCACCCGGCGGGCTTCATGACGTTTGTTGGCGCCTCAGCGATGGTGAATGGCAAGACCCAAGGTGCCTTCCCGGCGGCCAAGGCATTGCTGTCCTCGGTCTACGAAGGGGCGCTCGTGCCCTTCGACACCGCCCTGAAGATCGAGGCGCGCTGGTTCACCCACGTCCTGATGAACCCCTCGTCCGAGGCCATGATCCGGTCCCTCTTCATCAACAAGGAAGCGTTGGAGAAGGGCGCCAATCGCCCCGATGTCGCCGATGAGAAGGTGTCAAAGGTCGGCGTGTTGGGGGCGGGCATGATGGGCGCGGGCATCGCCTATGTCTCGGCCAAGGCGGGCATCGACGTCGTTCTCATCGACCGTGACCAGGACGCGGCCGACCGGGGCAAGGCCTATTCTACCGCCATCCTCGACAAGGGCATCGCCCGTAAGAAAACCACCGAAGACCAAAAGACCGCGCTTCTTGATCGCATCACCGCTACCACCGACCTTGAGGCCCTGAAAGGCTGTGACCTGATCGTCGAGGCCGTGTTCGAGGACGTGGGCGTCAAGGCCGAGATGACCAAGGCGGTCGAGGCCATCGTGGGCGAAGACTGCATCTTCGCCACCAACACCTCCACCCTGCCGATCACAGAATTGGCCAAGGCCAGCGTCCGGCCCGAACAGTTCATCGGCATCCACTTCTTCAGCCCCGTCGACAAGATGCTGCTGGTGGAGGTGTTGGTGGCGAAGATGCAGTCTTCGCCCACGATG
>JBCBVM010000034.1:0-42019 GCA_039817645.1 Pseudomonadota bacterium | reverse complement strand
CGTCATCGGCCGCTATGAAATGGACCGTGGCCCCCAAGACAAACACTCTGACTTCTGGTGGAACCTGCCCCAGGACTACATGGTCAGCTCCGAATGGGGCCTGCCGCCGCAATTCGAAAACGGCGTCGTCCCCGAGGATCTGCTGTCCAACAAATACGGCCATTCCATCCACTTTTGGGACCTGCGGGCCCGCAAGAACGTCCAGACCATCGACTTCGGTGAAAACTACCAGATGGCGCTGGAAATTCGGCCCGCCCATGATCCGACAAAATCCTATGGTTTCTGCGGCGTCGTGGTCGATACGACCAATCTGCAAGGCGCGATCTTCACCTGGTGGCGCGACGATGACGGCGTATGGCAGGCCAAGAAAACCATCACCATCGACCCCCGGCCGGAAAAGCCGGAAAATCTGCCGCCGCTTCTGCAAGGGTTCGAGGCCGTGCCGCCCCTGGTCACAGACATCGACCTCAGCCTGGATGACCGCTACCTCTATGTCGCCTGCTGGGGGTTGGGAGAGATGCACCAATACGACGTCTCCGACCCGATGAACCCCAAACTGGCGGGCAAGGTCGACCTGGGCGGCATCGCCCGCGGCACCGCGCATCCAAACGGCAAGCCCTTCGTCTACGGCCCGCAAATGGTCGAGGTCAGCCGCGATGGCAAGCGAGTCTATTGGACCAACTCCCTCTACTCCACCTGGGACGATCAATTCTATCCCGACGACGAAGGCGGGCAGATGGTCATGGCGCGCGTCGGCGACGATGGCGGCTTCGCCCTGGACCCCGACTTCTATATCGACTTTCCCAAGGGCTATCGCAGCCACCAGATCAGGCTCGAAGGGGGCGACTGCTCCACCGATAGTTTCTGCTATCCGAACGCCTGATCCATGTGGGACCTTACCCCGATGGCGGCCCTGTGGTGGGCCGTCATTGCGTCGGGCCTGTACCATGGACTGAACCCCGGCATGGGCTGGCCCCTCGCCGTATCCGCCGCACTGATGGAACGACGGCGCAGCGCGCTTCCGGGGGCACTGGCCCTTTTGGCGGCGGGGCATTTCCTGGCGATGCTGGCGATCCTGCTGCCCTTCTCGCTGATGCTGGTCCTCGTCCAGTGGGAGGTGGAGATTCGCGTCATCGCAGGCACCTTGGTCATCGCCATGGGCCTCTACCTGCTGATCAACCGCCGGCACCCGAAAATCCTGGCCCGCATCCATCCCGCACGCCTGGCGCTTTGGTCGTTCATCGCCGCCAATGCCCACGGCGCGGGGCTGATGTTGGTGCCCTTGTTCCTGGGGATTTGCGCCATTGACGCCGACACCGGCCACCAAGCGGCGACGGAACTGATGCAAGGCAACCTGCCCACCGCCGTCCTTGTGGCCAGCGTGCATACCGCCGCCATGACCTTGGCCGGGGGTCTGATCGCGTTGGTGATCTATCTCTGGCTTGGGCTGAGGTTCCTGTCCCGGACCTGGTTCAACCTAGACGTCGCCTGGGCGTTCAGCCTGATCGCCGTCGGCGCGTTCGGCATCTATGCTGCCCAAACCGGACACGGCTAAGCCTCCCCTCCGATTGCCCGCGACAGGTCGGTGGCCGCTTCCATCACGGGCATGCACAACCGCTCCACGTCTTTCATCCCGACCCGCGACGTGGGGCCGGACACTGAAATCCCCGCCACGGCCTCCCGCGCCATGTCCCGCACCGGGGCCGCGATACAGCGCATGCCAAGGTTCTTTTCCTCGCTGTCCACGGCATAGCCGCGCGTCCGCGTTTCCGCCAATTCTGACCGCAGCTTCTGGGCATCGGTGATCGTATGCCACGTGAACCCCGCCAACGGATGCGCGTCCAAAACCCGCGACAGGCGCGCCTCCTCCATGTCTGCCAGCAACGCTTTCCCGATCCCGGACGAATGCATCGGCGACAAGGTCCCCGGGGGAAAGAAGGCACGGATGTTTTCATGGGTTTCCACCTGGCTCAGGAACAGGACCTGACCGCCCTTCTCGATGCCCAGGTTTGCCGTCTCTCCGGTCCGCTCCATCAACCGCCGCAGGATCGGTCGCGCCCGCTCCACCAGGGACGTGCGCCGCAGAAACCGGGCGCCAATGACAAAGGCCCGCGCCCCGATGTGCCAGGTCTGCTCGACCGGATCGAACTCCACCAACCCCCGCCCCTCAAGGGTCACCAACACGCGATAGACCGTGGCGGGCGATTGCCCCATCTCCTGCGCGATGGTCGACAGGGACTTGTCCTGCTCCTGGCTCAGAAACTCGAACACCTCCATCGCGCGGTCCAGCGACTTGATCGTGTTCTGCGCCGTTTTGTCATCCCACCCCCGGGGACGTCCCCGTGCGCGACGGCCCGTAGACGGGGCCACACCTGACTCATCCATGGCATTTCTCAATTATGAAAATCACCTTCACAATATGAAAAATACAAACTACTGACAAGCAGACCTTTTTCTTATTTTCCACCGAACGAAAAACTTTTTCAAAAAAATTTCCCCGGCGTTGCCCTTACGGTAGGAAGGCTCCACCGAGAGGGAGGACAAGCCATGAGTTTCCAGAACCCAGTGTTCATACCGGGGCCCACAAACATCCCCGAACACCTGCGCAAAGCCTGTGACATGCCGACGATCGACCACCGGTCGCCCCTGTTCGGCAGCATCCTGCACCCCGCGCGCGCCGGTGTGCGTGCCGTCCTGAAATCCGCGACTGCGGAGGTGTTCATCTTCCCCGCGACGGGCACCGGTGGCTGGGAAACCGCGCTGACCAACACCTTGTCCCCCGGCGACGCCGTCCTGGTCGCGCGCAACGGCATGTTCTCTCATAAGTGGATCGACATGTGCGAACGGCACGGGTTGGAGTTGATCGTGGTCAACGTCCCCTGGGGCGAAGGCATCCCCGCCGCGCGGTTCGAGGAGATCCTGACCGCCGACAAAACGGGCCGCATCAAGGCCGTTCTTGCGACCCATAACGAAACCGCCACGGGCGTCCGGTCCGACATCGGCGCGATCCGTGATGCCATGGATGCCGCCCACCATGACGCCATGCTGTTCGTGGATGGCGTGTCCTCCATCGGGTCCATGGATTTTCGGTTTGATGATTGGCAGGTCGACGTGGCCGTGACCGGGTCCCAGAAAGGGTTCATGTTGCCCGCGGGCCTTGCCATCGTCGGCTTCAGCCCCCGAGCCATGGCCGCCACCAGCGGCGCGCGGCTCCACCGGACCTTCTTCGACATCCGCGATATGGAGGCGGGCTACGCCGCCAATGCCTATCCCTACACCCCCGCCGTCGGGTTGATGAACGGCCTGAACGAAGCCTGCAAAATGCTTTTGGACGAAGGGTTGGACGCGGTGTTCGCCCGCCACACCCGCATCGCGTCGGGCGTGCGCGCCGCGGTGGACGCCTGGGGCCTGTCCCTGTGCGCCACGTCGCCGGATGTGCAATCGGACACCGTCAGCGCCATTCGCACGCCAGACGGGTTCAACGCATCCGATATCGTGTCCCATGCGGCCGAAACCTATGGCGTCGCGTTCGGAACGGGTCTGGGCGACGTGGCGGGCAAGGTGTTCCGCATCGGCCATTTAGGCAGCCTGACGGATGTCATGGCCCTCAGCGGGATCGCCACTGCGGAAATGTGCATGGTCGATTTGGGGCTCGACATCAAACTGGGTGCGGGCGTGGCCGCGGCACAAGACACTTACCGGGCGGGTGCCGCCCTTGCACAGAAGGATGCCGCGTGATGCGTGATCTGCCTGACCTTCCGATCCCGACCTATGATGACGTCGTGTCCGCCCACGACCGCATCCAACCCCACATCCATCGGACCCCGGTGCTCACGTCGTCCTACCTCAACGATTTGACCGGCGCCCAGCTATTCTTCAAATGTGAGAACTTCCAAAAGGCCGGGGCGTTCAAGGTGCGCGGCGCGTCCAACGCGGTGTTCGGCCTGTCGGAGGCAGAGGCCGCGAAAGGCGTCTGCACCCATTCGTCGGGCAACCATGCCCTGTCGCTCAGCTATGCGGCGGGCCGGCGCGGCATCCCGTGCAACGTGGTTATGCCTCGCACCGCACCCGCGGCCAAGAAAGACGCCGTGCGGGGCTATGGCGGGATCATCACGGAATGTGAGCCGTCCACCTCGTCCCGCGAAGAGGTCTTTGCCGAGGTACAGGCCAAGACCGGCGGCAATTTCGTGCACCCCTACAACGACCCCCGCGTTATCGCGGGGCAAGGCACCTGCGCGCGGGAATTCATGGAACAGACCGACGGCGTGGACATGATGGTCGCGCCCATTGGCGGCGGCGGCATGATCTCGGGCTCCTGTTTGACCCTGTCGCACATCGCGCCCGAGGTCCAGATCATCGCCTCCGAGCCGGAGCAGGCCGATGACGCCTATCGCAGCTTCAAGGCCGGGCACATCATCGCCGATGACGCGCCGCACACCATAGCCGATGGGCTGAAGGTGCCGCTGAAGGAACTGACCTGGCATTTCGTGTCCAACCACGTCACCGACATTCTGACCGCCTCCGAGGAGGAGATCATCGAGGCCATGAAACTGACCTGGACGCGCATGAAGATCGTGATGGAGCCAAGCTGCGCCGTGCCCCTGGCCACGATCCTCAAGAACAAGGACCGGTTCGCCGGAAAGCGCGTGGGCGTCATCATCACCGGCGGCAATGTGGACCTGGACCGCCTGCCCTGGCTTTGACCACAACATCATCCGTTCGGCGGGCATCCCCCGCCGCCCCTCCCGGAAGGAGAGAGACTATGAAAGACGTAACATCCCTCGATCATCTTGAAGTTGGCTATGACGTGCCCGCCCTGCCCGGCATGGATGAGGCGGATATTCAGACGCCCGCGCTTGTCCTGGACCTGGATGCCCTGGAACGAAATATCGAGAAGATGGGCGCCTATGCCAAGGCCCACGGCATGCGCCACCGGGTCCATGGCAAGATGCACAAATCCGTCGATGTAGCCCACCTGCAGGTGGAACTGGGCGGCGCATGCGGCGTCTGTTGTCAGAAAGTGTCGGAGGCAGAAGTGTTCGCGCGCGGTGGCATCAAAGATGTGCTCGTGTCCAACCAAGTGCGCGACCCCGCCAAGATCGACCGCTTGGCGCGCATGCCCAAACTGGGCGCGCGGACCATCTGCTGTGTGGATGACGTGGCCAACGTGGCCGATTTGTCTGCGGCGGCGACCAAACACGGAACGCAGATCGAGTGCTTGGTGGAAATCGACTGTGGCGCAGGCCGCTGTGGTGTGACGACCACCCCCCAGGTGGTGGAAATCGCCAAAGCGGTGGACGCGGCCCCCGGTCTGAAATTCGCAGGCATCCAAGCCTATCAAGGGGCCATGCAGCACATGGACAGCTATGAGGACCGCAAAGCCAAGATCGCCGTGGCGGTGGCCCAGGTGAAAGACGCGGTCGACACGTTGAAGGCTGACGGCATCGCCTGTGACATCGTCGGCGGCGGCGGCACCGGGTCCTATTATTTCGAGAGCAATTCGGGCGTCTATAACGAATTGCAATGCGGATCCTACGCCTTCATGGACGCGGATTACGGGCGCATCCTGGACAAGGACGGCAAACGCATCGACCAAGGGGAATGGCAGAACGCGCTGTTCCTGTTCACGTCCGTCATGTCCCACGCAAAGCCCGACAAGGCGATTGTCGATGCCGGGTTGAAGGCGCAATCGGTGGATAGCGGTTTGCCCGTGATCTTTGGCCGGACGGATGTGGAATATGTGAAGTGTTCCGATGAACACGGCGTTGTGGCCGACCCCGATGGCGTGTTGAAGGTGAACGACAAGCTGCGCCTCGTGCCGGGCCATTGCGACCCCACCTGCAATGTCCATGACTGGTATGTGGGCGTGCGCGACGGCAAGGTCGAGGTGGTGTGGCCCGTGTCCGCGCGTGGCAAAGCCTACTGAGCATCGAACCGGCTGACGCCGGTCCGACCAACCGGGGGCTCTGCCCCCGGACCCCCGGACGTATTTCAGGCCAGATGACACAATGTGGATCGTTCCAGAGCGAGAGATCGCGGGTCTTATGACGCGCGACGCGGCCTTTGCGGCCGTGGAGAGCACCTTTGCCGCCATGGCGGCGGGGGATGCATATAATTTCCCAGTTGTGCGGGAAGCCATTGGCCATGAGGACGCGCTTTATGGGTTCAAGGGCGGCTTCGACCGAGCGGGTTTGACGCTGGGCCTGAAGGCGGGCGGGTATTGGCCGCACAACCTTGAGAAGCGGGACCTGATCAACCACCAGTCCACGGTGGTCCTGTTCGACCCGGACACGGGCAAGCCGAAGGCCATGGTGGGCGGCAATTTGTTGACAGCGTTACGGACGGCAGCGGCGTCGTCCGTGTCGATCAAGCATTTGGCGCGGGCGGACGCGACGGTCATTGGGATGATCGGTGCGGGGCACCAAGCCACGTTCCAATTGCGCGCCGCGTTGGAGCAACGGTCCTTTGAGAAGGTGATCGGCTGGAACCTTCACCCGGAGATGTTGCCGAACCTGGAGGCGGTGGCCGATGCGGCGGGGGTGCCTTTTGAGGCGGTTCCGTTGGATGGGATGGTGGAGGCAGATGTGATCATTTCGATCACGTCGTCATTCGCGGCGATCCTGGGCGCGGATCACGTCGGGCCTGGCACCCATATCGCGTGCATGGGGACGGACACGAAGGGCAAGCAAGAGGTTGATCCGGCCCTGATGGCACGGGCCACGGTGTTCACCGATGAGGTGGCGCAGTCGGTCAGCATCGGGGAGGCGCAGCATGCGGTGGGATCTGGCCTGATTGCGGAAAGCGACGTGCATCAGGTGGGAGCCGTGATCAACGGGACCCATCCGGGGCGGCAATCGGCTGAGGAGGTGACGCTGTTCGATGGCACAGGCGTCGGGTTGCAGGACTTGGCCGTGGCCGCCGCTGTGGTTGAGTTGGCCATCGCCAAGGGGATCGCCATCGAGGTGGATTTCTGAGCGAAAAAGACAGGCTTCGGCGCGAATAAGCGCATCATTCCAAGTGGATGCAGCCCCTTTCCCCGCGGGGAAAGGGGCCTGACACGGGTGCCCTTAGCCCCCGTCCCTTAGTCGATGATCGCGTTCAGCGTCGCCGAAGGCCGCATGATGGCGGCTGTTTTGGCATCATCGGTGTGGTAATAGCCGCCCAAATCTGCGGCGGCGCCACCGGAGCCCTTCAACTCTGCGACGATGGTGTCCGATTGCGCAGCCAGCGCGTCGGCGATGGGGGCGAAGGTGGCGGCGAGATCGGGGTCGTCGCCCTGCCCGGCCAGATAGCCCGCCCAGTACAACGCGAAGAAGAAATGGCTGGTCCGGTTGTCGTCCTGGCCGACTTTGCGACCGGGGCTTTTGCCCTCGGCCAGAAGTTTCTCGGTGGCGACATCGACGGCTTTGCCGAGAACCTTGGCCTTGTCGGTTCCGACGAAACGCAGGCTTTCGCCCAGGGCACAGAACTCCCCAAGGCTGTCCCAGCGAAGGTGGTTTTCCTCGACCAGTTGCTGCACGTGTTTTGGGGCAGACCCCCCGGCACCGGTTTCGAACAGGCCGCCGCCTTGCATCAAT
This sequence comes from Pseudomonadota bacterium, assembly GCA_039817645.1. Classification (GTDB taxonomy): domain Bacteria; phylum Pseudomonadota; class Alphaproteobacteria; order Rhodobacterales; family Rhodobacteraceae; genus Jannaschia. Next base: position 34,442 of record JBCBVM010000034.1, on the reverse strand, counting down.
TTCACGACCGACAACATCTTGGCGGAGGTCCCAACTTCGAGGATGGGAAACAGGTCGGTCAGGTAGTCGCGCAGGACGTTGCCCGTGATGGCGATGGTGGTCTTGCCGTCCCGGATCTCCTCCAATGACGCGCGGGTCGCCGGTGTGGGGGCCATGATCTCGAACCGGTCGGACACCCCGCGTGCGGCCAGGGTAGGTTCCACGTATTTGATCAGTTCGGCGTCGTGGGCGCGGGTCGCGTCGAGCCAGAAGATGGCCCGGCACGCCTCGGCGGTTTGGCGTTCGATCGCCAGGTCGATCCAGTTTTCGATGGGCGCTTTCTTGGCGGAGGCCATGCGCCAGATATCCCCGGCCTGGACCTTGTGGGACATCAGAACCGTGTCGCCGTCCATCACGCGGACGGTGCCGTCAGTGGGGATTTCGAACGTGGTCGGGTGGGAGCCGTATTCTTCGGCCTTCTGCGCCATGAGACCCACATTTTGCACCGTGCCGGAGGTGGCAGGGTCCAAGGCACCGGTGTCTTTGAAGTAAGCGATGCTTTCGGCATAGACCCCGGCATAGGAGCTGTCGGGGATAACGCAGGTGGTGTCGGCTTCGCCTCCGTCGGGGCCCCAGCCCTTGCCACCTGCGCGGATGACGGCGGGCATGGACGCGTCGATGATCACGTCCGAGGGGACATGCAGGTTGGTGATGCCCTTGTCGGAATTCACCATGTAGAGCGGTGGACGGCCGCCAAGGCACGTCTCGATCTCGGCGAGGATGTCGGCGCCTTTGGGCAAATCCGCAACCTTGTCGAGCATGACGCCGAGACCGGCATTGGGTGTGATGCCAGCGGCGTCGAAGGCCGCGCCGTGGGCGTCGAAGACCGGCGCGAGGTATTGGCGCACGCAATGGCCGAAAATAATTGGGTCAGAGACCTTCATCATCGTCGCCTTCATGTGGAGGGAGAAGAGCGTCCCTTCGTCAGCCACCTCGGCGATGACGCGGTCATAGAAGGCTTTGAGGGCCGACACGGACAGAAAGGTGCTGTCGACGATGGTGCCCGCGGCCGTGGAAAGGCCGTCCTTGAGGACGGTGATGCCGCCCGCACCCTCATGTTCGATCCGCAGGGTGGCGTCGCCGGACAGGGTCACGGATTGTTCGTTGGAGCGGAAGTCGTCAGCGCCCATGGTCGCCACGCGGGTTTTGCTGTCGGGGGTCCATTTGCCCATGCGATGGGGGTTGGCCTGGGCGAAGGCCTTTACGGCGGCGGGGGCGCGGCGGTCCGAGTTGCCTTCACGCAAGACGGGGTTCACGGCGGAGCCTTTGATCGCGTCATACCGGCTGCGCGTATCTTTTTCAGCCGCGGTTTGCGGGTCGTCGGGGTAATCTGGCAGGTCGTAGCCCTTGGCCTGCAATTCCTGAATCGCGGCCACAAGTTGCGGCACGGAGGCGGAGATGTTGGGCAGTTTGATCACATTGGCGGATGGGGTTTTCACCAGGTCGCCAAGTTCGGCCAGATCGTCCGATTGCTTTTGCGCGTCCGTCAACCGTTCGGGGAAGGCAGAGATGATGCGACCGGCCAAGGAAATGTCGCGTGTTTCGACCGTGAGGCCCGCAGCGCCGAGGAACTTTTTGATGATCGGCAGAAGCGAGGCGGACGCAAGCTGCGGGGCTTCGTCGACTTTGGTGTAGATGATATCGGCCATGGGACGCTCTCCGGGACTAACGGTCATTTCGCGCGGCATAGCGCGATTGTATACCGTCGTCTACAATGGAAGATGGAGTCGCGACAGGCTGTCCCAGAATTTCTCGCGGCGGTCGGCGGTCAGTTCCCCACGCGACAGGCCGACAAAAGCGCCATGTTCAAGATATCGGATTGCGTCGAACTGGTGGAGGCGATCTGGATCGGGCGGTCGATGCCCGTCAGGATGGGGCCGATGACCGTGGCGCCTGCCATTTCCTGCATGAGCTTGACGGAAATCGAGGCGGAGTGGCGCGCGGGCACCACCAAGACATTGGCGGGCCCGGTCAAGCGGCTGAACGGATAGTTTGCGGCGGCGTCGGGGTTCAGGGCCACATCGACGGTCATTTCCCCTTCATATTCGAAATCCGCGCCACGGTGTTCCAGGACGCTGGGCGCCAAGTGCATTTTGGTGGCCCGTTCGGACACCGGATAGCCGAAGGTGGAAAAGCTGACGAAGGCCACGCGCGGTTCCATCCCGAAGCCCCGGGCGACGCGGGCGCCTGCTTCGGCGATGGTGGCCAGATCCTCGGGCTCCGGCCATTCATGCACCAGGGTGTCGCCGATCATCACGATGCGGCCACGGTGGAGGAGGGCGGTGATCCCCACGGCCTCTGGGTTGGTGTCGATGTCGAACACATGGTTCAACAGGCGAAGCGCATGGGCCGATTTGCGCGTGGCCCCTGTGACCAAACCGTCCCCGTGGTCATGAGCCAAAAGCAGCGCGGCAAAGACGTGCCGGTCGCGAGAGGCGAGGCGGTGGACGTCCAACTGGTCATAGCCTTGGCGTTGGAGGCGGGCGTAAAGATAGTCTTTATAGGTCTCTAAATAACGGGTTTTGGCGGCATTCACGACCTCAAGCTCGCGCACGGCATCGCCAAGGCCGGCGGTTTCGAGCTTCTCTCTCACATCATCGTCGCGACCGACGACAAGGGCCTTGCCGTAGCCATTCCGCTGATAGGCGACGGCGGCGCGCAACACGCGAGGGTCATCCCCTTCGGCAAAGATCATGCGGGCCTGAGCCTTGCGCGCCCGGGCGGAGATGCCCTGAAGAATGGACGCGGTCGGGTCCATGCGCGCGGCGAGCGCGTTGGCATAGCCTTCCATGTCGACGATGGGGCGGCGGGCGACGCCCGTGTCCATGCCAGCTTTGGCGACGGCCGCCGGGATCACGTGGATCAGGCGGGGGTCGAACGGCGTGGGAATGATGTAATCGCGGCCAAAGGTCAGTTTGCGCCCATAGGCCATGGCCACCTCGTCGGGGACGTCTTCACGGGCGAGGGCGGCCAGCGCCTCGGCGCAGGCGATTTTCATCTCATCATTGATGGCGCGGGCATGGATATCTAGCGCACCGCGGAACAGGTACGGAAAGCCCAGGACGTTGTTCACCTGGTTGGGGTAATCGGACCGCCCGGTGGCGACGATGGCATCGGCGCGGACCTCATGCGCCTCTTCCGGGGTGATTTCTGGGTCTGGGTTGGCCATGGCAAAGATGACGGGATCATCGGCCATGCTTTGCACCATCTGCGGGGTCACGGCACCTTTGGCGGACACACCGAGGAACACGTCAGCGCCGTCCATTGCCTCTTCGAGGGTGCGGAGATCGGTTTTCACGGCGTGGGCCGATTTCCACTGGTTCATCCCTTCGGTTCGGCCCTGATAGATGACGCCCTTGGTGTCGCACGTGATGCAGTTGTCGTGCCGTGCGCCCATCCGCTTGAGCAGTTCGATACAAGCGATGCCCGCCGCACCGGCACCGTTCAGGACGATCTTCACATCCTCGATCTTCTTGCCCGACAGATGCAGCGCGTTAATCAGCCCCGCCGCACAAATCACCGCCGTGCCATGCTGATCGTCGTGGAAAACGGGAATGTCCATTTCTTCCTTCAGACGGCTTTCGATGATGAAACACTCCGGCGCCTTGATATCCTCTAGGTTGATGCCCCCGAAGGTGGGGCCCATAAGCTTGACCGCCTGGCAGAACGCATCCGGGTCTTCGGTGTCGAGTTCGATATCGATGGAGTTCACGTCGGCGAACCGTTTGAAGAGGACAGCCTTGCCCTCCATCACGGGTTTAGACCCTAACGCGCCCAAATTGCCCAATCCAAGGACCGCCGTTCCGTTGGAAATGACGGCCACCAGGTTGCCCTTGGTGGTGTAATCGTAGGCTAGGGACGGGTCTTCGGCGATGCGTTCGCAGGGCACGGCCACGCCGGGGGAATAGGCCAAGGACAGGTCGCGCTGGGTGGTCATGGCCGTGGACGCATTGATCTCTATCTTCCCGGGCCGCGGCTCCAGGTGGTAGGCCAAAGCCTCTTCTTCGGTGATGCGCGTTCGTCCGGCCATGTATTCCTCCCATTTCGTCCGGTTCGTGTAGCGGAGCGGCGCGGGGCGCGATACACCGTTTTCCGCGGATGGGGGAAAGCGATGTCGGTCACACCGATGATGGCGCAATATCTGGAGATCAAGGCGGAGGCGCCCGATGCCCTGCTGTTCTACCGGATGGGCGATTTCTATGAGCTGTTCTTTGACGATGCGGTTGCGGCCGCGGCGGCGTTGGATATCGCGCTGACCAAGCGGGGCAAGCATTTGGGCGAGGACATCGCCATGTGCGGCGTGCCGGTCCATTCTGCCGAAGCCTATCTGATGACGTTGATCCGCAAAGGGTTTCGCGTGGCCGTGGCCGAACAGTTGGAGCCGCCCGAGGAAGCCAAAAAACGCGGGTCGAAGTCGGTCGTGAAGCGCGGGATCGTGCGCCTGGTGACGCCGGGCACGTTGACCGAAGACACCCTGCTTGACGCACGGGCGCACAACTACCTGGCCGCCTGGGCCGAAGTGCGGGGCGACGGCGCATTGGCCTGGGCCGACATCTCGACCGGGGTGTTCCACGTGTCGGCCTGCCCGCGGGTCCGGTTGGGCGCAGACTTGGCACGGCTGGGAATTCGAGAAACGGTGCTGGCTGAAGGGTCTGAATGCGTCTCTATCCTGGAGGAACTGGGCATTTCGCCCGCGTCGCTGGGCCGGAGCGCCTTCGACAGTGCCAGCGCGGAAACGCGGCTTTCTGCATTGTTCGCGGTCGCGTCCCTTGATGCGTTTGGACAGTTCAGCCGTGCCGATTTGGCGGCCATGGGCGCGCTGATCGAATATGTGGAGTTGACGCAGCGGGGCCAATTGCCCCTGTTACGGCCACCGCGCAAGGAGGCGGCAAGCACCTTGATGGCCATCGACACGGCCACGCGGCGCAACCTGGAATTGACCCAAGGGGCGGCTGGGGGCCGGGATGGATCCCTGCTTTGGGCCATTGACCGCACCGTGACCGCGGGCGGCGGGCGGTTGTTGGAACAGCGCGTTTCGGCGCCATCCACGGATGTTTCGGTTATCCGGGGCCGGGCCGATGCCGTGGCCTGGTTTGTGGAGGACCCGGCCATTGAAGGCGATGTCCGCGCCAGTTTGCGGCGCGCGCCGGACATGGACCGCGCGTTGTCACGCCTGTCGCTGGACCGGGGCGGGCCCCGGGACCTGGCGGCCATTCGCAACGGGTTGATTGCGGCCGGGGAGGTGTATCGACGCCTAGAAGACACGGATCTGTTGATGGAGCGGGGCGACCTGGTTGGACCTGCGCCATTGATCGCGGAGTTGGACGCCGCGCTGGTGGCGGAGCCGCCCCTTCTTCTACGCGACGGGGGCGTGATTGCGGCGGGCTATGACGCCGACTTGGATGACGCGCGGACGCTGCGCGATGAGGGACGGGGTGTCATTGCAGGGTTGCAGCAGGGCTATGCCGAGGGGACGGGCATTCCGTCCCTGAAGATCAAGCATAACAACGTTCTGGGCTATTTCATCGAGACGACGGCCACCCACGCGGACAAGATGATGGCGGCGGAGGGATTCATCCATCGCCAGACGACGGCGAACCAAGTGCGCTTCACCACGGTGGAATTGTCTGAGTTAGAGACGAAAATCCTCAATGCCGGGGGGCGGGCGCAGGAGATTGAGACGCGCCTGTTTCACCAGTTGCGCAAGCAAGTCCTGGCAGCGTCGGACGCGATTTTCGGGGCGGCCCGCCGCCTGGCCGAGATCGACGTGGCGGCTGGACTGGCCGATTTGGCCCGGGGCGAGGACTGGACCCGCCCGGTTGTGGACGACAGCCGCGCCTTTGCCATCGACGCGGGCCGGCACCCGGTGGTGGAGCGGGCCTTGAAGGCCAGCGGCGCGCCGTTTGTGGCCAACGACACCGCGTTGACCGCCGATCAGGGCGCGGCCATCCGCCTTTTGACCGGGCCGAACATGGCGGGCAAATCCACATGGCTGCGGCAGAACGCGTTGTTGGCGGTCCTGGCACAACTGGGAAGCTTCGTGCCCGCCGCGCGTGCCCATATCGGTGTGGTCAGCCAGTTGTTCAGCCGGGTGGGCGCGTCCGATGACCTGGCGCGGGGCCGATCCACCTTCATGGTGGAGATGGTGGAGACAGCCGCAATTCTAAACCAAGCGGATGCGCGCAGCTTTGTCATTTTGGATGAGATTGGGCGCGGGACGGCCACCTATGATGGGCTATCGATCGCCTGGGCCACGATGGAACATCTGCATGATGTGAACCAATGTCGCGCCCTGTTCGCCACCCATTACCATGAAATGACGGCGTTGGCATCGAAGCTGTCTGGGGTAGAGAACGCCACAGTGGCCGTGCGGGAATGGGAGGGCGATGTGATCTTCCTGCACGAAGTGCGGGAGGGCGCGGCGGACCGATCCTATGGCGTGCAAGTCGCCCGTCTGGCCGGGTTGCCCGAGGCGGTGGTCGCGCGGGCGCGGGCCGTGTTGGAGGCCCTTGAGGCGGGCGAGCGGGAAGGGGGCGCGAAGGTGAAAGCGTTGATCGACGATCTGCCGCTCTTCGCGGTCGCGCCAAGCCCTGCACCGTCCCCGCGCGGCGGAAGCCCGGTGGAGCGGCGGTTGCAGGACATCTTGCCAGACGAGTTGAGCCCGAAGGAGGCCCTTGAGCTGATCTATGAACTCAAGGACCTATCACCCTGAACGGGGTCAATGTCTCGTCCGACGGTGGGCGGCACAATCCGCGTCACGGGCCCCTTATCCGGGGTTTGACGATACCCCAACTTGGGCAGGCCGCAACAGGCGGTCGTGGAGCAGGAAGCCTTCGGACATGACCTGAATGATGTCGCCGGCTTTGGTGTCGGGCAGGGGGGCCTCGAACATGGCTTGGTGCATTTGGGGGTCGAACTTCTGCCCGATCTCTGGGGCGAGGAGGGTGACGCCATGTTTGGAGAAGACGTTCAGAAGTTCCTTCAGCGTCAGCTGAATACCTTCGATCACGCCATCCTGCGCCTCGCCCGCGGCGTCCAGGGCGCGCTTGAGGTTGTCATAGACCGGCAGCATGTCGCGGGCGAGTTTGGAGCCGCCATATTGCTCGGCCTCGGTCCGGTCCCGCTGGGCCCGTTTGCGCACATTCTCACTATCGGCGAGGGCGCGCATGAGGCGGTCGCGCAATTCGTCCCGTTCCGTCAGGATCGCCTCTAGATTGGCGGGCGTTCCCTCGGACGGGTCCTCTTCCATGGCGGCATCCAAGTCGAATTCTTCTTCGAAATCCGCGGGATCGTCCAGGAACGGGTTTTCCTTCGGCTCAGACATGTGTGTCCTCTAGCTATTCGGGCCGGACAACATGCGTCCGACAAGTTGTGCGGTGTAGTCAACGATGGGGACGATGCGCCCATAATTCAAACGGGTCGGGCCGATCACACCGACCGCGCCCACAATTTTTCGATCCGCGTTCCTATACGAAGAAACGACCAGAGAGGAACCGGAAAGTGAGAAGAGTTTGTTCTCGGACCCGATGAAAATGCGAACGCCTTCGCCTTGTTCCGTGAGTTGCAAGAATTCGGAGATATCGCGCTTGCGTTCAAGGTCGTCGAAGAGGACGCGAATACGCTCCAGGTCTTCCGCGGCGGTGGTGTCATCAAGGAGGTTGGCGCGGCCCCGGACGATCAGCCGTTCCCGTTCGTGGGTGTTATCGTCCCAAGCGGCCAGGCCCTTTTCGATCAGGTCATGGGCGATGGCGTCGATTTCCTGCCGGCGGCTGGCAACTTCTTTCCGCATGAGGTTCTGAAGGTCGGAGATGGTCCGACCCTCAATCATCGCGTTCAACAAATTGGCCGCTTCGCGCATGGCCGAAGGGGTCTGACCCGGCGGGGGGACAAACACGCGGTTTTCCACATGGCCGTCGGCGAAGACAAGCACCACCAAGGCGCGATCGCTGGCCAACTGGACGAATTCGATATGTTTGATCGGCGCCTCTCGCTTTGGGGCGAGCACGAGGGAGGCGCCTTGCGTGATGCCAGACAGAGCGTTGCCGACGCGGTCCATCATGGCGGTCACATCCGCCTCGGACGCGCCAACGGTGGCTTCGATCCGTTCGCGGTCTTCGTCGCCCAATTGCGCCTCAAGCAGACCGTCCACGAACATGCGCAACCCGGCTTGGGTGGGCACGCGACCGGCGCTGATATGGGGCGCCTGGATCAAGCCCATGAATTCCAGATCCTGCATGACATTGCGGATGGTGGCGGCCGATACCTTCTCGGACATGGAGCGGGTCAAGGTGCGACTGCCAACCGGATCGCCGGAGCCCAGATACCCCTCGACCACGCGACGGAACACCTCGCGGGAGCGGTCGTTCAGCTCGGACAGAATTTCGGTCGTTTCGGTCATCGCGTCCTTTGGACCATCGCAGTTGGCAGAGGCATAGGGGATGTATTCAGTGCAGCGCGGCGGGTCAATCCGACCCTTGCACAGAGGGCGTGCTGCGGCCACAAGCGATGGGACCAATGGCAAAGGATCAGAGATGAGACCTTCGGGACGTGCGCTGGATGAAATGCGCAGCATCAGCATCGAAACCAACGTGACCCGGCACGCGGAAGGGTCTTGTCTGATCCGCTGTGGAGACACCCATGTCCTGTGTACCGCGTCGCTGGAGGAACGCGTGCCGCCGTTCCTGCGCAATTCCGGCCAGGGCTGGGTCACGGCGGAATACGGAATGCTGCCCCGTGCGACGAACACCCGCATGCGACGCGAGGCGGCGGCGGGCAAACAGTCGGGCCGGACGCAGGAAATCCAACGCCTTATCGGGCGGAGCCTGCGGGCCTGTGTGGATCGGCAAGCCATGGGCGAGCGGCAGATCACCGTGGATTGCGACGTGATCCAGGCCGATGGCGGCACGCGCTGCGCGTCGATCACCGGAGGCTGGGTGGCGCTTCGCCTGGCGATGAACAAATTGATGACGGCGGGCGATATCTCGACGGATCCGTTGCTGGACCATGTGGCCGCCGTATCCTGCGGGATCTATGCAGGACAACCGGTTTTGGACCTGGACTACCCGGAGGATAGCGAGGCGGGCACCGACGGCAATTTCGTCTTAACGGGTGCCGGGCGGATGATCGAAGTCCAGGCAAGCGCCGAAGGTGCGACGTTTTCGCGAGAGGAATTCGACGCGCTGCTTGGCCTTGCGGAAACCGGCGCCGCGGCCTTGGTCCAGGCGCAGAAGGACGCGGTGACGTGAAACGGACGCTGGGCGACACCCTTCTGATTGCGACCCACAACTTGGGCAAGCTGGAAGAGTTTCGCGCAGTGCTGGACCCTCTGGGGGTCACCTGCAAGTCCAACGTGGACTTCGACCTGCCGGAGCCCGCCGAGACGGAGACGACATTCGTCGGCAATGCCCGGATAAAGGCGCAGGCTGCGGTGGCGGCCACGGGCCTTCCGGCGTTGGCCGATGATAGCGGCCTGGAAGTTGCCGCGCTGGACGGGGCACCGGGTGTCTATACGGCGGATTGGGCCGAAACACCGGGTGGGCGCGACTTTGGCCTGGCCATGCGGCGAACCAAGCGAGAGTTGGACGACCGAGGCGCACCGCAACCCTGGACCGCGCGGTTCTGCGCGACACTTGTCCTGCGCTGGCCCGATGGGTTCGAGAAGGTCTTCGAGGGATATGCCAACGGGACGCTTGTTTGGCCGATCCGTGGGGCCACGGGGCATGGGTATGATCCGATGTTTCAACCGAATGGAGAGCGCCGGACCTTTGCCGAGATGTCCTTGGCCGAGAAAGTCCGCTTGAGCCATCGCACGGCCGCCTTGTCAGAATTGCGTGCCTGGCTGGACGCGGGCGAGTAACGTGGATCGGCAGCTGATCTCCACCGGGTCGCCATTTGAGGCGGAGGTCGGCTATTCCCGCGCGGTGGTGCAGGGCGATTGGTGCTTTATGGCTGGTGTAACCGGGTATGATTACGAGGCGATGATCCTGCCAGACGGGATCGTGGCGCAGGCGGATGCCTGTTTTGCCACCGTGAAGCGTGTTCTGGACGAGGCCGGATTTCCCTTTGGGTCCATCGTGCGCGTGACCCATTGTGTGAGTGACCGCGACTTGGTGCCAGAGTTGATCCCCTGCCTTGGACGCCATTTGGGCGACGTCCGCCCGGCGGCCACAATGGTGATTGCCGGACTGATGGAGCCACAGATGCTTTATGAAATAGAGGTCACGGCGTTTCGGGGCGGATGATGGAGAATTGGCAAGCCGCCGGGTTCGGCGTCTATGTGCATTGGCCGTTTTGTGCCGCGAAGTGCCCCTATTGCGACTTCAACTCTCATGTGGTGGCCCATGTGGATCAGCGGCAATGGCAGACCACGTTCGTGGAAGAGATCGCGTATTGGGCAAGTGCTATGGACGTTCGCCCGAGAGTGGGCAGCGTCTTCTTCGGCGGTGGCACGCCGTCACTTATGGAGCCGTTTGTGGTTGAGGGCATCCTATCGGCCCTGCGCACGGCCTTTCCATTCGCCAACGATGTGGAGATCACATTGGAAGCGAACCCCACGTCGGTTGAGGCCGCGAAATTTGGGGCGTTTGTTGGGGCCGGTGTGAACCGATTTTCCATCGGCATCCAAGCGTTGCGCGACGCAGATCTTCGGGCATTGGGACGCCTGCATGATGTGGCACAAGCCAAGGCGGCATATGATGTTGCACGCGAAACGGGCGCCCGCGTTTCGTTCGACCTGATCTATGCGCGGCAGCATCAGACGGCGGACGCATGGGCGGAGGAGTTGGCCGAGGCATTGGCGATGGGGCCGTCACATCTGTCGCTTTATCAATTGACGATCGAGGCTGGGACAGCCTTTGGGGATCGGGCGGCGCGGGGTCGCCTCCCGGGCCTACCGCCCGAGGACCGGTCCGTGGATCTGTGGGATGTGACGCAGACGTTGACGGCCCAAGCGGGGTTGCGGCGGTACGAGACGTCAAACCACGCGGCGCCTGACTATGAAGCGCGGCACAACCTGGTGTATTGGCGCGGGGGCGACTGGTTGGGCCTAGGTCCCGGGGCCCATGGGCGCGTGTCGATGGCAGGTCGCAGGACCGCGACGACGACATTGTTACAACCTGGGGCGTGGGTATCGGCGCCGACCCGGGCGACTGCAATCACCCAAGAAACGCTGCAAACATCTGACATTATTGATGAATATGTGTTGGGCGCCCTTCGGTTGGCGGATGGCGTCTCGTTACCTAGGTTGGCGCAGCTTGGCGGTACGTTTCCCTGTGGGACCTTGGCAAGCCTTTGCGATGACGGGCTGTGCCAGGTCAGAGGTGAGCATCTGTGCCTGACGGATCGCGGCGCGCTACTACTGAACCGGGTGGCGCTAGAGCTCCTCTCGGCGGAGACCTGAGGACAGCAATTCGCAGAGTTGGTCGAGCTGTTCTAGGGACCGGTAGCGGATGCTGACCGCGCCCCCCTCATCCCCGGGCTTGTGCGCGATTTGCACATAGAGGCCGAGTGCGGCGGACAGATCCCCCTCCAACTGGCGGGTGTCGGCGTCCTTCTCGGCGGGCGGCGTCGTCTGAGATTTCGGGGACGTGGTCTTTTGGCCTTGGGCCAGGCGTTCGGTCTCCCGAACCGATAATCCCTGCTTTACGACCATTTGTGCCAGCTTTGCCGGGTCATCGGCGTTGATGAGGGCCCGCGCATGGCCCGCCGACAGCGCGCCATCGCGGAGGAGCGCCAGAACCGGATCCGGCAGTTTGAGCAGCCGCATGAGATTCGCGATGTGGCTGCGGGATTTCCCGAGGACCTTTGACAGCTGATCCTGGGTGTGGCCGAAGCGGTCCATGAGCTGGCGGAAGCCTTGCGCCTCCTCCACCGCGTTAAGGTCGGCGCGCTGAATATTCTCGATGATGGCAACTTCGAGGACCTCGGTATCGTCGAAGTTTCGGACAATGGCGGGTACCGCATGCAGCCCGGCCCGCTGTGCCGCCCGCCACCGCCGCTCTCCGGCGACGATCTCAAAACCTGTGCTGTCCCCGGATGCAGGCCGAACGATCAAGGGCTGAAGAATCCCCTTTTCTGCAATGGACGCGGCCAAGTCAGACAGCGCCTCTTCATCGAATTGGCGGCGGGGCTGATCGGGATTCGGGAAGATGAGGTCAATCCCGATGTCTTGGTCCACACGCCCCTGAGGCTTGGCCGCGTCGGCGGCATCCACACCAATATCGGCCATCAATGCTGAAAGACCGCGGCGCATGGCTTTCTTTGGGGGCGCTTCAGGCATTCTCAGGCTCCTCGGTGAGGTGACGTTCCAACAATTCACTGGCGAGCGCCTTGTAGGCGAGCGCACCGCGCGATGTCGGATCATAGTTCATGACGGGCATGGCGTAGCTGGGCGCTTCGCTCAGGCGCACATTTCGGGGGATCCGCGTGCGAAACACGAGATCACCCAAGTTTGCACGCGCGTCTTCTTCCACCTGCTGGCAGAGATTGTTGCGTTTGTCGAACATGGTCAGAACAATGCCCTCCAGCCGGAGATCGGCATTGGCGGTCGCCCGGACCTCTCGCACGGTCAGCAAGAGTTGTGACAGCCCTTCGAGGGCGAAGAATTCGGCCTGAAGCGGGACCAGCACCGTGTCCGAGGCAACAAAGGCGTTAATTGTCAGCAGGTTAAGGGACGGCGGACAGTCAATCAGAATATAATCATAAGTCGAAGCCCGAAGATGAAGCGCATTGCGCAGATGCACGACCCGGCGGGCGGTGGACATAAGCTCTGCGTCGGCGGAGCTGAGGTCCATGGTGGCTGGCACGATGTGGAGGTTCTCCACGCCTGTCTCGCGCGCGATATCATCGACACTATCTTGGGACAGCAGGAGGTCATAGGCCGTTTTCGTCCGTGTTTCCCGCGGAATGCCAAGTCCGGTCGACGCGTTGCCCTGGGGATCGAGGTCGATCACGACGACGGATTTACCCCGCACCGCAAGGGACGCACCAAGATTGATCGCGGTGGTCGTCTTGCCGACGCCCCCCTTTTGGTTCGCAACACTGATGATCTTGGGCCTGCTCATGATTTTCTCTGCAAACCTGTTATGCGAAGGATTTTGCCGGGACCGCGTGTGGAGCGGACATCTAAGTCATACGTCCAACTTTCCCGCGCGACCAGATGTTCTTTCTCCCAGGTTTCGCCCTTGGGGAAGATGTATTCCGATTCCGGCGCGCCATGTCGGCTGGCGAGGGAAAGAAGCGTGTCAAGCGGCGCCAACGCCCGTGCGCTGATTGTCCGCGCGGCCATTGGATCCAAACTTTCGATCCGCTTTGCTTCAACAGTATAGGTCAGGTTCAGTTCCCGCCGGACTGTGCGGAGAAAGGTTGCCTTCCTCTGGTCCGACTCGACCAAGATAAAACGCCTTTGAGGGGTGATGATTGCCGCAACGACCCCCGGGAAGCCTCCCCCGGACCCAAGGTCGGCCCATAGTCCCGATGGTTCAAAGGATGCCTTTGGAACGGCGAGGCTGTCCAATATGTGACGATCCCAGAGATCGGGGAGGGATGACGGCGCAACTAAGTTGATCCGCTGGTTCCAGCTTTTGAGGAGTTCGGCAAACCGCACAAGTTGATCGTATGTTTCACGTGAAACATCCAAACCCGTGTCTGCAAATGGATCAGCCGACACGCTGACGTTCCAGCTTTCGCACATGGGCCAGGACAGCGATGAGTCCGGCCGGTGTCATCCCTTCGATGCGACTTGCCTGACCAATCGTTTCCGGTCTGGCCTGGGACAGTTTTGACCGAAGCTCCCCAGATAAGCTGCCAATTTCATCGAAGTTGATAGCCCTTGGGATCGGAAGTGCCTCATCCTTCTCGAGTTTCAGGACATCACGCTTCTGGCGATCCTCATAGCTCCGGTACAGCTCTTCGGCATAGACTTGATCCACATCCGCCTTTGACGCGTCAGACATGGCCTTGGACAGTTGTGCCACAACACCCCGGTCAATCTGCGGCACCAAAAGAAGATTGAGCGTTGTTCTTTGGCGACCTGCGGCGCCCGTTTCCAGACCTAACCCTTCGATTTCAGCGACCGATGGCTTCTCCGAGCGCAACTTTGTACGAATATCATCAATGCGAGACCGTTTTTCGTTAAAGGCTGTCCACCGGGCCTCTGATATGGCGCCCGAGGCATGCCCCATCTCCGTCAGTCGAAGATCGGCGTTATCACATCGTAGGCTCAGCCGGAATTCGGCCCGGGACGTAAACATCCGATAAGGCTCCGTCACGCCGCGTGTGGTCAGATCGTCAATCATGACACCGATATAGGAGTTGGAGCGCGCAAGCGGGATTGGATCCTGTCCCTTAACGGCCAGAGCTGCGTTCAGTCCAGCGACCAACCCCTGTGCGGCCGCTTCCTCGTATCCAGTTGTCCCGTTGATCTGCCCGGCCAGGTACAAGCCGTGGACGTTCTTCGCAGCGAGCGTTCGGTTTAGCCCCCGCGGGTCTATATAGTCATACTCGATGGCGTACCCGTACTGAACGATCTCAGCACTTTCGAGGCCCTTGATGGACCGCACATAATCGTCTTGCACCGCTTCCGGAAGCGACGTGGAGATTCCGTTGGGATAGACCAAATCCGACGCCAAACCCTCCGGCTCCAAGAAGATTTGGTGAGACGTCTTTTCTTCAAACCGGACGACTTTGTCCTCGATAGACGGGCAGTATCGCGGCCCTTTGCCGTCAATCCGCCCCGAATACATGGCGGATTGCTCCAGGTTCCTCGCGATAATCTCGTGCGTTTGGCTGTTCGTATGGGTGATCCCGCAGGCGACCTGTCGCTGGATTGGGCGTGTGTTGCGAAACGACAGCATTACCGGCTCTGCGTCGCCCAGTTGCTCATCGACGACATCCCAGGCGATGGTTGTCGACCGAAGTCGCGGCGGCGTGCCGGTTTTAAGCCGACTCCGGCCCAGCCCCATGTCATCAAGACGGGCACCTAAGCCTTCCGCTGCCGCGTCCCCCAACCGACCGGCTTTGATCTGCTTCTGACCAATATGGATTAGCCCGCCCAGAAACGTCCCGGTCGTGACGATTGTTTGCTGTGCCCGGATCGAACTGCCATCGGCCAACATCACCCCACCGACGCGTCGATCAGTGCCCATGACGAGATCGACGACTTCGCCAAAGATTGGGGTAATGCCAGGACGGGCCCTCAACATCCGCTGGCTTGCCCGGCGGAACAGGTCCCGATCAGATTGCAACCTGGGCCCTTGAACCGCCGGTCCCTTCCGCCGATTCAGGAGCCGGTATTGAATGCCGGACAGATCGGCAGCGCGGCCAATTACGCCGTCCAACGCGTCCACTTCGCGGATCAGATGCCCCTTGCCCAAGCCCCCAAAGGCTGGGTTGCAGGACATCACGCCAATATCGGACGGCTTCATCGTCACTAAGGCAACGCGCACGCCCAAACGGGCCGCGGCATGCACCGCCTCAACCCCCGCATGGCCGCCCCCAACAACGATCACATCGAAATCAGATTGTTTCACGTGAAACACTCCTACTTACCCAAGCAAAACGATGCGAAGACATCGTCAAGGATATCCTCAACCCCAACTTCACCGATCACAGTTCGAACCAGCCAGGCCGCTTGGCGCAGCGTCTCTGCCGCAAGTTCAAATTGCGTATCATCTGCCTTTAACACTCGATCAATCTCGGCGATAGCTGCCACCAGCGCATCTTTGTCGCGTTGTCGCGACACAAACCCAGCGACGCTGACGCGCCGGGACAGTTCCTCGTATATTTCATCCGTAAGGGCCGCGATGCCCGCCCCGGACATTGTCGAAACGCCATCACCACCGGAAAGATCCACCTTGGTCTTCCTCACGATATCACCCTTGCGATATGCCACTGGCCAAGTCGACGGGACGTCCCCCTCGTATAGGAAAACGCGAACGTCCGCCGCCTCAGCATTGGACAGCGCACGTTCAACGCCTAGTGCTTCGACCGCGTCCCCCGTCTCACGAATACCCGCCATATCAAGCAGAATGACTTCTAGACCTTTGATATCAATACGATTTTCCAAGATGTCACGCGTGGTTCCGGGAATGTCTGACACCAGCGACGACTCCCGTTGAACGAGGTAATTCACCAAGGCAGACTTGCCGACATTTGGCGCCCCGACCAGCGCCACGCGGAACCCGTCACGCAAGCTCCGCGCGGCACTGTACCCCCTGACCTCGCGGCTCATCTCACCGCGGACGTCCCGCAGCAACGCTTGCACTTCCGGCAACACATCTTCGGGGACCTCTTCATCGGCGAAGTCTATGCTAGCCTCCAGCAGAGCCTGCGCATGGGTCAAACCCTCCCGCCAGGCTTGAAACTTCGCCGACATCTCGCCTGATAAAACGCGGAGGGCTTCGCGGCGTTGGACCTCCGTTTCGGCTTCGATGATATCGGCCAACCCCTGAACCTCGGTCAGATCCAGCCGGTCGTTCATCAAGGCGCGGCGCGTGAATTCCCCTGCCTCTGCCTGTCGCGCAAGACCCGTCCGTTGAATTGCTGCGTACAGTGCGCGTTGCACAGCAATACTGCCATGCACGTGAAACTCAACAACATCTTCCCCCGTAAAACTGGCGCCGGACGCGAAATACAGGACCAGAGCTTGGTCAAGAACCTCTCCGTCCGGCCCCCGCAGGTTCCGAAGGCTCGCCTGTCGTGGGCTGAGGTTCTGCACACCCAGAGCCGCAGAAACTTGCAAAGCAAACGGTCCCGACACGCGGAGGACAGAAACACCCGCTTTGCCCGCGCCGGATGCGAAGGCATAGATCGTGTCGTCCATCGGGAACCCCTGTTAGGAATTCATTGAGTCGAAGAATTCGGAGTTCGTCTTTGTCTGCTTGAGCTTCGAAATCAAAAACTCGATGGCATCCGTTGTCCCCATGGGGTTGAGGATTCGACGCAAAACAAACGTCTTCTGGAGGTCCTTTGGATCCACCAGCAAATCCTCTTTCCGCGTGCCGGATTTCAGGATGTCCATTGCAGGGAATACCCGCTTATCCGCCACCTTGCGATCGAGCACGATTTCGGAGTTGCCGGTGCCCTTGAACTCTTCAAAGATCACTTCGTCCATCCGGCTGCCGGTATCGATGAGGGCCGTCGCGATGATGGTCAGGGACCCGCCCTCCTCGATGTTTCGCGCCGCACCAAAGAACCGCTTAGGCCGTTGAAGCGCATTCGCGTCCACACCGCCGGTCAGGACCTTCCCCGAGGATGGCACGGTCGTGTTAAACGCCCGGCCAAGGCGCGTGATGGAATCGAGCAAGATGACAACGTCGCGCTTGTGTTCGACCAGGCGCTTTGCCTTCTCGATCACCATTTCGCTGACGGCGACGTGTCGCGTCGCAGGCTCATCGAAGGTGGAGGAAATCACCTCCCCCTTCACGGAACGTTGCATGTCCGTCACCTCTTCCGGGCGCTCGTCGATGAGCAGCACCATCAAATAGCACTCGGGGTGGTTGGTCTCAATTGACTTTGCGATGTTCTGCAGGAGGACCGTCTTACCCGTGCGTGGTGGCGCAACGATCAAGCTCCGCTGACCTTTGCCGACGGGCGCCACCAGGTCGATGATCCGCGCGGACCGATCTTTGATCGTTGGATCTTCGATCTCCATTTTGAGCCGATCATCGGGGTAAAGCGGCGTCAAGTTGTCGAAACTGACTTTGTGCTTCGCCATCTCGGGATCGGCGAAGTTGATCTGCGTCACCTTCTTGATCGTGAAATACCGCTCATTCTCATCGGGGGCCTGGATGACCCCTTCGACGGTATCGCCCGTGCGAAGGGAATGGCGCCGCGTCACATCAGGGGACACATAAATATCGTCTGGACCGGGCAGATAATTCGCCTCTGGCGACCGCAAGAACCCGAAGCCGTCTTGCAACACCTCAAGGACACCCTCGCCGGAAATTTCCCACCCTTCATCGGCCCGCTCTCGCAGGATCGAGAACATCATCTCACCCTTACGCATGGTGGACGCGTTTTCGATCTCCAGCTCTTCGGCCATATCGACCAGCGCCTTCGGGGACATCGCCTTCAGATCGCGAAGGTTCAATGCGCCAACTGGATCGGTTTCTTCCGTCGCAACATCGTCACGCATGGTTCGCCTCGTTCTCGGGACGCTCTGCCGGTCCCGTGTACTGTCATCAATGTGGGAAGACGGGGCACAGGTCAGGACGACCCTCCGTCACCCCTCAGCTAAGGAGCCGACATAGCCTTGTCAATCAGAAGGGTCGGACAATGACCGAAATGACAATTGCCAACATCAGGATCGTTGGCACCTCGTTCATCATTCGAAAGCCCCGGCCCGTCATCGCGGATGTGCCTACTTCAAGCCGCTTCCGCTCTGCTGCGCACCACATATGAAAAACCGTCATTGCGATCACGCAGCCAAGCTTGATCCAGGACCACGCCGCGGACCAATCAAACACCCCTTGGCCGATCAAGATCACACCGAATACCCACGAACTGACCATTGCCGGGGTCATGATCGCCCGCAGAAGGCGCCGCTCCATGACCACCAAAACGGGCAGCATTTCAGGGACGGCCGCGCGTTGCTCCACGTGGTAGACAAACAAACGAGGCAGATAGAAAATACCGGCCATCCACGCGATAACCGACACCACATGGGCGGCTTTAAACCATAAGTAGATATCGGTCATCGCACTCTCCTCGGGGTCTGCCTAAGATCTAAAAAGAAAGAAGAAAAGAAGAAGATTTGGTGGATAGGTCCGGTGAATAACGGGGATAAACCAACGCCTCCCAGGGTTGTTCAACATCGACGGGATGATACGTAGGTTGTGACATGATGCCTGTTAGACTCGTGGTAGATTTGTTCAACGTCAGAACGTTACGGCTGGAGAGGTCTTGGGATAAACAGCTGCGCGCTTTGGGATAGGTGAAAGCCACACACAAGGACGCGTCGTGTAATCTCCCCAAGGAAAAGGCGCGCGTAACACCGTCGCTTATCCCGCACTTTTCTCGCCTCTTCCCTCCGGCGTTCTTTTCAACCATTCATTGACAGCGTTCTCCCGCCAGTCACTCACAAGCTCATCCACATGCTCACCCTCGCCTCCAGCTCAGCGACCCGCCAAATGCTTCTTCGGAATGCGGCGATTCCCTTTGAAGCGATGCCGGCGCGCGTGGATGAACCCATGGTGAAAGATGCGTTGTTGGCGGAGGGACACAGCCCGCGCAATGTGGCCGACGCTTTGGCAGAGCTGAAGGCTTTGCGGGTGCAGCGCCCGGGTTTGATCTTGGGTTGTGATCAGGTCGCCGCCCTTGGGGCAGAGGTTCTGGGAAAGCCGAGCGATAAGGACGGGGCCATAGCGCAACTGACCAAGTTGTCCGGGACGCGGCACAAACTTCATTCCGCCGCCGTGCTGGTCGAAGACGGAAAGCCCATCTGGCGGCATATTGGCGATGTCACCTTACAAATGCGTGCGCTGTCTGCCGATTACATCGCCGACTATGTCACGCGAAATTGGCAAGAGATCCGGCATAGCGCAGGGGCCTATACGATCGAAGGAGAGGGTGCGCGCCTGTTCCACCGGGTCGATGGCGATTACTTTTCAGTCCTGGGTCTGCCGCTTTTGGCACTGATCGATGTGCTGGTGACCCGCGGCGATCTTGCGATATGACGCGTTTGGCAGGGGTCATCGGCGACCCGATTTCCCACAGTAGATCTCCGCGTCTCCATGGTCATTGGTTGCGCCGTTACGGGATCGACGGGCACTACATCCCGCTCCACGTCCGACCGGACGATTTGGAGCAGACGCTCCACCTGTTGCCGCGGCTCGGCTTCTCCGGGATCAATGTGACGATTCCCCACAAGGAAGCCGTCTACCGCCTTGCGACCACGCGGACGGATCGGGCCATGGCCGTGGAGGCGGCCAATACGTTGACGTTTCAGGATGGGCACATCCACGCGGATAACACAGATGGCGTCGGGTTTCTGTCCAATCTTTCCCAGGGGCATCCGACGTGGAATTGGTCGGGGCGTGCCCTGATTCTTGGGGCAGGTGGCGCCGCGCGGGGGATCATCTCGGCCTTGATCGAAGCGGGACTGTCGCAAATCACGGTGTCGAACAGAACCCAGTCCAAAGCCCAGGCCCTGGCGGATTTATTCCCCGCCAACGTCTCCGTCCACCCTTGGGAAAGTATCGAAGATGCGCTGTCCGGGCACGACCTACTGGTGAACACCACGGCCTTGGGGATGGCGGGGCAACCGCCGCTGGACCTGTCGCTTCAGGGGTTGGACCCGGCCTGTTTGGTCACGGATATTATCTACACACCGCTGGAGACGCCCCTTTTGCGCGCCGCCAGGGCCCGGGGAAACCCGGTTGTGGACGGGCTCGGCATGCTCCTCCATCAAGCGGTGCCTGGGTTTGAGACATGGTTTGGCCGCCGTCCAGAGGTGGACGACGATTTGCGCGGCGTCATGCTGAAATGATTCTCCTCGGGCTTACCGGTTCCATTGGCATGGGAAAATCCACAACGGCCAAGATGTTCGCGGACGCTGGCATTCCTGTCTGGGATGCCGATGGCGCGGTAAGGGACCTTTACGGTCCAGGCGGCGCGGCGGGCCCTGCCTTGGAAGCGGAATTCCCCGGCATCTTGCGACACGATGGCTCCGTCGACCGGGCCAAGCTGCGTGCCCGGGTGACCGAGGATCCCGGAATCCTGGATCGGATCAACACGATCATCCACCCCCTTGTGGCGCAGAACCGCCAAGCGTTTCTTGCCGACCAGACCGGCCTGGTGATTTTGGACGTGCCCCTTCTGTTCGAGACGGGCTTGGACGCCGCGTGTGATCGGGTCGCCGTCGTGTCCGTCGATCCCGCAACCCAGCGACAGCGGGTCCTGGCCCGTGGAACGATGACCGAGGCCGATTTTGACGCCATCCTCTCTCGCCAAGTTCCCGATATCGAGAAACGGGACCGGGCGGATTACATCATAGACACTTCGACATTGTCATTAGCCCAAGATATGGTGTCGAAAATCATTGTGGAGCTGACATGAGAGAGATCGTTCTGGACACGGAAACCACGGGCTTTGAGCCGGAAAGTGGGGACCGCATCGTGGAAATCGGCGCGGTGGAACTGATGAACCATGTCCAGACGGGTCGAACCTATCACCAATATATCAACCCGGAACGATCCATGCCCCAGGGCGCGTTCGAGGTTCATGGCCTGGGCGATGAGTTCCTGAAAGACTTTCCTGTCTTCAAAGCCATCGGCCAAGATTTCATCGACTTTATCGGGGATGCGAAGCTGGTCATTCATAACGCGGCCTTCGACATGAAATTCTTGAATGCGGAACTGGGCTGGATGGGCTTGGACATTTTGCCCATGCACCGCGCCATCGACACGCTGGCCATCTCGCGATCTAAGTTTCCCGGGTCGCCCGCGTCGTTGGACGCGCTTTGCCGTCGCTTTGGTGTCGACAATTCCGCGCGGGAAAAGCACGGCGCCCTTCTGGACAGTGAAATCCTGGCCGAAGTGTATCTGGAGCTGATTGGCGGGCGGCAACCTGACTTGGTCTTGGCGGCCGACCGGTCATCCTCAACTGGACCCACGGGGCAGCAATGGTCGGCGTCGCGCCGCCCGTCGCCATTGGCGTCCCGCCTGACGGACGAAGAACGCGCCGCCCACAACGCCCATATTGAGGCACTGGGGGACGACGCGCTTTGGAAGAAAGTCGGGCTTTAGGTCCCGACCGCCAGTCAGGACGGTGTCGCTTGCGCCGCTTCGGCTTGGGCCCGCCGCGTGATCTCATTCCGGTACAGCGACACAAAGTCGATATTTTCCAGGTTGAGGGGCGGGAAGCCGCCATCGCGGGACACGTCAGACACGATCCGCCGCAAGTAAGGGAACAGCATGCGCGGGCATTCGATCAGCAGGTAGGGGTGCAACTGATTTTCGGGCACGTTCGAGATCGCGAAAATGCCAGCGTAGTCCAGTTCCATCGCAAAGATCGGCGTGTCACCACCCTTGGCCTTGGCCGTGATGTTCAACTTCACCGCCACTTCAAATTGGCCGTCGGTCGGACGTTTCTTGGCGTCCAGACCGACTTGCACATTGATGTCGGGCTGCCCCTCCATCGAGGTGCCCTTTTGTGCGGCCACGTTCTCAAAGGACATGTCGCGGATGAACTGTCCAAGAACTTGCATTTGCGGCATCTTGGGCTGCTCGGGCGCAGCGCCATTGGCCTCGGGGATGGCATCTGCTGTGGGGGCGTCGGTCTTGTCGTCGTCTGCCATGGTTCGAAGTCTCCGGCTCTGAAATTTGTCCCAGCCCGGTTAGCAGAGGCGGCGAAGGCTCACAACCGGACGTCTAGTCCTTGGGTTTCGTCCAGCCAGACGGGCCGTCTTGGCGGGGCACCTCCACATAGTCGGCGTCGACGATGTCGTCTTGTGGCCGCGGGGCAGGCCCATGGGCATGGGTGCCGCCGATGGTAAACCCTTTGACCTTCACGCGCGCCTTCACCTGTCGAATGACCACATCCCGCACACCGGGCACGAGCAACGCAAATCCTACGCCGTCGGTGAAAAACCCCGGTGTCAGCAGAAGCAGGCCGGACGCCAGGATCATGGCGCCGTGGGCCAAGGGGCCGGTGGGGTCCTTCAGCTCATTGAGCGATCGCTGCAACCGCGCCAGTTCCGCAACGCCTTGCTGTCGCACCAGATAGGTGCCTAGCATCGCTGTCAGCACAACAATCAAAAGGGTCGGCCAAAGACCAAGCCAGCCCCCCACTTGGATGAACAGGGCAATCTCGACGATTGGGACCAAAATGAAGATCGCCAGCAGCCACATATGGGGGTCTCCTTCGCGAAAAGCTGCGACACATGATTGCGTGGGTTTCCTTGACCCCCGCCCGGTCTTACATATGTCCGGTGCTTGGGATACCAAGCCTGAGAGGTCCGGAGAAGAGGATGGACGACGCTGTGCTTCAACTACTTGTCCTTGCGGGGATAGCTCTGTTCTTGGTGATCCGGCTCAAGAACGTACTGGGCAAACGCACCGGTTTCGAGAAACCGCCGGTGGTAGATGCCCGGGCGGCCGATCCTGTCCGTCGTGATTTTGAGGTCATCGAAGGTGGCCCTGACCGCGATATCACGGACCATGTCGACGACGGCAGTGCCAACGCCGATGCCCTGACTGCCATGAAGGGCGTCGAGCCTGGGTTCAGCGTGACGGAGTTTGTAGGCGGCGGGCGACAAGCCTACGAGATGATCCTGATGGCGTTTGAAAACGGTGACCTTGGCGCGGTCCAGGAGTTCTTGTCAGAAGACGTGTACGAGGCATTCTTGTCCGTCATCTCCGACCGGGAAGATAAGGGTCTGCAAATCGACGCAAGCTTCATCGGCGTGCGAGAGACAACCTTGCAGGAAGCTGAGTTCGACGCGGGCACGAACGAAGCACAGATCACCCTTCGGTTTGTGGGGGAATTGACCAGCGTCGTGAAGGACGCCGAAGGCACCATTGTCGAGGGCAACCCGAACGAAGTGAAAAAGCAGCGCGACGTCTGGACCTTCGCGCGCGAAATGGGCGCCGATGATCCAAATTGGAAGTTGGTCGCGACCGGAGGCTAAGGTGTCTTCCCCTGCTTCTGGCCCCAAGACGGGGGGCGGCGGGTTCGCCAGTTTGGCCGGGTGGGACCAAGACGATCACGCCGCCGCTTTGGCGGCGTTTTTACGCTCTGTCCCCGAAGGCGCAGGCCGGTACCAAGGGGCAGACGCTTTGGCAGCGGGCGCCGCCGCCGCGCGACATTATCTCGAACGTTCCTTTGAATTGGGTTCCCCGTTGCCGGGTCATTTTACCGGTTACTTTGAGCCGGAGTTGGAGGCGCGGGCGACGAAATCTGACCAGTTTCCCGTGCCCATCCACGCCCAACCTGCGGGCGGTTGCGGTCTGGCCCGCGACGAAATCGGGACGGAACTTGACCCCTACGCGATTGCCTGGCTTCGGGACGAGGTTGATCGGTTCTTCCTCCAGGTCCAGGGCTCCGGCCGCCTGTCGTTCGATGGCGGAGGGGGGATCCGTGTGGGATACGCCGCGCGGAACGGGCACCCTTACCGTTCCATTGGCCGCATGCTGGTGGATCAAGGTGTCTTCACAACCCAAGAGATGACGGCAGACAGGCTTGCCACTTGGTTGCGGGCGGATCCGGATCGGGGTCGCGCGGTGATGAACCAAAACCCAAGCTACGTCTTCTTCCACGTCGCGGAGACCCGCGCGACGGACGGTCCCGTGGGCGCCGCCGGGTGTTCGGTCACCGCCCACCGCAGTGTTGCGGTTGACCCTGATCACCACACGCTTGGGAGCCTACTTTGGGTCGAAACGGACGGAGTTTCCCGGCTCTGCGTGGCTCAAGATATCGGTGCGGCCATCAAGGGGCCTGGCAGACTGGACCTATTTTTCGGGACGGGCGCGGACGCGGGTCTGGCCGCGGGCTGTCTCAATCAAATGGGCCGTGTCATTCCATTGCTGCCAAAATGAGTCGAAAGCGCCGCGGATTGACGCCTGAGGATCGGGAGGTTTGGGCCAGGTACAGCAAGACCACCGAAGCCTTGCCCAAGCGCCCTCAAATTCCATCAGCCCTCGCACCAAAGGCCGCCCCCCCGGCCCAGCCAAGGGCGGAGCCCTTTCGGATCGGAGAAGCGGCGCCCAGCCGATCCAACACCCATTCCCTTGCCCCATCCTTGACCGAACAAATCGGCAGCGCGCCCCTGCAGATGGGCGCGAAGGCGCATCGCAAGATGACGTCCGGCAAATTGAAGCCCGAGGGCAAGATCGACTTGCACGGCATGACGTTAGACGTGGCCCATCCGGCCCTGACCCGTTTCGTCCTCCGGAATCACGCGGACGGCAAGCGGTTGCTTTTGGTGGTCACGGGCAAGGGCAAGCATAAGCCTGGGGACGGTCCGATCCCGAATCGCCTGGGCGTGCTCAAACATCAGGTGCCCCAGTGGCTGCGCATGCCGCCCATGTCGCAGGTCGTGTTACAAGTCAGCCAGGCCCACCGCTCTCACGGTGGGGAAGGGGCGTACTATGTCTATCTCCGCCGGATCCGGTAGAACGGGGCGAGCGAGTGATCATCCGTTATCCATCGGGGCCCCAGCGTTGGTCATGTTCTGGAAGACTCTGACCAAAGATCCCTCGGTTCAGGTGGTGACAGACCCTATCCAGCGTAATGGTCCCTTCGCCGCCTAGGGTCCCCAGTCGGCGCGGGTCCATTTTCAGGCGGTCACAGCACGTATCGAGAGATGTCGGTGGAGCCGGCCAGTTCGCTCAGCTGGTTCTCCACGAAGGCTTTGTCGATGGTCACGTCTTGGCCGGATTTGTCCGGTGCTTCAAAAGACAGTTCCTCAAAGACGCGCTCTAGCACGGTATAAAGACGTCGGGCCCCGATATTCTCGACGGAGCCGTTGACCTCTGCGGCGATGCGGGCCAGGGCGGCGATACCATCTTCGGTGAAGGTCACGGTGACCTCTTCCGTCGCCATCAGGGCTTTGTATTGCAACGTCAGCGCGTTGTCGGTCTCTGTCAGGATGCGAACGAAGTCGTCTTCGGTCAGGGCGCGCAACTCGACCCGGATGGGCAACCGGCCCTGCAACTCTGGCAACAGGTCCGACGGCTTGGCGATATGGAATGCGCCAGAGGCGATGAATAGGATATGATCGGTTTTGACGGGCCCCTGTTTGGTGCTGACCGTCGTCCCTTCGATAAGGGGCAGCAAATCGCGCTGCACGCCTTCGCGGCTGACATCGCCACCGCGCGCGTCGGACCGGGCGCAGACCTTGTCGATTTCGTCGATGAACACGATGCCGTTCTGTTCCACGGCGCGCACGGCTTCGCGCCGGACGGTTTCGTCATCCAGCAGCTTATCCGCCTCTTCGTCGATCAACAGGTCGTAGGAGGCCGCAACCGTTGTCCGCTTCTTGACCGTCCGCTGCATCATCTTGCCGAAAATGTCACCCAGATTGGCCATCTGATCCATGCCCGGCTGCCCCGGCACCTGAAAGCCCATGGGGTTCGACGTATCGGCCACCTCCAGCTCGATGATCTTGTCGTCCATCTCGCCGGAGCGGAGCTTTTTGCGAAACATCTCCCGCGTGCCCTCGCGCGCATCGGTGCCAGCTAGGGCGGTGATGACCCTATCCTCGGCGGCGCCATGGGCCTTGGCCTTCACATCTTCGCGCATGTGGTCGCGGACCATTAACATGGCTGCATCCACCAGATCCCGGATGATCTGTTCCACGTCGCGGCCCACATAGCCGACTTCGGTGAACTTGGTCGCTTCGACCTTTAGAAATGGCGCTTTCGCCAGTTTTGCCAGGCGGCGGCTGATCTCGGTCTTGCCCACGCCGGTGGGGCCGATCATCAGAATATTCTTCGGATAGACCTCATCGCGCAGATCGTCGCCCAACTGCTTGCGACGCCACCGATTGCGCAGGGCCACGGCCACCGCGCGTTTGGCGTCCTTTTGGCCAATGATGAAGCGGTCCAGTTCGGACACGATCTCGCGCGGGGTGAGGTTGGTCATGTGGTGTCTCCTTCGCAGGCCCTACCTAAGCCACGATCACGGAAACGCAACGTCGCTCACGTCCCCGTGGGTGGGGGTTTGCCGGTGGCGCAGTTCGGGGCACGGTGCCGCAACTGAAATCCATACCGGAGATACCGACATGAACCGTCGTTCCTTTCTCACTTTGACTGCAACGGGCGCCGTGGCGCTCGGCGCTGGCCGCTTGGCTGCAGGTGGCCATGGCCGCCTTGGCACATTTTCTGGGGCCGCCCGCTATGGCATTTCCGGCACCGCGGAAGTGGCTGGCAACCAGGTGAACCTGCTGGATGACTTCCGCTTCGGCAACGCGCCCGACCCCAAGGTGGCCTTGGGGCGCGACGGCTACGACCCGAAGACGTTGATGGGCCTGTTGAAGAACAAGAACGGATCGTCAAGCTACAGCATCCCGGCCGGCATCGACCCAAGCCAATACAACGAAGTTTGGATTTGGTGTGAACGGTACAACGTGCCGTTGGGTGTGGCCAAGCTGGGCTCCTGACCTCAGGCTGAAGGGGGCAGGCCGTTCCGGATCAGCTGCGGCACCGGCCGCAGCAACCGGGCGCGCACCCATTGCCATCCGGCGCCCAACCCGACCAGTCCTGCGCCAAGCAGCAGGACAAGGCTGGGCGTCCCTTCGCCCTCGGTGACCAAGGCTACCAACGCGACGATGTAGCCGACGGCAGAGATCAGGAAAGATCGCCTGTCGATGATAACCGCGATCAGAGCCAAGGCACACAGCACAACGGCGAGGATGGCCAAAGCCACGGGCGATCCGTCATCGATCAATGTCAGGGCCAAGGTATTCACGATGGCGGGTGCCGCCGCCACGTGCAGCCAGAAGCCGTTGGCGGACCGAAGGCTCAGCCGGTGGGGGTCGGACATATCGAACCACATGGCGATGGCGAACAAGACAATCCCGAACAGCAATGTGCCCCACGCGAAAGGCCCGCTCGCCGAGAGCAGGAACAAGTCCTGCCAGCCGCGCACATCCCCAGCCACTGTGCCAAGCGCCAGGATCAGAAAAGCAAACGCCCCGACAGCCATCAACGCCATGGCAAAGGGAACGCGGTAGCGCGCCCAGAATGCGCCGATGGTCAGGGTCGTCAGCCCTGCGGGGATCACGGACCCGGCCCATTCAACCCCGCCAAGAACGCTGTAGGCGTCCATCAGGGTTAGCCAAAAGACGACTGCGTTGACCGCCCAGCCGATCGTCAGCGCAAGGGCCGGTGCCACCATGCGGCGCCGTCGGACAAAGTATTCTGACAGAAGGGCGAGGACCAGCGCCGTAAGACCCCCCGCCATCAGCGTGGTCGTGCGAAAGTCGCCCGAGGCGAAAATGGCCAATTGCCAGATCCCGATCCAGCCGCCGCCCAGAATGCCAAGACCCACAACGATGAAGACTTCGTTGAAGCCGCGGAACAGTTCAAATGGCTCGTCCAGGCCCTGCGCCCGCGCCCGCCCCGTTTGACGATCCGTCGCCAATGTCAGAAGGGACGCGGCCTGCGCCTCTGTCAGAAGGCCCGCGCCCACGGCCGCACGCAAGTCGTCCTGCGTGATCATGCGCCGATCTGTTCCACGGTCAGGTTGCCATTGGTATAGACGCAAATATCTGCCGCGATGGCCATGGCCTTGCGGGCCACATCTTCGGCGCCCAAGTCGGTTTCCATCAGACCGCGTGCGGCGGCCAGGGCGAAGTTCCCGCCTGATCCGATGGCGGCGACGTTATGCTCCGGCTCTAGAACGTCGCCGGCGCCGGTGACCACGAACAGGTCAGTGCCATCCGTCACAATCAGCATCGCTTCCAGCTTTTGCAGGTATTTGTCCGTGCGCCAGTCTTTGGCCAGCTCGATGCAGGCGCGGGCCAATTGGCCGGGCGTCGCCTCCAGCTTGGCCTCCAGCCGTTCCAACAGGGTGAAGGCGTCGGCGGTCGACCCCGCGAAGCCGGCCACCACGTCTTGGCCCCCGGGCGACAGACGCCGGACCTTGCGCGCGGTCCCTTTGATCACGGTTTGCCCAAGGCTCACCTGGCCATCCCCAGCGACGACCACCTTGCCGTCCTTACGGACGCCGATGATCGTGGTGCCGTGCCAGCCGGGAAAGTCGTCGCTCATGGTCCAAGCCTCCTCTTCGTGTCCCCATATGGGTCACCCATCGGAGAATCGCCAGCCCGCGCGCCGAGGAACGCGCACCGCAAGCATGGGCATCAGCCAGGGTCCACGGAAACGGGTCAGGTCCAACGCCTCATAGACGCCCACCGTTTTCTCGCCGTGGATCACGGTTTCGACGGCACAGCGGTTGTAGAACGGCGCGTCCAACATCGGCTTCGCTTGCCGCGGCCTGTGGCCCGCGTCGCACCGTGTCGCCCGCTTCACCAGCCAACCCGAGCGGTTCATCCCCTGCAGGGGCGGGGCGTCGACCATTTCGCAGGTCCCGTCCCCTGCGAACTTCACGGCCACGGACAGGTCGGACCCGTCCCGCAGGGTCGCATCGTAAAAGCACATGGCGCCGTCCGACGTGGGGAACCGGCCCCAGGTCCAATAGTCGAAATCCGCCTCAAGCGCGCGGGTCCCAAAATTGCTGTCGATGTAGCCGTGGCCCGTCCATGTCCAATGCAGCCGGTCAATCTCAACCTCGATGTCAGCCACGGGCGCGAAGGGCCGCCAGACATGGGCGCCGTCTGTTGTCAGGGGGACCTCCACATCGGTGATGGCCGTCGGCGTGACGGTGACACGCCCGCGGATCGGCTGACCGTGGGGGGTCGACACTTCGTTCAGATCAATAGTGAGCTTGTCGCCGTCCCAAGTCAGGGAGGACGGGCCGACGGTCATGGTCTGCGGCGTCAGGCGCAGGGCGGCGCGCCCCCGGTCCGTCATGGCCCAGCGACCGCCCACGCCATAGGTCACCACATTGATGCAGACGTTGTCTTTTGGATCGCGCCTGCCGCTCCACCGATACCACGGGGAGAAAACGGACCCTATGAAGGCGATGATGGAGATTGCGCGCGTGCCGCAGTCGCTGATGCCGTCGACATACCACCAGGCATACCCGTTCGGGCCGACATCGAGGTCGAAGCAAGGTCCGTCAAGATCGCCTCGGCCGCGAGCCGTCCGGACGTGGCCGCCATGGGAATGCCCGCGCCCGGATGTGTCCCGCCGCCCGCCAGATAGAGCCATGGAATAGCCGTCCGCGCCATGGGCCGTTTGAATGCTGCCATCATCCCGTGCGGGGATCGCCCGTAAAGGGATCCGTCCGAGGCCGGGAACAATTTGTTGAACTGCTCGGGCGTGGTCAGCGCTCTGAGATCTGGGGTCGTGTCCAAGGTCAGTCCCATCTGCGCCAGCCTGGTAAAAGTCATCTCTTGGCATTTGGCTTGTTCCTCTGGATCTGGGGTCGTTCCCTGCCGTGGCGGGCCGTTTAGGATGATCTCGAACCGCTCTGCCCCTTTGGGCTGGCCGATCCCGCGATCCTGCGCGCAGACATAGAGCGTCGGATCAGGGGGCAGGGTGTCCGCGGCGATGTGCGGAAATTCAGAATTGGTCTGGTCGGCAAAATAGACGTTGTGGTGGCTCGGGGCGGTCCCGGTCGATTTGGCCGCAAAGGACCAGACATAGGCCGAAAGGCTCCGCGGGGTGACGTTGCGCCGCTTGACGGCGCGGCGTGGTGCGGGCCCCAAGCGGCCATCGAACAACGCTTTCGGGTCCCCGTTAAAGATGACTTTGTCTGCCAGTATTTCGCCATCGGCCAGCGTCAGTCGCGCGCCATCGCCTGTGGCCGCCATGGCGGTGACCCCGGTGTTCAAGCGAATGCGCGCACCTGCCTTTTCCGCGACAGTCGCCATTGCCTGTGCCAGCTTGTGCATGCCGCCATCCACAGCCCAAACGCCCTGCGCCTCTGCGTACCAGATAAGCGACAGGAGCGCGGGCGCGGCCGTGGGCGACCCGCCCACATAGGTAGCATAGCGGCCAAAGAGTTGTTGCAGCTTTGGGTGCGCGAAGTCCCGCGCCAGGGCCTTTGAAAGGGTCGGACCCGTCAGCAGGGCAGGGATCACGCCCGGATTGCGCAGGACAACGCCCGCAATGTCCAAGACACGCGGGTTCGCGGCCTGCATCATCGGCGCTTCAAAGGCCTGGAACAGTGTGCGTGCTTTGCCGTGGAACGCGGCGAAGGCCTGGGCGGCGTCCCCACCGAACGCATCGGCGATGGTGGCCTCTGACGTGGCAACATCCGCCGATAGGTCCAGAATTGTTCCATCGGACCAGCGGTGCCGTGCCAAAATCTCTAGCGGGCAAAGGGTCACATGATCCGCAAGCCGCGTATCGCAGGCGGCGAACAACTCCTCAAAGATCGGTCGCAGCGTCATTACGGTGGGCCCCGCATCCACCGGCCCGGCCACGCTGTCCATCGTTCGCATTTTCCCGCCAACATGGGCGTGCCGTTCCAGCACGGTCACATCGCAACCGCGATGCGCCAGGCGCATGGCACTGGCCAAGCCCCCGATTCCGGCCCCGATGATGGCGATCTTCTCTGACATGTAAGCCCAAGTTGACAGACACTTGTTATGTCTAGATCATGTGACACATACTGTCATTCTGCAATGACAATCCTGAACTGAGGTCCCGCCATGCCGTTGTCCCAGCGTATTGAACAGGCCGTCGATCGGGCCTTGATCCGCGCCACCCGTGCCCGTCCGCCCGGCAAACTGGCATCGGCCCTGCACCATGCGGTCAAACCTGGTGGCGCCCGGATTCGGCCAACGATTTCCCTTTCGGTGGCAATGGCTTGTGGCGACGACCAACCGGCAGTTGCCGATGCCGCGGCGGCTGCGATTGAGTTGATCCATTGCGCGTCTTTGGTCCATGACGACATGCCCTGCTTTGACGATGCCGATATCCGGCGGGGAAAACCCTCCGTCCACAAGGCCTACGGAGAGGCGCTGGCCCTGCTGACCGGGGATTCGCTGATTGTCCTGGGTTTTGACGTGCTGGGCGTCGCGGCGCAGACATCGCCGGATCGGGCGGGGCGCCTTGTGGGCGAATTGGCCCGCTATACGGGCATGCCCCATGGCATCTGTGCCGGCCAGGGGTGGGAAAGTGAGGCGGTCATCGATTTGTCCACCTACCACCGCGCAAAGACTGGCGCGCTGTTCACCGCCGCCACACGCATGGGTGCCGTCGCCGCAGGTCAAGATGCCGAGCAGTGGACGGAATTGGGCGCCCGAATCGGCGAGGCGTTCCAAGTGGCCGACGACCTGCTCGACGCCCTTGCGCCTGAAGATGTGACCGGCAAGCCGGCGGGCCAGGACAGTCTGCATGATCGTCCAAGTGCTGTGTCGGAATTGGGCGTCGACGGCGCCATTCGCCGGTTGGAGGATATTCTGTCCGGCGCCATCTCCTCTATCCCCGCCTGTCCCGGTGAGGCGATGCTGGCTGAGATGGTGCGCAAGACGGCGGAGCGTCTGACCCCCGCTCACCACCACGGCACGGCGGCGGAGTGACGCTGGCGGACACACTGCCCCCGCCCCGGGGTCGGCGGGCGAACCCCCTCATGCGACTGATCGCGTCGCGCCGGTTCCAAAGCCTGGTGGCAGCGACCCCCGGCCTCCGCCGGATTGCGCGCCGCGACGGAGAAGCGCTGTTCGATCTGGTTGCGGGCTTCGTCCATTCGCAGGTGCTTTGGTCCGTGATTGACCTCAGGCTCCTGCATCGTCTGATGGAGGACGGGCCGCATACGGCGGCGTCGCTGTCCATGCAGACCCCCTTGACTGCGGAGCGGATGACGTTGCTTTGCGATGCGGCCGCGGCCCTTGGGTTGATGCGCCAGACCCGCGACGGGTTTGCCATTGCGCGCAAAGGCGCGGCCTTGCTTGGTGTGCCGGGCCTGGAGGCGATGATCGCGCACCATTCAGTCCTGTATCGTGACCTGTCTAATCCAGTTGACACTTTGGCCGGGGCAGAGACGGAGCTTTCGCAGTTCTGGCCGTATGTCTTCGGCGCGGGGGCCGCCAAAGACCCCAAGACCGCCCAGCGGTATTCCGCCCTGATGACCGACAGCCAGGTCCTTGTTGCCGAAGAAACGCTGCGCCGCGTCGACCTGTCAGGGGCCAAGACCGTCCTGGATATCGGCGGGGGCACCGGTGCGTTTCTGACGGCCCTGGGCCGCCGCCACGCAAGGCCGCGTTTGCATCTTTTCGACCTGCCTGCCGTGACGCCGCAGGCGCGGGACCGTTTCGCCCAAGCGGGCCTTGCCACGCGCGCCACGATCACCGCTGGCAGCTTTCGCGATGACCCCTTACCCTCTGATGCTGATACGATTTCTTTGATCCGTGTCCTCTATGACCATGGGGACGATACGGTCCTTGCCCTGCTGCAGAAGGCGTATCAGGCGTTGCCCAAAGGCGGGCGCCTGATCGTGTCTGAGCCCATGAAGGGCAAGGACGCGCCCACACGGTCGGGGGATGCGTATTTTGCGTTCTACTGCATGGCCATGCAAACCGGTCGCGCCCGCAGCCCGACCGAGATCCGCGCCCTGCTTTTGCAGGCGGGATTCGCGGTCGTCCAAGACCATGGGACCAGCCGACCGTTCGTCACCTATGTCTTATCCGCCCGAAAAGACTGATTTGACTGACATCAAAACTGTCTAGATAGATTGACATATACCCCGGGGGCAGTACACTTGCTTGGTGAGTGCGACTCCCCGTCGCCCACGTGTTGGAGAGAGAACGACAGTGCAAACCCAAGCCATCACACTCGGTGGGCCGCAGGATATCGGCCTGCAGGCGCTGACGCTGACCGCGCCTGTGGCGGGGGACGTGGTGGTGGACATCAAGCAGTCGGCGATCTCTACCGGAACGGAAAAACTGCTCTGGACGGGGGAAATGCCCCCGTTTCCCGGCATGGGCTACCCTTTGGTGCCCGGCTACGAAGCCGTGGGGGACGTCGTTCAAGCAGGCGGTGACCTTCGCGTCGGCGACCGTGTCTTTGTGCCCGGGGCCGATTGTTACGAAGGCGCGCGGGGCCTGTTCGGTGCCGCAGCCTCTCGCGTTGTTACCGGGGCGGACCGCGTTGTGAAGATCGACGCAGGGCATGGTGCCAATGGCGCGCTGCTGGCCCTTGCCGCAACCGCGCGCCACGCCATTGCGGGCCTGCGCGTGGACTTGCCGGACCTAATCGTTGGTCACGGCACATTTGGGCGCCTTTTGGCCCGCCTGTCCGTCGCGGCTGGTGCCACCCCGACCGTGTGGGAAACCGACCCTGCTCGCAGGGACGGCGCCATCGGCTATGGCGTGATCGACCCGCAGGACGATCCCCGACGGGACTATGAAACGATTTACGACGCGTCCGGCAATGCCAGTATCCTGAACGACCTGGTGGCCCGCCTGAAGAAGGGGGGCGAGATTGTGCTGGCGGGGTTCTACGCTCAGCCGCTCAGCATCGCCTACCCTCCCGCCTTCATGCGCGAAGCACGCTTTCGCGTCAGCGCTGAATGGACCCGCGACGACCTGGTCGCGACGCGGGACCTGGTCGAAGACGGCATCCTGTCGCTCGACGGGCTCATCACGCACACCCGCGCCGCCACGGACGCGGAAGACGCCTACCGCACTGCGTTCGAAGACGCGGCATGCCTCAAAATGATCCTTGACTGGGAGACGACCCAATGAGCCTGGACGACGTCCCCAACCTGAAAGACTTCTCCGACCGCTTGCGGGACGAGGCGAACGAGGATCTGGCCGATGTGATCCCGACCGAAGCCACCAAGAAGACGCAGATCATCGCGATCTACGGCAAAGGCGGCATTGGCAAATCTTT
>JBCBVM010000033.1:0-43333 GCA_039817645.1 Pseudomonadota bacterium | reverse complement strand
CGGGCTGGTGGTATCGCAACACGCTGTTCTTGGACTATCGCGACCGGGAAATGCCGCGCGTGGGCTTTGTCGACTTCGACTGCTACCGCGATTTGCCCAGTGGCGCGTGGGAGGCCGAGGCCCATTGGTGGGACGATTTCGACAGCTTCTTCGCCGACCTGCGCCGCGACCCGGACGACCTGGCGCAGGAGGAGGTGCGGACCTACCCCCTCCTGGACGGTCCGCGCCCGTGACCCTGCGCAACCGCGTCCGTCCCGATGGCACGTTCGAAGCCGTGGCCGCGCGCGGCACCCTGACCGGCAATCGCGGCATTCTCCACGTGGCGGATCGACAGATGGGTCCGGCCCTGTGGACGCATCGCGCCTGGATCTGTTGCACCCTGGACTGGCAGGGCCGCCGTCGCACCGTCATGTCCGGGCGCACCTGGACGGAGCTGTTCTTTCTGGACGAAGCCGTTGCCATGGCGGCGGGCCACCGCCCCTGCGGCTATTGCCGTCGCGCCGCTTTCGACCGGTTCAAGGCCGCTTGGGCCCACGCGTTCGGCCCCTGGCCCGGTGTGCAGGCCGTCGATGCGGCGCTGCACCGCGACCGGGCCGTGCCGGGCGCGCGCGCCTTGCGCACCCATCCCGCCAGCGCCGCGACCCTGCCCCATGGCGCCGTGTTCCACTGGCACGGCCAAGACTGGCTGATGGGACCGGACGGCATGCGCCCCTTCGCCCCCGACGGGTGGGGCCCGGCACAGCCGCCCGCCAAGACGCCGGTTCTGCTGCGCACGCCGCCCACGCTGGTGACGATTTTGGCGGCGGGCTATACCCCCCACCTGCACCCGTCGGCGACCACCTGCCCATAGGGGCCCACCCCCTTGACGCGCAAGGCGGTCTTTGTTCAACACATCCCGTCAGAGAACGGAGTACGTTATGCAGAAGGCGCCCTTGTCGCTGATCCCCTTTGCCGTCATGGCCAACGCCGCCTCGGCGGAGGAAGCCAACTGGTCGGTCATCAAAGGCATCGACATCAAAGAGGTCGTGACCGAAGACAGCTACAAAGCCGTCAAGATCTTCCCCTCTGCCATCGAAAACGGGGTGGAGCAGTTCGACATCACCGGCTTTGCCATGCCGTTCAGCGAAGGCGGCTTGACCACGTCCCTGATGCTGGTGTCCGACATGGTCACCTGCCCGTTTTGCAACCTGCCCGACCACGCCGCGGCCCTCGAAGTGACCTTGGCCGAGCCCATCGCCATCGAAGACGGCCAGCGCATCACCTTGCGCGGCGCCCTTAACGTGATCCACGACCCAGAGACGTGGCAGGCCGCCGTCCTGCGCGACGCGCATATCGTCGAGTCCTGATCGGGACGGGCGGCCCCGGGCGTCGCGTCACGGGGCCAAAGATTTTCTGCTGACAAAGACGCGTCCCTGCCCCAAACGCCGCGGGGGCGCCTGCGGCCCTACTCCTCCAGCACCGCCCGGAGGAGCGCGCGCCGGTTCGTCGGGCTCATCAAACCCAGCACCACCAGCGTGCTGCTGATGCCCTCCACCGCGCTCAGGTTGTAGGGCGCGCGAAACGTCTCCGCCAAGACAAAGACACCCAACGTGGTGTTCCGCACGACATCAGGGTTTGGCGTCCGCGCACCTGTTTGAAGAATGCGCTGCGGCCCGCCCGACATCATCAAGATGGCACAGACCAGACGTTCGCGCCGCGCATTGGTCGGCAGTTCCATCCACGCGCCGAGGGCGTAGGTCCGCAACCTGTCTTGCGACACGTAACAGTCTGACCGCGCAAAGAGAGGACCCACCTCACCTTCATAAAACGCTCTCAGGGGATAGGGTGGCACGTCCACGCCCGCCACTTCTTCGCGCGGGGTGAAGGGCACATCCACCGTGACCTCATGGGCCAGGGTTGGGCCCGTGCCCGCCAACAGGACGCACAGAAGGAAAAAGAGGGTGCGCATCGTCATGCTCCGCCAACTGCGTGGCCCCACCGACAGGCCGCGCCCGCAAATAGGCGCGGGACGGGTCCAACGCAACGGCCAACCCCGGCCACGCCCACGCAATCTTTGCCCGCGCCCGCCGCGCTCTTGACCGGCGACATGGGGCTTCGTTGACCCCAGGGCTTTCATTTGTTAGCCCCGCCTCACCTGCGCAACCGCAGGTGACATGATTCCGCGGGGCGCCAGGTTACGGACGCGTCCCACCCATAACCGCCGCACCGGGCAATACGGCCCCAGGCGCCAAACAGGACGCACATGACGAGTTTTTCGGATCTGAACCTTGCACCGAAGGTTCTCAAGGCCATTGAGGCCGCTGGTTACACCGCCCCCACCCCCATCCAAGCCGGGGCCATCCCCCCTGCCCTCGAAGGCCGCGACGTGTTGGGCATTGCCCAGACCGGCACGGGCAAAACCGCCAGCTTCACGCTGCCCATGATCACCATGTTGTCCAAGGGGCGCGCCCGCGCCCGGATGCCACGGTCCCTGGTGCTGTGCCCGACCCGCGAATTGGCGGCCCAGGTGGCCGAGAATTTCGACATCTACGCCAAAGGCTCTCGTTTGACGAAGGCGCTGCTGATCGGCGGCGTGTCCTTCAAGGAACAGGACCAACTCATCGACCGGGGCGTCGATGTTCTGATCGCCACGCCGGGTCGTCTGCTGGACCATTTCGAACGGGGCAAGCTGCTGCTGACCGGCGTGCAGGTCATGGTCGTCGACGAGGCGGACCGGATGCTGGATATGGGGTTCATCCCCGACATTGAGCGCATCTTCGAGATGACGCCTTTCACCCGCCAGACCCTGTTCTTCAGCGCCACCATGGCACCGGAGATCGAGCGGATCACCAACAAGTTCCTGTCCAACCCCGACAAGATCGAGGT
The DNA here is from genome assembly GCA_039817645.1 of Pseudomonadota bacterium. Classification (GTDB taxonomy): domain Bacteria; phylum Pseudomonadota; class Alphaproteobacteria; order Rhodobacterales; family Rhodobacteraceae; genus Jannaschia. Next base: position 40,468 of record JBCBVM010000033.1, on the reverse strand, counting down.
GGAACGGCAGAACTCCACCTCCGACACGATCACGCAGATCCTGGTGGAGCATACGCCCAAGCGCCGCGATATGACCGCCAAGGACAAGCGCGCCATCCTGCGGGCGATCATCGACCGCGATACCGCGCTGGACGACAACCCGCTGCGCAACGCGATCATCTTCTGCAACCGGAAGGTGGATGTGGATGTGGTCGCCAAGTCGCTGAAAAAGCATGGCTATAACGCCGAGCCGATCCATGGTGACCTGGACCAATCCCACCGGACGCGCACCTTGGACGGGTTCCGCGACGGGTCCGTGACGTTCCTCGTGGCGTCCGACGTGGCGGCCCGGGGGCTGGACATTCCGAATGTGAGCCATGTGTTCAACTACGACGTGCCCAGCCATGCGGAGGATTATGTCCACCGCATCGGCCGGACGGGTCGCGCCGGAAAGACGGGCATCGCCTATAGCATCGCGGTGCCGGCCGATGGCAAGTATCTGGACGCGATCCAGCGGCTGGTAAAGGCAGACATCCCGCGGGGCGAAAACCCCTGGTCGCCCCCCGGCCACAAGGGCGATGACGCCCCCAGGGCGCAGGCGGACGACAAGAAGCCCGCCCGGTCGCGCACCCGGTCGCGGTCCAAACCCGAGGAGGTCCGCCGGACCGAAGAGGCGCCCGCCGCAACGGCCGCACCCCAAGGGCGGGACCGCGAGCCCCGGCACCGTGGCGGCCGCGGTCGCGGCGATGGCGGCCCCAAGGTCGTGGGCCTGGGCGACCACGTGCCCAGCTTCATCGAGATGAGTTTCGAAGAACGCCGCGCGGAAACCGCCTGACGGCGCGGACGGGGGCAAATTCGTTCTGGAACGAATTTTCCACCGCCTTTTGAGGTCGGTGTGGCCCCTCAAGCAGGGAGGCGATTTTGGTACGGGCCATATCTAGTCGGGTGGAAAAGAAAACACCAAGCACGGATGCGTCTCCCGCGCCCTTCGGCTCCGAAAAATCAAGTGGGCCGCGATGCCTGCGGCCCGAAGGTAGCGGGCCAGGCCGACCGCGCGCCCAGCTTCATCGAGACACGTTTCGAAGAACGCCGCGCAGAAACAGCCTGACGGCCCGGACGGGGACAAATTCGTTCTGGAACGAATTTCCCACCGCCTTTTGAGGTCGGTGTGACCCCTCAAGCAGGGAGGCGCTTTTGGCCCAGCCGATATAGAGCCAGGTCAAAAGAAACCGTCCAGAACGGATGCGTCTCCTCAGCCCGTCGGCTCCGAAACACCAGATGACCCGCGATGCTGTCGGCCCGAAGATCGCGGGCCAGGCCAATCGCGCGCCCAGCTTCATCGAGACGCGTTTCGAAGAACGCCGCGCAGAAACAGCCTGACGCCGCGGACGGGGGCAAATTCGTTCTGGAACGAATTCACCACCGCCCTTTGCCTCTGGGGCGTTACCCGTCGCGCGGGGGGATGTTCTTGCCGCGGTCCACGGCTGGGCGGTCAAAGAAGCGATCCAGGTAAGGTTGCAAATTGGTGAAATCGTCCCAGCCCACATGCGCCTTGGCGCCATAGAAGGTCAGCGCGTTCAGCCATGGCGCAATGGCGATGTCTGCCACGGAATAGCCCCCGGCAATCCAGTCCCGCCCCTCAAGCTGGCCATTGACCACGTGGAGCAGCCGCTTGGCCTCGTCCACATAGCGCTGGCGCGGGCGGGAGTCTTCGATCTCGGACCCGGCGAATTTCACAAAGAACCCGAGCTGTCCCAGCATCGGGCCCAGCCCGCCCATTTGGAACATGAGCCATTGGGTGATCTCTGCCCGCTGGGACGCCGTGTCGCCCAGGAGTTGCCCGGTTTTCTGCCCCAGATAGAGCAAGATCGCCCCGCTTTCCCATAGCCCCACGGGCACGCCATCGGGGCCATCTGGATCGATGATGGCGGGGATTTTGTTGTTGGGGTTCAGCGACAGGAAGGCGTCTGATTTCACATCCGCATCGGACAGGGTGACGCGGTGGGCCTCGTAGGGCAGGCCCGTCTCCTCCAGCATGATCGACACTTTGATCCCATTGGGCGTGGGGAAACTGAACAGTTGCAGCTTGCTTGGGTCCTGCGGCACCCATTTTTGGGTGATCGGAAAGGCGCTGAGATCGGCCATGGCATCGTCCTTACGGGGTGTTTGTGCGGACCTCTACTTAAGTCGGATACGTTGGAACAAAACGGGTGACATTGGTGCGTTTTGAGCCATGGTGCTGTGCGGGGGCACTGTGAAGACACGGGCCTTTTGGACTTTAGGGACGTCAAGAGGACATCATGATACAAGAATTCAAGGACTTCATTGCCAAGGGCAATGTCATGGATATGGCCGTGGGCATTATCATCGGGGCCGCGTTTACGGCCATCGTCACGTCGCTGGTGGGCGACCTGATCAACCCGATCATCGCGCTGTTCACCGGGGGGATCGATTTCTCGGGCTGGTTCTATGAGCTCGATTTCGACCCGGACACGAACTACCCCTCCGTCGAGGCGGCCACGGAGGCGGGCGTGTCCGTCTTTGCCGTGGGCAACTTCCTCATGGCGGTGATCAATTTTCTGATCGTGGCCTGGGTGGTGTTTTTGCTGGTGAAGATGGTGAACCGGATCAAAGCCGCCGCCGAAAAGCCCGATGACGTGGCACCGGAGGTTGAGACAGGGCCGTCGGAGTTGGACGTCTTGCTGGAAATTCGCGACAGTCTGAAAAGCGGCGGGACCAGCGGGACACCGGCGGAGTAAGCCCCGCCCGATCACAAGAAAGGCCCGCGGGGGATTGCGGGCCTTTTTCGTATCTTGAATGCGGGTGTGGGCCGGGGTGGACGGGCCGGGGTCTGGCGATGACCTGCTTCGCCACTCCGCCGTGCCGGTATCGCTCCTACGGCCGTCTTGGGCCGTCGGGATCGCCCCAAGGCCCAAGACATCGTCTGATCCCGTTATGCCGCCAGGACAGCGTTCGCGTCGACCGAGTCGAGGCCCAGGGCTTCGCCCACGGCAGCATAGGTCAGCTTGCCCGCATGGACGTTCAAGCCGTTGCGCAGGTGGGGGTCGGCCAGGCACGCCGCGCGCCAGCCCTTGTCGGCCAGGGCCAGCATGAAGGGCAGTGTCGCGTTGCCAAGCGCGATGGTCGAGGTGCGGGCCACCGCGCCGGGCATGTTGGCCACGCAGTAATGCATGATGCCGTCCACGTCGTAGATCGGGTCCTGGTGGGTGGTCGCGCGGGAGGTCTCAAAACAGCCGCCCTGGTCGATGGCCACATCCACAATTGCGGCGCCGGGCTTCATGAAGCCCAACTGTTCGCGCGTCACCAGTTTTGGGGCAGCCGCACCGGGGATCAGGACCGCCCCAATGACCATATCGGCGGCCATGACCAATTCCGCGGTGTTGCCAGCGCTGGCATAGCGGGTGTTGAAGACGGATCCGAAGGCGTCATCCAGATAGCGGAGCCGGGTCAGCGAACGGTCGAGCACCGTCACATCGGCCCCCATGCCAGCGGCCACGCGCGCCGCGTGGGTGCCAACGACACCGCCCCCGATGACGACCACAGAGGCGGGGCCCACACCGGGCACGCCACCCATCAGCACGCCCCGACCGCCATTGGCCTTTTGCAGCGTGTAGGCGCCCACTTGGGGGGCCAGCTTACCGGCGACTTCGGACATGGGCGCCAACAAGGGCAGGCCACGCATGGCGTCGGTCACGGTCTCATAAGCGATGCAGGTGGCGCCGGAGGCGAGCAGGTCATTGGTCTGTTCAGGATCGGGGGCCAGGTGCAGATAGGTGAAAAGCAACTGGCCCTCGCGGAGCATGGCCCGCTCGACCGCCTGGGGTTCTTTCACCTTCACGATCATATCGGCGCGGGCAAAGACCTCCGCGGCGGTGTCCACGATCTCGGCCCCGATGGCGGTGTATTCCGCGTCCTCGAACCCGGCACCGGCACCGGCATGGGTCTCGATCACGACGGAATGACCGTGGGCAATGGCTTCCATGGCGGCGGCAGGCGTGACGCCGACGCGAAATTCTTGCGGTTTGATCTCTTTCGGGCAGCCGATCAGCATGGCGCATCCTCCCTGGGTTGAAGCTGTGGCAAGGATAGGGGCTTTGCGGTGAAATCGTTTCGCGATTTTGCCTGTCAAACGGCGCCAGATCAGGTAAATCTTGCGCTAGATATATCTGTGACAGGAATTTTTCGCGCCATGACGGAGATTGATAACACTGACGCCCGTTTGCTGCGCCTGTTGCAGGCCAATTCGCGACTCACATCGGCGGAACTGTCGGACAGGCTGAACCTGTCCCCCTCGGCCTGTCACCGCCGGGTCCAGCGGTTGGAGCGGGAGGGCGTGATCACCGGCCATGTGGCCCTGGTGGACCCGCGCGCGGTGGGGCGGGCGGTGACGGTGTTTGTGGAAATCAGTTTGAACACTCAGGCCGATGAGGTGCTGGGCGCGTTTGAGGATGCCGTGGCGCGCATCCCAGCGGTGCTGGAATGCCACCTGATGACTGGTGCCTATGATTACCTGCTGAAGGTCGTGGCCCAAGACAGCGAAGACTTTGCCGACATCCACCGCAGCCACCTGGCGCGTCTGCCCGGGGTGGCGAAACTGCAAAGCTCCTTCGCGCTGAAGACGGTGTTCAAGTCCACCGCCCTTCCGGTGTGAGCGCAGGCAAAATTATTGAAATAATTTTGGGTCCCGCCATGCTCGCCCTCGCGCGGTCAAGGCATGGGCAGGGGATTTGTCGGGCAAAGGATCCGGCAACGGGGGGTCTGGCAGCAAAGATGCAGAGAGGTCGCGTGCGCAGCGCGCCCCTGGGGAACGGTGGCTGGTCGGAGGGGCCCAGCCGTCCGTTCAGCAGGTTGCCCGCACGGCCGCAACAGCCCCCTCGGTCTGCGCAGGCCCAAAATTATTGAAATAATTTTCGGTCAGGCCAGGGCCAGCCCGGCGGCGAAGACGAGCCCGCCCGCCAGCACCGCCTGGATCACGTCCTTGCGCCAGACGCCGACGCCCAGGGTCACGGCGGCGGCGACCAGGCGCACCGGGTCCAGCGTGCCACCCGTGGCATCGGGCCAGACCACCAGGGGCGCGACCAGGCCCGGCAGCACGGCCACCCCGGTGTAGCGCAGATGACGCAGAAGCCACGCGGGCAGGACCCGGTCCCCAATCAGCCCCAGGAACCCGAACCGCGTCAGATAGGTCAACAGGCCGAGCGCGATGATGATGCCCCAAACGGTCATGTGCTGCGCCGCTCCACCTCGGCCCCGGTCAGCATGGCCAGGATCGCGGCCAGGATCAGGCCCATATTCCAAGGCACCCAGGCCAGGGCCAGCGCCGCGGTGACCGAGACAAACGCCGCCGCCACATGGGCCCGCGTGCGCAGCATCGGCCCCACAAGCGCCAGGAAGGCCAAGGGCATGGCAAAATCCAACTGCCAGGCGTCAGGCACCTGCGCGCCCAGCACCGCGCCCAGCCATGTGGCCCCCACCCAGGCCGGAAAGACCGGCAGGGCCACGCCCGCGAAGTAGTGGACCTTGTCGGGGATCTGCCACTGGGGCTGATCTTCGTATTTTTGCGCCGACAGGGCATAGGTTTGATCCACCAGCAAGTAGCCGATCAGCGCCCGTTGCCACAGCGGCGCGCGGCCCAGATGGGGCGCCATGGACGCCGAATACATGGCCATGCGCAGGTTCACCGCCAGGGCCGACAGAACCACGATCACCGCCGGGACCCCGTCATTCATCAGTTGCAGCGCGGTGAATTGCGACGCGCCCGCGATGACCACGACCGAAAAGGCCATGACCTGCGTCAGGGGCAACCCCGCCTCGGCGCCCAAGACCCCAAAGAGAGCCCCGAAGGGCACCATGACGACCAGGAACGGCAGGCCCTCGGCCACGCCTTGGCCAAAGGGGGAGCGATTGGGTTGCATCGGGCCTCCGGGACAGACAGTCTCCCCCCGTATGCCCCTTCGCCTAAGGATCGCAAGTGTCTACGGAAACGCCCACATCCCTTCTGGTGGTGCCCGAGCCTTCGGCCCCCCGTCTGACCCGCGCGGTGACGGGCCATGATCAGACCGGTGCCGCCATAGACCTGCGCGTGGTCGAGGAGCGGCCGCTGACGATCTATCTGAACAGTCGGGAAATCGTGACGTCCATGACCATTGGCGACCACCCGGAATGGCTGGCCCTGGGGTTCTTGGTGAACCAGGGCATGGTGCGCCCCACCGATGCGGTCACGGGCATCGACTATGACGCGGAGTTGGAGACCGTGGTCGTGCGCACCGCCACCGAGACCGACCATGAGGCCAAGTTGGCCCGCGCCACCCGCACCTCCGGCTGTGCCGTGGGCACGGTGTTCGGCGACATGATGGAGGGGTTGGAGGGGCTGACCCTGCCGGACACGCGCCTGCGGGTGTCGGACCTTTATGGGCTGAGCCAGGCCATCAACCGCACGCCCAGCCTGTATCTGGAGGCGGGCGCGATCCATGGCACCTGCCTGTGCCAAGGGGCCGACCCGCTGGCCTATTTCGAAGATGTGGGCCGCCACAATGCGGTGGACAAACTGGCCGGGTGGATGCGCAGCGGCGGCGTCGATCCGGCGGATAAGACGCTTTACACAACCGGTCGGCTGACGTCTGAGATGGTGATCAAATGCGCGCTCATGGGCATCCCGTCCCTGGTCAGCCGGTCCGGGTTCACGGCGTGGGGCGTGGATATCGCGCGGCAAGTGGGCCTGACCGTCATCGGGCGGCTGAAGGGCACCCGGTTCGTTTGTCTGAGTGGGGAAGATCGGTTGGAGTGGGACGTGTGACCGACACTGACACGGACGGGGACGGCCTGGCACGCCCCCGCGTGCTCGACCGGTTGGACCGGGCCTTTTCGCACCCGTTTGTGGTGGCCATCGCCTCGGCCATTCTGGCGGCGGTGCTGACGGCTTTGGCGAGCCTGTGGTTGGACGCACGGGCCGCCGACCGGGCCGCGACGCAAGAGGCCCACCGCCTTGTGGAAGCGTTCGTCGCCGACACGACGGACCTGCGCGTCCGCTTGTCCGCGCTGATGGAGGCGGCGGAGGGGAACACTGACCCGGCCCAGCGGGCGGCATTGTTGTCGGCGTGGTCGGCATCGGACGCCCGGTGGCGGGTCCAGGCCCCCCTGCACTTGGCCCGCCTGGACACCCACCTTGCGGCCCAAGGCGCGCGCGACGTGACACCGGTGGCCCTGGCGCGGGCGGCATTTGACCAATTGTTGGTGACCGCCGCGCGATGTGCGGCCAGTGCGGGCGCCATTCCCAAAGCGACCTGGATGGGCGATCTGGCCGGGCCACCGGACCCATGCGTACCGGTGCTGACTTCCGCCGACGGGGCGCCCACGGATGGCCAGATCCCGGCCACCCCTTTGAAACGGTTGCAACGCTGCGAGGGGGCCGTTTTCTCGGCCATGGCCCAGGCGGTGGAGCGGCCGGGCGACGCCCGCCAATTGGCGGCGCGAGCCATGGCGGGGTGTGGCCTTCACCAGGATGAGGCGGGCTGGTTGGTGACGGGTCCCTTGCCGGCAGTGACCCCAAAACCCTTGCCGCAGGTGACCCCATGATCCAACCCCATGGTGTGATTTTGGCCGGGGGGCGGGCGACCCGCATGGGCGGCGGCGACAAGGGGCGGCTGACCTTGGCGGGGCGGCCTTTGATCGACCGGGTGATCGGACGACTGGCGCCGCAAGTGGATGCCCTGGCGCTGAATGCCAATGGGGACCCGGCGCGGTGGGCGGATCTGGGCCTGCCGGTCTTGGCAGACAGTCTTGCCGGGCATCCGGGCCCCTTGGCCGGCGTTCTGGCGGGGCTGGACTGGGCCGCCGCGCAAGGCTGCCCCCAAATTGTGACGGCGGCGGCGGACACGCCCTATTTGCCGCCCGACCTGGTGCCCCGCCTGCTGGCAGCGGCAGGGCCCAGCGGCGTGGCCCTGGCCGCCACGCAGGACGGCGAGAAGACGTGGCCGCAACCCACCTTCGGCCTCTGGCCGGTGGCGCTGCGCCACGATCTGCGTGACACGCTGGAGGGGGGTTTGCGCAAGATCACGCGCTGGACGGATGGCCATGGCGCGGGCCTGGCCGTCTTCCCGACGACGCCCCTGGACCCGTTCTTTAACATCAACACGCCGGAAGACTTGGCCGAGGCCGAGGCATTGGCCCGGGGCGCGCCATGATCCTGCGGGGCATTATCGGGCACAAGAACGCGGGCAAGACGACCCTGACAACGGCTTTGGTGACGGAGTTGGCGGCAAGGGGCCTGCGGGTCAGCACCCTCAAGCACACCCATCACGGCATCGACCTGGATCAGTCGGGGACCGATACCCATCGGCACCGCCTGGCGGGTGCGGGGCAGGTCATGCTGGTCACCGACAGGCGCCTGGCCCTGATGGAGGAGGTCGCAGCCCCACCAAGCCTGAACGCGCTCTGCGCCCGGCTGACCCCGTGCGACATCGTGCTGGCCGAGGGGTGGAAGCGCGGCACCCATCCGCGGGTCGAGGCGTGGCGCCCCGAAACGGGGCATCCGCCGCTGGCACAGTCGGACCCGACCATCCTGGCCGTCGCCGCCAAGGGCGCGCCGGACGTGGACCAACCGGTGCTGGACCTGGACGACATCGCAGCGGTTGCGGATTTCTTATGTTCGATCTGATCCTTGTGGCGGACTGGTCCGCCGCCTCTCAACCGACACCAAAGCGGGAGAGTGCGGACGCGATCTGGGTCTGCGCCGACTTGGACGGCACCCAGGAGGTGCGGTATTTCCGGACCCGCCACGCCGCCCTGGCCTGGATCGAGGACTGGCTGGACCGGGGGCACCGCACCCTGTTGGGGTTCGACTTCGCCATGGGGTACCCGGCGGGCTTTGCCGAGGCGTTGACCGGGCAGCCGGACGCGCTGGCCGTGTGGGACTGGCTGGCCGCGCGGATCGAGGATGGGCCGGACAACGCCAACAACCGCTTTGACGTCGCCGCCGAGATGAACGGTGCTTTTCCCGGCATTGGCCCGCTTTGGGGGTGTCCGCCAACGCTGACGCGGGACGGGTTGCCCCCGAAGGGCACCGCGCGGACGGGGCATGGCATCGCCTCCGACCACCGGGAAGTGGAGGGCCATGCCCGGTCCGCCCATTCGGTGTTCAAACTGTTCACCACGGGCGCGGTCGGGTCCCAAAGCCTGGTGGGCCTGGCGGCCTTGGCTGGCCTGCGCGCCCGTCACCCGGCCCTGGCCGTTTGGCCGCAGCAGACTGGCTTTGCCGTGCCCCAAGCCCAGCAGGTGTTGGTGGAGATCTATCCCAGCCTGTACCCGCCCGCGGACCATCCCATCAAAGATGCGGGCCAGGTCATCGCGACCGCCCGTGCCCTGCGCGCGGCGACAGCGGATTGGTTCACCGCCCCCGCAACCGTGCCGGACGCCCATCGCATCGCGCGGGAGGAGGGGTGGATCTTGGGCGTCCTGCCACCGTCCAGTTGCTTCGCCCTGCCGCCCGGGGCCCAATGGACGCCGGTGGACGCGGCGCTGGACCGGCTGCGCAGCACGTGCCTGCCGCGCGTGTCCACCCAGGTCGTGCCCGTGGCAGACGCCGCCGGGCGCATCCTGGCAGACGCCGTCACCGCCACGCGCAGCAACCCACCCGCCGCCAATTCCGCCGTGGATGGCTGGGGCTATGCCCATGGGGGCCTGCCCGACGGCCCCATTCCGATCTGCCCCGGGCGCGCCGCAGCGGGGCACCCGTTCGACGCCAAGGTCCCCCCAGGCCAGGCCCTGCGCATTCTGACAGGGGCGGAGGTTCCCGAAGGTGTGGACACCATCGCCCTACAGGAGGATGCGCAGATACAGCGGGACCACTTGATCCTGACCGGGCGGCCCAAGCGGGGCGCGAACCTGCGACCCGCCGGAGAGGACGTGAAACGGGGCGACGTGATCCTGCCTGCGGGCACCCGCCTGCGGCCCCCCGATCTGGGCCTGGCCATCGCGGCGGGTCTGGGCACCGTGTCCGTCAACACGAAGCTGCGGGTGGGCGTGCTAAGCACCGGGGATGAGATCGTGCCCCCCGGGTCAGAGGCGGGCATCCCAGATGTGAACCGGCCCATGCTTCTGTCGATGTTGGACCGTTGGGGCCTGGCACCCGTCGATCTGGGCCATGCGCCCGACGACGCCGCCACGCTGGCCGCCATGCTGGATGGGGCGCAGGTCGATGCGATCCTGACATCGGGCGGGGCCAGCGCGGGGGAGGAGGACCATGTGTCCCAACTCCTCCGACGTCGCGGGGGCGTTCACCATTGGCGCATCGCAATCAAACCGGGGCGGCCCCTGGCCTTGGGCCATTGGAATGACGCGCCGCTCTTTGGGCTGCCGGGCAATCCGGTGGCCGCCTTCACCTGTGCGGCGTTATTTGCGCGCCCGGCCCTGTTGCAGATGGCGGGGGCGGGCTGGTACGAACCTGTCCCGACATCCGTCCCCGCCGCGTTTACCAAGCGCAAGAAGGCCGGGCGGACAGAAGTGTTGCGCGCCCGGTTGCGCGGGGGCCAGGTCGAGGTGTTCCGGTCCGAAGGGTCCGGGCTTGTTTCAGGCTTGTCCTGGGCGGAAGGATTTGTCCTGCTGCCCCATGGCCCGCAGGACATCCGCCCCGGCGACCCGGTGCCCTATGTGTCCTTCGCGGATCTTGGGGTGTAGCGACTCGCCGTCATGGGACGATGGCCAGTCCTTGGACTTTCTGGCGGGTGCGGGGGTGCGGCGCCCGCCTGGGGCACTTGCCCCCGTCGACAGCCGCCACGCGCCGTGCAAACCGGGGTTACCGCGTTTCGCGTTGGAGCCGAGAAGGGGTGAAGGCGGCGTCGCGGTTCGCCTCGCTTGGGGCATATCCGGCAGCTTTGAGGACGTTCCAGCACGCCTTCGGGTCGAACAGATCGCTGACGTCTCCGAGCGTGGGAAACTAGGTGTCAAAGGGGCTGGCCCCGACCCGTGGCAGGTGGGCCTTGAGGCTCAATAGGGCCATCTCCATGGGATTGAGACCGGGGCCGTAGGCGGGCAGATTGGAGGGATCAGGAAAGGCCCCACTGGGGCGTTTCCCCGAACAAGGGAACCAGCAGCCGCCCTCTATCTGGGCTTGTGCCGCGCGTGGGCTCTTGTGGGTGGGCAGGTTGTCCGTTGCCCAGCAGTCGTCTTGTGTCGCAATGCGATGAGAGGGGAGGATGACCAGCCTGTCCGGCTCCTGGTGCATGCGGGGCTGGCGGCGCTTGATCCAATCATGGCGGGCCTGGCGCCGCGCCGGTCGCTCACGGTCCGCCGCGATCAGTCCTTTTATTCTATGACAGTCCGGCGCGTTCCAGCGCGCGGTGCAGCGAGGAAAGCTCCATTTCCACGCCATGTGTTTCCGAGAGGGCTGCGGTCAGCTCCTTGAGCATGAGGTCCGGTTCAGCCCGCACGATCTTCGGCAGAAAATTCCGGTGCGGCGCGCGCTTGCCGCCCTGACCAGCAGGGCGGCCTTGCGGCTTGGTCATTGCCGTGCAGTGCTCACGATGCTCCGCTGTCACTCGCACAGCCGTAGCCGCGCGCGCTCCAAACAGCCCCCCGGCTGAACGGGCCGAGTTGCCGTCAGCGACGGAGGCGATAATCCGTTCCCGAAGGTCCAAAGAGAAAGGTTTGCCCATGATCCACCTCCATTCAGAAGTGAAGCAGCCAAGGGTGGGCATGTGAGACCGAATTCGACTCAAATCAAACGCAAACCGCTTTCGCGTCAGAAGGGCCATGGCGCAGGTTGCCTTGCGGACATACGCCGCTGATCGCCCCCGCACCCATGGATCGGCTGCACCCCATACGAGATGCCGCGCACGTGCGGCGCGGGCTCAGCCTGTCAGACGTGCCAACTCGGCTTTGGCGGCGTCTAGGTCGATCTCCACCGGGTCCTGGCGCTGGATCAAGGCCCGGTCGGCGCGGGTGAGGGCCTGACCTTGCAAGGCGGGGCTGACGGCGCAGACGGCCTCCATATCGGACCGTTCGCCGTTGCAGTGCAGGATCACATCGCACCCGGCTTGCAACGACGCGGTGCAGCGTTCGCCCATGGTCCCCGGCAAGGCGCCCATGGAGATGTCGTCGGTCATCAGCAGCCCTTCGAACCCGATCTGTTCCCGGATAAGTTGCACCACGGGGGCCGAAATCGTGCCGGGCGCGTCGTCGATCTGCTCATAAACGACATGGGCGGACATGCCCAAGGGCAGGTCGCGCAGGCGGCGGAACACTTCGAAATCGGTCCCGTCCAGATTATCAAACGACGCCGTGACGCGGGGCAGGCCGTAGTGGCTGTCGACGGCGCCGCGCCCATGGCCGGGCATGTGCTTCATGACCGGCAGGACGCCCCCTTGCAGGCACCCGTCCGCATTGGCGGCGGCGCGGATCGCCACCTCGTCGACGGTGCGGCCATAACAGCGGTTGAGCAGGAAGGGATGGGTCCGGTCCCCGGCGATGTCAGCCGTGGGGGTGCAATTCACGTCGATGCCCACGTCGCGCAATTCCCGCGCGATCAGGGTGGCGCGCAGGAACATGGCGCGGGCGGGGTCTTTGGCGGCGTCCATCTGGTCCAGGGGTTTGGGCCAGTTGGTCCAGAAGGGCGGGCCCAGGCGCTGCACGCGCCCGCCTTCCTGATCCACCAGGATCGGCGCGTCGCGGCCCACGCTGTCGCGCAGGGCGGCGGTCAGGCGGCGCAGACGGTCGGGCGTGTCCACGTTGCGCGCAAACAGGATGAAGCCCCAGGGATCCGCGTCGCGGAAAAAGGCGGCCTCATCTTTGGTCAGGTCGGCGCCTGCGCACCCGAAGATATACGCCCCCGCCATGGGTTAGCGGACGGTAACCGGAATGCAGGGCGCGTCCTTGGCCAATAGGGCCGAGCAGAAGCGCCGCGCATCGCCGCCATCGTCAAACCCCACGACCCGCAGGCGCCAGAAATCGCGGCCACCGGAACGGGCCTTCTGTACCAGGCGCTGCTTGCCGTCCATGTAGTCGCGGAACCGTGCATACAGCCGGTCCCATTCGCCCATGGCCGCGTCTTCGCTGTCGAAGGCGCCCACTTGGACGATCCGGCTGCCGGGCAGCAACGTACCCGGGTCGGCATCCACGGCGGTCACCAGGCCCGCGACCCGGGTGCCGGGTGCGGCGGCGGGCGCCTCGATGGGCGTCGTCTGCGGGGGGGCCGCGCGCCGGGCCAGGCTGGCGGGCCGCTGCGACGGGCGGGAGGACCGGGCGAGGCCCGGGACAGTCGCAGGCAGAATGGCCAGGGCCAGGTCGGTGTCGGCGCTGGCATCGGGCGCCAATGCTTCGGCGTCCGGCTCTGGCAGGGCAGCATCTTGGGCCAGTGTTTCGGTCAGGTCCGCGATCGCCAGGCCTTCGCCATCATGGCCCAGCGACGCGGCGGCATCGGCGGCAATCTGATCTGGCGTGGGTGTGGGCTGGGGCGCGATGGGCGGCTCCCCCAGGGCGGCGCGCCGCTCGGCCAGGGACGGCGCGTCCAGGGACACGGGCGCCGGGGCCAACACGATCTGATCGGGGGCGGGCGCCGCAGCCCCGCCCGAGGTGATATCGCTCAGCGCCAGGCCCTGGAATGGGGCCACGGTGCCGCCGGGGTTCTCTGGCTCCACCCGCATGGGGCCTTCGAGCGCGCGAATGACCGGCACGCCCGACACATCCCGGAACGTCAGGTTCACGGCCCAGACGGCGGTCACCGCGGCCAGAGTCACGGACGTGACCGCCCCGACCAAATTCACCACGCCAAAGCTGCGCAGGGCGTCACTCAGGCGCGACGGTTCCTCCGCGCCATAATCCGATCCGTAATAATCCATATCCGCCATATGCCTGCCCTCCGACCTCCGGGGGCGCGCGGGTCCCTCGGGGTTGATAACCACTGCTCAAGGGCGTGGGGTTTGTCCCGCACTGCCCGCCTGTCTGTTGCCTATTGCACCGGACGCTGTGCCCCTTGGGGGTCTTCAGCGCATCTCCTGTGCAGGCACGACTCCCAAGATACCCAGGCCCGACGCGATGACAATCGAGGTGGCACGGGCAAGGGCGATCTTGGCGGAAGATGTGGCAGGATCGTCCTGAATGAAGCGGAGGTCCGCCACATCATTGCCACGATTCCACAGGGCGTGAAACTGAGAGGCCACATCATAGAGATAAAATGCGACACGATGGGGTTCATTGGTGCGCGCCGCGATTTCCACCAAACGGGGCCATTCGGCCAGTTTCGCGATCAAGGCCAACTCCGCCTCGTGGCCCAGGGGCGTGAGGTCGGCGGCCCGCAAAGCGCCGTCGGACCCGTCAATTCCCGCATCCGCCGCGCGGCGCAACACCGACATCACGCGGGCATGGGCGTATTGCACATAGTAGACGGGGTTGTCCTTGGACTGCTCCAACGCCTTGTCGACTTCGAAATCCAACGGCGCGTCGTTCTTGCGGGTCAACATAATGAACCGCGTCACATCGGGGCCCACCATCTCGATCAGGTCCGCAAGCGTCACAAAGACGCCCGCCCGCTTGGACATGGTCAGTTCCTTGCCATCCTGCATCAGCTTGACGATCTGGCACAGTTTGACGTCCAGCGGCACGCGTTCTTCGGACAGGGCCGCCACCGCCGCCTTCATCCGTTTGACATAGCCGCCGTGGTCGGCGCCAAAGACGTCGATCAACTGATCGAACCCGCGCTGCACCTTGTCGAAGTGATACGCGATATCGGGCGCAAAATAGGCCCATGCGCCGTCATTCTTCTGGACGGGGCGGTCCGCATCGTCACCGTAAGCGGTGGAGCGGAACAGGACTTGCTCCCGCGCCTCCCAATCGTCGGGCAGCTTGCCCTTGGGCGGCGCCAACGTCCCGGTATAGATCAGGTCCTTGGATTTCAGATCGTCGATGGCCGCTTCGATGCGGCCCGTGCCGTACAGGCTCTTCTCGCTATAGAAGACGTCCATCTTCACACCCAGCAGGGCCAGGTCGTCGCGGATCAGGTCCATCATCGCGTCGGTGGCGAAGCTGCGGACCTCTTCCAGCCAAAATTGCTCCCCTTTGTCCAGATAGGCGTCGCCCACCTTGTCCTTCAGGGCCTGGCCCACGGGCACAAGGTAGTCGCCAGGATAGGTGCCATCGGCGAATTCGACGGCCTTCCCATGGGCCTCCAGATACCGAAGGTAGACGGATCGGGCCAATGTATCGACCTGCGCGCCGCCATCATTGATGTAGTATTCGCGCGTCACCTCGTGGCCCGCATAGGCCAACAGGCTGGCCAGGGCATCCCCGAACACCGCCCCCCGCGTGTGCCCCACATGAAGGGGGCCCGTCGGATTGGCCGACACGTATTCCACATTGACCTTCGCCCCCTGCCCCATGTCGGAGCGGCCGAACGCCCCGCCTTGATCCAGGATCGCCGCAACAACGTCGCGCCAGACTTGCGGCACAAGGCGCAGGTTCAGAAATCCGGGCCCCGCCACTTCGGCGGTGTCCACGCGGGGGTCGGCGACCAGCTTGGGCGCCAGTGCCTCGGCGATGTCGCGGGGCTTCATCTTGGCGGGCTTGGCCAGGACCATGGCGGCATTGGTGGCCATATCCCCATGGGCCGGGTCGCGCGGCGGCTCCACGGCGACATTGGCCATGTCCAACCCCTCTGGCAGGGCGCCGTCGGCGGCCAGCGCCGTCAGGGCGTCAATCACAAGGGCGCGGATATCAGCGAAAACATGCATGGGGGCTCAGGTCCGATCTGGGGGCTGAGCGGGGATAGCATGTGCGGCGACGGGGTCAATGCGGATGGCGCGGGTCGGGCGCGGGACGGCCTACAGCGGTTTTCGCTAAACCTGAAATAGGTTTGGCGAAAGACGTCTCAACAAGGCATTGATGTTTCTGCGTTTCGCAAAAATCTGGTGCCTCAGGTTTTTCGCGAAACGCTTTAGCCCTTATGCTCCAACAGAAAGGTCATCGTCAGCGTGCAACCGGCCACATCCGGCAGGGCGCCCCCTTCCTCGGCCATCATCTGTTCCACATCCATGTTGACGGTGTTGCGGACTTCGGTCTCTGACAGAAGGGTCATGCGCGCCACGACATAGTCCTTGTCATCGCCCGCCAGGTTCGCCCGCCAGGTTCGCGGCCCGTCTTCCACCCACAGGATGCCCTGCTGCTCGGGGTCCAGGCCCCTGGCCCGGTTCGGGTTGAACGCCCCGCGCCAGGACACGTCATACAGGTCCCGCTTGCCGGCATTGGCCTTCATCTGCTCGGCCATGGGCTCAAAATAGGGGGGACAGACGGCCCCCATCTCTGCCTCGACGCTGCGCACGCTCCAGGTGCCGTCGCGGGGAACGATGTCTTGGGCCAATGCCGGTGTGGCGAACACCACGGCGGCGAAAAGGAAAAATCGCATGAACTATCCCGGATAATCGTGAGTGACCTGATCCTGCCCCGGTCGGACGCGACCAACAAGTCAGGATATCCTGCCCCCAATCAACCTGTCGTGACTTTGCAGGGCGAACCGGTCGGTCATCCCCGCGATATAGTCACAGACGATCCGGGCCAACTCGACCTCCCCCTGGGCGTCGGCCACGTCCTTGCGCCATTGCTTGGGCAGGTTTTCAGGGTGGGCCATGAAGAACGGGAACAAATCGTCGATCACGCCGGTCACTTGGGCGCGCATCTCCACCACCGAAGGGGCGCGGTACATGCGGGTGAACAGGAACTGGCGGATCACTTTCAAATCCGCCCACAATGCCGGCGAAAACTGAACCATCATCTGCCCCGCCCCGCGAATATCCGTGGGGGTTTGCGGGTCCAGATCGCGCAGGTTGCCTTCGGTCACGTCGATCACATCCACCACCAGAAGGCCGAAGAACCGGCGCAGCGCCTCGTGGCGACGGCGGTAGTAGTTGAGACCGGGATAGGTGCGGTCCACCTCCGCAAAGCAGTCGTGCAGAACCGGCAGTTCGGCCAATTCATCGGTCGAGAACAGCTCCGCGCGCAGCCCGTCATGCAAGTCGTGATTGTTGTAGGCGATGTCATCGGACAGGGCCGCCACTTGCGCCTCGGCACTGGCATGGGTCGCCAATTCCAGGTCATGGACCGCGTTGTAATCGGCCAAGGCATAGGGCACGGGCGCTGCCACCGGGCCGTTATGTTTGGCGATGCCCTCCAACGTCTCCCATGTCAGGTTCAGCCCGTCCCATTCTGCATAATGACGCTCCAGACGGGTGACGATGCGAATGGCCTGGGCGTTGTGGTCGAACCCGCCATAGGGCGCCATCAACGCGTTCAGCGCGTCTTCGCCCGTGTGGCCGAAGGGGGTGTGGCCCAGGTCATGGGCCAGGGCCACCGCCTCGGTCAGTTCCATGTTCAGGCCCAAATGCTTGGACAGGGTTCGCGCCACTTGGCCCACTTCGATGGAATGGGTCAGTCGGGTGCGGAAATAGTCGCCCTCATGCTCCACAAATACCTGGGTCTTGTGCTTGAGCCGCCGAAAGGCGCTGGCATGGATGATCCGATCCCGGTCGCGCTGAAACGGCGACCGGTGCGCGCTCTCCTCCTCTGGGAAAAGCCGCCCGCGTGTCGCAGCGGGGTCGCAGGCATAGGGGGCGGGCGTCGTCCGGGTCATGGGGCCGTGCTAGCGCAGGGGCGCGGCTTTGGACAGGGACAGTTGCGGCCAAGCGCGCACACGCCGCCAAAGCCAAAGGCGCGTGTCTTTCCCGCGTTGTGCGCTCTGCTGCGCCTTGGCCCTTGAAGTCTGATCCCGGCAGGCGCAAATTTAGGCGGTGTTCGTCAAGGAGACGCCCCATGCAGCTTCCGCCCAGTGTGACCCCCCGCGCCTTTGAGCGCCTGTCGGAAATTGGCGCAGCAGAGCAGGGCAAGGTTCTGCGCGTGGCCGTGGAAGGCGGGGGATGCTCCGGCTTCCAATATCAGATCGACCTGAGCGAGCCTGCGGACGGGGATCTGGTCCTGGAAGGCGCGGGCGAGAAAGTGGTGGTCGACGAAGTCTCTCTGCCATTCCTGGGCGGCGCGGTCATCGACTTCTCGGAAGAGTTGGTCGGATCGCGCTTTGTGATCGACAACCCCAATGCCAGCTCGTCCTGCGGGTGCGGGGTCAGCTTCTCGATGTAGGCGGACGGGCGGGGTGCGTCCGGGCTATGTGGGCCGTGGCGCGGCGGTGCCGTCACGGGCGCGGATCAGGCGCAGGAACCGGCCAAGCAGCGCCAGCGTCGCCGCCGCCAGCCCCACCACCAGGCCCATCCACACGCCATCGGGACCGAACGGCCCAAGGATGCCCAACGCATAGCTCGCCGGGATGCCCAGCAGCCAGTAGGACACGATGGCGTAGACCATGGGGCGCTTGGTGTCTTGGATCCCCCGCAGGAAGCCCAGGGCCATGACCTGCCCCGCATCCACCAGTTGGAACAGGGCCGCCAGCACCAGAAGACGCGCCCCCAACTCCAGGATGGCAGGCGCCTTCGGGTCATCGGCGGCCACGAACAGGCCGACCAGCACGTCCTTGCCGCCCAAATACAGGACAATGGCCACGACCGCCGCCAACCCAGACAGCAGACTTGCGGCCAGCGCGGCGCGGCGCAACGCGCCCATGTCTCGGGCGCCCCAGGCATGGCCGATGCGGACCGTCGCCGCCTGGCTTAGCCCCATATGGACCATGAACGTGGCCGCCGCGATTTGGATGGCGATGCCATGGGCGGCCAAAGGGACCGCGCCCAACATGCCCATCATCAACGCCGACCCGGCAAACAGCCCGCTTTCCGACAGGTGGGTCAGGCCCACCGGCCAGCCCAAGCGAAAGATCTCGGAAAAGATGGGCCAGTCCGGCCGGTGCAGATTGCGGAACACCTCATAGGCCGCCATGCCCGGCCCCCGCGCGGCATAGGCCGCCAGGACCACCGCCGTCAGCACATGGACCGAGACGGAGGCCACCGCCGCGCCGCGCACCCCCATCTCTGGCAGGCCCCAGTTCCCGAAGATCAGCAGCCAGTTCATGAACACGTTCAACGCCGCCCCCGCCAGGGTGGCCCAGAGGACGACCCGCGTCCGCTCCAACGCGGATAGGTGGCTGCGCAGGGTGGCCACCAGCAAGGCTGGGATCAGGCCCAGACCGGCGATCCGCAAGTAATCCTGCGCGTCCTGGGCCACACTCTCCTGCTGGCCCAAGGCCAACAGGATCGGGCCGGACCAGACGAAGATCGGCAGCATGGCACCCCCCGTCAGAAGCGACAGCCACAGGCCCATGCGCACCACCCGCCGCACGCGCACGTGATCTTCCTGACCCAACGCACCCGCCGCCAGGCCCATGGCCGCATAGGCAAAGCCCGACCCCAGAACGAAGAGAGAGAAGAAGAACGATGTACCCAGCGTCGCCGCGGCCAAGGCGGGGACGGAATAGCGGCCCAGCATGACCGTATCGGTCAGCCCGACCAGAACATGGGCCAACTGACTGCCGACAAGCGGCAGGCCCAACACCAAGGTGCGGCGCAGATGGTCAGATAACGGTCGGGCCATGGCGTGGGGCTACATCGGGGCCTGGCCTCTGTCCATCGTCGCCGCGGGCGCGGGCGGCATTTGACAGCCTGCTGCGCTGCGGCAAGACTGCGCCGCGCCCCCCCGTCTTTGCCATGCAGGAGTTTGCGACGATGACACCTTTCGACATTTGGGCCCCGATCATCCGCGCGCCGTTTTCCGGCGATGTCACCCAGGAAATCGTGCCCCGGGTCCTTTCGCCAGAGATCCAGGGCGTGCCCGAAATTGAACACCGGGTGCAAACCGAAGTCGCCAGCTACGGCCAGCAGTTGGACATCCTCATCGGGGCCCTGCGCACCCTGTCGGACGCCACGAAGACCCCGCTGCCGCAGGTCGAGCATCTGTATCAGCAGGTCGAGGCCGTCAAAGCCGACAGCAAAGCCGCCTATCGCGCCCAGGCCGAAGCGGCCTTGGCCAAGTTGCGTGCCGTCGACGAGGATGGCTGGCGCGCCCTGCGTCGGGCCGACTGAGCGCCGCGCGCCCGCGCCTTCACGGGGCCAGCCGGTCCAGATCGGTGGCAAAATCCTGTGCCAAGGCGCGCACATCCACATGGGCGCGGTGCGTAGCCGCGCGCAGACCCGTCAATTGCGCCTGATACCGCTGCGCCAGCCGTTTCGGATCATGCTGCGGCGCGACCTGTCCCGCCTGCTGGGCCCGCTCGAACAGGGCCGCGAACCGGGCCTCCGCCGCATCCAGCAGCGTCCCGGCCTGGGCGCCCAAGGGGCTATCGGCCCCCTCCAACTCCGACACGGACCGCACAAGGAAACACCCCCGGGCGGCCCCCGCCCCGGGTGCCGCAAAGCTTAGCAGGTGGGCCTTCAGCGCGTCCAACGGACCGCGGGACCGCTCCAGCGTGTCCAAAGCCTCTGCCCCCTCTGCCGCGTAACGGTCCAAGGCCAGCGCATAAAGCCGTGCCTTCGACCCAAACGCCGCATAGAAACTGCCGGGGCGCAAGTTCAGCGCCCGTTCCAAGTCTTTCATCGACGTCCCAGACCACCCCTTGGACCAGAACAGGTCGCGGGCGCGGTCGATCAGGCTGTCACGGTCATAGGCAGGTTTGGGCGGCATGGGGTCACGTATTCTTGAACGATTGCTCAATATCTAATCTTGAGTGATCGTTCAAGCAAGGCTATGGCACGGCCAACCCAACCCGGAGACCCCCGATGTTTGATTTCCCCGCCCATGACCTTGGCACCGCCCCAGAGGCGTCCAAACCCCTGCTGGAGACGTCCCAAAAGGCGTTCGGCCGCCTGCCCGGTCTGCACCGCGTGATGTCCGAAAGCCCCCAAGCGCTGGAAGGGTACCAAGCCCTGCACCGGTTGGCGACGCAGACGGCCTTTGATGCCGACGAACTGACCGTTGTCTGGCAGACCATCAACGTGGAGCATGAATGCCATTACTGCGTGCCCGCCCACACTGGCATCGCCAAGCGCATGAAGGTGGATGATGCCATCATCGACGCCCTTCGCACCGAAACGCCGCTGCCCTCCGCCAAGCTGGAGGCGCTCCGGACTTTCACCCTGCGCATGTTGCGGTCCCGCGGCATGGTCACCCCCGCCGAAATGGACGCGTTCTTTGCCGCAGGTTTCAGCCACCGTGCGGTGTTGGACGTGATCCTGATCTTGGCCCAAAAGGTGATGTCCAACTATATCAACCACGTGGCCGAGACGCCCTTGGACGACCCCGTGCGCCCGTTGGCCTGGACCCGGACAGGCAAAGGCAACATCTGACCCACAAGGGGAAACGGCGCGCTTGCGTCCCGGGGGAAATGCGGGTCCTGTGACGCGCATCCCCGGCGGAGATCTGCATGTCCTTTGCAACCTATCCCAGCTTGTCCGGCAAAACCGTCATCGTATCGGGCGGCGCCTCCGGCATCGGCGCGGACATTGTGGCGGCCTTTGCGGCACAGGGGGCCCGCGTGGGCCTTCTGGACCTGGACGCGGACGCGGCCGCACAGATGGAAGCGACCCATAAGGGCGTCGCGGCAGAGGTCTGCGACCTGCGCGACATCGACGCCCTGCGCGCCGGGGTCGCCGCGCTGCGCACCCGCCTGGGACCGACGGATGTGTTGGTGAACAACGCCGCCCGCGATGACCGGCACAATTGGGCGGATGTGACGCCAAACTATTGGGATGATCGACAGGCCACGAACCTGCGTCACATGTTCTTTGCGATCCAGGCCGTGGCACCCGACATGATCGCCAAGGGCGGCGGGTCCATCATCAACATGGGCTCCAACTCCTGGTGGGAAGCGGGCGGTGGGTTTCCCGCCTACGCAACGGCCAAGGCGGCGGTCCACGGGTTGACCCGGACCATGGCGCGCGACCTGGGCGACCATCGCATCCGGGTGAACACCGTCGTGCCCGGTTGGATCATGACCGCGCGGCAGAAGGCGCTTTGGGTCACGCCCGACGCTATCGAGGCCCATCGGACCCGCCAATGCCTTCCCGATCTGATCGACCCGGTCTATGTGGCGCGTATGGTGCTGTTCCTGGCATCGGACGACGCCGCAATGTGTACGGCAAACAATTACATGGTCGAAGCAGGCTCTATCTAGGCAGCAATGGTCGCGGACGCACCCGCTTCGACCCTTCGGGAGGGGACAATGGACAAAGTCGGATTTGTGGGCGTGGGCCTGATGGGCCACGGGATCGCCAAGAATCTTCTGTCGGCGGGTCACCCGCTGACGGTGATCGCCCATCGCAACCGCGCCCCCGTGGACGATCTGGTGGCACGGGGCGCGTCCGAGGCGGCGGATGTGGCCGGTCTGGCCAGGGTCACCGACGTGTTGCATATCTGCGCGCCCGGCTCCCCCCAGGTGGAGGCGATTGTGGACGCCGCCCTGCCCCGCATGGCCCCGGGGGGCATGATCGTGGACTGCTCCACCTCCAACCCCGTCTCGACCGAAGGCCTGGCCAAGCGGGCCGCTGCCGCCGGGCTGGGCTGGGTCGACGCGCCCCTGGGCGGCACCCCCGTCCAGGCCGAGGCCGGAGAGCTGGCCGCCATGGTCGGCGCCACCGCCGAAGACTATGCCCGCTATGCGCCCCTGTTGGGCACCTGGGCCAAAGCCGTGGTCCACGCAGGCGGCCCCGGCGCGGGGCATAAGATGAAACTTCTGAACAATTTCTTGGCCATGGGGTTCGGCGCCCTCTATACCGAAGCGCTGGTCCTGGCCGAGAAATCCGGCGTGGGCATGGACCTGCTGGACCAGGTCATCTGCGGCAGCCGGATGGATTGCGGCTTTTACCAAACCTTCCGCGGCTACGCGATCGACGGCAACGCCGAGGCGCATAAATTCACCCTCACCAACGCGTTGAAAGACATGCGCTATCTGGCGGCCATGGCCGATGGCGCAGGCGTGGCCAACCCGGTGCAAGCGGCGGTGAAGAACAGCTATGCCCTGGCGGTCAATACCGGCGGCGCGGGTCCAGAGGATTATGTCCCCCACCTGGTGGACTTCGTGGCCCGGGCCAACGGGGTGGATCGCTAGGCAAGCGCGCCGTCCCGTCCGCCCCGGCCAAAGCGATCTGGGGCGCAGGGGGCTGCCCCCACGGCCTGTGGCCCAGGCCCGTTGGGCGGGTCTTCCGTCGGGCGCAAAACCCAGAGCGCGGGGATCGGGCAGGTGACGGCACGGGGCCGCGACCTGTCCTAACCATCAGACCGATGGAACCAGGTCAGCGCGGTCGGATGTACTGCGGCGCTGCCCCCGGGGGCGCCCCAAAAATCGCCCTTTACAAAACTATATATCTAGTTATGTTTGACCCATGACCGATACCGCCACCACTGCCCGCGCCCTGGCCGCCCTCGGCCACGAAGCCCGCCTGGATGTCTACCGCCTGTTGGTGCGGGCCGGGCAGGATGGCCTCATCGTGGGCGACATCGCAGCCCATACCAAGCTTCCGCTTTCGACCCTGGCGCACCATTTGCGGATGCTCGTCTCGGCCGGATTGGTGACCCAACAACGCCGAGGGAGAGAGGTCGTGAACCATGCCGATTTCGGCGCCATGAACGCGACCCTGTCCTTTCTGACTTCCGAATGCTGCCAAGGCGTCGCGCTCATCCCGGAGGATGCGGCATGACGCGCCTGCACCCTTTTCTATGCCCTAAAACAACTACAAAACTGGATATGACACGATGACTGATGTCCCCCACCCAGCCAGTACGTCCGTCACGGCGCGCGCCAGGCGCCTGTGGTCAGACCACCGGATCTGGCTTGTGACCGCCGCGATCCTCCTCCTCGTGACGATCATGGACCCCGCCCAAGGCGTCGAAAGCCTGCGCTTCACGGGCCAGGCCCTCCTGCAGACAGCGCCTTACCTTTTGTTGTCCATTGGCCTGGCGGCCTATGCGGGGGCGACAGGGGCAGACGGGCTGATCGCCAGGGCCTTCACCGGCGCGCCGGTCGTTATGATCCTGGTGGCCGCGGCCTTTGGCGGGCTGTCGCCCTTCTGCTCCTGCGGGGTGATCCCGCTGATCGCGGCCCTTCTGGCCATGGGCGTCCCCCTGTCGGCGGTGATGGCGTTCTGGCTGGCCTCTCCGGTGATCGACCCGTCCATGTTCGCGCTGACCGCGGGCGTCCTTGGCCTAGAGTTCGCCGTCGCCAAGACCCTGGCCGCCATCGGGCTGGGCCTGTTCGGGGGCTATGTCACCTTGGCGCTGACCCGCGCGGGCGCCTTCGCGGCCCCCTTGCGCGACGGGGTGGGCAATGGCGGCTGCGGCGCGTCCAGCGTACGGAACCCGACGCCGCCCGTATGGGCCTTTTGGCACGATGCCGGGCGGCGCGCGAAGTTCGGGCGCAACGCGGTAACAACGACCATCTTCCTGGCCAAATGGCTGACCCTGGCCTTCGTGCTGGAATCCCTCATGCTGGCCTTTGTCCCTGCCGATCTGGTGGCACAGGCCGTGGGCGGCGACGGCATCGGGTCGGTCTTGATGGCCACACTCGTCGGCGTGCCCGCCTATCTGAACGGCTATGCCGCCCTGCCCCTCGTGTCCGGCCTGGTGGAACAGGGCATGGCCCCGGGTGCCGGCCTGGCCTTCCTGGTGGCCGGTGGCGTCACCTCCCTGCCTGCGGCCATCGCGGTCTGGGCCCTGGCAAAACGGTCGGTCTTCATCCTTTACGTGGCCTTGGCCCTGTCGGGCTCCTTGGTCAGCGGGCTTCTGTTCCAGGCGTGGGTCACGGGCTGACCCGTGCCGCGACACAGACCCCAAAAAGAAAAAGCCGCCCAAACCGGGCGGCTTTGTCCATACGTGTCGGTGACCTTAGCCCTGGCGGGCTTTGAACCGACGTTGGGTCTTGTTGATCACATAGACCCGGCCCTTACGGCGCACGACGCGGCAATCGCGGTGGCGGCTCTTGAGCGACCGAAGTGAATTGCGGACCTTCATGGCGCTATCCTCTTATCGCGGCGCGCGGTGACGCCTGGGTTAATCTCGTGCCCTGACGAACAGGGCGGTGAACGTTCCGGCCAGGGTCTGCTGACACTTCCTTACGGAAAGTGCAGCCGCGTTATCCCCGGCTCTGCCGCCCGACACTTTCCTGCGGAAAGTGCGGGGTTTGGTCCGCCCGACACTTTCCTGCGGAAAGTGCGGGGTTTGGTCCGCCCGACACTTTCCTGCGGAAAGTGCGGGGTGGTGGGCGATACTGGGATCGAACCAGTGACCCCTTCGATGTCAACGAAGTGCTCTACCGCTGAGCTAATCGCCCGAACACCCCAAAGCCAAGGCCCCAGGGCATTAGTGCGCGGTGGATAGTGCCTTTGCCCTAGCCATGCAAGAGGGGTTTCGACACTTTCGAATTCGCACTATCTGTCCCTTAAGGAGGACGGGTCCCGTATGCCGAAACTGCCCTATCAGTTGGTTCTGCCAAAGGCGTTCACTTGCCCGGTGGTCGTGGCCTCGCCCCATTCCGGGCGCGCCTATGAGCAGGAGTTCATGGCCAGCACCATCCTTGATTCGGACCGCATCCGGTCGTCCGAAGACGCGTTCGTGGACCTGCTTTTGGACCGGGTGCCGACGCTGGGCGCGCCCCTTCTTACCGCGGAAATGCCGCGCGCCTATATCGACCTCAACCGCGCCGAGGAGGAGTTGGACCCCGCCGTCGTCCAAGGCGTCCCCCGCGGCGCCACCAATCCCCGCGTCAGTTCCGGCTTGGGCGTGATCCCCCGCGTCGTGGCCCAGGGCCGCGCGATCTATCACGGCAAGATCAGCCGCGCCGAAGCCCAGCAGCGTATCGCCACGGTCTGGCGCCCCTATCACACCAAGCTGGAGGCGATGCTGGCCGGGCAACAGGCGCGGTTTGGCCGCGCGATCCTGCTCGACTGCCATTCCATGCCCCATGAAGCGATCGAGACCGTGGGCGCCGCAGGCCAATCACCCGAGATCGTGCTTGGCGACCGCTTCGGCGCCTCGTCGTCCTTGGCGCTGGTAGAGGGGTTGGAGGCCGTGTTCCGCAACCTCGGGTTCCGTGTCGCGCGCAATACGCCCTTTGCCGGGGCCTACACCACACAGCATTATGGTCGCCCCAGCCAGGGCCGCCACGCGATTCAGATCGAAATCGACCGCTCTCTCTATATGGACGAAACCCGGGTTCAACCCACCGCGCAGTTCGACACGATCCGCAACCTGATGTCCGAGGCCATGCGCCAGTTCTTCGACAGCGTCGCCCCCCAAAGCACGGATGTGGCCGCCGAATAGCCACGCGCACCGACCGTCAGCGCAGGGACCGCCCCTTCACGATGGCCTCTTTGCCGAACCGCGCGCGGATCTCATCGGTGGCCCGCTCTGCGCCCGCGCGTTTCTCGGCCGTGGGGTCCAATAGGTCCGGGGCGCGGTCGGCCACCGCGTCCGACACCAGATCGGCCAGGCCCACCCCGATCAAGCGCACCTGCCCGACACCCCCCACCGCATCAAGCAACGCCCGCGCCTCCCGATAGATGCGGTCGGCCATCTGCGTGGGGTCCAACAGAGCGTGCCGCCGCGTCAGCGTCTGAAAATCCGCGCGCTTCAGCTTCAGCGTGACAACCCGGCCCGCCATCCCCTTGGCCTTGGCGCGGTCCGACACCTGTTCGGCCAGGCGCCACAAATGCCCGTCCAGAATATCGCCGTCATCGGTGTTCTCGCCGAACGTCGTCTCCTTGGAGATCGACTTGACCGGGCGGTTTCGGCTGACCGGGCGGTGATCCTCTCCGCGGGCCAGATGCCACAGCCGGTCACCCATGGACCCAAACCGCTCTACCAGGTCACGCCGGTCCCAGCGGCGCAAATCAGCAATGGTGCGAATGCCCGCGCGCAGCAATGCCTCCTGCCCGACGACGCCCACCCCCCAAATGATGCCCACGGGTTTGTCGGCCAGAAACGTCCCCGTCTCCGATTGGCCGATGACAGAAAACCCGCGCGGCTTGTCCAAATCCGACGCGATCTTAGCCAGAAACTTGTTATGGCTCAGGCCGATGGACCCGGTGATCCCGATCTCCGAACGCATCCGCTCCACCAGCCGCGATAGCATGACCGCCGGCGGTGCCCCATGCAGCCGCGCGGTGCCGGTCAGGTCCAGAAACGCCTCGTCCAGGGACAGCGGTTCGATGGCCGGGGTCAACTCCTCCATCAGGGCGCGCACTTGGCGCGACACCTCCACATACAGGTCCATGCGCCCCTTCAGCACCACCGCATCGGGGCACAGTTGCAACGCCTTGAACATCGGCATGGCCGACCGCACCCCGCGAATCCGCGCCACATAGCAACAGGTCGACACCACCCCGCGCCGCCCGCCGCCAATGATGACGGGCTTGTCGGCCAGGTCGGGGTTGTCCCGCTTCTCGACGCTGGCGTAAAATGCGTCGCAATCCATATGCGCGATGCTCAGGTCGAACAGCTCCGGGTGCGCCACAATACGCGGCGACCCGCAGGCCGGACAGCGGGCCCCGGCCTCGAACGGCGTCAGACAAGAACGGCACAGCGCGGACATGGCCGCAGTCTACGCGCGGACGGCGATGCTGAAAATGCCTTCCGCGCGGGCCCAAGCGGCGCCCTTGCCATATTCCATCCCCATTCCGCGCGTATACTGCGCGCCAAAGGGTCAAGACCAAAGGGCACCCCACGTGGATATTGAGCAAGAACTTCTAAATTTCCTCGGCAACAACGCCGTGATCATCGGCATCGGGATTTTCGTGATCCTGTGCGTCCTGCTGGGCGTGCGGATCGTGCCGCAATCCGAACAATACGTGGTCGAACGCTTCGGCCGCCTCAGATCGGTCCTGGGGCCAGGGATCAATTTCATCGTCCCGTTCCTGGACCGTGTGGCGCACAAAGTGTCCATCCTGGAACGGCAATTGCCCAATGCCAGCCAAGACGCCATCACCCGCGACAACGTGTTGGTGCAGGTGGAAACCAGCGTGTTTTATCGGGTCTTGGCCCCCGAACGCACGGTCTACCGCATTCGCGACGTGGACGCCGCCATCGCCACCACCGTGGCCGGGATCGTGCGCGCGGAAATCGGCCTAATGGAGCTGGACGAGGTGCAATCGAACCGCCCGCAACTGATCGCCAAGATCAAAGCCCAGGTGGAAGATGCCGTCGACGATTGGGGGATCGAGGTCACCCGCGCCGAAATCCTGGACGTGAACCTGGACACGCAAACCCGCGACGCCATGCTGCAACAGTTGAACGCCGAACGCGCCCGCCGCGCCAGCGTGACCGAGGCGGAGGGGCAGAAGCGCGCCGTCGAATTGCAAGCCGACGCCGAACTTTACGCCGCCGAACAGGCCGCCAAGGCCCGCCGGATCGAAGCCGATGCCGAAGCCTACGCCACCCAAGTCGTGGCCACCGCCATCGCCGAAAACGGGCTAGAGGCGGCGCAGTACCAAGTGGCCCTCAAACAGGTGGAGGCTTTGGCCAGTCTCGGCGCCTCCGACGGGTCGCAAACCCTGGTCGTGCCCGCCTCCGCCCTCGATGCCTTCGGTGAGGCGTTTCGCATGTTGAAAGGGCGCGGCTGATGATCTGGCTCTCCTGGTGGGTCTGGGCGCTGGCGGCGGTGGCCCTAGGCATCCTAGAGGTGCTGGTCCCCGGCTATATCGCCCTGGGCTTTGGCATCGGGGCGGGTCTTGTGGCCCTGGGCCTGCTCGGCGGTCTGCTGACCCCCATCCTGGACACGGCGGGCGGCCTGGGCTTCGGCTTGCTGCTGATCCTGTTCGGCCTCTGCTCTGGCGTGGCGTGGTGGGGCCTGCGCGCCGTGTTTGGCCCGGTGGGCGGCACGGTGCAAACCTTCGACGATGACGTCAACGACTG
Source organism: Pseudomonadota bacterium (assembly GCA_039817645.1). Lineage (GTDB taxonomy): Bacteria > Pseudomonadota > Alphaproteobacteria > Rhodobacterales > Rhodobacteraceae > Jannaschia. Next base: position 11,653 of record JBCBVM010000033.1, on the reverse strand, counting down.
ATCCTGCGCGCGCGACCTGGACCCAGATCAGGACGCGCCCCGCACCCGCTCGAACACCTGCTCCACGACCTCCGTCCCCCATTGTGTGCCGGGGGCCTCATCGGTCAGCGTAAAGCCGTGCCTTTCATACAAATGACGGGCCGCATCCAATCCTTTGAACGTCCACAACCGGGTCCGCCCGACCCCGCCTTGGTCCACGAAACGCGTGACCCGCGCCAAAAGACGGTTCCCGATCCCCAGCCCCTGGGCTTCGGCGCCGACAATGAACCAGCGCAGATGGCTGACCCCGTCACCCAAATCCTCCCCATCCACGGACACAGAGCCCAGCAACATCTGCCCGTCATAGGCGGACAGGACGGTGTTCACGGGCCGGTCGATCCGCCCCATGAATTCCGACATCTCGGTCGCGACCTTCCGCTCGAACACCGCGCCAAAGCCGTAGGTCTGACTGTAATAGGCCGCATGCAGGCCCGTGACCGCCGCGATCACCCCGGGCTGATACCCCTCGCGCAGATCGATCTCGGCCATCTCCGCCTTCCTCAGAAGGGTGCGGGCACCGACAGCCGCAGCGTCGTGTCCTCCACCGGATGCTGGAATTTCAGCCCTTCGGCGTGAAGCATCATGCGCGGATAGTCCAATGCCGGACCACTTGCATAGAACGGGTCACCCAAGATCGGGTGGCCCAGCGATTGCATATGCACCCGCAACTGATGACTGCGCCCCGTTCGCGGCTTCAACAGCATGCGCGTTGTGCCCTCTTCATGGCGCAGCCGCTCCCAATCGGTCACTGCGGGCTTACCGGTTTCATGGTTCACATGCTGCAAGGGCCGGTTCGGCCAATCCACGATCAGCGGCAACGCGATGGTGCCCTTGGCCTCGGCCACCTGGCCCCAAACCCGCGCGACATAGCGTTTCTTCACCCGCTTTGTCTCGAACAGGCGCCCCATCTTGCGCTGCGCCTCTTTGGTCAGGGCAAAAACCATGATCCCCGACGTGTCCCGGTCCAGGCGATGGCACAGCAGGACCTCGGGATGGGTCACCGCCAAGCGGGCGATCAGACAATCCGCCAGGTGCGGCCCCCGCCCCGGCACCGACAGCAGGCCATGGGGCTTGTCAACAACCAAAAGATGCGCGTCCTGATGGACGATGGGAATGGCCCCTTGCGGCGGGTCATAGGGGGTAGAGACCGGGGACAGCGGAGACATGGCCACCTTCTGACCCGTTCAGGCGAACATGACCAGGGCCACCGTCGCCAGCGAACACAGGAACAGCGCCACCGTCAGGCCCAGCCACAGGCGGCGCCGCAGCCGCGTTTCTGGGTCCAACAGATAGGATTGCACCGCGTTGGCCCCCGCGGACCCCGCCGCAGGGGGCGTGCGCCGAATTGCCCGGCCCAGAAGCCCCGCCAAAATCATCAGCGACAGCGTGGCCCAAGCCGCAAAAATGGCCGCCTGAATGCCAAGCAGCCAAATCATTGCGACATCCGCCACAGCCTGCGCGCGGCCCAGATCGTCGTGCCGCCAAAGAAACCACCCGCGATCACGATCACCTCTAGCGCCACCGCCCCGCCGACGCCCCGGACCGCCAGGGCGACCCCCATCAGCGCAAGCCCCGCTAGGGACGCGCAAAGGTAAAAGATGGTTTCCCGCCGGGATGGGCCGTGATCACGCATGCCCCACGTGACCACAGGCGGTGCGGGCGCGCAAGATGCCCGGCCTAGCCTGTGGCGTCCTCTGCCAGCGTGACCCTTGGGTGCCGCGCCAACAGGGCGGCCACATGGGCGCGACAGGCGGGCCCGGCCCAGTCCGGGGGGAACACGCGGTCCGGCAGGTCCGGCAGCCGCAGGACGATCCGCCGCCATTCATGGACCACCAGCACGCGCAGCACCGCCACATCGTGCCGCGCCACCAAAGGCATGGCGTCCAGGCGCGCCGTGCAGCGCGCCAGCCCCCGTTCCAACGCCGCCGCTTGGGCCACCAGGGGCACGGGGCACAGCTTGGCCGACATCCACCGTGGCAGGGTCTGATCCACCGTCACCTCGGCTGTGAAGACATCCGCCGAAAGGCTCGGCTGACTGGCGATGCAGATGGTCGGCGCGACCCACGCCCCATCACGGGACGCCCCCTCGGGCGGGCGATCATGGACCACCACGAAGGCCCGCTGCGCCAACGGCTCGGCGCCATAGATGCGCGGACTGGCCGCGCGGGATTGGGCGCGGCCCCACGGGCTCAGGCGATGGACGCTGTGCCGCCCGCGCCGCTCGCTCTCGATCCAGCCATCCTTGCGCAGTCGGTGCAGGGCGGTGCGCACGGCCTCCGGCTTGATGCCGATAGCGTCGGTCAGGGGCCCCAGGGCCTGGCCCGAAATCTCGGCCCCGTCCCCAAGCGCCAAGTCGCCGAAGATCGTCACCAAGAGGGACCAGACACGCGGCGCGTGCCCGCCCGTCACATCCTGCACAATTTGAGGGAGTGGCGACGTCATCAAACCCTTGTAAGGCCCGCCGTCCGCCAGGCCAAGCAGCATCCCCTAACCCCGCAAACGCGGCCGTTTCCCCGCGGGGAAACGCGCTCTAACCCCCTGTTACATCAGGCGGAATAGGCGTTCATGGTCAACAAGTCATACTCTGCCACCAGGTCCCTGTCTTGGTTGGTCAGGGTCACATGCCACCGCACTTCGCCATAGCTGTCGTTGCGGGGCGTCTTGGCCTTCACCGTCAGGCGCACCTGAATGGCATCGCCCGCCTGCACCGGTTTGAGGAACCGCAGCCCGTCCAGGCCGGTATTGGCCAGGACCGGCCCCTCGTCGGGGTCGACGAACAGACCTGCCGCAAAGCTGAGCAGCAGGTAGCCATGGGCCACGCGCCCCGGAAAGAACGGGTTCCGCGCCGCCGCCGCGTCATCCATGTGGGCATAGAAGGTGTCGCCGGTGAAGGCGGCGAATTGGGCGATGTCGGCGTCGGTGATGGTGCGGTCGGGGCTGTGCAACGTCTCTCCGATGGCAAGGTCGTGGAACCCGCGCCGGAACGGGTGGGCGGGGCCGGTGACCTCGGTCGCGCCGGGCACCCACCGCTGTCCGATGGCGGACAGAATGTCGGGGCTGCCCTGGATGGCCGTGCGCTGCATGTAGTGCAGGACGCCGCGGATGCCGCCCATCTCCTCCCCTCCGCCCGCGCGCCCCGGGCCGCCATGGACCATATGCGGCAGGGGGGACCCGTGGCCGGTGCTTTCCCCCATGGAGTCGCGATTGTTGAAGTACAGCCGCCCGTGGAACGCCCCCGCGCCCAGGGCCACGTGGCGCGCGACATCCGCATCATGGGTGATGACCGAGGCGACCAGCGACCCCTGCCCGCGATTGACCAGGGCAATGGCGTGGTCCAAATCGCCATAGCCCATGACGGTCGCCACGGGGCCGAACGCCTCTGTGTCGTGAACCCGCGTGGCGGTGTCGGGGTCGGGGCAATGGAACAGCATCGGCGGCAAGAACGCGCCCTTGGCCGGGTCCGCGCCATTGACCGCGAAGGCGTCTGGGTCGCCGAAAACCCGTTCCGCCTCGGATCCGATTTGGGCGGCTTGGGCCAGCACGTCTTGCCGTTGCGCCGCCGACACCAAGGCGCCCATCCGTGTCCCTTGGGCCTTGGGGTCGCCGATCACGGTCTTGCCCAGGCGGGCGGAAATCGCCGCCAGCGCCGCGTCCACATGGGCGCGCGGGACCAGGATACGGCGGATCGCCGTGCATTTCTGACCGGCTTTCGTCGTCATCTCTCGATGGACTTCTTTCACGAACAGATCGAATTCCGGCGTGCCCGGCACGGCATCGGGCCCCAGGATCGACCCATTGAGACTGTCTTGTTCCGCCACAAAGCGGACCGAGTTTTCCAGCAGATGCCCGTTGCCACGCAGTTGCAGCGCGGTCTTGGCGGAGCCGGTGAAGCTGACCACGTCCTGGGGCGTCAAGCGGTCCAGCATGTCGCCCAAACCACCGGCCACCATCTGCAACGCGCCCTCGGGCAACAGGCCGCTGTCAAGCAAGATGCGCACGGCCTGTTCGGTCACATAGCAGGTGGCGGTGGCGGGTTTCACGATGGCGGGCACCCCGGCCAATAGCGTGGGCGCCAACTTTTCCAACATCCCCCAAACCGGGAAGTTGAACGCGTTGATATGGACGGCGACCCCTTGCAGCGGCGTACAGATATGTTGACCCAGGAACGTGCCATTGCGGGACAACTGCTCCACCGCGCCATCCAGATAGACCTGCGCGTCGGGCATTTCGCGGCGCCCCTTGGAGGCGAAGACGAACATGGTGCCGATCCCGCCATCCACGTCGATCAGATGGTCGGCCTGGGTTGCACCGGTCGCAAAGCTGAGGTCGTAGAGCGCCTGTTTGTGACGACCCAAATGAACGGCCAGCGCCTTGAGCATCCGGGCGCGGTCATGGAACGTCATGCGGCGCAAGGCCGGGCCGCCAATATCGCGGGCATGGGCCAGCATGGCATCTGCATCCAGCGCGGCGGTCCCCGCCTGGGCGATCACGGCGCCGGTCACGGCGTTCTCGATGGGGCGGGCGCTGCTGTCTGGGGCAACCCAGGCGCCCGCGGCGAAACTTTCGACGTTCTGAATGCCCATCTTGGCCCCCTATGGCTGACGATAGCGGTTGGCCCGGACCCAGGACCCGGGACTGGCGTGGTCACGGGCGTCCAAGGCGGCGCGGATTGTGTCGCGCCCAAGGTCGGACGCGGCGAACATGGGCCCGCCGCGCCATCGCGGGAAGCCGTAACCGCAGAGTTTGACCACATCGACGGCGACATCGTCCTGGGCGATCCCCTCTTCGACGATACGCGCGCCTTCATCGGCGAGGGTGGCCAGAAGCTGGGTCTGGATCGTGGTGTCGTCAAAGGGCGTCGGACGCAGGCCCTTGTCGCGGCGATAGGTTTCGATCAAGACAGTGACCTCGTGATCGGGCTGCGGGATGCGGGATCCGTCGGCATAGCGGTACCAGCCGCGCCCAGCCTTTTGCCCCAGGCGCCCGGCGGCGCAAAGCTGATCCGACAGGGGGATGTAGCGTTCGGTGGCCGGGCGCGTGGCGTCTTGGCGCCGGCGGTTGGCCAGGGCGATTTGCAGGCCCGCCATGTCCTGCGCCTCGAACGGGCCCATGGCCATGCCGAAGGCGCGCATGGCCCCGTCGACCTGTTCGGGCAGGGCGCCATCCGCCAGCATATATTCCGCCGCGCGGCGATAGGCGGCCAGCATCCGGTTGCCGATGAAGCCATCGCAAATGCCGGATTGCACCGGGACTTTGCGCATGCGTTTGGCCAAGGCAAAGCTTGTGGCGGTGACGTGCTGCGCGGTCTTGGGCAGGGGGACCACCTCCACCAAGCGCATGACGTGGGCCGGGGAAAAGAAGTGCAGGCCAAGGCAGCGGTCGGGGCCGGGCACATCCGCAAAAATGTCGCGCGGATCCAGATAAGACGTGTTGGTGGCCAGGATGGCGTGGGGCGCCAGGACGGCAGCCAGATCGCGAAAGACGGTCTGCTTGGTGGCCAAATCCTCGAACACGGCTTCGATGGCCAGGTCGGCATCTGCGGCGGCGGCCAGGGTATCGTGGACGGCGAAGCGGTCGATCTGAGCCGCGCGGTCATCCGCCGCCAACTTGCCGCGCGCCACGGCCCCGTCGAGCATCTGGGCCACGCGGGTCTGGGCGGCGGTGGCGGCGTCCTTTTCCCGCTCGATCAGGTCAACCCGAAGGCCCGCAGACAGGGCGGCCATGGCGATGCCCGTGCCCATCAGGCCGCCGCCCACCACGGCGATGCGCCTGATGTCACGGGGGGCGATGTCGGTCAGGGGGGTCGGGCGGGCCACGGCGCGTTCAGCAAAGAAGGCGTGGCGCAGCGCGCGGGCCTGGGGCGCTTGGCGCAGATCCAGGTGCAGGGCGCGTTCGCGCGGTTGGGCGGTGGCATAGGGCTGGGTCGCCCAGGTGAGCGCGGTGAGGTTGAGGTGCGGCGCATCCTGCCCCTTGGCGGCTTGGCGAACGGTATCTTCCTGTTTGGCCAGCCACGCCGGGTCCAGGGGCGGGGCGGGGCGCTGAGAGACCGGGCGCGGGCGGGGTCGGTCAAAGGCCAAGGCGGCGGCGTTAAGGTCGGGGACGATGGCGTCGATGCCGCCCGCGTCCAGCATCTGATCGGCGCGGATCATTCGACCCGTGGTCACCATCTGCGCGGCCAGGTCCCAGCCCAGCAAACGCGGCGCCCGTTGCGTGCCACCGGCGCCCGGGATCAGGCCCACGGACACTTCGGGCAGGCCGAACCGCGTGCCGGGGGCGGCCAGGCGCCAGGCGCACGCCATGGCAATTTCGAACCCGCCGCCCAGGACCGTGCCGTGCAACAGGGCCAGAACGGGGACGGCGCTGCCTTCGATCGCGTCCACCACGTCGGGCAAGTGCGGGGGGGCGGGCGGGTGGTCGAACTCGGCCATGTCGCCGCCCGCGATGAAGGTCGTGCCCGCGCAGGCGAGGACGGCCAGGCGTGCGTCCGCCACCTGCTCCAACGCCCGCAAAAGGCCCGCGCGCACGGCGGTCGACGTGGCGTTGACGGGTGGGTTGGCCACGGTGATCCAGGCCACCCCCCCTTCGGTTTTGACGCTGACGACGGCCATGGTGCTCCCCTCTTCCATCATTTTATTGACCAACCGGTCGGTTTATGCAAGCCTTCCGAGAGTGAGGAGGAAGCTGACGCATGGGGCACACCGTTTTGAGCCAGGACCATGGCGGTTGGGTCGAGGTGACGCTCAACCGGCCAGAGCGGCTGAACAGTTTCAACGAGGAGATGCACGGCGCCCTGCGGGCCGCCTTGACCGCCGCCCAAACCGCGCGGGCCGTCCTGTTGACGGGCGCGGGGCGCGGGTTTTGCGCGGGCCAGGACCTGGGCGACCGGGACCCTGCCGGGGCCGAAGGGCCGCCGGATCTGGGGCATACGGTGACGACCTTCTACAACCCGTTGGTGCGCCAATTGCGCGCCCTGCCCTGCCCGGTCATCTGTGCCGTCAACGGCGTGGCAGCCGGTGCCGGCGCAAGCCTTGCGTTGGCCTGTGACATCACATTGGCGGCGGACGGCGCACGGTTCATCCAGTCCTTCGCCAAGGTCGGGCTGATCCCGGATACGGGCGGGTCCTGGCACCTGCCCCGCCGCGTGGGCGAGGCGCGGGCCAAGGGATTGGCCTTGTTGGGGGAGCCGTTGACAGCCGCCCAGGCCGAGGCGTGGGGCCTGATTTGGAAGGCGGTGCCCGATGCCGACCTGATGGACGAGGCGCGCGCCATGGCCGCCCGTTTGGCCCAGGGGCCGACGCTGGGCCTGGCCCTGACCAAGGCCGCGATCCAAGCCGCCAGCGACCAGGATTTGGACCAACATCTGGATCTAGAGGCCGCTTACATGAAACGCTGCTGCAAAAGTGCCGATTATGCCGAAGGGGTCGCGGCCTTTCTGGGCAAGCGCGCGCCCGCGTTCAAAGCCCAATGACCCTGACCCCCAAAGCCCGTGCCGAGGCCGCGGCCCAAGCCATGTGGGGGCCGGACCGGGCGTCCCAGTGGTTGGGGATGGAGTTGGTCACCGTCGACGAGGGCCGCGCCACCCTGACGCTGACCGTGGCGCCGCACCATTGCAACGGCCACGGTATGTGCCATGGCGGCATCACCTTTGCCCTGGCGGACAGCGCCTTCGCATTCGCCTGCAACAGCCGCAACCAGGCGACGGTCGCCCAGCAGAACAGCATCACCTACCTGGCGCCCGCGCAGGTGGGCGACACGCTGACGGCAACCGCCCAGGAGGTCGCGCGTGCGGGGCGCAGCGGCGTCTATGACGTGACCGTCACCGCCCAAGATGGGCGGACCATCGCCACGTTTCGCGGCCTGTGCCGCGCCATCACGGGCCGTTTGTTCCACGAAGAGACCTCGCCGGAGGGGCGACCATGACCGACCTCACCCCCATGAAAGACGCGTTGGAGCCCATCGAGACCGCGTCCCTGGACGAAATCCGCGCCCTGCAATTGGAGCGGTTGAAATGGTCCCTGCGGCATGCCTACGACAACGTGCCCCTCTATCGTGCGCGGTTTGACGCGGCGGGGGTGCACCCGGATGACCTGCAGGACCTGTCGGACCTGGCCCGGTTCCCCTTTACCCAGAAGGACGATCTGCGCGGCACTTACCCGTTCGGCATGTTCGCCGTCCCGCGCGACCGGATCGTGCGGGTCCACGCGTCATCGGGGACGACGGGCAAGCCCACCGTGGTCGGCTATACCGCAGGCGACATCGAGATGTGGGCCACCGTGGTGGCACGGTCTTTGCGGGCATCGGGTCTGCGCGGCGGAGACATCATCCACAACGCCTATGGCTATGGCCTGTTCACCGGAGGTCTGGGCGCCCATTACGGGATCGAAAAGCTGGGCGCGATGGCCGTCCCCATGGGCGGGGGGCAAACCGAGAGACAAGTGGCCCTGATCGAAGATTTCCGTCCCCAGGGCATCCTTGTGACGCCGTCCTACATGCTGAACATTTTGGAATGTTACCGCGCCCAGGGGGTGGACCCGCGGCAAAGCTCTTTGCAGGTGGGGGTGTTCGGGGCCGAGCCGTGGACCGATGCCATGCGCCGCCAGATCGAGGACGCGTTCGATATGCACGCGGTCGACATCTATGGCCTGTCGGAGGTGATCGGCCCCGGCGTGGCCAACGAGTGTGTGGAGACGAAGGATGGGCTGCACATCTGGGAGGATCATTTCTATCCCGAGGTGATCAACCCCGCGACCGGCGAGGTCCTGCCCGATGGCCAAGAGGGGGAGTTGGTGTTCACCACCCTGACCAAGGAAGGGATGCCCATGGTCCGCTACCGGACGCGGGACTTGACGCGGTTGATGCCGGGGACGGCGCGGTCCATGCGACGAATGGAAAAGATCACGGGGCGGTCGGACGATATGATCATCCTGCGCGGCGTGAATGTCTTTCCCACCCAGATCGAGGAGCAGGTTTTGGCCACGCCGGGCTTGGCCCCGTATTTCCAGATCGAGCTGTTCCGCGAGGGGCCCATGGACCAGATGCGCGTCCGCGTGGAACCCGTGGCCGCCGACGCGGGAACGGGCGCGGAAACGGGGACGGAAACGGGGGCGCTTGCGTCGGACCTGACGGCGCGGATCAAAGCCTTGGTGGGCGTGACCGCCCATGTGGATGTGGCCGCGCCCGGCGGCGTGCCCCGGTCCCAAGGCAAGGCGGTGCGGGTCGTTGACCTGCGCCAGGTGGGGTGACCGATGGTGCGGACCATTGCCAAGGATCACGGGCAAAAACGCCTGCATATCCTCAAGACGGCCGCGCGTGTCTTTGCCGCCGAAGGCTATGCCCGCGCGTCCATGGCGCAGATTGCGGTGGCCTGCGGGATCTCCAAGGCGAATATCTACCATTATTATGCCAGCAAGGATGCGCTGCTGTTCGATATTCTGGACACCTACCTGTCGGAGTTGCGGGACCGGCTGTGCGGTCTGGAGGAGGGCGGCGACGCGCAGGCGCGCCTGGGCCAGTTCACCCGAGAAGCGTTGCTGGCCTATGAGGGTATGGATGCGGAGCATAAGATCCAGGCCGAGGGGCTGCCGCGTTTGCCCGCCGCGCAGCAAGCCGTCCTGAAGGCCTATCAGCGAGAGATGGTGGAGAAGTTGAACCGGATCCTGCTGGACCTGGCACCCGAGACCTTGGGGGCCGACGCCCAAAAGCTGCGCGCGACGACGATGTCGGTGTTCGGCATGCTCAACTGGTTCTACATGTGGAACCCAGGGGCCGACCGCGCCGCGCGCGACGCCTATGCGGGCCAGGTGGCCGCGCTGACCCATGGCGGCGTGCGGGGCGTCTGAGGGCGGGACCCAGACTTTGCGTTCCCGCTGTGCCCTGGGCAGCAGACCCTGTGGCACCTGTGGCGCGGGGGTCACGGGTGGGAGTGAGTATTTCCGGCCAGATGACGGCAGGTGGGCGCGCCCGGGACGGAGACCGGCGGACGTGTTTTGCCGTTTGGGCGGCTATTTGCGCCGACCGACCGGGGGACGGGCGGCAATAGGTTCGGCCATCTGTCTGGCGACAGTGTTGGTTGGGGCTTGGCGTGTGGACGGTGGGTCGGAGTGAGTATTTCCGGCCAGATGACGGCATGTGGGGCGCCTGGGGTGGAGACCGGAGAGCGTGTTGTGCGGTTTGGGGGGCTATTTGAGCCGACCGACCGGCGGATGGGCGGCAATAGGTTCGGCCATCCGTCGGGCGACAGCGTCGGTTGGGGGCTTGGCGTGTGGACGGTGGGTCGGAGTGAGTATTTCCGGCCAGATGACGGCAGGTGGGGCGCCTGGGTGTTTAGTCCCGAGATGTGATGGTCTCCTGATCTCAGAGCTACCACGCCAGGGTACTAAATTCCGGACAGTCTCTCGTAGCCATAGACCGGACCTCAAAGTCCGCCTTCGTGCGGCTGGAGAAAAAGGCCGGCAAGATGTCCGCTGTCCAATTCTTGCGCGATCGCATCGCGGCGCTGCCCCACAGAATCCACACGATCCTCACCGACAACGGCATCCGGTTCACAAACCGCAAACAGGGCCGATATGCGATGGAACACATCTTCAACCGGGTCTGCTCGGAGCATGGGATCGAGCATCGCCTGACAAAGGTGAACGATCCCTGGGCCAATGGCCAAGTCGAGCGCATGAACCGCATGATCAAGGAAGCGACCATCGGCCGCTACCGATATGAGGCACACGCCCAGGTCAAAACCCGCCTCGGCGACTTCATCGCGGCCTACAAGTATGCGCGTCGCCCCACGACGTTGCAGAGCGTAACGCCGTTCGAGTTCATCTGTGAAATCTGAACAAAAGAACCAGAAAGACTGACCGTCCATCCAAGCCAGCACACGCTGGGACTAAACAGCTATGGTGGAGACCGGGGGGCCATGGGGTGGCGCGGCCGCGGCCGCCTGGGGGGCCGCTGCGCCGGGCCGCCGCCAATTTGCATCGTATCGGAACAGGGGCGCGTCAGTGTTGGTCGTAATCCACGGCCACGCGGGGGGTCAGGGGAAAGGACTGGCAGGAGAGGACGTAGCCTTGGGCAACCTCGTGATCTTCGAGGGCGTGGTTGGCGACCATTTCGACCTCCCCTTCGGTGACTTTGCATTTGCAGGTGGAGCAGACGCCGGCGCGGCAGGCATAGGGCGCGTCGAGCGCGTTGTCCAAAGCCGCCTGTAGGATCGTCGTTTGGGCGTCCAGCTGAACCGTGCGGGCGGCGCCGTCGAGGGTGACGGTGGCCTGGAACTGTTGGGCCGGATCCCCGCCGGTCGCGGCAGTGGCGGGGCGGGCCAAGCGGCCGGGCTGGGCGGCGGCGAAAAGCTCGTACTTGATCTGATCGTCGGACAGGCCGTGGGCGGACAATGCCGCGGAAATGGCGCGCATCATGGGCTCTGGCCCGCAGATAAAGGCGGTGTCCACGGCGGTCACGTCGATCCAATGGGCAAAGAGGTCCGCGCATTTCTGTTGGTCCACGCGCCCCTGGAACAGGTCGATGTCTTGGGCGTCGCTTTCAAGCACATGGATCACGCTGAGCCGGCCCATATGGCGGTTCTTCAGGTCCTCGATCTCTTCGCGGAACATGATCGTGTTGG
>JBCBVM010000032.1:0-44894 GCA_039817645.1 Pseudomonadota bacterium | reverse complement strand
GCGGCTGATCCCGGTGTTCCGCCGCATCTCGGACGTGTTCCGCGCGGTGCCCGAGATTGTGATCGCGCTGATGCTGATCTTTGTGCTGGGCGGCGGGCCGGTGCCTGCGATGATCGCCATCGCCATCCATACGGCAGGGGCATTGGGCAAGCTGTTTTCCGAAGTGTCGGAAAATGCGGATCTGAAGCCCATTGAGGGATTGGCATCAACGGGCGCGACCTGGTCGCAGCGGATGCTGCTGGGCGTGCTGCCGCAGGTGGCGCCGAACTATGTCAGCTACACGCTGCTCCGGTTTGAGATCAACATTCGCGCCTCGGCCATTCTGGGATTCGTGGGCGCGGGGGGCCTGGGCTATGAGCTGCGCAATGCCATGGCCTGGGGCCCGGGGCGTTTCGATGAGGCGGCGGCGATCTTTATCCTGCTGTTCGGAACCATCGTGTTCTTCGACCAGGTGTCCAGCCATTACCGCAACCGATTGACCGAAGGGCACGGCCAATGACCACTGCAGATTTGGGCCTGGTCAAGCATCAGGCAGACCGGCTTTTCCAACGCAAGCGCCTGTTCGGGTTCGCCATTCCGGCCGTGATTGCGGTTTATTTGGTCTACATCTTTTTTGCCTTCGACCTGCCGGGCCTGGCGCAGCGGGCGAACCTGGACAATGCTGTGACGCTCGCATCCGACAGCTGGTCCCACAAGGTCCACGTGACCCGTAACAACCGCACCGGAGAGATCGAGTATGCCGTCGAGGGCGAGCGGAAGGGCCGCTACCCCGAAGGTCAGCGCCCCGATTGGGTGCGCGGCGACGACGTTGTGGAGATCGATCTGGGCGGTGATCATATCGTGCGCTACCTGCCGGAGAACCGGACGGAGGTAGAGATCCCCGGCTTTCCCCTGATTGAGGTGCAGGCCGAGGGGCGGAGCCTGACGACAAACCTGCCCGATGACCTGCCCGATTGGATTTCCGCCTCGAACCGGCGGGTCGGCATCACGACGCCCGAAGGCCGGATCACAATGACGGGCGCCCGGACCGAAGTGTTCAATTACTTCCCCGGGTGGGAGTTGTTCTGGTTCACGCTGGACAGCCCGTACCACGGGCAAAGCGTGACCACGATCCTGTTCGGGGACCGGCTGGACCCTGCCCGCGCCAACATCGCGGGCGCACTGTCGGATTGGTGGAACAACGCCATGTGGCGCCACAAGGACGTGGCCTGGGCCATTGGCGAGACAATCTTGATGGCGTTCCTGGGGACCATGGGGGCCGCGATCTTGGCGTTGCCGCTGGCCTTCCTGGCGGCCAAGCGCTTCTCCCCCTTGATGGTGCTGCGCGCGGCGACGCGGCGGCTGTTCGATTTTGTGCGGGGGGTGGATGCGCTGATCTGGACGGTGGTGTTGGCCCGCGCCTTTGGACCTGGGCCGTTGACAGGGGCGCTGGCCATCCTGATCACGGATACGGGGACGTTCGGCAAAATCTTCTCCGAAGCGTTGGAAAACGTGGACCAAAAGCAGATCGAGGGTGTGTCGTCGACCGGGGCCAAGCCATTGCAACGCTATCGTTTCGGGGTGATCCCGCAGGTGGTGCCCGTCCTGTTGGCGCAAGTCCTGTATTTTCTGGAATCCAACACAAGGTCGGCCACGATCATCGGCGCGATCACCGGCGGCGGGATCGGACTGATGCTGACCCAGGCCATCCAGACCCAGAAGGATTGGGAGGAGGTGGCCTATTACATCGTCCTCATCATCGTGATGGTGATGTTCATGGACTGGTTCTCGGGCTGGTTGCGGGGCAAGCTGATCGGACGCACGGACTGATGGCACGGCTCACCGCCGGGGCGCCATTCCTGCACCCGGATTGTGAAATCACCGACAGCACGTTTGGCGCCTATGTGGAGATTGGGCGCGGCAGTCGCGTGGCCCATTCGGTGTTCGGCGATTACAGCTATTGCGACCGCTACGCCGACATTGCCAATGCGCGGATCGGGAAGTTCGCCAATATCGCGGCATTCTGCCGGATTGGGGCCACGGACCACCCCTTGCACACGGCGGCGTGCCATCACTTTCTGTACCGATCCGATGACTACTGGGACGATGCAGATCGGGACGGGGCGTTCTTTGCCCATCGGCAGTCGCGTCTTGCCCATGTGGGCCACGACACCTGGATCGGCGCAGGCGCGATGATAAAGCCAGAGGTTCGCCTGGGCGACGGTGCCGTGGTCGCGGCGGGGGCCGTGGTGACGAAGGATGTGGCGCCCTACACCATTGTGGCGGGGACGCCCGCGACGGTTTTGCGCCTGCGTCAACCGCGGCCCGTGGCGGAACGGTTGATGGCTTTGGCCTGGTGGGATTGGTCCCATGACTCGCTGCGCCAGGCGTTGGACGACTTTCGCGCCCTGGAGGCGGACGCGTTCTTGGAGAAGTATGGCGGATAGGTTGCCAGCGACGCCCGGGGTGTCATGTCGCCCGCCGGAGGGGCGGTTGCAGCGGCGCGTTTCATCGCCCATGAAAGCGCCTGAAAACAGACTGCCCTTGCCGGACGTCCCCGATGCGTATCGTCCTCGCCCATGGGCATGTCCCTTTCGCGCAGCCGCCAAAGCTTCCGGCCGGGATGGTTCTGTTTGTGTGCCATGAGGACTTCACCATGGGGCCGCTGCGCGACTGGAACGATCAACCGAAATTCTGGAAGGCCCGCGCGGCGTATTGGCGACAGACGCCGGTGCTTGATTTGCCGGATGGTACCAAGATGGACTACGTGGTCTGGCTCCAGGCTTTGCCGAGATATGATTTGGTCGACCTGTTGACGCGCGGGACCCGCTTTGAAGACCTGCCGGAAACCCATCGGTTCGAAGACGTGGCCCCGAAGGCAACTGCGATCGAAATCTGGTGGGATCGCACGCCAGGCAGTACGGTCCTGCTTTGGTATCTGAGTGCTGCGCTTGAGGGCTTGGGCATTGACCCAAGCGGTGTGTCTGTCTGCGCGTTTCCAGGGTCCTTGCGCGAAGATCGACCCCAGGCGTTCTGGTCTGACATGCTGTTGGATCGGCCAGGACGGGCCATCCCAGCTGTCCCATTGGGCGAAGCCGAGCGGCAAGTGATGGCGCGGTGCTGGTCCGCGGCTGTGGACCTGCCGGCGCCGATTGATCCCGCATTAATGACCCAGGCGGCCCCCCACGTCTTGGACACGTTCGACGTGCTGAAGGGCCGCCATCCGAACGCGGAGACGGGCCTGACGAATTTGGAGGCCAGATTGCTGCACGCGACGCACGAAGACTGGCGAAAAATGGCGCGCGTGGTGGGGGATGCCATGGGGGCTGGCTGGGACGAAAACGATGAAGTCGGCGACGGCGTGTTGCAGGCGGCGTTGGAGGAGATGGCGCAGAGGGTTCCGCCGCTGGTCGAGGTTAAGGGCACGGGGGAGATGCGCTTTTGCCGGGCGCGGCTGGCCCCGGCTGGTCTGCGTCAGCGAGAGGCCCTGCGCGACCCGGCGGGCTAACCGGACCGGGGTGCGCGACCGCTTGACGCCTGCCCCCGCGCGCGGGCTTGCAGCGCGCGCTAGGGATCGTTTTCCAAAGTCAGGGTCACGCGGTCGCCCGCGAACCACGTGCGCCCGTATTCGACCGGCGAGCCGTCCAGATCGGCGTTGAGGGCGGTGGCCTTCAGAAGGGGCGCGCCCTCGGCCAGGTCCAGGACGGCAGCTTGGGTGGCGGTGGCGGTAACGGCGGTGAGACGGGTGGAGACGCGGATGTAGTCGGCGACGCCACATTGGGCCAAGGCGTGGGTCACGCCCTGCTGTTCGGCCAAGGCGTCGGCCAGGCCCGGCAAGCGGCCGATGGGAAAGATCGACTGCGACATACTGAGCGGCTGACCATCGGCGAGACTGCGACCATGGGTGGCGAGGATCTGATCGCCGGGGGCCACGCGAAGTAGGGACGCCTCCCCCTCGGTGGCGCCGCGCTGTTCGAACCCCGTGACTTCGCGGCCCGGTGCGCGACCGGCGCGCCGCAGGTTTTCAGTGAAGCGCACGCGTTTGCCCAGCGGATAGTCCGTGGGCGTGGCGGCAACGAACGCCCCTGCCCCGCGGCGGGTACGGATCAACCCTTCGTCGACCAGCGCGGCCAAGCCGTGGCGCACGGTGTGGCGGTTGACGCCGAAACGGTCGGCCAGGGCCGCCTCCGTCGGAAGCTTGTCGCCAGGGGTATAGCGCCCCTCGGCCAAGTCGCTGCGCAGGGCGTTGGCGATGGCCTGCCACAGGGGGGTTTTGCCAGGGGTGTTACGCAAGTTTCACAAAACTCCGCTGTCTAAACGGGGCCCATCTGATAAGATGTGTATAGTTGTATAGGATTGGCCGTAGTTGTCGAGATGAAAGACGCAAAAACAGATAACGGCGCGCGGAAAGCCTGGATGGGCCTGCTGGCCAAGGCGCCGGAGGGGCGGGTTGCGGACCTGCTTGATGCGGCGCTGGCGCGGCCCGGGTTTACCTGGTTGCGCGCCCCCGAAGTGGGGACTGCCATGGTCCGCGCGCGGGCTGGCGGCACGGGCGCGCCATTCAACCTGGGCGAGATGACGGTGACGCGCTGTGCGCTGACCCTGGCCACCGGCGAGGTGGGACATGCCTATATTCAAGGGCGGCGGAAAGCCGATGCCGAGGCGGCGGCCCTGGTGGACGGGCTGATGCAAACCGACGCCGCACCGACGGTGCGGGCGGGGGTGTTGGCGCCGCTGGAGGCGGAGATGGCCGCCGGGAAAGCGGCGCGAGCGCAGAAGGCGGCGGCCACGAAGGTCGATTTCTTTACCATGGTCCGAGGAGAGGATTGATGGACGCGCAAACCTTGTCCGGGGGGTTCGCGGACCCGGCAATTCAGTCGGCCCACGCCTTTCGTCACGTGATGGAGGCCATGGCACGCCCCGGCACGATTCTGGACATCGCTGGCGCCGCGCCACCTGCCCCACTCTCGCCCGCGGCGGGGGCCGTGTTGCTGACGCTGTGCGACACGGACACGCCGGTTGCCTTAGCTGGCGCGGTGGATTGCGACGCCGTGCGCACTTGGCTGGCCTTTCACACGGGCGCGCCCATGGCGACACCTGGCGCATGCACTTTCGCGGTGGGCCCCTGGGCGGCATTGGCGCCTTTATCGGCTTATGGGGTGGGACAATCGGATTACCCTGACCGGTCGGCCACGTTGATCGTGGAATGCGAGGACTTGGTGCCCGCGGGGGCGGTTTTGACCGGTCCGGGGATCAAGGGCGAAGCCGCGCTGTCCTTGCCGGAGGTGGCCGCGTTCCAAGCCAACCGGGCGCTGTTCCCCCTGGGCCTGGATTTCATCTTCACAAGCGGGTCGCGGGTGGCGGCGTTGCCCCGATCAACCCAAGTGCGCATGGCGGAGGGTATCTGATGTATGTGGCCGTCAAAGGGGGCGAACGCGCCATCGAGAATGCCCATGCCTGGTTGGCAGAGGAGCGGCGGGGCAACCCAGATGTGCCGGAATTGAGCGTCGCGCAGATCCGCGAGCAGATGCGCCTGGCCGTGAACCGGGTGATGGCGGAAGGTTCGCTCTATGATCCGGACTTGGCCGCGCTGGCGATCAAGCAGGCGCGGGGTGATCTGATCGAAGCGATTTTCTTGATCCGAGCCTATCGCACGACCCTGCCCCGCTTTGGCGCGTCCAAGCCGGTGGACACCGGGGCCATGGCCTGCGACCGACGTATCTCTGCGACGTTCAAGGACCTGCCGGGGGGGCAAGTGCTGGGCCCGACCTTCGACTACACGCACCGATTGCTGGACTTCAAATTGGCCGCCGACGGGGAGGTGCCAGAGGCGCCCCTGCGGGAGGCGGAGCCGGGGGATGTGCCCCATGTGACGGGTTTTCTGAACCGCGAAGGGCTGATCGAGGAGGCGGTGGCCGAGGACACGACTCCACCCGATCTGACGCGGGAACCGTTGGAGATGCCCGCCGATCGGGGGTTGCGGTTGCAGGCCCTGGCGCGGGCGGATGAGGGGTTTACGCTGGGCCTCGCCTACTCCACCCAACGGGGCTATGCGCGCAACCATGCCTTTGTGGGCGAATTGCGGATTGGCACGGTCCCGGTAGAGATGGAGATCCCGGAATTGGGCTTTGCCATTGAGATCGGCGACGTGACCCTGACCGAATGTGAGACGGTGAACCAGTTCAAAGGGTCAAAGACGGAGCCGCCACAGTTCACGCGCGGTTATGGCTTGGTGTTCGGCCAGACCGAGCGCAAGGCCATTTCCATGGCCCTGGTGGACCGGGCCCTGCGGTGGGAGGAATTGGGAGAGGATTTTGTCGGCGCCCCTGCCCAGGATACGGAATTTGTCCTCTATCACGCGGACAATATCCAGGCGACGGGGTTCCTGGAGCATATCAAGCTGCCCCATTACGTGGATTTTCAGGCAGAGTTGGAATTGGTGCGCACGCTGCGTCGGGACGCCGGGGCCGACGCTGTGCCGGAGGCTGCGGAATGATCCCGGTCGCCACCAACCCCGCCGCTGCTTTCCGCGCAGTCGAAGGGCCGGGCGCCACCCGGCTGGTCCGCGACCGAAAAGACTCCGAAAGACCCGGAAGGAGACGTGAAGATGGCGATTGATACGGTCGTATTCGACATTGGGGGCGTCCTGGTGGACTGGCAGCCCCATCTGGCGTGGATCGACGAGTTAGGGGACGCCGGGTCGCGGGCGTTTTTAGCGCGCATCCGGTTCGACAAGATCAACTTTGCCTGCGACGCGGGCGCGCGGTTCGGGGATGCGGCTGAGGGTTTGACAGACCCACAGGATGCGCGCCGCCTGTCGCAATATGTGGCGCAGTACGGGCGGACGGTGCCGGACAAGGTGGCGGGCACCTGGGAGGTTCTGCATGACCTGCGGGCCAGGGATGTGCCCCTGCACGCGATCACCAACTGGTCGGCGGAAACCTGGCCCGAGGGGGTGCGCGTGCACCCGGAACTGGGCACCGTGTTCGCGACGACGATCGTGTCCGGCGACGTGGGCATCGTAAAGCCCAGTGTGGGCATCTTTCGCCTGTTCTGTGACCGGGCGGGCGTGCGGCCCGAGCAATGCGTGTTCATCGATGACGGTGTGCACAACTGCCTGGGCGCGCGCGCCGCGGGGATGGATGCAATCCATTTCACGGGGGCCGACGGGCTGCGGGCGGATTTGGCGGACCGGGGGCTTCTATGACCGAGCAGGCCTATAACTTCGCCTATTTGGATGAGCAGACGAAGCGGATGATCCGGCGGGCGATCCTGAAGGGCCTCGCGATCCCCGGCTATCAGGTGCCCTTTGCAAGCCGAGAGATGCCGATGCCCTATGGGTGGGGTACAGGGGGCGTGCAGGTGTCGTCGGCGGTGCTGACGCCCGAGGACCGTCTGAAGGTGATCGACCAAGGGGCCGATGACACCACCAACGCCGTGTCCATTCGCAGCTTCTTTGAGCGCACGGCGGGGGTGGAGACGACCACAGTCACCGGGGACGCGACTGTCATCCAGACCCGCCACCGGATCCCCGAAGACCCGCTGACCGAGGGGCAGATCCTGGTCTATCAGGTGCCCATTCCAGAGCCATTGCGCTTTCTGGAGCCGAGGGAGAGCGAGACGCGCAAGATGCATGAGCTTGAGGAATACGGGCTGATGCATGTCAAACTGTATGAGGATATCGCGCGGCACGGGCATATCGCGACGTCCTATGCGTACCCCGTGAAAGTCGAGGGGCGCTATGTCATGGATCCCTCCCCCATCCCGAAGTTCGACAACCCAAAGCTGAGCGATATGGCCGCGATCCAGCTGTTCGGCGCGGGGCGGGAGCAGCGGATCTATGCCCTGCCGCCTTACACACAGGTGGTCAGTCTGGATTTCGAAGATCATCCGTTCGAGGCCACCAAGGCGGACCAGACATGCGCGCTGTGTGGGGCAAAAGACAGCTATCTGGACGAGGTGATCGTGGATGATGCGGGGGGACGGATGTTCGTCTGCTCCGACACGGCCTATTGCGCGGCGCGACAGTCGGATGGCCCCCAAGGAAAGGACGCGGCATGACCCCTCCAAGCTTGATCCCCTACCTGACATATGCGGATGCGAAGGCGGCAATGGCCTTCCTCAGCGCGGCGTTCGGGTTCGAGATCATTCAAGCCTTTGACGGCGAGGATGGGCGTCTGGTCCATGGCGAAATGCGCTGTGGCGCGGCCATCATCATGTTGGGAAGCGGTGAGGACGTGGCCAAAGCCGCAAGCCCGGGCCTGTATCTGGTGGTGGAAGACGTGGACGCCCACTACCTTCGGGCGCAGGCGGCCGGGGCGCAGATCGTCTATCCGCCCGAGGATACGGAGTTCGGGACGCGGCGCTACCGCGTGCGGGACATCGAGGGGCATGAATGGTCCTTTGGCACCTACCAACCGCAATTCGAGGCGCCGGCATGGACCTGACCCCGCTTCTCTCCGTGCGCGACCTGTCCAAGCGCTATGGCGCTCATATCGGCTGTGCCGGGGTGTCGTTCGACCTTTTCCCAGGGGAGGTCATGGGCATCGTCGGCGAAAGCGGGTCGGGAAAGTCGACCCTGCTCAACTGCATGGCGGGTCATTTGGCACCGGACACGGGCGCCGTGCTGTTCGATACGCGGACCGATGGGCCCAAGGACACCGTTACCATGTCCGAGCCGGAACGTCGGATGCTGGGCCGCACCGACTGGGCGTTTGTCCACCAACATGCGCGCGACGGGCTGCGCATGGGGGTCAGTGCGGGCGGAAATGTGGGGGAACGGCTGATGGCCGTGGGCGCCCGACATTACGGCGATATCCGGGACCGCGCCACCGATTGGCTGGAGCGGGTGGAGATTGACGCCGGGCGTGTGGATGACCGGCCCACGACATTTTCAGGTGGCATGCAGCAGCGGCTGCAAATCGCCCGCAACCTGGTCACTGGGCCGCGGCTGGTGTTCATGGATGAGCCCACGGGGGGCCTGGACGTGTCGGTACAGGCGCGACTGCTGGATCTGTTGCGCGGGCTGGTGCGCGACATGGGGTTGTCGGCAATCATCGTGACCCACGATCTGGCTGTGGTGCGCCTTTTGGCGGACCGCTTGATGGTGATGAAATCGGGCCGCGTCGTGGAGGCGGGCTTGACCGACCAAGTGCTGGACGATCCGCAGCACGCCTATAGCCAACTTCTTGTCAGTTCCGTTTTGCAGGTGTGAGCGATGATCGAGCTTCGGGATGTGTCCAAGACCTTTACGCTCCACAACCAGGGCAGCGCGCAGATCGAGGTGTTGTCGCGTGTGTCCCTGTCGGTGGCGCCGGGCGCCTGCGTGGCCCTGACGGGGGCGTCAGGGGCGGGCAAGTCGACGTTGATGCGCATGATCTACGGCAATTACTTGGCCCAGACTGGCAAGATTTGCATCGGCGGGGTGGACGTGGTCCAGGCGGAGCCGCGCCAGATCATCGCGCTGCGCCGCGACGTGCTGGGCTATGTCAGTCAGTTCCTGCGCGTGGTCCCGCGGGTGCCCACCCTGGACGTCGTGGCGGAGCCGTTGCGCGCCGTGGGTGTGACGGGCGAAGACGCCCGATTGCGGGCGCAGGACCTGTTGGCGCGGTTGAACATTCCAGAACGGCTGTGGTCCCTATCGCCCACCACCTTTTCCGGCGGAGAGCAGCAGCGGGTCAACATCGCGCGCGGCTTTGCCCATCCCTACCCCGCGCTGTTGCTGGATGAGCCCACCGCCAGCCTGGACCCCGCCAACCGCGAAATCGTCCTGCGCCTGATCGAGGACGCAAAGGCCCGCGGCGCGGCCATCATCGGCATCTTCCACGACGCGGACGCCCGCGCGCGCGTCTGCGACCAAGAGATCGACGTGGGCTGCTTTACCCCCGGTTTGGCAGCATGAGTGGGGGACGCCTGATCGCTGTCGTCGGCCCGTCGGGCGTGGGCAAGGACAGCGTCATGGAAGGGCTGCACCAAGCGGTGCCTGCGACCCATTTGGTGCGCCGCGTCATCACCCGCGCGCCGGGCCTGGGCGGCGAGGCCTATGACGCAGTATCGCCGGAGCAGTTCGAAAGCATGGTCCAAGACGAAGCGTTCGCGGTCCATTGGACGGCCCATGGCCTGTCTTACGGCATCCCGCGCACGGTCCAGGGACACTTGGCGCAGGGCACGGATTGTCTGGTCAATTTCTCTCGCGGCGCCCTCGCCCGGGCAGCGCAGGTCTTCCCCCGGCTTGTGGTGCTGAACATCACCGCCACGCCGGAGACCCTGGCAGAGCGTCTAGCCGCCCGGGGCCGAGAGAGCGCAGCCGACATCGCCAAACGGTTGGCGCAGGCGGAGAAACCCCTGCCCGATGGCCTCCCCGTCATCCATCTCTCCAATGATGGGGCTCTGCCCCAGACCGTCGCGCGCGCCACCGCGCAGTTGTTCCCAGAACATCCGGCGCGCCCCACCCGTTCCCCGCACCAGAGTGAGACCACGCCATGAATACCTTGTCGGACATCAACGGGGTTGAAGCTGTTGGAGGGGACGAGCCCGGGGGGGACCTGTGCCTGGCCAATGCGCGGCTGGTCCTGACGGACAGGGTTGTGACGGGCGCCCTGACCATCGAGCAAGGGATCGTCCGCGACCTTGCAGAAGGGGACCATGTGCCCGATGGCGCCCTGGATTGCGCGGGCGATCTGATCCTGCCTGGTCTGGTGGAATTGCACACCGACAATGTGGAGCGCCATATCGAGCCGCGCCCCGACGTGGACTGGCCCCATCTGCCCGCGCTGATCGCCCATGACGCAGAGCTTGCCGCCACGGGGATTACGACGGTGTTCGATGCCATGCGCGTCGGCTCCATCCACAGCGGCAAGGGACGCTACATCGATTATGCGCGCAAACTGGCCGATGAGCTGCTGACGGCCCGCGCCCAAGGTGTGTTCAAGATCAGCCATTTCCTGCACCTGCGCGCCGAGATCTGTTCGGAGACGTTGCTGGACGAATTGGCCGCCTTTGGCCCGGAGGATCGGGTGGGCATCGTCAGTCTGATGGACCACACGCCCGGACAGCGGCAGTTCCGGGATCTGACGGCGCTCAAGACCTATGTGGCGCGCAAGCGGGGCATGAATGATGACGACTTCGCCGCCCATGTGGAGAACCTGAAGGGCCTACAAGCGCGGTTCGGCGCCGCCCATGAGGCGGGCGCCGTGCGAGAGGCGGGCCGTTTGGGTGCCGTGCTGGCCAGCCACGACGACACGACGGCGGACCAAGTGGCCACATCCCGCGCCAATGGCGTGGAGTTCGCCGAGTTTCCGACCACGCTGGACGCGGCAGAGGCGTGTCGTGCCCACGGGATCGCCGTGATGATGGGCGCGCCCAACCTGATCCGAGGCGGGTCCCATTCGGGCAACGTGGCGGCGGAGGATTTGGCCAAAGCGGACCTTCTGGACATCGTGTCCTCGGACTACGTGCCTTCGGCCCTGTTGCTGTCTGCCTTCCGTTTGGCCGAGATCTGGGATGACCTGCCCCGGGCCGTGCAGACGGTGACCGGGACCCCGGCGCGCGTGGCGGGCCTTGCCGACCGGGGCGCGTTACAGGTCGGATTGCGCGGAGACGTTGTTCGCGTGCGCAAACTGGGCGCGACGCCGTTGTTGCGGGGTGTTTGGCGGCAGGGACACCGGGTGGGCTGACCACCCGGCGGTGGCGGCCTTGTCCTGTTTGAACCGGACAAGGGGGCGCTGTGGCCAGCGGGGCGGTCGCACTCAACATGCTTTCGTTTCGCCGGGGAATGGGGTTTGGTCCGGCCATGGAGATCCTTGTGACCGGGACCAGTGGCTTTGTTGGCGGCGCTGTTGGAATGTACCTGCGGGGGCGTGGGCATCGGGTCACGGGCGTGTCCCGCAGTGCGCCCCGAACCGGGGCGGTGGACGTGGCCATCCCCCATGACCTGACGCAGCCCATGGGGGATCTGCCGCCCTTCGACGCCGTGGTCCACGCGGCGGCTTTGTCGTCGCCTTGGGGTCGCCCCGGGGCATATGAGGCCGCAAACGTGGACGGGACGCGCCATGCGCGACAGGTGGCGGCGCGGACGGGGGCGCCGTTCGTCCTGATCTCCTCGTCATCGGTCCTTTATGCGGCGGGCGATCAGGAAGGGCTGTTGGAGGAGACCCATCCGACCACCCCACCGGTCAACGACTATGCCCGCACCAAACGCGCAGCCGAAGCTTTCACAATGGCCTATGGCGGACCCTGGACCATCCTGCGCCCGCGCGCCGTGTTTGGGGTTGGCGACACGGTATTGTTCCCCCGCATTGCACGGGCGGCAAAGCTGCGCCTGTTGCCACGGTTCAAGCGAAACATACCGGCGCGCGGTGATCTTGTGTCGATCGACAACCTTGTCCGGCAAACCACCCGCGCGGTGGAGGTGGGCGCGCGCGGGATCTTCCACCTTATCGACCCGGCGCCCGTGTCGATTGAGCGGTTCGTGGACGACGCCCTTGCCCGGGTTGGTCTGCCGGGCCCTGTGCTGCGCGTGGGGGCGCCCCCTGCCCGCCGCGTGGCCGGGGCCCTTGAGGCGCTGTCCAGGCGGACCGGGTGGTGGGAGCCGCCGCTTACCCGGTTTGGCGTGGACGTGTTTGCGACCACGAAGACGTTTGACAACCGCAACGCGCGGGATGCCCTTGGGGCACCAGATATCCCGACGGAGGTGGCGTTGGATCGGTTCGCGGCATGGTGGATGGCGGGCGCGGGGTTGACTCATCCGGCGATGCAACAGGTGGGCGCCGCACCATGACCGGGGGCGCATTTCTGGTCTTGCTGGGGCTGATCTATGCCGCCGCGCACGGGGTCCGGTTGGCCCTTGCCGGGGGCCAACGGGATGCGGACCCCCGGGCGGAGGCCACGGTGACGGTCTTGCAACCAATCCTGTCCGGTGATCCCGCCTTGGCCCACTGCCTTGCCCCAGGGCCGGAGCAGGCGCCCAACGCGCAGTTCGTCTGGCTGGTGGACGATGACGACGCGGAGGGGCGCGCGGTGGCACAGCGTCTGGCGGCGGGACAAGGGAACGTGACCGTGGTGTCGGGCCAGCCGCCCGTTGACGGCGAAAACCCAAAGACGTTGAAGCTGAT
Source organism: Pseudomonadota bacterium (assembly GCA_039817645.1). Lineage (GTDB taxonomy): Bacteria > Pseudomonadota > Alphaproteobacteria > Rhodobacterales > Rhodobacteraceae > Jannaschia. The sequence goes on along the minus strand of JBCBVM010000032.1, from coordinate 31,803 downwards.
CCGTGGCCAAGACAGGGGCATCACCACCGACGTGGTCGCGGTGCTGGACGATGACACCACCTTGCCGGATGGCGCGCTCGGTCGCTTGGCGGCCATTGCCAAAATCCATGGCGGGTTGGCGACCGCTTTGCCAAGTTGGGGACGCGCGCCCATGACCGCGGCGGAGGCTCTGGTGGCGGGGTTCGTGGATGGTCAAGGGGCGTCGGCCTACCTTTCCATGGCGCGCTTGGGGCGGAACCGAACCATCAACGGCATGGCGTACGCGGTCCCCTTGGACGAATTGGGGCGGCTGGGCGGGTTCGCGGCAATGGGCCATGGGGTGACCGACGATTGGGCCATCGCACGCCTCTTTCAAAGTGGCGGGCGTCCCATTTTGCAGACGACAGTGCCCGCGCGCGTGGCCGTTTCGGTGCAAGGCATTGCCCAGGCCACGGGCCTTCTGCGGCGATGGACGATCTTTGCGCATCGCTACATCCGCGCGAACTTGGATGGCGCCATGGTGGCCCTTGTGCTTGTGCCGGGCGTTCTGCCGCTGGTGGGGCTTGTCCTGGCGACCTTTCTGGGGGCCTGGGCGGTCGGGGCATGGGTTGCGTTGCTTTGGGCGCGCGCGGCCCTGCATCTTCGGTTGGTGCGCCAGATCGGGGGCGCGGGCGCCGCGCCGCTTTGGGCTGTGGTCCTGGCCGAATTGGCCCTGCCCGTCCTGTCGGTCGCGGCCGCCATCCGTCCGAACGCGATCCGGTGGCGGTCCCGCCGCATGCGGCTGGACGGGGGCGGGATCCGATACGAGTGACCGCGCCGCAGGTTGTCATTTTGACCGGACGGTCCGACCCCGCGCGCACTGGCCTGCCCCCGGCGCAGTCTGCCTTTCTGGCCGCCGTAACGCCGCCGCGGGCCACGGGCCTCGACGACGGGTTCCCGTGGGTCGGGGGACCGCCGGAAGGGCATATCCGGCTCCCACTTGCCGCGTGGAGGAACGCGGTCGCCTGGCACGCGGCCCGCACGGGAAAGGCGGGACCAGATGTGGCGGGGCGACTGGAGATGCTTGGCGACAGGCCGCGCGCGATCATCACGGGCAGTTGTGGATTGGACTTGTTGGTCAGCGGCTGGCGCCCAGGACGATGCAAGGTGGTCATTGCGCTTGGGCCGGTCACGCGGCGCCGGCCACGTTTGCCCGGCGTGGCGGTCACCACCATCATCGGACGGTGGGATGGCCTGTCCCGCCTTGTCCATCGCGACGCGCCGGATGTTTGGGTGCCGGGTGGCCATATGGGGTATTGGACCTGCCCCAAGACGCGCAACGCCGTCGTGCAGATTCTTGGCAGGTGGGTGCCATGAGGGTCCTGGTGGTGGCGCCCCCCTTTGCCGGACATCTGGACCGTCTGGTCCCCCTGATCCAAGCGGCCCAACGCGCAGGGCATGTGGCGCGGGTCCTGACGGGACATGCCCGTCTGTCGTTCCTGCGCGCCCACGGGATAGAGGCCGCAGCCCCCCCGTCTCTGCCGCCAGGCGCGTTGGAGCAGATCGCCGAAGGACATGGGCGCATCGCAACCCGCCCTTGGGCCGCGCTGGCGCAGTTGCGGGCGAACCTTCGGCTGTTGCCAGGCCTGACCGACGATTTGTGCGCCGAGATCCGCGCCTGGCGCACCGATGTCCTGGTCGCCGACAGCGTGGCCCTGATGGCGGCGCCTGCGGCAGCGCGGACCGGTATTCCCTGGATCACCACCATCGCCACGCCCCTTGCGCTGCACGCGGGCTCCGGGCCGCCGCCGTATATGAGCGGGTTGAGCCCGGCCCATGGACGCTTGGGGGATCTGCGCGATGCGGTGGGCCATGGCGTGCATCGGATGCTGCGTGAAGCGGTCTTTGCGCTCCACCGCAACCGCTTGCCGCCTGAGATATCCCGACCATTTCGACCGGACGGATCGGAGAGCATCTATTCCCCCGATGCGATCCTGGGCTTCGGCATGGCGGAGTTTGAGTTTGAGCGCCGATGGCCTGCCGCATTTGAGATGATCGGGCCCGTCGCCTCGGCCCGTACCCTTGATCCGCCGCCCAACCTGCCCCCGGCGGAGCGGCGCATATTCGCGACCATTGGCACGCATCTGCCATGGGCGCGCGACCAGTGGCGCAAGGGCCTGGCGCAGATCGCCACGGACAGACCCAACTGGCTGATCGTGGCGTCCGAAGGGCGGATGGACGGGGGGAGGGCGGCGCGCGGCGTGCCATCGAACCTGTGGTCGGTGCCACGGATTTGCTACCAACGGGACTTGCCCCGTTTCGACGCGGTCATCCACCATGGGGGCACGGGCATCACCTATTCTGCCATTGCCGCTGGCCTGCCGACCCTTGTGGTGCCCCATGATTTCGACCAGTTCGACGTGGCGGCCCGGATTGCGTGGCATGGCCTGGGCGTGCGGGCACGATCCCTGCAGGGGGCGACGGCGCGGATGGACCGGGTCCTGAATGATGCGTGGCACGCCCTGCCCCGCTTCCGCGCCCATGCGGCGCGTTATGCGCCCGACGCGCGGTTTCTGGCCACGCTTACCCGCGTCACGGGACGCGCATGACCCGGCGGAGCTTACAATCCTCGGGCGGGGTCAGCACCCCTGTTTCAACCTTAACACGACGCCCTAAAACGGATTGGAGCACCTGCCTTGCCGGGTCGGACGGCACGCCGGGGGCCAGGGTCAAAATGGGCGCAGCGGAGCCGCTTTGGACCAGCCGAAAATCCTCGACACCGGCGGTCAGCACCGCGTCGCGCAAGATGTCCGGCGCGACCCCCTCGATCCGGTCCGAAGCCCGTCCGGCGACCTTCACCGCCCGCAATGGGGAGGCGCAGTCGCACGACACTTCGCGCAGCAGATCACCGGTGCGATAGCGCGCCATGGTCTGCGCCCTGCGGGTGAAGTCGGTCACGACGGGCTCGACCGTGCCGTCCCCTTGGGGAATAAGCTCAAGGTGCACGCAGTCTTCCGCCAGATGCAGCGTGCCGTGTGGGCATGTGACGGCGAAAAGACCCTCCGTGGCCATGTAGATTTCGCCCAAGCGCGCCGCGGGAAATGCCGCGCGGATCGCCGACTGGTCAGGCGGGTCGAGCAGTTCAGCGGCCGCGAACACGCGCCGGGGGGTGATCGTCGTGCCCCGCCGGGCGAGCCAGGTCAGCACCCTGGGCGGCGCAACAATGACGTCGGGGGCAAAGGCCTCCAACACCTGCTGCGCCTGGGCGAAGCCGTCGGTCAGCGGCACGAAACAAAGCGGCAGCGCGCGCCCGTCCCGTGCGGCATCATATAGGGCGGAGCCCTGTGGAAGCACCACGGCCACACGTGGCCGCTGCAACGCGGCCCACCCAAGGGTTTTTGCCAGGATGGTGCCGAGCCAGACGAAACGTTCCGCGTCCGAAATGACATAGGGCATGCGGGTGCCCGATACCGTTCCAGTACTGAGGCCGATATGGGTGTGCGGCGGCGCAGGCATCCGGCCCAGAGCCATGGCCGTTGCCGTCTCCGCCGACAGACCCAAACGGTTAAACGCCGCGAAATCAGCCAGGAGGGTGGCGCGTTGGGTGATGGGCACGTCGGAGAGGGACGCGGCCATCCCCGTCTGGCGCAGCCAAGCGTCCAGGCGTTTGGCTTGCCAGGCCTCTAGGGCAGATCGGTCCCGCAGGGTCGCCGCGCGCGTCAGTGTGGCGGCGAAGGCCCGGACGGCGATGGCGGTGCCGGTCAGGGTCATGGGGTGAAGACAGGCACGGGCGCAGGATCATGGCACAGGACCACGCGGCCCCCCGCCGCCGCAAAGGCGCGAACGCGCAAAAGGCTGTCCATGGCAGCGGCGCTGTTGGCATAGACGGCGCGGGCCGGGCCACGCGGGGGGCGGTTGTCGCGGATCGCGGGCCAAACCCATTGCGCATCGCCGGCATAAAGCACGGGCGGGTCGAAGCCTGGAAAGAGGAACCCCGTATGACCGTCTGCGTGCCCCGGCAGCGGCACCGACAGGACGGCGCCATCGCCACACACGTCGCGCCCCCGTCCCAAACGGAATGGCAGAGGCATGTCCCCCGTAAGATCCGTGACGGATTGGGGCAGGCGTTCGCCGAAGACGCCGTGTCGCAATGCCCGCCAGCGATGGTGGCGCGCCCGGGCCAGGGCATCCAGGGGCCCATGGACTGGAACGTCGGGAAAGTAGTGCAGGGCGCCCACGTGATCGGCGTGAAAATGCGACAACAGCACCGCAGCGGGGGCGCGACCCTTCAAAACAGCCGCAGGTGACTTGGCCGCATCCACGCGCGCCCGCAGGGCCGCGCGGTAGAGCCGGAGTGCGCGGCTATCCTCCGGGCGATGCTCGGGCCAGCCGGAATCGATCAGAACGGGCGGCTGGCCCGGGCGTTCCAACACCCCGAAGCGCACTGGCAGATCGAGGCGCCCCTTGCCACCCCGCAAGACCAACGCGGCGGGCACTGGGATCGTGGCATGGGTGTGAAAGGTCAGTCGGATGGCCCAGCCTCCAACAGGGCGGCGCCGAAGGTGACCCCGGCGGCCGTGCCCAACATCAACACCCGCGCGCCCGGCGCGATCAGGCCTGCGCGCCGCGCATGGTCCAGCGTCACCGGAAGGGACGCAGCGACCAGATTGCCGTGGTTCACCGACAGATCCACCAAGCGCGCTTTGGGCACCTTGAGCGCAGCGGCCATTAACCCCAAGGCGGATGGGCTAGCCTGATGGGGAACGATCACGTCTAGGGCGTCGAGGGTCAGACCATCGACCGCCAGCATATCGCCCACAAAGCGCCCGAAGTGGCGCCGGGTCAATGCAAACAGGGCCCGCCCGTCCATGGTGAACTGCATATCGGCCTGGGTCGCATCCTGTCCCAGTCGGGTGCCACCTGCCCGGATTTCGGCGGCATGGTACCCGGACGGATGTGTCTCCAACGCGATCCGTCCAACGCGGAGGGATCCCAGCTTGGGGCCCGCCTGCGTGCCCACCACGGCGGCCCCGGCGCCATCACCGAACAGACCCGCCGTCGCGGGATCGCGCCAGTCGAGGAAATCGCCCACGGCCTCAGCCGACACCACCAGGATGCGGGTCCAGCGCCCAGCCTCGACCATTGCGGCGGCGTGCTGAAGACCGGCCAAGAACCCCAAGCATGTGGCACCGATATCGAAGGCCGCAACCTGTCCGCCCGCCAGGCCCAGTCCACCCTGAACCAGGGGCGCGGTCGCGGGCAACGTCTGATACGGGACAGCGGCGCAGTGCAGGATCGCATCCAACGCCACCGCCTCAAGCCCGGCATCGGCAAGGGCGGCCTGCCCCGCCTCGATGGCGAGGTCGATCTGTGATCTGCCTTGCGCCCGGCCCCGCCGATCCACGCCAGAGTGGCGTGCAATGTGCCCCGGCGCGAACCCATGCGCCCGGTCGAGCGCGTCACTTTGGACAGCCGCCACGCTGGTGGCGGACCCTGTGCCGAGGATGAAGGCTTTGGAAATGGCGCACCTCGCCCGTCGGGATTGCATCCGCCCTGACGCTCAGCGCGGGGGCCTGAAGGTTCACCCTATGGCGCGGGACGGGGCACTGCAAACGCACAGGGCCCGCCGGCTTTCAGGCGCCATAAAGCCCGGCAACCTTCCCGCGCAGGGCAACCAGGGCCAGGACGGCGTCGATTGTTGGCGTCGCCGTGCCAGTCACCCGCCCGAGCTCTTGGACAGAGCCGACCAAGGCGTCAATCTCCATCGGGCGCCCTTGGTCAAGATCCTGAAGCATCGATGTCCTATGGGCACCCACATCGGCGCCGCCTTTGATCCGACGATCCACGTCGATGGGGAATTTGACGCCAAGTTTCTCGGCAATCTCCTGGGCCTCCACCATCATGTTCCGGGCGACCTGCCGCGTGCCGGGGTCGGTGCAGAGCACGTCCAGTGTCGCATGGGTCAACGCGGAGATAGGGTTGAAGGACAAGTTGCCCCAAAGTTTCACCCAAATCTCGTCCCGGATCTTGGGCCGGACGGGCGCCTTGAGCCCGGCGGCCGTCAGGACCTTTGACAGAGCCAGCGCGCGGTCGGACTTAGATCCGTCCGGCTCTCCCAAAGAAAATCGGTTGCCTTCCAGGTGTTTGACCACGCCCGGCTGGATCACCTCCGCCGCCGGATAGACCACGCAGCCCAGCACCCGGTCCGGGCCGAACCCGTCCCATTGCGCGTCGCCAGGGTCCACCGTGCGCAGCCGGGTCCCCTCAAGCGGCCCGCCGATCTTGTGAAAGTACCACCAGGGCACGCCATTCACACCGGACACGATCGTTGTGTCCGGTCCGATCAGGGGCTGCATCTTGGGGACAACGGGCGGCACGGAATGGGCCTTCAGTGTGACGATCACATAGTCCTGTGGTCCAAGATCCGCCGGATTGTCCGATGCGGTGACCCGAACGGTCGTCTCACGATCTTCTTCGATCAGGCAAAGGCCGTTTTCGCGCATGGCCGCCAGGTGCGGCCCCCGGGCCAAAAGGCTGACATCGGCGCCCGCCTCGGCCAGTTTCACGCCCATATAGCCGCCAATGGCACCGGCGCCGAAAATGCAGATCTTCATGGCGCCCCCCTTAGCCCAGGCCCAGTTTCTCGGCCAGGCCGATCCGTTGGAGCTTGCCTGTGGCGCCTTTAGGAATCTCGTCCAAAATCAAAATCTTGCGCGGCACTTTGAAGGCCGCCAGGCGTTCGCTTACGAAGTCGCGAATTTCGCGGTCCGTCGCGTCCTGTCCTTCTTTCAGGACCACGGCAGCGGCCACGTCTTCGCCAAGTTTCGGGTGCGGCAAGGCAAAGGTCACGCATTGCGCGACGGCCGGATGATCGGACAAGGTGCCGTCCACCTCCAGCGGGCTGATCTTTTCGCCGCCGCGATTGATGATCTCTTTCAAGCGGCCGGTCAGGGACAAGTAACCATCTGCGTCGAAAGCGCCCTGATCCCCCGTCCGGAACCAACGCTTGCCTTCGGCGTCGAAGAAGTTCTTCTCATTGGCGTCCGGGTTGCTTTCATAGCCGGGGGTGACGTTCGGGCCGGAGATAGAAATTTCGCCGACGCCGTCAATCAGACGGTTCTCAACCTCATGGGCGATGCGGACCTCTGGCCCCGCGGGCACACCGACGGCGCCCGGTTTCTGGCGGCCCGGCGCGATGGGGTTGCAGCACATCTGATGGGCGGCTTCGGTCATACCATACGCCTCCACCACCGGGGCGCCGAACGTCTGGGCCAGTTGCGTCATCACTGGCCCCGGCAGGGAGGAGGAGGAGGAGCGCAGCAGGCGCAGTCGCGCCTTTTGGATAATGTCGGCATTCCGGGGCGCCCGGGCGAGCAGGGCCTGGTGCATGGTCGGCACGGCGGTGTACCAACTTGGGTCCACCTCCTCTAGCCAACCGAAGAACTTCAGCGCATCAAACCCGGGCGCACAGCTGATCGACGCGCCCGCGGCCAGCGATGCGCTGACGGCGGCGACAAGCCCGTGGATGTGGAAAAGGGGCATGACGTTCAGGCAGCAATCGTCGGGCGTAAGATCTAGCGAAGCGAGGATATTTTCGGCGGAGGCCGCCACATTGGACTGGAGCAGCGGCACGATCTTTGGGCGAGACGTGGTGCCCGAAGTGTGCAGGATCAGCGCGACATCATCGGCACCGGGAGCGGCGTCCGCCGCGTCCCCGCGCGTCTGGGTCGATAAGGTGAACATCCCCGCCGGTCCGGTCGCCGTCAGTTCGATCACCGTCAGGTTGAACCGCTCCGCCGCCGCGCGGGCCGGGCCCACATAGCCTGCCTCTAGGATGATCGCCCGGGCCTTCAGATCGTCGAGGTAGAACGCAAACTCATCTTCCTTATAGGCGGGGTTCAACGGTGCAGTGGTGGCTGATTGCGCCACGGTCACGAATGCCGCCGCCATCTCTGGCCCGTTGGGCAACACGATGGCCACACGGTCCTTGGCGCCCACACCTGCGTTTCGCAAGGCCGTACGGACCGTCTGTCCTAGGGCTTTGAGGTCGCCATAGGTCATCCAGTCTTGGCCCGGCGCGCCAATGGCCTTGGCCGTGTCGGGATGGCGCTGGATCAGGTCTGCAAGTGTCTGCATGGGGTGTCTCTCATGTCTTTCGTGGTCCGGGGCCTGGTTTGGCCATGGTTGGCGGGCCAATTAGCTCTCTGCAACCGGCGTTTTTCGCTTCAGCAGCTTTAGGGCCGGCAAGAAGATCAGGATAATGGCAATGGTCGTGATGGGCCCCGCGATGGGGCGGGTGAAGAAGATCGTGGGATCGCCAGAGGAGAGCAGCAGGGACTGGCGCAATGTCGGCTCGGCAATGGGGCCGAGGACGATGGCCAGTACCGCGGGGGCCAGCGGGTAGTCGAACTTGCGCATAAAGAACGCGGCGATGCCAAAGATCACGATCAGCCAGATGTCGTGCATGCTGCGCGCCGCGGCAAAGCCCCCGATGATGGACAGGACAAAGATCAGCGGCGCCAGGATCGTGAACGGCATCCTCAGCATCCAGATGAACAAGGGAATAAAGGCCAGGTTGATCAGAAGGGCCGCCACGTTGGAGATGTAGAACGACCCGATCAGACCCCAGACGAACTCACTTTCGTCCACGAAAAGACGCGGCCCCGGCGTCAGACCCCAAATCACCATGCCGCCCAACAAAATAGCCGTCGTGGGCGAACCGGGAATGCCCAGCGTCAGCATGGGCAGCATGGCCCCCGTGGATGCGGAATTGTTGGCGGCCTCTGGTGCCGCGACGCCATCGGGCGACCCGGTGCCGTAGTCCTGGGAGGTGCGCGACACCATCTTGGCCACCCCGTAGGAGATGAGAGAGCCCGGCGTGGCCCCAGCAGCCGGCAATACACCGATGAAGAAGCCAAGGATGGAGCCGATCCACGTGCCTTTCCAACCGCGTCGCACCGCTTCTTTGGTGTCCGCGGCCATGCCCCTGGCAGTCATCTTGGGGTTGGTGGTCGTGATCTCGCCCCGGGTTTGCTCGATGGTCCAGAGCATCTCTCCGATGCCATAAACGCCAATGGCCAGGACGATGAAGCCGATGCCGCGCAGAAACCCCGGAATGTCAAACAGGACAAGCCGCGGCTCCCCGGAGATTGTGTCGAACCCGACCGTCGCCAGGACTAGGCCGAAACAGATGGAGAAAATGGTCTTGGGGATGTCGTCACCCCCCAGGCCGACGAACGTCGCGAAGGCCAGAAGCATCAGGGCGAAGATCTCGGGTGGGCCAAAGGACAGGGCCAGCGACGCCAAGAGCGGCGCGAACAGCGTAAAGAAAACATTCGCAACAGTGCCGCCGACGAACGAGGCCAGCGCCGCCGTGACCAGGGCCAGGCTGGCCCGCCCCTTCAGCGCAAGGGGGCGGCCATCGAACGTGGTCGCCACGGCCGTGGACGCGCCCGGTATGCCCAGGGTGATCGACGAAATCGCACCCCCATACATCGCCCCGTAATAGATCGCCGCCAGAAAGATGATGGCCGAGCCGGGCGGCACCAAGAATGTCACCGGCAGCAGGATCGCGACACCGTTGACTGACCCAAGGCCCGGCATCGCGCCAATAAACAGCCCCACCGTCACGCCAATGAGGATCAGGAGGAGATTGACCGGCTGGAGCGCCAAGAGCACACCATCGGTAAGGAATGAAAGAACTTCCATCGGGATCCTCGGCTACGCGGGGCGTCAGTAGATGATGTCGTACATCACGTCGAAGACCGGCTGGGTGAACGCCATGCCTTGCGGCATGGAGATCTGCATCGCGCCTTCAAAGAAGAAGAAAAGCGCCACCGGCAACACCAAAGCGATGGCTAAGGTGAGCGCCCAAGAATGCCGCCCAAGAAACCGCAGGTAATAGGCGAGGAAGACCGCAATGGCGCCATACATCGAGACGACCGAGATCAGAGCCACGAAAGCCACAAGACCGCCACCCACCAAGATGATCGTCCGCCAGCCAAACGCGTCCATCAGCGGCTCGGCTGAAACCGAGGCGGGGCTTTTGCCGCGCCACCAATTTGCCGCGATGGCCCCACAACTCAGCAGCATCCCCAGGGACAGCCAGAAGGGCCAGAAGCCGCCCCCCGGTCCCTGGCCGCTGATATACCCAATGGGCAGTTCGGTACTCTTCCACATCAGATAGACGGAAAAGAGGGCAAGAAGCCCCGCAAGAATGATCTCGCCTCGGCGCATCTTTGCCCCCTCCCCCGACCTGCGCCTAGCTGCCGATCGCGGCCAGAAGGTCACGATGGTTTTGCACCTGCGTGGACCAGTACGCGCGCGTCTCCGCCTCATCCATCGGCAGGGGCGACAGGCTTTCCGACGTCAGGTAGGTCTGCCAGTCTTCGCCGTCATAGACTTGGCCGAACACCTCTCGGTAATAGGCGGCCGCTTCGTCCGACATGCCCGGCGCGCCGACAATCGCCCGCTGGTTGTAGTAGGAGAAGTCATGCCCTTTCTCCTTCATGGTCGGGACATCCGGATAGGCCGCCATCCTCTCGTCCGAGAAGGCCAGAAGGGGCACGAATTCGCCCGCCTCATAGAAGCCTTTCGCCTCTGCGGGGTTGTTAACCGTCGCCATGATTTGCTTGCCGGCCAGGTCCTTGGCCACCGCGCCGCCACCCTCGTAGGGGATGTACTTGATTTTCAGGTCAAAGGCCCCGGACATATACGCGATGACGATGGAATCCTCCTGGCCGGAGCCGGTGCCGCCCATCACGAACTCGCCGTCCATCTCCTGCACTTTGGCCACATACTCTTCGAAAGTGCTGATGCCAGAATCCTTATGGACCCAGAGCACGAAGGGGTCGACGCCCATCATCGTGATCGGGGTGAACGTCTCGATATCCACGCCCAAGGCCTCTTGCCGGATTGGGGTCGTGTAGAAGGAGTTCAGCGTGACCATCAGCGTGTGATCGGGGTCGCGCGCGTCCTTGAGATGCAAAAGCGCCTCCGCCCCGGAGCCGCCGCCGCGATTGGCCGGGACAAGGGGGCGGTTGGTCATGTCACCGGCCTCGACCACGGATTGCACGAAGCGGGCGATCTGATCGGCGCCGCCGCCTGGCCCTGCCATGATGGTGAAGTCGATGGGGCGCTTCGGCTCCCACCCGTCAGCCGATGCCGCAATGGGCATCACGGCCATGCTGCCAGCGGCCACCAATCCTAGGAACAGTCTTTTGGTGATGTTCATGTTGTCTCCTCCTTCTATTGCCCGGACTTGCCGGTTTGATCGTGCCGCGATGGTCGCGGCCTCCCTTTCCTCTTCTCCCGTGGTTAGCCGCCGGGGCGCACCACGATCTGGTCGAATGGCTCCTGTTAGTGAGCCATCAGAACCGGCATTTCCAAATCATCGACGATACGCTGCGTGTTGCCGCCAAACAGGACTTCGCTTTCGTGGCTATGGCTGTAGGCGCCAGTGATCAGCAGGCTTGCCCCGACCTTCGCGGACGTCTCTAACAACGCCGTGGCGGGATCCTTTCCGTCAATCTCCATGACATCGGCTGTGATCCCACGGAGAACATAATAGGCCTGCAGGTCCTGCACGCTTGGGCCATGGGCCTCGGTCTTGCCGCCAGACAGCAACGTCACGCGTGTCGCGCGGTGGACGATATCGAGGGATGATGCCACGGCCCGTGCCGCTGGAAGCGATCCATTCCATCCGATGGTCACATGCTGACCAAAGGTGGCATCGGGCTTCATTTGCCCAGGCACGACCAGCACGGGTCGCCCTGCCCCATAAAGCGCCGATTTCAAGGAACTTTGGCCCAAGTTCCGCTCTCGCTGAGGTTTTGGCAGAACGATCAGGTCCGCCAGACGACCGGCGTGTTTGACCACCTCGGCCATTCGGCCTTTTTCCTCGGCGAAGGTGCAGGTGACAGTGTCGCCGCCGCCGTTGCCGTCTTCGGCCATCCCAAACTCTCGCGCCAAACGGTGCAGGATGCCACGCAAGTGGTCTTCCTGTCGGTCGGCGAGTTGGCCCGCCTGTTCAATCACAACCTTACGGGCAAAGTCAGGCAGCGGGATGCCATGGGGGATCAAGTCGGTGGATTGCATCCGGCAATGGACGACGTCGACCGTTGCATCGTGTTGCCGCGCCAGTGCAGCAGCATAGGCCAGCACGGTCGCGACCATTCCGTCCCCGCGCACCGGCACCAAGATGGACCGGATCATCGCGCGATGTCCTTGATGCGTCTTCCCTTGACCATGCGCTGGCGTCTTTCTCCCCCTTGGACGCAGTGCAAGCATGCGCTTTGCATTCCGCCGTAGATTGAAAGATTGGGCGCACAATTATTTCGTCAAGGAATTCTATCGCATAATTTTCTTACGCGCGCATTTGTTCTTACTTATTAAGCTCTTGCTTTACTGAGAAATTTCTGTGTCCCAAAGCATACCGTCCATGCACGGTCTGGTTGCACGCCCTGCCCCATCGGGATGGTTGTCCCCGTGCGGTTCCCCGGACATATCGGCCCAAATCACCGCCCTTCCGCCAGAAACCGCACGAACAAGGTCGTCAGGTTCTCGCGCCGCGAATGGTCCGGCCAAACCGCGTAAAGGCCAAGGGACTTCAATGTCCAATCGGGAAGGACATGCACCAAGTCGCCACGGTCAAAGCCGCGGCAGGCCAAGTGTTCCGGAATGGATGTCAGGCCCAAACCCCGGGCGGAAAACTCGTAAAGGGCATCAGCCGAATTGACACAGATATGGGATCGTCCCGTCACGACCACCTCTCGACCGTCGGCATGGGTCAGCGCCGTCTGATCCGGCCGCACGGAAAACCGGATCCAGTTCCAAGTTTCCAAATCGGAAGGCTTTGATGGTGTCTGTTGCTGGCGGACATAATCCGCACTTGCCACCAGAAGATGGTCAACAGCGCCGATACTTCGGCTCCGGAAGTCGCTGTCTTCTAACCACCCGGCCCGGATGGAAACGTCATAACCCTCTCTGATCAGGTCGCGCGGCGTATCTGAAAAGTCGAAGTTCAAGGCAATCCGGGGGTAGCGCATGCCAAACGCCGCGAAGTCGTCCATCAAGGCGGTCTGCGTCACGAAGGCTGGGGCGGTGACACGCAACGCGCCTTGCGGGTCCACAGAACTTGGGTTGATCGCATCAAGTCCGGTTTCGGCGGCGGCCAACATCGCCTGCGCGCGGTCGTGCAGCAAGCGACCCTCATGGGTCAGCGACAGCTGCCGCGTCGACCGATAGAGCAAGGTCACGTTCAGGTCTTTTTCCAGATTGGACACCGTTTCGCTGACCCGCGACGGGGCCAAGCCCAGATGCTGTGCCGCCCCCCGGAAAGAGCCCTGATCGACCACCGTTGAAAAGATGGCGATGGCGCGAAGCTTGTCGATCATTATTCGCCTCACCGGAACGGTTAAGTCCGATTTGATCTACTTATGGAACTGCCCCTACGTCAATATCTTGGCCGCACAACCCAATCGGGAGGCCAATATGGATCGCAGAACCCTCATCAAAACCACGGTTACAGGCGTGTTCGCCACGTCCCTTCCAACAGGTGCAGGAGCACAGGATATGGACCCAATAAGCCAAGCGTCTTTCGACACCGTCATGGCCTTTATGGGCGCGATGGGCAGCGGAGATATGGACCAGATGGGCGCCTTGATGGCCGACGACATGGTCTGGCACAACGAGGGAGACACCACCCTGCCCTGGATCGGCGAGACGGTTGGCAAAGAGAATATCTTTGCCTTTCTCGGCGTCTTCTCAGCCAATCTTCAGACCACGCTTTGGGAAAACACCGACGCGTTCGCGTCTGGCGACACGGTGGCCGTCTTTGGACGCATGAATGGTGTGACGACCCACTCCGGTCAGGAAACCGGAGAGTTCAGCTTCGCGCTCCGGGCCAAGGTCCGGGACGGGCAAGTGGTGCTTTGGCATTGGCACGAAGACAGCTTTGCCATCTCCGAAGCTTATCACGCGCAATAACTTTTCATGGAAACGGAGAGAGAAATGCCGACACTGTTGAACCGCCGAACATTGCTGAAGGGCGCCGCCATGACTGCAGGCACCGCCGCCCTGATCCGGGGCAGCTTTGCCCCGTCCGTCGCCCGCGCCCAAGGCGCCCTGCCCGCCGGCACGGTGCATTCCTTCGCCACGGGGGGCGTGACGTTTCACACCTATTTGTCGCCTGCGCAGGCGGTGAATGTGACGGCCCATGTGATTGAACTTGGGGATCAAGTCTTGCTGGTCGATGCCACGTTCCTGCCGCCGACCGCGGCAGAGGTCGCCCAACTGATCGCGTCCACCGGCAAGCCCGTCCATACCGCCTATGTCAGCCATGAACACCCGGACCACTGGGGCGGTGTCAGCACGTTTGAGGGTGTCGACTTCGTGACCTTGCCGGACATTCGCGAAGGGTTGCGCGCCGAAGCCACCAGTGGCGAACAACCGGAGCCGACATCGCTTTTGACCGGGGGCGACTTGGACCTGGGCATGACCGAAATCGGCGGGGTTCCGGTGGAGTTTCGCGCCTATGACAACGCCGAAGCCCCCAAGGCCATCGTGGCTGTCTTGCCGGAACAGCGCGTCGCCGTGGTCCAAGATCTTGTCTATAACGGGGTCTACTTCGCCCCCGGCGTGGATCGCGCGAACTGGATCGCAACGCTGGAAGGGCTGCGTGATGACCCCGCATGCGAGACGTTGCTTGTCGGCCATGGCCTTCCCACCACACGCGGGGAGTTGGACACCGCCATCGCCTATCTCAAGACGCTGGATGCGGCTTGGGAAGCGGCGGCTACGCCGGATGATGTCGTCGCCGCGATGAAAGCGGCCTATCCCGGCTATGCTGGTGAATTTCTCTTGGGCCTGACCGAGGCGTATTGGGACAAGTAGACAGAGTTTACTTCAGCAAACAGGAGCTTGTCATGGGCAAAGCGCTCGACAATGTGCGCGCGATCTACCTTGAGGGGATCGCTGGCGGAAACGCGCGCGAGGCGGTCTATAAATACACTGGCCACCGCTACACACAGCATTCCACAGGTGTGGGCGACGGCGCCGAAGGATTCCTGGCCTTTTTCGAACCTTTCGTCGCGCGCAACCCCAAGCGGGACATTGAAGTCATCCGCCTCTTTGAAGACGGGCCGTGGGTGTTTTGCAGCGCCTATCAGTCGCTCAACGATGGGGCCGCGCAATGGGTGACGATGGATATGTTCTACACGGATCCAGATGGGCTGATCCTTGAACACTGGGACACGATCGCGCCCTATGTGCCCGAAACCCTGTCCGGCGAAGACATGGTTGGCGGCGCACGGGACGTCGATGCCGGCGCAGACACGGCGGCAAACAAGGCTGTTGTTCTGGAGTTCACCAAACAGGTGCTGCAAGAACGGACCCCAGACAAGGTCTCCGACTTTGTGGCAGGGGACCTGATCCAACACGCGGCCGGGATCGGTGCAGGCCGCGAAGGGTTGGCCGCCTGGCTCGCCTCCGACGCGGCGGGGACGTACGAGATGCTGTTTCATCTCATGGGGCAAGGGGACTTCGTCGTGACCTATGGCAAGCGCCACGCGCTTGGCAAAGACATCGCGGTGTTCGACCTTTACCGTTTAGCGGGCGGGAAAATCGTCGAACACTGGATGAACGCAGAAGAGATTTCCCCACGCACGGACTGGGGCAATTCCGGCAAGTTCTGACAGCGTGGCCCGCCCCCGAAGGAGGACAACCCATGACACTGGTCTCAAAAATCGCGCGAGCCGTGCAAAAGGTCTCGGGGCGGCCCGGTCCCAGACTGCTGACCGTGGCCCGGGCTTGGCGCCTGACGCCCAACATGATCCGCGTGGTCTTTGCGGGGCCGGACCTAAGCGGCTTTCCCACCGGGCGCGAGGGCGGGAATTGCAAGCTGATGTTCCCCGATGACGGAGAGGGCCGAGCAGAGTTCGCCGCGCGCCTGCAAGACGGCCCGCCCCCCATCCGGCGCACCTACACGGTCCGTCACTTCGATCGGGTCAGCCAAGAGCTGACGATTGATTTCGTGGCCCATGGCGACGATGGGCCAGCCTCCCGTTGGGCAAGCCAGGCAAAGCCAGGTGACTTCCTTGGATTTGCAGGACCGAGCATGCCGAAAGTGATGCGGTTCGACGCAGATTGGTACCTTGTGGCTGCGGACCTGTCGGCCCTGCCCGTCGCAGCAGCCACGCTTGAAGCCATGCCGCCCAACGCAAAAGGGGTCGCGATTTTCGAGATTACCACCCCGGAAGACAAACAAGACATCGCGATGCCAAGCGGCTTTGACGTCCATTGGCTGATACATCCCGACCCGCATGTCCCCTCCGGGGCGCAGGAAGCCTTGATCCGATCCCTGGATTGGCCCGCCGGACGGGTGCAAACCTGCATCGCCGGGGAGTCTGGGGTCATCCGCTCCTTGCGCGGTTTCCTGATGAATGAAAAGAAACTGCCAAAGGCCGACGTCTATATCTCCGGCTACTGGAAGATCGGACTGGTGGAAGACGAACATCAGAAGGCCAAGCGGGACGGAGATGTTTGAGACGCGCAGGTAAGGCGGCATGGCCCGCGGCGGCCTTTGGCGAGGGTCGGGGAACCTGACCCAAGACCTGCGCGGCCTTTGCCCCGCGCAGCTGAGCAACCCGAACTGAGCAGGTGGCGGCCATCACAGGGCGGCTGCCGTGGTTAGAATCCGTCGCATCTGGGCAATGACCGACTGCGTCCCGTCGCTGAGGAACGCCCAACATGGGCCGCGCACACCTGGGACGAGGCTTGCGATCCTGTTCGCCGCTAATGTTGCTGCCTGACACGCTGATACACGCTTCCGCCTGGGACGCTTGCGAAGCCCGACCGTATGCTTACATCCTGTTGGGCAGGAACAACGGACGCGGACCATGATTTCTCGACGCAATGCCCTTTCGGGCAGTTTGGCCACTGCCATAACTCTGGGGTCCCTTGCGGCGCTGAACCGTCGCGCAGCATCGCGAGAGGCGGCGTTCGAGGCGCAGTTCCCCCCACAGGGCCGGCTGCTCGACGTGGACGGCACACAGGTCCATGTGGTCATTCGCGGGCGCGGACCAGATTTGGTCATGCTCCACGGTGCGTCCGGCAACAGCCGGGACTTCACCTTCGATCTGATCCCCCGGCTGGAGACGCGGTTCCGCTGCATCGCCTTCGACCGCCCTGGGCTTGGATATACAGGTCGCACCGATGCCAGCTACGACGCCGCCTTCACCAGCGAAGCCGAAAGCCCGACGGAGCAAGCGGCCCTCCTCGCCAAAGCCTACCGCATGATCGGCGCCGAAGACGCACCACTCTTGCTTGGGCACAGCTTCGGCGGCACGTGTGCCCTGGCTTGGGCGCTGGACCATCCGGT
Source organism: Pseudomonadota bacterium (assembly GCA_039817645.1). Classification (GTDB taxonomy): domain Bacteria; phylum Pseudomonadota; class Alphaproteobacteria; order Rhodobacterales; family Rhodobacteraceae; genus Jannaschia. The sequence continues at coordinate 14,468 of JBCBVM010000032.1, read as the reverse complement.
CCGCGCGTTGGTCCTGTTGGCCCCACCCGCCATGCGGTGGCCGGGGGAATTGGGGGCCCTCTATCGCATCAATGGGTCTGCATTGGGCGGGGGTGTTGTCGTCCCCCTCTTGACGGCCTTGGTGCCTGAAAGTCGGATCACATCTACGACGGATTCCGTCTTCGCACCGGACGCGGTGCCCGCGGGGTACACCGACCATGTCGGGGGCCAACTGACCCTGCGGCGCAGCACGCTGCGGGCCAATTCGCGTCAGGTGAACAACCTCAAGCCGCTCATCACGGAAATGTCCAAACGCTACGACACGTTGCGCCTGCCGATCGAATGGTTGCACGGCGACGCCGACACCATCGTGCCTGCGACGGTCCACGCCCTGCCCTTCAAAGAGAGGGTGCCGGATACCAATCTGCAACTGCTTGAGGGGGTCGGCCACATGCCCCACCACGCCCAACCCGAAACGGTCATCGCCGCCATTGACCGGGCCGATCAAGCGTCCCGGGCCTAGCCACCCGTCCAGCCTTTTCCCTGGTCCTGCCCAGTCCAGCCTGCCTATATGTCGCGCACTCAGTTCGGAGGCCGTCCATGCAGAAACCTTTTGATGCCGCAATCACACGCTTCTTCGAGGAGGAGGCGCCAAAAGACATCCGCGACGCGATCCGTGACGGCAGCAAGAAAGAGATGCTGACGGAGAACTATCCCTATGACGCCCGCATGGACAAAGACGCCTACGAAGACGCGCTGGCCGCGCTTCAGATCGAGCTTGTCAAATGCCAAGCTTGGCTCAAGGACAGCGGCGCGCGGGTCGCCATCGTCTTTGAGGGGCGGGATGCGGCGGGCAAAGGGGGCACCATCAAGCGGGTGCGCGAAAACCTGAACCCCCGTGTCGTGCGGACCGTTGCCCTGTCAAAACCGACCGAGCGGGAACAGGGGCAGTGGTATTTCCAACGCTATGTTCAGCACCTGCCCACCGCCGGTGAGATGGTGCTGTTCGACAGGTCTTGGTACAACCGCGCCGTGGTGGAGCATGTCTTCGGCTTTTGCACCGACGCGCAGCGGGCCGCGTTCTTTCGCCACGTGCCCGATTTCGAAGACACGCTGGTGGAGGATGGGATTGTCCTGGTGAAACTGTGGCTGAACGTGGGCCGGGCAGAGCAGTTGCGCCGTTTCCTGAGCCGCGAAAACGACCCGCTCAAGCATTGGAAACTCAGCATGATCGACGTCAAAGGCTTGGCCAAATGGGACGCCTACACCCAGGCCATCGCGGAAACCTTTGACCGCACCCACCGTGATGCCACGCCCTGGACCATCGTCCGATCCGATGACAAGCGGCGCGCCCGGCTCAACGCCATCCGAGCGATCTTGACGCGCATTCCCTATGCGGGCCGCGACGACACGGCGTTGGACATGGACCCAAAGGTCGCGGGCGGGCCGGAGCTTTGGCTAAACGGTGCCTAAACGCGGCTACCATCACGGCAATCTGCGCCAGGCCCTTGTGGACGCGGCCCTCAGCCTGATCACCGAGAAAGGACCGACCGGCTTTACCCTGTCCGAGGCCGCCAAGCAGGCGGGCGTGACGCCGGCAGCCGTTTACCGCCATTTCGAAGGCCGCGAAGACTTGATCATCGAATGCGCGCTCCAGGGCCATGCGATCTTTGGGGACCTGATGGAATACGCCTACGAAAGCGGACAACCTTCTGCTTTGTCGGCCTTCGAAGCCACCGGCCGCGCCTACCTGGCATTCGCCCGCCGCTACCCTGGGCATTACATGGCGATGTTCGAATCCGGCCTCAGCCGCCATGCCACGCCAGAGTTGAGCCGGGCCGTGGGCCGCTCTCGCGGTGTGCTCGAAAAAGCGGCGGAGGAGTTGAGCCAACACATCCCCGAAGATCGGCGCCCCCCTTCTGCCATGGTGTCCGCCCATATCTGGGCCATGAGCCACGGCGTTGTGGAGCTGTTCGCCCGGGGCAATCCAGGTGCGAACACGCCTTTCCCGCCTGAGGATCTGCTGGAAGCGGGCATCGGGACGTATCTTCGGGGCCTGGGCCTGATCCCGCCGGAATGATCGCGGCTGACGCCCTCCGTCAGGGCGCCAAATGCCCCAAGATGCGCGCCCATGACCGCGCGCCCTTATGGAACGATGTCAGGTCGTACTTTTCATTGGGCGAATGGATCCTGTCGCTTTCCTTGGAGAACCCCGCCAGCATGGAATCCATGCCCAGGATCGACTGGAAATACCCCGCAATGGGGATGGACCCGCCCGCCCCCACATAGGCCGCTGGCACGCCCCATTCCTCGGTCAACCCTTGGCGCGTGGCCGCAAAGACCGGATGCTCCAACCCCATGGCCGACGCGGGGCCCGCCCCGTGATCCCCGAACACGACCGTGCAATCGGCGGGCAACTGCCCCCGTACCCAGTCCCGGAAGGATGCCCGGATCTTTTGGGGATCTTGCGCGGCCACAAGGCGGAAGCTTACTTTGGCCATGGCCTGTGCGGGCAAAACGGTCTTAAACCCTGCACCGGTATAGCCGGAGTGCAGGCCGTTCACCTCCGCCGTGGGCCGGGCCCAGATCATCTCCAACGGGGTCCGCCCCACTTCGCCCGCAGGCTCCGACAGGCCAACGGCGCCCAAGAACCCTTCGACGTCAAAGCCCAAATTGGCCCATCCTGCCAGAACCTGACTGGGCGGCTCGATCAGGTCATCATAAAATCCGGGCACTTGGACCCGCCCGTCCTTATCATGGAGTCGGCCCAAGATCCGCGTCAGGACGTGGGCAGGGTTCACCGCCATCCCACCGTAATGCCCGGAATGCAGGTCCCGATTGGCGCCAGTGATCGTGATTTCCTCCCCCAGCAAGCCGCGCAAGGTGGTCACGATGGCAGGCACCCGATCCTCAAACAGGCCGGTGTCGCAGATCAACGCCACATCCGCGCGCAACTCATCGGCGTGGGCCTCAAGGAACCGCACCAGGGAGGGGGAGCCGGATTCCTCCTCCCCCTCAAACAGGACGGTAATCCGGCAAGGAAGGGCCCCGGTGACCGCGCGCCAAGCACGGCACGCTTCTAGGAAGGTCATAAGCTGACCCTTATCGTCCGACGCCCCCCGCCCGGCGATTACGGGGCCATCTTCCGTGTCGAGAATGGCGGGGTCGAAGGGGTCCCGTTCCCACAACGCCAACGGGTCGACGGGTTGCACGTCATAATGCCCGTAAAACAGAACATGCGGCCCCGCGCCCGCCCCATGCCCAACGACCATGGGCAGGCCGTCCGTCTCCCGCTTGGATGCGTCGAAGCCGAGGGACATCAACTCGCCCACCAACCAATCCGCAGCATTTTGACAATCTTCCACATGGGCCGGATCAGTGGATACGCTTGGAAAGCGGAGAAGGTCGAACACCCTTTCCACGGCGGCGGATTGTCCATTGTCCAAACTGCGTAGGACGGCGTTTATGGGATCAGACATGGCGCCTCCGGGGATGATGCGCCCTTGGTGCGGTATGCGGTGACCCATGTCCACAGATTTGCGGCCGGGGTCCCCTAGGCGGTTCGGCCGCGGCATGGTACGCCTCTGATATGCTCCGATATGTTGTCTTCGCCCTCTGTCTTGCCACGCCTGCCCTTGCGCAAGATGTGATGGACCAGGGAACCGCCAAAGGGCACCTTTTTGGGACACGCGGGGCGACGGTGTCGGTCCAACCCCATGGCTTTCTATCCGATGCCGATGTGGCCACGCTACAGGCGATGCCGCAGGTCGCGACGCTGAAGTATTACGGCGCTTTGGCCGTGGCCCCCGACTTGGGCTTGCAGGCAGAGACATCGACGGGCGCCTTCAACTACCATTCGATCGACGCGGCACGGCAGGCCGCCATGGCGGGCTGCAACGCAAAACGCCGCAGTGGATCTCCCTGTGTGGTTGTGGCTGACATCCTGCCCCGCCGTTATCAGGCAGGCCGCCCCCTGACGCTCAGCCAAGACGCGTCCGAGGCCGTGAATGGGCGACAGTTTCGCCGAACCGGACGCGACGCCGCCTTGGCCATTAGCCCAAGCAGTGGGGCATGGGGCCTGCGCGATGGTGGCGCGGCGGCCCTCGCAAGCTGCGCAGCCAATGGGGCCACGGACTGCCAACTCGTTGTGACACGATAGGTTTGCGCGACAATCTGTGACCTGTTTTTGGAGCCGTTCTAGAAATAAATCCAACTGATGATACTGCGGGCGACCGCTACAGCCCCGTTGGAGTTGCCGTGACACACCAGACCTACACCGCTGCTTTGGAAACCGCGTTGGACGCGTTGCACGGGGAGGGACGGTATCGGACGTTTATCGACATCTCGCGGCAGCGGGGGCAGTTTCCCCACGCGACCTGGACGCGCCCCGACGGGGCGGAACAGGCCATAACCGTTTGGTGTGGCAATGATTACCTGGGCATGGGGCAGCATCCCGTTGTCCTGTCGGCGATGCATGACGCGCTGGATACCTCGGGCGCAGGCTCCGGCGGGACGCGCAATATCTCGGGGACGACCGTCTACCACAAAGCCCTGGAGAAGACCCTGGCCGATCTGCACCAGAAAGAGGCCGCGCTTGTCTTCACCTCGGCGTATATCGCCAATGATGCAACTTTAAGCACACTGCCTAAACTGTTCCCTGGGCTGATCATTTATTCCGATGCGCTCAACCATGCCAGCATGATCGAAGGCGTGCGGCGCAACGGCGGGGCCAAGCGCATCTTTCGCCACAACGACGTGGATCACCTGCGCGAATTGCTTCAGGCCGACGATCCGCAGGCGCCGAAAGTCATCGCGTTCGAGTCGATCTACTCCATGGACGGCGATTTCGGTCCCATTGAGGCGATCTGCGATCTGGCCGAGGAATTTGGCGCGTTAACTTATATCGACGAAGTGCATGCGGTCGGCATGTACGGCGCCCGCGGTGCCGGCGTGGCGGAACGGGACGGCCTCATGGACCGGATCGATATCATCAACGGGACCTTGGCCAAGGCGTATGGCGTCATGGGCGGCTATATCGCCGCGTCCGAGAAAATGTGCGATGCCATAAGGTCTTATGCGCCGGGCTTCATCTTCACCACCTCCCTTCCCCCAGCTGTTGCCGCGGGCGCAGCAGCCTCCGTCACGCATCTAAAAACCGACCAAGCCCTTCGTGATCTGCATCAGGAAAGGGCGGCGGTCCTGAAACTGCGCCTTCGCGGGCTGGGCTTGCCGATCATTGACCATGGCTCTCACATCGTGCCGGTCCATGTGGGCGATCCGGTCAAGTGCAAACGCATCTCCGACTGGTTGCTGGAAGACTACGGCGTCTACGTGCAGCCCATCAACTTCCCGACCGTGCCGCGTGGCACAGAACGCCTCCGGTTCACCCCGTCCCCCGTTCACACACCCGATATGCTGGACAGTCTTGTTGCCGCAATGGACAGCCTTTGGGCACGGTGTGAGATAAATCGTGCTCATGCGGCAGGTTAAAGCAATCCGTGCATTGAAGAGAATAAGCTGCTAGTCTAGGCGTTAGCAGACAGGACTCGCTGGGGAGTTGAGGCCTGAAATTCGGGACGGAGAGGCGCACGCAGAGGCGCATCCACAGACTCGCGGGGCAGGCTGATGTTCGGCCGTAAGAACAAATTGATTTCCAAAGCGGAGAACCCGGAACGCGGGTTCGACAGCTACGCATTGCGCTTGGGCGACGAAATGCGCGGTGAACGGGCCACCATGGGCAAGTCCCTGATGGACGTTCAACGAGAGTTGCGGATCAAGGCAAGCTACATTGCTGCCATTGAAAACGCAGATCTCACCGCATTTGACAGCCTCAGCTTTGTCGCGGGCTACGTCCGATCCTATGCGCGATATCTGAACCTCGACCCCGAAATCGTCTTCGCGCGCTTTTGTGAGGAATCGGGGTTCGGCGGCATATCTGCCCTCAAGCCCATGGAATCCGAGGTCACGCGCACCGCATCCCTCGGGCCCGTGCCGACGGGCCGACCGGGGCCACAGAAGGCACGGAAAAAAGCCGCGCCTATTGATCCGATCCTCGGCGCGGGCACGCCCTTTGCCAACAAAGCAACGCCGGTCTTCGCGGGGTTTGAACCCGGCGCCCTCGGCTCCCTTGCGGTGTTGGCGCTTTTGGTGGGTGGCATCGGCTATGGCGGCTGGACCCTTGTCCAAGAAATTCAGCGCGTGCAAGTGGCCCCCATCGAACAGGCGCCCGAACTTGTGGCGGAACTGGACCCGCTGGTGCCCGGCCTTGCTGCCGCCCGCCTGCAAGACGGGTCTGACGAAGACGCGCCCAATGCGGATGCGCTGGCCCGGTTGTATCGCCCCCAAGCCCTTGACGCACCGATCCTGCAACCGCGGGATGAGCCGATCGCGTCCATCCGGCCAGGCACCGTCGGGGCCTTGGCCCAGGCACAGCCGTCCGGCCTCAGCGGGCCGGATGCCCAAAGCGACGATGTCGACCAAGCGGTCGATCTGGCCTTGGCCGAGGCATTGCGGGAACAATCGACCACCGTCACGCCACGGGTCCTGGCCGACACACCCAAAGCCGTCGTCCTTGTGGCCGTGCGCCCCGCTTGGGTCCGGGTCAGCGCCGGTGACGGGAACATCCTGTTTGAGAAAATCCTTGAGCCGGGGGAAACATACGAAGTCCCCGTGGCAGAGGTGCCCCCGACATTGCGGACCGGCAATTCCGGCGCGCTCTACTTCTCTGTTGCGGGTCAGACTTACGGCCCGGTTGCCCCCGGTCCACAGGTCGTGTCTGGCGTCGCGCTGGCCGCGGATGTTGTGCAGGGCGACTACGCCGTGGCCGACCTGGACGGGGATCAGGACCTGGCCCGCGTCGTGGCCGAACTGACAGCACCAGAGGCAGGAACGCCCCCTCAAAACTAACACCCCGACCGGTTGCGCGTCTGACCTTTGGGGACTAGCTGTTTGACAGAGTTCCCTTGGGAGAAGACCGATGTCGCTTCACGCCATTCGCCCTTGGCGGCAGATTGATCGCAGACCGTCGCGGCAGATCATGGTTGGCAATGTCCCGGTCGGTGGCGATGCCCCGATCACCGTGCAGACGATGACCAACACGTTGACCACCGATGTGAAGGGCACGATCCAACAGGTTCAGGCGGCAGCCGACGCCGGGGCCGACATCGTGCGGGTGTCCGTCCCGGACGAAGACTCCTCCCGCGCGCTCAAGGAAATCGTGGCCGAAAGCCCGGTGCCGCTCGTGGCCGATATCCATTTTCACTACAAGCGCGGGATCGAAGCAGCGGAGGCCGGTGCCGCATGCCTACGCATCAATCCCGGCAATATCGGCAGCGCGGACCGCGTCAAGGAAGTCATCAAGGCCGCCCGGGACCACAACTGCTCCATCCGGATCGGTGTGAACGCCGGGTCCCTGGAAAAGCATCTGCTGGAAAAATATGGGGAGCCTTGCCCCGAAGCGATGATCGAATCCGGCCTGGATCACATCCGCATCTTGCAAGACAACGACTTCCACGAATTCAAAATCAGCTGCAAAGCCTCGGACGTGTTCCTGGCCGCTGCCGCGTATCAGGGACTGGCCGACGCGACCGACGCGCCGATCCATCTTGGCATTACCGAAGCCGGGGGCCTTGTGTCAGGCACCATCAAATCCGCCATCGGTCTGGGCAACCTTTTGTGGATGGGCATTGGCGACACCATCCGCGTCAGCCTCTCTGCCGATCCGGTGGAGGAAGTGAAAGTCGGGTATGAGATCCTGAAATCGCTCGGCCTGCGCCACCGGGGTGTGAACATCATCTCCTGCCCCTCTTGTGCGCGGCAAGGCTTCGACGTGATCAAAACCGTCGAGAGGTTGGAAGAACGGTTGGAGCATATCAAGACGCCCATGTCGCTTAGCATCATTGGCTGCGTGGTGAACGGCCCCGGCGAGGCCCTGATGACCGATGTGGGCTTCACCGGCGGCGGGAACGGCGCGGGCATGGTGTATCTGGCGGGCAAGCAAAGCCACAAGATGACCAACGATCAGATGGTCGATCATATTGTGGAACAGGTGGAGAAGAAGGCCGCCGAACTGGACGCGGCCAGCGCGGCAGAGGCTCAGGCGGCGGAGTAGGCCCCACCAACGCTGGCCCACCGGCCACTACTGCGGTCGCAGAACAGCCACGGCGAACCGCGCCTGCGCATCCGTCAGGACCGTCTCGACGGACCACCCCGCCTCGGCCATCCGGGCGCTGAGCGTGGCGGGCGTATATTTGCGGGACGCGCTGATATGGATGCGTTCCCCTTTCGCGAACGGGACCGCCGTGTTGGCCACGGCGACGGTCTGATCCGCGCGGGACCGGATATACATATCGATTCTGTCTAGATCCGCATTCCACACTGCCTCATAGGCGAAGGCAGACAGATCAAAATCCGCCGCCGCTTCTGAGTTAAGTCGGGTCAGAATGTTCGTGATAAACGCAGCGGTGATGCCCTGGCTGTCGTCATAGGCCGCGACCAGCTCGGCCTCGTCCTTGACCAGGTCGACCCCAAGGATGAACGCGTCCACCACAGGCCACGCCCGCGCGTTTGCCATCAACTGCCGCGCCATGTCTGGTGCCAGATTGCCCAGGGTCGATCCGGGAAAGAAGCCAACTTTGGGGGCATCCGCAATCTCGACGGGCAAGGGCACGGCTTGGGTGAAGTCGCCCGCCACGGGCAGAATGGGCATGTCCGGGTATTGCCCCCGAAGGGACGCCGCCGACGCCGCCAGGAATGAGGCAGAGATATCGATCGGAACATAGGCGCCAAAATGGGACCCGGCATCCAACAATGTGCGTGTCTTAACGCTCGCCCCTGCCCCGAACTCCACCAAGGCGCCACCGGCTGGCACAAGGCCCGCCAAAGCCGCCGCATGGTCCCGCAGGATCGCCGCCTCCGTCCGGGTCAGGTAGTACTCCGGCAGTTCCGTGATCTCTTCGAACAGGTGCGACCCACGTTGATCGTAAAGCCATTTCGGGTTCAGCGTCTTTTCAGGTGCCGTCAGACCCCGCAACGCATCCTGCGCCAGGGCAGAGTTCAGCGCATCCAGCATCACGTGTCTCGCGCCAACCGAAGGCCCATCATCTGCCACCGCTGATGGGGATAGAAAAACGTCCGGTAGCTGGTGCGCATCTGATCCACGGGCGTCGCACAAGACCCGCCGCGCAAGACCATCTGATTCACCATGAACTTGCCGTTATATTCCCCCAAGGCCCCATCGGGCGCCTGAAACCCCGGATAGGGCGTGAAGGGCGAGGACGTCCATTCCCACACATCCCCCCACACCGCGGACCCGGGGCGCGGGCGCAGCATGCCACCGTCCAGAAAATTGCCGTCGATGGGAACGTCTCGGAACGCGACCTCATGTTCCGCTTCGGTGGGCAACCGGGCACCCGCCCACCGCGCGAACGCGTCGGCCTCGTAATAGCTCACATGGACAACCGGCGCGTTCAGATCCACGGGCTGCGGCCCGCGCAGCGTAAAGCTCCACCAGGCGCCGTCCTGCTGCCACCAATAAAGCGGGCTTTGCCACCCCTCCCGCTCGGCCACGGCATGGCCCTCCATGAACCAATGCCGCGCCTCTGCGTATCCGCCATCTTCCATGAACTGGATCCAGTCCCGATTGGTGACCGGCCGGTCGGCAATCTGAAACGGGGCCAAGTAGGTCTGATGCCGCGGCCCTTCGCAATCATAGCCAAAGCCGACCCCGTCATGGCCAATCTCAACCAGGCCGCCGGGATGGTCAGTCCATGTCAGCGGCACCTCGGACTTCAATTCCAAGGGCTCCGGGTCCTTGTAGGCAGGCATCAGCGGGTTGAACGACAACCCATGCAGCAGGTCCGTCACCAGCAATTCCTGATGTTGCATCTCATGGTGGCAGCCAAGCTCCACCAGTTTGGCGATCTTGACGACCGCGCCATCCTCCCGATCCAAAAGCGTGCAAATGGCGTCATCCACATGGGCCCGATACTTCGCCACCTCGGCACAATCGGGACGCGACACCAGCCCCCGCTGGTCGCGCGCATGACGGGGGCCCGCCTGCACGTAGTAGGAATTGAACAACCGCGCGAACCGATCATCGGGACTGACATACCCTGGGGCATGGGGCCGCAGAATGAACTCCTCAAAGAACCAAGACGTGTGGGCCAGATGCCACTTTGCCGGGCTCGCATCCTCCATGCTTTGCAACATCATATCTTCGGGCAGAAGCGGCGCGGCCAACCGGTCCGTGCGACGCCGCGTCCGTTGGAACAGGTCCAAAATATCAGAGGGGGCAAGGGTCGTGGCAGCTAAGGACATCGCATTGGCCTTTGAACAAACAGGGGTCCCCAGTATTTAGCCAGGTGCCCCCAAATCTAAACCTAAACTTTCATGACGGGCACGTTATCGCTCAGGAATAAGACCCCGGGGCGAGAAGCGCAGGACCAGCAACAGAATGATCCCCATCGTCAGAAGGCGCATATGGGCCACCGCGTCCAGCAAATGCTCCTTCAGCCAAGTGCCGTCCGCCATGCCCGCCGTGATGCCTTGCATCAAAAGGGCGCCCAATGGCTCCACCTGTACCCACAGCCACCACACCAGGAAACCGCCCAAGACCGCCCCCCAATTGTTGCCGGACCCGCCAACGATCACCATCACCCAAATCAGAAACGTATAGCGCAGCGGCTGGTACGTGCCCGGCGTCAGTTGCCCATCCAGGGTCGTCATCATGGCCCCCGCCACCCCACAAACAGCAGAGCCGAGGACGAAAATCTGCAAATGGCGCGCTCTGACGTCCTTGCCCATGGCCTCTGCCGCGACCTCATTGTCGCGGATGGCGCGCATCATACGCCCCCACGGAGAGGCCAGTGCCGCCTGCGCCAACCAAAGCAGCAGGGCCAAGACCAGGACGAACAGCCCGGTATAGCCCAGCTTCACCGTGATCGACGACGCCGTCACCGGATCGAAACCGAACTCCGTCACACGCTCCACAAAGCCGGGATCGTTCTGCAAATCGATCTCATAGGGGACAGGTCGCGGCAGGCCGACGACGTTCTTGACGCCCCGCGCCAGCCAATCCTCGTTCTTGAGCATGGCAATCACGATCTCTGCGATGCCCAATGTGGCGATGGCCAAATAGTCCGAGCGGAGGCCCAGGGCCGTCTTCCCGATGATCCACGCCGCGCCCGCCGCCAAAAGTCCGCCCACGGGCCAAGACAACACAATGGGCAGGCCCAAACCGCCCAAGTTGCCCGCCAAAGCGGGGTTGATCGCTTCGACCGCTTCGACGCCCGGATCGAAGGCCGCCCGGAACACGAAGAACCCGACGACCAGAATGGCCAGGGTGCCGACCGCGCGGAACCGCGACAACCGATTCCACGCCAGGATCGCACCGCCAATGGTCAACGCCCCAAGCACGAGGGCCCCCACAACCTGAGGACCTCCAGCCTGCCAAGCCTCCCGGTTCGGATCGGTCGACACCAAGACCGCGCCCAAACCACCCAAGGCCACAAACCCCATGATCCCCACGTTAAAGAGGCCCGCATACCCCCACTGCATATTCACGCCCAACGCCATGATGGCCGAGATCAGGCCCATATTCAGGATCGTCAGCGTGACATTCCAGGACTGCACCATCCCCGTGCCGATAAACAGAACGGCCACACATCCGAACAGGATGAGGTCCTTGGGGGTCAGCGATTTCATCATACGGCTTTCCCCTGGAACAACCCGGTCGGTTTCACCAGCAACACAATCAGCAGGATCACGAAACTCACCGCGAATTTGTAATCCGTGCTCAGCAGTTGGGCCAAACCGTCTGGCGCCAATGTCTCTGGCAGAAGGTATCCCAAGACCTTTTTGAGGGGATAGGTGATCGTCACTTCCGCGAAGGCGATGACAAAACCGCCCGCAATCGCGCCCAACGGACTGCCCAGGCCCCCAACGATTGCGGCCGCGAAGATGGGCAACAAAAGCTGAAAATAAGTGAAGGGTTTGAACGACTTGTCCAGGCCATAAAGCGTGCCCGCGATGGTCGCCAGACCTGCGACGATCAGCCAAGTGATCATCACCACCCGTTCGGGATTGATCCCCGATAGCAGGGCCAGATCCTCGTTGTCGGAATAGGCCCGCATGGATTTTCCCGTCCGCGTTTTGCTCAGAAACCAGAACAACACGGCCACCACCAGGATTGCCACAACCACGGTAATCACCTGAGACGTGCGCAGGGCCAGCCCCTCGTCCAACCCGGTGAGGGCCTTGAAGTTACGCGCGGAAATGATGAACCGCTCCCCGTCGGCAAAGCGCTGATCGTCCGGCCCGATCACGAACCGCACCAGACCATTCATGATGAACATCACCCCGAGGGAGGCGATGACAAAGGTCACCGGCGCCGCCTTCTTTGTCCTATAGAACCGATACACGACCCGATCCGTGGCCAGGAACAACAGCGCCGTGGCTGCCACGCCCAGGGGCAACGCCAGCAACGCCGTGGGCAATGGTCCAAACCCGATCCCCGCCGTTTGCAGGCCCCAGGTGCCCAAGATGACCACCATCGTGCCAAAGGCCATGCTGTCGCCATGGGCGAAGTTGGAAAACCGCAAAATACCATAGATCAACGTCACACCCAGGGCGCCCAAGGCCAGTTGCGCCCCATAGGCCGTCGCCGGGATCAGGACGAAATTCGCCAAGACCACAAGCGCGTTGAGGACCTCCATCAACGCTCCCCTTCGCACTGACCCAGATAGGTCATGGCCACCGGTCCCTCCAGGTGGAAGGACGCGCGGGCCGCCCCTTCCGCATTGCGCGACAATAACAGGACCATCCCGGCCCCTTCCGCAATCAACGCGCCCCCGGTCGCGACGCCCCGGACGGCGAAATCCCCGAACTCCGTCACCAAGGTCGCCGGTTCGCCATCCACCATCTCCAACGTCAAGGTGCTGTCCATGCAGGCATCCGCCTCCAGACATTCGGTGGTAAACGTGCAAACCATCTGCGCCCGCGCGCCAAAGGTCGATGCCAAAAGCACCAGCGCCCCCGCGATGATATGTTGAAGCTCCATTCTTCAGCCCCCCAGGAAACTGCGCCGGACCTGTTCGTCAGCCAGCAATTCCTTGCCGGACCCCGTATGGGCATTGCGCCCCTGTACGAGGACGAACCCCTTATCCGCGATTTCAAGCGCCTGCCGCGCGTTCTGTTCCACCATCAAAATCGGGATGCCCGTGCGGCTCACCTCGATAATCCGGTCGAACAACTCATCCATGACGATGGGGCTGACCCCCGCCGTCGGCTCATCCAGCATCAACACCTTGGGCTGGGTCATCAGCGCGCGCCCCACGGCCACCTGCTGACGTTGCCCACCCGAAAGCTCTCCGGCGGCTTGGCGGCGCTTCTCTTTGAGGATCGGAAACAGGTCATAAACCTGATCCAACGTCTCTCGGAAGTCGTCGCGACGGATGAACGCCCCCATTTCCAGGTTCTCTTCCACCGTCAGCGACGTGAAGATATTGGACGTCTGCGGCACAAAGCCCATGCCCTGCCCCACACGGTCCTGGGGCGACAGGGCGGTGATGTCCCCGCCATCCAGGCGCACCGCGCCCTTGCGCAGGTTCAGCATGCCAAACACCGCCTTCATGGCCGTCGACTTGCCTGCCCCATTCGGCCCGACGATCACCGCGATCTCTCCCCGCTCCACCGCGATGGTGCAATCATGCAGGATATCGGGCCCCTGACCGTAGCCGCCGGTCATGGTTTCACCGATGAGGAACGGCTCACTCACGCGACCGTCTCCTCGGACAGTTTGTCTTTGTTCTTCAATCCTGTGCCCAGATAAGCCTCGATGACCTGCTCATTGGCCTTGATCTCCGCCAAGGACCCCTCGGCCAGCACCTTCCCCTCCGCCATACAAATCACGTGGTCGCTGATCCGGCCGATGAAATCCATGTCATGCTCGATGACCACGAACGTGTAGCCCCGTTCCTGGTTCAGGCGCATGATCGCGTCGCCGATCGTGTTCAAAAGGGTGCGGTTCACCCCCGCGCCCACTTCATCCAGGAACACGATCTTGGCGTCCACCATCATGGTGCGGCCCAGTTCCAGCAACTTCTTCTGGCCGCCAGACACCTGCCCCGCTTTCTGCTCGGCCAAGTGCGAAATCGTCAGAAAATCCAGAACATCGTCTGCCTTCGCCCTCAGCGCGCGCTCCTCCTCTGCGATCCGTTTGCGGCCCACCCAGGTGTTCCACAAAGTCTCCCCGGATTGGTGGCCCGGCACCATCATCAGGTTTTCTCGACAGGTCATCGAATGGAACTCATGGGCGATCTGAAACGTCCGCAGCACCCCCTTATGGAACAACGCGTGGGGCGGCAGGCCCGTAACATCCTCGCCCGCCATCTCGACCCGACCAGAGGTTGGTTCAAGAACGCCTGCGATGACATTGAAAAGGGTGGTTTTTCCGGCACCGTTTGGCCCGATTAACCCTGTGATGGATCCCG
>JBCBVM010000031.1:0-49030 GCA_039817645.1 Pseudomonadota bacterium | reverse complement strand
GTGAGGAGCGTTGGGCGTCTTGCCCGTGCTGATGAGAAACATATGCGGCAGGGGCGGATCACTCTCAATGCACGTGAGCGTGAGATGGGGCGGATCTACGTGCGTTTATGCACATCACTAACAGAGGCGCGCACCCCCCTCACGGGGACGCGACCCGCCGTCACGCGGGCGTCACTGGGACAGCGAAACTGTAACCACTCACCCCGGCTCACGGCGCGCGCAGATCGAAGGCAGAGGGCGTATTAGGCCATTGCGGCCTTGCGCGCCGTCTCTTGGCTGATCTGAGCGGGGTGGCCGGAAAGCAGAAGGGTCCGATCCGCGAGTTCGGCGGCTTCTTCCGGCGCATGGGTCACCAAGAGAATGGCCGCGCCGGACGTCTTTTGGAACGTGGTCACAAGCCCCATCATTTCCGACGCCAAGGCCGCGTCGAGGGACACGAACGGTTCATCCAGCAACAGCAATTCCGGGTTCGACGCAAAGGCGCGGGCGAGCGAGAGGCGCCGCTGCTGCCCGAGGGACAGCTGATCCGGGAAGAGAGATTCCTTGCCCGCAAGCCCGACCTCGCCCAAGGCCTGCCGCGCCACGCTTGGGGAGGCGCCGGTGGGCAAGGTGATGTTGTCCACCGCCCTGCGCCAGGGCAGAAGCGTCGGCTCCTGAAAGACGTAAGCCAGCTGCTTCGGCGCGTCGATCCGGCCCGAAACCTCCCCGCCAAGCCCGGCAATTGCGCGCAACAGGGATGTCTTTCCAATGCCGGACGGTCCGATCAAGGCGACGGTCTCTCCGGCCGCCACTTTAAAGGCGATTTCACCCAAAACGGGGCTGCCGCCGCGCGACACCCCCGTGATTTCAACGCGAAGCCGTGTTTGGTCAACTGCCGGGGATATGGAAGACCCCTTCCGGAAGCGATGTCGCCTCCCCGATCAGCTCGGACCCGCCGAGTTTCGCCATCAGGGCAAGCATCCGCCCCGCCGCATCCTCGTTCACCGGACCTGGGGCGGGGATGCCTTGGCGAAACCCTGCCACCAACGCCTCAAACTGTGCGTCATTATTGGCGCGCATGCGGGGGCGCAGACGCTCCCACTCCGCATCATCGGCGGCCAGCAACTCTTTCGCCGCGCGGCTTGCCGCGGCCATCCCGTCCACAAGGGCGGGGTTTTCACGTAGAAGATCGCCGCGCACCACATAGCCGAGCAACGGTGTCTCTGGGTCCAGGCCAAGGGCACTGGCGGCGTCGGCCACGTCAATCAGCTTGCGCATGCCGCCCGCTTCCATCTTGGCCATGAAATGCCAGAAATTGATCGCGGCTTGGGTTTCCCCCTGCAACGCCGTTTTGAAGATCAATGGCGGTGCGCCGAAGACCTGTTCCGTCTCCGCAGCGAGGTCGAAACCTTGTTCAGCGGCGTAGGCCTGGAGGATGAGCCAGGATTTGTCGAGCGGCCCCCCAGCAATGCCGACCTTGGCGCCCGCCAGATCGGACAGGGTCTGTGCGGTGCTGTCCGCGCTGACCATGATCCCGCCCACGGCCTTGGAGTAGGGGATAAAGACATAGTCCCGGCCCGCCGCCCTTTGCCGCGCAACCCAGAGCCAGTCAGACACGATGACATCTGCCTCGCCGCCCTGAAACGCCGTCTTCGCGGCTGCCCCGCCGGCCATGCCCTGCACATCCAGCGTGAAGCCGTTCTCGGTGTCGAAACCGTTATGCTTGATCGTGTCCAGTTCCCAGTTCACCGTCCCGAACTCCAGAACGGCGGCGCGCAAAACGGGCGCGTCGGCCCAAACGGCGGTCGCGCCGAAGATGGCCGCGAAACATGTAGCGGCAAGCCTTCTGTGAAATGTCATGGTCGTCCTCCCTATCGCGATCAGCTTAGCCAAAGCGGCGCGGGCGAAAATACGACCAAAGGGGGGGCGGCGGTCGCTTGCCAAACCCAGAGTTGACGAAGACCCCTTGGCTACTCGACCGTCAGGAATGGCATCCAATGCCCATCCGGGTCCGCAGGTTCCAGATCCACGTCTTGGATTGGGCGCATGTCCCCGGCGGGCGGCGGTGCCGAAAGATGGTCCATGTCCATTTCATGCAGTGTTCCGACCCACTGATCACCGTCCTCTTCTAGGGTCCAGTATAGACCATTCCACATGTTGATCCCGTACTCGGTCGCCCCTTTCCAGACGAACAGAAGGTCGTATTCCAGATCGACTAGATCGTCAGAGATGTCGCGGGCAATGTCGTAAGGGTAGGGGACATGGCAGAGGTGACGTGTCGGTCCCTCGATACAACGGAAGGGCCGCATGGACAGGAAGTGATCTGTGAACGCCTCGGCCACAAGTTCGAACTGATACGTGCCGTCCTTGGACAAGAAGACCGTCGCGATTGGCAATTTGGCGCCCGTCCCATCCTGCAGGAAAACCTGGCGCGTGTCCTGGGCGCTGGCCATGGTCGCAGTGGCAAAAAGGGCAAGGAAGAAAGCGGTGCGCATGGCGGCCTCGGGGCAGTGAACCTGGTCCGGAATCGCTAACAGAATGGGCCCTTTTAGGGTCGTACGACCAAGGTCCGATACCTATCAGCCCAATTGGCAGGGGATACTGGCTTGGAATCCGTGAGGCCCTTCGGCCACCGGTTTTGTTCGAACGGGAGGAACAAAATGAACCGTTTCATGTTGGCCGTGACGGTCAGCCTTTTGGCACTTGGCACTGCACATGCAGAAGTCACCGAGGAAATGTTGGCGAACGACCAAGCCAGCACCGCAGACGTTTTGACCAACGGGATGGGGCGCCACTTGCAGCGCTACTCACCCCTGGACATCTTGAACAAAGAGAATGTCGGCAACCTTGTGCCCGCGTGGGCCTTTTCCCTTGGCGGAGAGAAGCAGCGTGGCCAGGAAACGCAGCCCTTGGTCCACGAGGGTATAATGTACATCACCGGCTCTTACAGCCGGATGTACGCCATTGATGTGAAATCCGGGGAAGAGCTTTGGCAGTATGATGCCCGCTTGCCCGAAGGCATCCTGCCCTGCTGTGACGTGGTGAATCGCGGCGCCGCCATCTATGGTGACATGGTCATCTTCGGCACGCTGGATGCCCGCATCGTGGCGCTGAACAAGGACACGGGCGATGTGGTCTGGCGCGACAAGATCGCCGACTACAAGGCGGGGTATTCCTACACTGCCGCCCCGTTGATCGTGAACGGTCTGGTTGTCACCGGCAATTCCGGCGGTGAATTTGGGATCGTTGGGGAAGTGCAAGCGCGCGACGTGAACACGGGCGATCTGGTTTGGACGCGCCCCGTGATCGAAGGCCATATGGGCACGTTGAACGGCGAAGAATCGACCATGACCGGGACGCTGAACGCGACTTGGCCTGGGGATATGTGGAAGACGGGTGGCGGTGCCACATGGCTCGGCGGGACGTATGACGCGCGGACCGACACGCTCATCTTCGGTGCGGGCAACCCGGCGCCATGGAACAGCCACCTGCGCAACGCCGGCACGCCGGTCGAAGGCAATGCGGGCGACAACCTCTACGCTGCCAGCCGCATCGGCATCGACCCTGCAACGGGCGAGATCAAGTGGCACTTCCAGACGACGCCCCGCGAAGGGTGGGATTATGACGGCGTGAACGAAGTCGTCGCCTACGAAAATCGCGACGGCGAGCGCCGTTTGGCCACGGCGGATCGGAACGGCTTCTTCTACGTGCTGGATGCCGATGATGGGGGCTTTGTGCGCGGTGTCCCGTTTGTCAAAGACATCTCCTGGGCCGAAGGTCTGGACGAGAATGGGCGCCCGATCTTCGTCGAAGGCAACCGCCCCGGTGACCCGGCGGCCGCTGCGGATGGTCAGAAGGGCGAAGTGATCTTTGCATCCCCGTCGTTCCTGGGCGGCAAAAACTGGATGCCGATGGCCTACAGCCAGAACACCGGCAATTTCTATGTCCCCTCCAACGAATGGGGCATGGATATCTGGAACGAGCCGATCACCTACAAGCAGGGCGCGGCCTATTTGGGCGCGGGCTTCACGATCAAGCCGAACTATGAAGACCACATCGGGTCTCTCAAGGCGATCGATCCGGATACCGGTGAAATCAAGTGGGAGTTCAAGAACGATGCGCCGCTTTGGGGCGGGGTCATGACCACGGGCGGCGGCCTGGTGTTCACCGGCACCCCCGAAGGCAAGCTGATCGCGTTCGATGATGAGACCGGCGAGGAGCTTTGGAGCTTCCAGACCGGCTCCGGCATCGTGGGACAGCCCATCACTTGGGACCAAGACGGGGAGCAATATGTGACCGTCATCTCGGGCTGGGGCGGCGCAGTCCCACTCTGGGGTGGTGAAGTGGCGTCCAAAGTGAACTACCTCAACCAGGGTGGCACACTTTGGACGTTCCGCCTTCCCAAGCAGTTGGCGGATATCAACGCAACCACAGGCGAGCGGATCATCAAGACCTCGAACTAATCGCCCAAGGCTAACGATCTACACTCACGAGAATGGGGCGGCAGGCATGCCGCCCCTTTTTCTATGGGCCCCACACGCCCTAAGACCTTTTGACAAGTGTGTTACCGGTGCTGTGCCCCTATGCTTTTCCTATGACAGTCCAGACTCACGCCAGCCATCCCGGATCAGAGGACGTCGCCGCAGACAGTGCCGCGTGGGCCTTGGTCGTCGACGACCACCCCTTGTTCTGCGAGGCGTTGGAGATGACGCTGCGCTCCGTCTCACCTGGTTGGTCCGTCACGACGGCGTCGACGTTGCAATGCGGCCTCGACCGGTTGGAGAGCAAAGGCACGCCCCCGGCTTTGATCGTTCTGGACCTGAATTTGCCGGACGTGACCGGTTTTGACGGATTGATCCGCGCCCGGCGCACGGCCAAGGGGGCGCCGATCATCGTGGTGTCTTCGATGACCGACAACTCTATCGTGTCTGGCGCGTTGCGGGCCGGTGCGTCTGGCTATGTGCCGAAACATTCCCCCCGCGCCGTCTTCAAAGCCGCGCTTGAGACCATCGAACAAGGCGGGACCTACCTGCCCGGCACCTTTGTGGAAAGTGCGGGCGAAGAACCGGACCAGCGCCAAAACGCCGTCAGCCGCCTGGCGACCCTGACGCCGCAGCAGGGTCGTATCTTGGATCTGATCTGCGACGGCAAACTCAACAAACAGATCGCCTATGAGTTGACGATTGCCGAAACCACTGTGAAGGCCCATGTCACCGCAATCATGCGCAAACTTGGCGTCCGAAGCCGGACACAAGCCGTCCTTGTGGCGCGCGATGCGAGTTTCCCGCCCGAAACAACCTAGGCACCCGCACGGACCGCCTGCGCGGAATGAACGCAGACCAGGGGCCACCACAGCACTTGCCAACCAAGAAAGCCGCTGCAATCCTCCCCGGCGGGAGGAAGAATGAACCATTTACGCGACGACACAGTTTCGTCCGCGTTGGTCGAGACGACGAAGGCTTCAGACGGCGCTGCCTTTTTGACACTGGAGCTTGTGGCGAACGACCCCGCACCGACGAAGACCATTACGCGCCAACTGGGCGAACGTGCCTATTGCCAGCTTTTCGTATTTGCGTCGCCGAGGGTTGACCTTGCGCCGTTGATGGAAGGGTTGAGCGCTGCGCGTCCTGACGCGACCGTGGCCGGGTGCACCACCGCCGGAGAGATCGGGGCAGACGGCTATGTGGACGACCGGATTATTGTGGTCGCCCTGCCAAGCAGTCACTTCGCGTCGAAATCCGTTCTGATCCATCCCCTATCCGCACTCGACAGCAACGACTTGGCCGATGACGTCTTGATGGCACGCGTGGCCCTTGCAGAGGCCCATAGCGATATGCCCTCGGGCTTCGCATTCCTGATGGTCGACGGGCTGAGCCTGCGCGAAGATGTCTTGGTCAGCGCCCTGGCCCCCGCTTTGTCACGCATGCCGCTGTTTGGCGGGTCAGCTGGGGATGGAACGGCCTTCCGGTCCACCTTGGTGGCGATGAACGGGCAGGTGTATTCGGACGCCGCGATCCTGACATTGGTGCAGACAGACCATGATGTTCGGGTCTTTAGCTTGGACAACCTTCAGCCAACCGATCAGCGCATGGTGGTGACCGCCGCGGACCCCGATTGGCGCATTGTGAAGGAAATCAACGCAGAACCCGCAGGCCGCGAATACGCGCGGATCATTGGAAAAGACCCGGATCAGCTGGACGAATTCACCTTTGCCGCGCACCCCGTCACCGTCCGCCTGGGCGACACGCACCATGTGCGCGCCATTCAGCGCGTCAATGCCGACGGAGAGTTGGTGTTCTTCTCCGCCATCGAGGAAGGCATGGTCCTGACCGTGGCAGAGCCGGAATGCATGGTCACACATCTCGAACGGGCCCTGTCCAGGGTGACTGCCAATGGTACCTCTGTCGGGATCCTCGCCTGTGATTGCCTGCTGCGTCGGGTCGCGGCGGAACAAGGGCAGTTCGGGCGCGATATCAGCCAAGTCCTGTCTCGGTTTGGCGTGACCGGGTTTTCGACCTACGGCGAACAGATCGGGCCTCTGCACCTCAATCAGACCATGACAGGCGTCGTGCTCTTCCCGCCTTCGACCGACGCGCGGCCCGCCCATGACCCTTATCAACCCAACTGATCCGCCGGAGCGGCAGACAGCCAAACTGCTCCGAATTGCCGAAGCCCTCATGCATCGGGTCGAGCAAAGTCCGAACCGGTCCAGCCACGCCTACGCGCAATTTGAGCGGGCCGCGCGGTTGGAAAGTGAGGTCCGGCAAAGGACGGAGGATCTGGGCCGGACCCTGGACCTTCTGCACGAGTCCAACGCGCGGCTTGCAGAAAGCACCCGGGAGGCCCAGGCAGCGCGGTCATACCTGGCCGAGGCCATCGAGACGGTGGAGGAGGGGTTCGCCCTTTTCGACGCGCAGGATCGTCTGGTTCTGAACAACAGCCGCTTTTGCACCGATCTGACCGATGTGCTGCCGCAACTGAAACCCGGCCTGACATTCACGGAGTATGTGGACCTGGTCAGCCAAAGCAGCGCGCTGGAGCTGCCCCAGGGCGACACCCCATCCGAGTGGCGGGCGCGGCGGCTCAAACGCCATGCCGATAGCCACACCACCTTCAACGTGCGTTTGGCCTTCGACCGCTGGATCCAAGTGTCGGAACATCGAACCGCATCGGAAGGGACCGTGATCCTTCAGACCGACGTCACCCGGATCATCCGAACCGAGCGGCGAGAGCGGGAGCGCCTGATTGACCGGCAGGCCCGAATGGTTCGTGCAACACTGGACCACCTTGAACAGGGGGTTTGTACCTTTGACCGCGAAGGGCGCTTGGTGGGCTGGAACGATCAGATCGAGGCGATTCTGGCCCGGCCCCTCGGCGGCCATGTTCTTGGGCTCCATATCGACGACCTGCTGGATCGGTTGGATGATATGTTTCTTTTCACCGGCAGCGTCAGCCGGGCAGAGTTGAAGGCATGGGCCGCTCGCCACGGCCATCGCCGGGACCTTCAGTTTGAGGTGGCCCAACCCACGGGTCCCGATGCGCAGCGCGTCTACACCGTCTCGGCCCAGCAAATGCCGGAAGAGGGCTTTGTGGTCAGCTTTACCGACATCACCGCCGAGCGGGAGAGCGCGCGCGCCTTGCGGGAGTTGAACGAAACCCTGGAACGTCGGGTCGCCGCGCGCACGGATGAACTGGGCGCGGCCCTGGACGAGGCGCAGCGGGCCAACGCATCCAAAACGCGTTTCATGGCCGCGGCGAGTCACGACCTGCTGCAACCGCTTTCGGCGGCAAAGCTGTTCGTGTCCGCAATCGAAGACCGGGCCGATAGCGACGAAGTCCGCGACGTGGCAGAGAAGGCGATCTCTGCCCTGGCGTCGGTAGAAACGATTATCGAAGCTTTGCTCGATATCTCGAAGCTTGATGCGGCGCGTATAACGCTAAACATCGAAACGACCCCTTTGGCCACGATCCTCGACAGTCTTGCGCTGGAAATGACCCCATTGGCGGCGGCGAAGGGGATCACGCTGACCTTCGTACCCACATCCCTGCGGGTCCGAAGCGACCCGGTGCTTTTGCGGCGGATGGTTCAAAACTTGGTCGCCAACGCCATTCGCCACACCGATGGCGACCGCGTTTTGGTGGGGATCCGCCGTGCAAATGGCGCGGCCCAGCTTCAGGTTTGCGATTGTGGCCCGGGGATTGCGGTGCAGGACCAGGCCGCGATCTTTCAGGAATTTCACCAACTGGTCCCCCATCGGTCCGGCGCGAACGGGCTGGGCCTGGGTCTGGCCATTGTTGAACGCGCGGCGGCGATGCTGGACCATGACCTGACGCTAAGGTCCGAATTGGGTCGGGGCAGCCAGTTCTGCATCTCGCTTCCCATCGTGTCGGGAGAGAACGCAGAGAAGACGCCCCGACCAAAACCCGAAATCCTGGGGCGCACGGCTTTGGATGGGCAGGTGGTGCTTTTGGTGGAAAACGACCTGGAAGTCGCCCGTGGGATCACCCTGATGGTGGAGGGGTGGGGCGCCGATCTGATCCACGCCGCAGACGGAACGTCAGCCCTCGACTTGCTCGAAGATCTGGGGATCATGCCAGATGCCTTCCTGATCGACTACCAGCTTGAGGCGGACATGGACGGGCTGGGTTTGGTGCAGGCGCTTCGGTCCAGATTTGGGGATATCCCGGTGCGCCTGATCTCGGCCGACAGATCCCAGACCCTGCGACAGGCCTGCAAGGACGCGGACGTCACCCTGATCTCGAAGCCTCTGGCCGCCGATCAGGTGATGTCCTTTCTGGTCGACTTGGCACCCTGAGCCCGGCCCACATATTACATAAGTCTGCTTACACAAGATCCGGATGGCATCGTGGCGAGGGGGCTGCGACTCAGGGCGGGCAATACATCGCCACGGGACATTTTGCCCGCGACTCACACGGACCTCTGCGCCTCATGGGGCCTGCGGAAAGGTTAACAAACGGGCTTCCACCAGTGCTGCTCTGCCAACTGTGTCGGCCCAAACTTCTGGTCAATACGACATCAGTATACGTTGGCATACACATGCGTAATTTTGGGTAGGCCTTACCTTCTAGAAATCAAAGGACAATTTCTTTGACCAAATGGTGAAATTTACAAAATCCCTCCAAGTTGGAAAATTCTTTTACAAAAAAATCCAACTATGACAAGGATCAATTTTCTATTTTACAGACCTCCCTATGCTGAGCGTGGGAATGCAGCGCGGGGCAAGGAACGCTCCGCCATGGGCCGCTGGAGGGCGCCCGCACTGCTAGGAGGAGCACAGCATGAACATTCAGAACACGCCCAATTCGGGCGGCTATCCGCCATCCTCGGAAACGGTCGAGCGCGCCCATATCGACGCTGCGGGCTACGAAGATCTTTACGCGCAATCCATGGCGGACCCAGAAGAGTTCTGGCGGGAACAGGGCCAGCGTCTGGACTGGATGACGCCCTATACGAAGGTCAAGAACACGTCCTTCACGCCCGGCAATATCAACATCAAATGGTATGAGGACGGCACGCTCAATGTGGCGGCGAATTGCATCGACCGCCATCTGGCCACACGCGGCGACCAAACCGCCATCATCTGGGAGCCGGACGACCCGCGCACCGAAGACCCGATGCACATCACCTATGGCGCGTTGCACGGCTCCGTCTGCCGAATGGCGAACGTGCTCAAGGACCTCGGCGTCACAAAAGGCGACCGCGTGGTCATCTATCTGCCCATGATCCCCGAAGCGGCCTATGCCATGCTGGCCTGTGCGCGCATCGGGGCCATTCATTCCATCGTTTTCGCCGGTTTCTCCCCGGACGCACTGGGGGCGCGTATCAACGGGTGTGACGCCAAGGTTGTCATCACCGCGGATTACGCCCCCCGGGGCGGACGAGAAACGCCATTGAAGTCCAATACTGACACCGCCCTGCTGCACTGCAAGGACAGCGTCAAATGCCTGGTCGTGAAACGCACGGGCGGCCAGACCACGTGGACGCCGCGGGACCATGACTACAACGCCATGATCGAGAAGGTGTCAGACACCTGCCCGCCCGCGGAAATGAGCGCCGAAGACCCGCTGTTCATCCTCTACACCTCCGGCTCCACCGGGCAACCCAAGGGCGTGGTCCATTCCTCCGGCGGTTATCTCGTGTATGCGGCGATGACGCACCAATACACCTTCGACTACCATGACGGGGACATCTTCTGGTGCACCGCCGATGTGGGTTGGGTCACGGGGCACAGCTACATCGTCTATGGGCCGCTGGCCAATGGCGGCACGACAATCATGTTTGAAGGCGTGCCCACCTTCCCCGATGCCGGACGGTTCTGGGACGTCTGTGAAAAGCACAAGGTGACCCAGTTCTATACCGCACCGACGGCGATCCGGGCCCTGATGGGGGCAGGGGATGAATGGGTTGGCAAGTATGACCTGTCCACCTTGCGCCTTCTTGGGTCCGTCGGGGAGCCGATCAACCCGGAAGCCTGGAATTGGTACAACGATGTCGTCGGCAAGGGCCGGTGCCCCATCGTGGATACGTTCTGGCAGACCGAAACCGGGGGCCACATGCTGACCCCCCTGCCCGGCGCAACCACGCTGAAACCCGGCGCGGCACAGGTGCCGTTCTTTGGCGTCAAACCCGTCGTGTTGGAGCCAACCTCCGGCGCAGTGGTCGAGGGCAACGGGGTTGAGGGCGTCCTGTGCATCGCCGACAGTTGGCCCGGCCAGATGCGTACCGTCTGGGGCGACCATGAGCGGTTCGAAAAGACATATTTCAGCGACTACAAGGGGTACTACTTCTCCGGCGACGGGTGCCGTCGCGACGAGGATGGGGACTATTGGATCACGGGGCGCGTCGATGACGTGATCAACGTGTCCGGCCACCGAATGGGCACCGCCGAAGTTGAAAGCGCGTTGGTCGCCCATGCCAAAGTGGCCGAGGCGGCTGTGGTCGGCTACCCGCACGACATCAAGGGCCAGGGCATCTATGCCTATGTCACCCTGATGAACGGGGAGGCACCGACAGACGCCCTTCGCAAGGAATTGGAAGTCTGGGTTCGTACCGAAATCGGCCCCATTGCCAAGCCCGACCTGATCCAATGGGCCCCCGGCCTGCCAAAGACACGCTCGGGCAAGATCATGCGGCGGATCCTGCGTAAGATCGCCGAAGATGACTTCAGTGCTCTGGGGGACACGTCGACCCTGGCCGACCCAAGCGTCGTCGATGACCTGATCGACAACCGAATGAACAGGGGGGCCTGAGCCATGGACGGATCCCGCATCCCGACCCCTGCCCCCGTTCTGATCCTGCTGGGCCCTCCGGGTGCTGGCAAAGGCACCCAAGCGCGCAAGCTCGAAGAGGGCCACGGCCTTGTTCAACTGTCCACCGGGGACCTTTTGCGGGCTGCGGTGGCCGCCGGTACGGACGCGGGCCAACAGGCAAAAGCCGTCATGGAAGCCGGGGGCCTGGTCAGCGATGACATCGTCATTGCGATCCTGCGCGACCGCCTTGCGCAAGAGGATTGCGCCAAGGGCGTCATCCTCGACGGCTTCCCACGGACAGACGTTCAGGCAGAGGCGCTTGATGACCTGCTGGCAGAAAGCGGCCAACGCATCAACGCGGTTATCAGCCTTGAGGTGGAGGACACCGCCATGGTCGCGCGCATCTCTGGCAGGTTCACCTGCGGGGCGTGTGGCGAAGGCTATCACGACAGCTTCAAACCGCCCCGCGTGGCGGGCACTTGCGACAATTGCGGCAACACAGACATGAAGCGGCGGGCAGATGACAATGCCGAAACGGTGGCGCAACGGCTGCAAGCCTACCACGCACAGACCGCCCCGCTGATCGCCTACTACGACCGGAAAGGTGTTCTGAAATCCGTCGATGCCATGGGCGAGATCGACGCGATTACCCAGGCCCTCAGCGTGCTGGTGACCGAAGTCACAGCCTAGGCCGGATCGCACCCCGGCCCTGCGTCCGACGTCAAAACCCGGTCGAGGCGAAGACCACAGACCCATCAACAGCCCGACGATCCCCGCGCGGATCTGGCGGGGCAATCATGGACGGCAGCAAACAAATCGAGCTGCGCCTATCGGAGGAAAAGGAGGACCCTAATGACAGAACAATCACTCAATCCCGACAAGTCCAAAGAGACCGATAAGGGATATTGGGCCGAAAACGTACGCATGATCCTGATCTCTTTGGTGATCTGGGCCATCGTCTCGTTCGGCTTCGGCATCATCCTGCGCCCCGTGCTGAGCGGCATCTCGGTGGGCGGCACAGATCTTGGCTTTTGGTTCGCCCAACAGGGCTCCATTCTCGTCTTCCTGGCACTGATCTTCTTCTACGCCTGGCGGATGAACAAGCTCGATAATAAATACGGCGTGGACGAGGAATAGTCCCATGGATCAGTTTACCATCAACCTGCTGTTTGTGGGCGCATCTTTCGCGCTCTACATCGGCATCGCGGTTTGGGCCCGGGCCGGGTCCACATCAGAGTTTTATGCCGCCGGACGCGGCGTGCACCCGGTCACGAACGGCATGGCCACGGCGGCGGACTGGATGTCTGCGGCGTCGTTCATCTCCATGGCGGGCCTGATCGCGTTCACCGGCTACGACAATTCGTCGTTCCTTATGGGGTGGACGGGCGGCTATGTCCTTTTGGCACTGCTGCTGGCGCCCTACCTGCGCAAGTTCGGCAAGTTCACAGTGTCGGAATTCATCGGCGACCGCTTCTACTCCAAGACGGCACGGCTTGTGGCGGTGATCTGTCTGCTGGTGGCGTCCATCACCTATGTGATCGGCCAGATGCAGGGCGTGGGCATTGCCTTCGGCCGGTTCCTGGAAATCGACGCCACCTGGGGTCTGTTGCTAGGGTCGTGCGTCGTGTTCGCCTATGCGGTGTTCGGCGGCATGAAGGGTGTGACCTATACCCAGGTCGCCCAATACTGCGTGCTGATCACGGCCTATACTATCCCGGCGGTCTTTATCTCTCTGCAACTGACGGGCAATGCGATCCCGGCCCTGGGCCTGTTCGGAGAGCACACCGCATCCGGCACGCCCTTGTTGCAAAAGCTGGATCAGATCGTCACCGATTTGGGCTTTGCCGAATATACGGCGGCCCACGGATCGACCATCAACATGGTGCTGTTCACCCTGTCGCTGATGATCGGGACGGCCGGCCTGCCCCATGTCATCATGCGCTTCTTCACGGTGCCCAAAGTGTCCGACGCCCGCTGGTCCGCTGGCTGGACATTGGTCTTCATCGCGCTGCTGTACCTGACGGCTCCGGCTGTGGGCGCCATGGCCCGGCTCAACATCTCGGAATTGATGTGGCCCAATGGGACCGAAGGCGCCGCTGTGTCGGTCGAACAGATCGAGACGGATGAGGAGTATGCCTGGATGGCCACGTGGCAAAAGACCGGTCTTCTCGATTGGGAAGACAAGAACGGCGACGGCCAGATCCAGTATTACAACGACGCCAATGCCGACATGCAGGCCAAAGCCGAAGCCAATGGCTGGGCCGGGAATGAGTTGACCAACTTCAACCGGGACATCCTGGTGCTGGCCAACCCAGAGATCGCGAACCTGCCGGGATGGGTCATCGGCCTTGTGGCGGCGGGCGGCCTTGCGGCGGCCTTGTCCACGGCGGCGGGTCTGTTGCTGGCGATTTCGTCTGCGGTCAGCCACGACTTGTTGAAGGGCCAACTGACCCCCAACATGTCCGAAAAGTCAGAGCTGATGGCCGCGCGGGTTTCCATGGCGGCGGCCATTGTGGTGGCGGTCCTTCTGGGTCTCAATCCACCAGGATTTGCGGCGCAAACCGTTGCGCTTGCCTTCGGCCTTGCGGCGGCCTCGATCTTCCCGGCGCTGATGATGGGGATCTTCTCGACCCGCATCAACAATGCAGGCGCCGTGGCGGGCATGCTGGCCGGTCTGGTGGTGACGCTGCTTTATATCTTCCTGCACAAAGGCTGGTTCTTCATCCCGGACACCAACACGTTCACGGATGCGGATCCTCTGCTGGGGCCGGTCAAGTCCACGTCTTTCGGGGCCATTGGCGCCATGGTGAACTTCGGTGTGGCCTACGTGGTCTCTGGCATGACCAAAGAGACCCCGCAGGAGATCAAGGACCTGGTCGAAAGCGTCCGCATCCCCCGGGGTGCCGGGGCCGCTGCCGCAGACCACTAAGGCAGAGCGGGCCGCCCCCCCTCCCAGGGGCGGTCCTTCCCCGCTCTCCCTCCGATCCCGCCCCTTGGGCGGGATCGCTTGCTCCACAGAAAGCGTCCCATGGCCCTGACCGAGTCGCTCACCCGTTTCCTTGCCTCCGTCCACCCCTATGACAGTCTGCTCGACGGGGATTTGGCCACATTGGCCGAGGATTGCATCGCCGCAGAGTATGCCAAGGGGCACCGCCTCTTTGATCTGGGCGACACGGTGGACACGCTCTACATCATCGTCAGCGGAGAGGTGGAGATCCTGGACGAAACCGGCGTTCAACTCTCCCTCCTGGGCCCCCGCAATTCCTTCGGTGAACGCGCGATCTTGCGGGACGCCGCCGCCAGCCGGACGGCTTTGATAGGCCAAGCGGCGACGTTGATCCTGTTGCCCGGCGCGACCCTTCTGACGCTGATTGACCGCCATCCAAAAGTCGCCCGCTTCTTTGACCGCCGCCGCCCAACCCGGGCAGAGCGGAAGGATCTGACCACCCTGCCCGTCGCCCAATTGATGACCCGCGATCCCATGCAATGCACGCCCGACACATCAATCCAAGCGGCCGCCGCACAGATGCATGCAAGTGGCATCTCCTCCCTGTGTGTCAGTGACGGACAGGGGTTTCGCGGCATCGTCACGGTGCGCGACATGACTGGGCGCGTGGTGGCCAAGGGCCGCGACCCCCAGGCGCCCGTCTCGACCATAATGACCGAAGATGTTCTGACGCTGCCGCCCAGTGCCCTTGGGACGGACGTCCTTCACGTGATGATGGAGAAAGGGATCGGCCATATTCCCATCCTCGAAGGCGACCGGCTTGTGGGGATCGTGACGCAGACTGACCTGACCCGGGCCCAAGCCATCTCCTCCGGGGATCTGGTCCGCAGAATAGCCAAGGCCCCTAACGCGGCCACCATGGGACGCTCCACGGCTGAGATCCCGTCCCTGCTGGCGCAACTTGTGGCCATGGGCAACCGGCACGACGTGGTGACCCGGCTGATCACCGACATCGCCGATACCGTCACGCGGCGCCTGTTGACCCTGGCCGAGTCCGAGCTGGGCGCCCCACCTGTGCCGTACCTGTGGCTGGCCTGCGGCTCCCAAGGACGGCAGGAGCAGACGGGCGTCTCGGATCAGGACAACTGCATGATCCTGTCCGACGACGTCACCGACGCGGACCGACCCTATTTCGCAGCATTGGCCAAGTTTGTCAGCGATGGGATGGCGACCTGCGGCTATTTCTACTGCCCTGGCGACATGATGGCGACCAATCCACGCTGGTGCCAACCCCTGGCCACTTGGCGCAGCTATTTCGACGGATGGATCGCCAAACCGGACCCGGAGGCGCAGATGCTCGCGTCCGTTATGTTCGACCTCCGGCCCATTGGCGGTGACGAAACCCTGTT
This sequence comes from Pseudomonadota bacterium, assembly GCA_039817645.1. Classification (GTDB taxonomy): domain Bacteria; phylum Pseudomonadota; class Alphaproteobacteria; order Rhodobacterales; family Rhodobacteraceae; genus Jannaschia. The sequence continues at coordinate 33,424 of JBCBVM010000031.1, read as the reverse complement.
CAGCGACTTGCAAGGCACGACCCTTGCGAAGGCTGCCAAAAACTCGATCTTCACCGCCCACATGATCTCTAACTCGCTGAAACATCAGCCGCCCCTTGGCCTTCTACGGGGGCTGGCGACCATCCGGTCGGGCGAGCATCGCAATCAGCTGGACCTGAAGCACAACGGCGTCGTGCCCGTCGTGGATCTGGGCCGTATCTACACGTTGCAGGGCCAATTGACCCGGGCCAACACCCGTGCCCGGCTAGAGGCGGCCCAGGCCGCAGGCACCTTGTCCGCAAGTGGGGCGGCGGACTTGCTGGATGCCTATGATCTGATCGCCAACACGCGGTTAGAACACCAGGCGGCGCAGATCAAAGACGGGCAGGCACCGAACAACTACTTGGACCCTTCCAGCTTGTCGGATTTCGAGCGAAGCCATCTGCGGGACGCATTTGTCGTGGTAAAGACAATGCAATCCGCCTCCGGGTCCGGCAAAGGCGCGTTAGGATAGGCCCATGTTTTTCGAACTCATCGCCACATTCGTCGCAGGGATCGCCGGGGCCGGGGTGGTCCTGGCGCTGAACCGCGCCCTGGGCGGACGGCTGCCCCGATGGTTGACACCGGTGGCGGCAGGCGCTGCCATGATCGCGCTCACCATCTCGAACGAATACACCTGGTTCGGCCGAACGACCGCCACCCTGCCGGACGGGCTGGATGTCGCCACGACTGTGGAAGAACAAAGCTTCCTGCGACCCTGGACCAAAGTCTGGCCCTACACGAAACGCTTTGTGGCCGTCGACACCGGCACGGCGCGAACGCACCCGGATCAGCCCGGGCAACGCCTGGTCGATTTGTACTTCTTCGGGCGCTGGTCGCCCGTGAACCAGGCGCCGGTCCTGTTTGATTGCCCCGGCGCACGCTCTGCCCTTTTGATCGATGGGGCGGCCTTCGCCAAGGACGGCAGCGTGACAAACGCCGATTGGGAAAAGGTGCCCCCGGATGATCCGATCCTGACCCTGGTTTGTGAGACCTGACATGTTCACCCGCCTCAGCCTGCGGCTCCGCATCTTTCTGTTCTTCGGCCTGCTGGCCTTGGGTGGGGCGGCACTGGCGGCGGGGGCGCTTTGGTTTGGTTGGTCGCGGACGGCAGGGGGCACCTCACCGGCGCCCTTCGTCACCGCGTTTCTTATCTTCGCCTTTCTCAATTCGGGACTGGCCCTGGGGGTCTGGCTTCTGTTCGATGAGAATGTAGCCAAGCCCATCGACAGGCTGGCCGCCGATCTTCGGCTGCGGGCCCATGCCGGGGTGGAGGCCAAGGTGGACAGGGACGCCGCCCGCTACCTTGGCGACCTCGCCCCCGCAGCGGAGGCCGTGTCCACGACGCTGACCACATCCGTCCTCGACAGCGCCGCCCATGTCGCCCGCGAGACGGAGCGTTTGCAGGCCGAGACCCTTCGACTGACCGCTCTTTTGACCGAAATCCCGGTGGCCATGATCCTGGTGAACCCGGCCCATGAGATCGTGCTCTATGACGGGCAAGCCGCCGATCTTTTGTCGCGGATAACGCCGCCGCGCCTCAAGGCGCCCCTGACCGACTACTTCGATCCCACCTCCCTGTCCGCCGCCCAATCGGACATGGCCAAGACCCAGCAAGAGGTCAGTTTTACCGCAGAAGACCCCCACCGGCGCATGTCCTTTTCGGCCCGGCTCAAGCCGTTGGAGGCGGAGGGATACATGATGATCCTTGAGGTGGATCAGACCGTGCGGCGTCCCGCGGGGTCCCGCCCGCTGGTCTATGACTTCGGCCTGTTGCAGGTGTCCGACCCGCCCGCCATCCAAGACAGCCGACTTTCGGACCTTTGCCTAGTGGCCTTCGACACCGAAACCACGGGTCTTTTCCCGGCCAAAGACGACGTGGTGCAAATCGGCGCCGTCCGCATCCTGAAGGGCGGGATCGTTGCGGGCGAAACCTTCGACAGCTTCGTGGACCCGGGGCGGCCTATACCGCCGGACTCCACCCGTATCCACCATATCACCGACGCCGATGTGGCCGGGGCGCCCGATTTCGTGACCGCGGGGCGTGCGTTCCACACCTTCGCCAAAGACGCGGTTCTTGTGGCCCACAACGCGCCGTTTGACCTGGCCTTCCTGCGCCGAGCGGAGACCGACATGGGTGTGGCCTGGGACCATCCCGTCCTCGACACCGTCCTTCTGTCTGCTGTGGTGTTCGGCACGACCGAGGTCCATACCCTCGACGCGCTTTGCGACCGTCTCGGCATCGTGATCCCGCCCGATCTGCGCCACTCCGCCCTTGGGGATGCACAGGCCACCGCCGAGGTTGTCGTCAAACTGATCCCGCTTTTGGCTGGAAAGGGTCTTAACACGTTCGGCGATGTCATCCGCGAGACGCGCAAACATGGCCGTCTGCTGGAAGATTTGAACGATACCGTGCCTGGCTGACGCCCCTACCGTTCCAACACTTTCTGCAAGCCTGTCAGGATCAGCACAATGCCGATCCCCCAGATCAACAACTCGAACGGCGCGAAATCCGTCCCGCGCAGCCACCGCCCCACAAGGCCCCCGCGCGGCGGAAGGCCAAACATCTCTCCGTTGCCCCAAAGGCGCAGGGGCCAATAGCGGGAGGCGTAGAAAAACACCACGAACAGGCCCGTCACCAATGTCAGAAGGATGATGCGCCGGATCATGGCAGCACTTCCAACGTGCGCGGGTCCATGCGCAACACAAGCAACGTGCCGCGCCTTTCAAGCTCCCCTTCGAGGCTCACATATTGTCCGACACGGTCATACCCCTCCGGCGGAAGGGGGCCGCCGTCTGGGCCGGTGATCAACATGAATTCCGTGCCCGCCACGGGTTGTGACGACACAAAAACCGGCGGCACGTCCCCCGAAATGCACAGGTTTGCACAGGCTTTGTGGGCCAAACCGCGGCCCGGGCGCATGGCACCGGACAGGCATTTCCCGTCACAAATCTCTCCGGCCAGGCGCCACCGACCCAGCGGTTCCACCGACACGTCCGGCGCAGATCCGTCCGCCGCCTGCACCCCCCTGCGGCCGCCAGCCACTTGCAGCATTGTGATGGTCCCCCGCTCCAACGCCGTGCCAGAAATCTGGGCCAAGGCCCCCGCCCCCGGCGCGCGGCCCGGATCAACACCTGTCTTGCCCTGACCCGCAAGCAACAGGGACGTGCCCGCCGGGATCCGTTCCGTCCCACCGGTGACATGCAGCACGCCATAGGGCGTGAACTCCACCACGCCCGTTACCGTCTGGCGCCCGTAGTCAAAGCGAAACCCCGCCGCTTCGGGCGCATCCTGGGACGCGCCCAGAAGGAAGCCCGCGGCGGCAAACAGCACAATGAACCCCGCCATGATCCCCAAATAAAGGCGGCGCAGCGCCTTGGGACAGGGCGCGTAGCCCACGAAGAAAGGCCGATCGGTCATGTCTGCTCCAGATGCGCGACGGACAGGGGCGGCACCGGCGTGCCGGGCGCATTGGCCCGCGGATCCACCAGAACCTGCGCGCCCTCTAGCCGCAGGTTATAGGTCGGCACTTTCTCGGTGAATGGCGCGGGGGAGCGTCCGTTGGTGACGTCATATTGAAAGCCATGCCAGGGACAGGTCACCAGACAGTCGAGAATGCGCCCCTCCCCCAAAGGACCGTTTTGGTGGGCGCAGGCATTGGCAATCGCGCTCAGACTTTGACCATGGCGAAACACCGCCACACGGTCGCCATTGGGCAGCTCCGCGATGCGGGCGCGACCATCGGCAATGTCGTGCGCGTCACAAACCTGCAGCCAGTCCGCCGCCTGCGGACGCGCCCCGCCCCGGTCGGCCAGCGCGGCCCACAGGTGTAGCCCCGCAACCACGGCCGCGCCGCCCAGGAACAGCAGGGGGACCGCCACATTCTGCTGGTCCTGCAAAATCCCCAGGGCCACATGGGCCACGACCGCCGCGTAGGCCACGTAAATCCCCATATGCAAACGCTTCCACAGGGGCGGGGTCAGGAACTTGAGCCAGAAATCATGGCTGGTCGCGGCCAGAACCAGAAGGATGACCAGGGCAACGACGCCGAAAATCTCGAACGGGAAGCCGGCAATCTGGCCATAGCTGGTATTGGCTTGGAACAGCGCCTGAACCCGCTCCGTCGGGGAAAACGCAAAGTACCAACCCAGGATAAACCCGGCATGGGTCATGGCGACCATGGCCGTCAGCACACCGAAATGGCGCCGATTGTACAAAAGTGGCAGAAACCTTGCGTCTAACCGGACAAGCGGCCCGATACACAAAACCACCGTCAGCATCACAAACGCACAGGCCCCAAAGGCCCGCGCGTTGTGAATTTGCGGGTTGATCGGGTGCTCGTGGCTCAGGGTCTCGGGCGTGATGTACAAAAACACCCAAAGGAACGCCCCGACCCCGACCAGCAGGACCGCATCATAAAGCCACTTGTTCTGGTTCCATTGAACCGGGATGAATTTGACGCTCATGGGCGGGACACCTGGACGGGGGCGATGTCGCTGGGCCAGTGTTGACGCGCCGCCAGCCCGAAAATCATTGTCACAGCCAGAACCACCGGAAGGATGATCGCAATGGGACGATGGGCGCCGCGATTCGGGCGGCACCGCGCCATCTCATCCTCGCGCCCGACGGCCAGCACCCGCCACCGCCACAGCACAAGCGGCCAGATCAGCAGGACACCGGGCACCAGAAGCGGTCGAAACACATAGGCCCCGTCCGCATCCGGATCGATCCGATCAAGTCCCCACAAAAGAAAGGGCACCGCCACCAAGGCGCCGATGGCAAGCCACAGGGTCATCGCCCACGTGATCAGGAATGAAACGGCCATGCCCCTGAATGCCCGGTCTTCGGGCCCCCTGACAAGACTTAGCCGCACCGCCCCGGGGTTTCAGTCACAACTGCGCCACCCGCGTTGACCCAGCGTCCGCCGCCCGTCATGCAGGGACGGCACGGAACCTGACCCAAGAGGACATCATGGCCAAAGGCAGTGGACGGCAGGCCCATCATACCAAAGCGATCAATCTGGCGCTGCAAGGCGGCGGGTCCCACGGGGCATTCACCTGGGGCGTCCTGGACCGCATGTTCGAAGAAGATGCCCTGTGGATCGAAGCGATCAGCGGCACGTCCGCCGGGGCCATGAATGCCGTCGTGGCCGCCCAAGGCATGTATGATGACGGGGCCGCCGGGGCCCGCGTGGCGCTCGAGGCGTTTTGGCACAAGATCTCCGTGGCCGGGCAAAGCAGTCCCATCAAGCGCACGCCGCTGGACGTTTGGATGGGGTCCTGGTCGCTGGATAACAGCCCCGGTTACGTCATGATGGATCTGGTGAATCGCATGGCCTCGCCGTACGACCTCAACCCGCTTGGCATCAATCCACTGCGGGATTTGGTCGAAGATTTCATCGATTTTCGCAAAATCGCCGGAGAGGAGGATATGGGCCTCTTCATCTCTGCCACCAATGTGGAAACGGGCCGGGCCCGCGTGTTCCACCGGCATGAGATCACGCTGGATGTGGTCATGGCCTCGGCCTGTCTGCCGCAACTGTTCAAAGCCGTGGAAATCGACGGCGTGCCCTATTGGGATGGCGGCTATATGGGCAACCCGGTGCTGTTCCCGTTCATTGATCATTCCCCGTCGCCCGACATCCTGATCGTACAGATCAACCCCCTGAAACGGCCCGGCACACCGACCCGCGCCCGCGACATTCAGAACCGCATCAATGAGATCACGTTCAACGGATCCCTGCTCCGGGACTTGCGGGCCATCGACCTGGTGGACCGCCTGTTGGATGAAGGCGCCCTGAAGGAAGGGCGATACCGGAAAATGTACCTGCACATGATCGACGGCTGCGACGACATGCTCGAACTTGAGGCGTCCAGTAAGATGAACAGCGAATGGGCGTTTCTGACCCATTTGCGCGACATTGGGCGCCACCATGCCGACCGCTGGCTGACGCAGCATTTTGCCGATATCGAAGAACGCTCGACCCTTATCCTGTCGGATCTGTTCGACGGGCCGGGCACGGCCCCCAAGCCGCCCACCAAGGCCAAGCCCAAGGCCAAGGCAAAACCCGCCTCTAATGTCCGCAGATTGCGCCCCCGCCAGTCCAAGTGACGCCAGTTCCTGGCCTGCGGCATCACGAACCCATGGCAAGGTATCGCGCAACTTGACGCAGCGGTCCGTCCTTTTCCAAGCTGTCAGGAACCAAAGCGGACGGGCGCAGGGGGCACCATGGCACAGACCGACCGGAGGAGAGGTGCTGTCGCGGCGACAGTCTTGGCTGTGGCCCTGTGGGCGATGCTCTCTGGGGTTGTGGGGTTTGGGGCCCACGCCTCCCCTCTGACGACGCTGCGCCAAGACGCCTTGTTCCGGGTCGTCGCGCACAAACCCAACACGCTGGAATACGGCACGGCGTTCCTGGACCCGAAGGGCCGTGTGCTGACGGCGTATCACGTGATCGAGAATGCGCAGCATATCGAATTGCGGTCCTTCGACGGGCGCGACTTTAGCGATGTCGTGATCGACTACATCGCCCCAACCCGCGACATTGCAATCCTGTCGGTGCCCGCCCTGTCTGACAGCCAGGGCTACGACCTCCACCCGGATGCAGGGGCGGGCGGCGCTGGCGAGGCGATTGCCCTCCACGGCGCGCCCCTTGGTATGGACCGTTTCGTTCTGCGGGGCGAACGTGCGCGCGCGGGCCTGCAATCCGGGCTTGCGTGGACGGCACCGGACCCCCGCGACGGGACAGAGATTTCGATCTTTCAGGACCCATCGATCAAGGTTCTGGCCTTGGACATCACGACCGAAGGCGGGGCCAGCGGGTCCCCCATCGTGGACGGGTCCGGACGCGTCATCGGCCTTCTCTCCGGCAGTCGGAACACGGGTGCGGGCCTGGCCTGGGCCATCCCCATGGATGCCTTGCACGACCGCGCCGCCAACTGGTCCCGGGTCCAAAGCAGGCCCGCCGACATGGATTGGCCAAACGCGTCCATTCTGGTCGCGGGCATGAGTTTTGGCCGCGCGCGAAGCCGAACCACCTTAACCGCGTTAAGCGCCCAATGCCGTGCCGCCACGAACTCCTTGGACCGCGCCCATCGGGACTTCATTGTCACGCAAACCCGCGTGCTCGTGGCCTTTCAGGTCCTGTTCGACGCGGTCACCAAAGGCGGCGCACGGCCACGGGAAAGCATCTCGGATGAGATGATTATCCAATCGGGCCGGTCCCTTGGCACCCTGTCTGCGTTTGACCGCGTGTGGGAACGCCGCGAACGGTTTGAAGAGGCATGGACCGATTTCCACGCCCGTTGCGGACCGCCGCAAGCGTGGAAGATGTTGCGCGGCCCCTTCCCCGCCACGTACCACAACTTCGTCACGCTAGAGGACCTGACCCGCGCGCTCGAACCGCTGGCCCGGAAGGCAGAGGACAGCGTGCTCAGTGTCGAGGACATGGCCGCCGAGATTGCCCCCGTGCTGGAGGTCTATGGCATGGATCATCTGTCAACGGGCCAGAAACTGCTGCTGATCGGGGAACGGGTCATGGCGCTTGAGGAGGACATCAAAGCAGACAGCAAAGAGCCGCTTCCTCAGATTGCCTTTGGCATGGCCCTGGCGGACTTGTTTTCCGCCATAGAGACCCGATTGGACGTGGAAACGCGGCGGTACCAAAAGGCCAGCAGCGGCTTTGACATGACCCTGACCAACGGTTGGATCGCGATGGATCAGCGGCTCCATGACTTGGCGTTTCCGGGTCAACCGAGGGTCCCGTCATTGGTGGCCCTCTATGCCGACGACCTGCCGTCGGTCTTGGGCCAAGACGCGCGCCTGCATATTCTGCCCTTCCCCGCCCAGTGGCATCAGCCGTTGCGACCCGCGATCATAGGACGATCGGTGCAGGTGCTTGAGGCCTTTGTCCTCGGATCAGGCTTTGCGGTGACCGAGATCGTAACCCGGGGCCAACCGACGGATGATGGTGCCTTCCTGCGCTATGCCATAACTGCGACCCACCCCGAACGGCCCAGTACGACCATGCGTTTCACGGCACTTCTGCCCGCACCCCCCACACCGGTGCGCGGCATCCTGATCTGCCAAGCGGTCGACGGACATGCCAAGAACCCCTGCAGCGCCGTCCTGGCCCAGCAAGCCGCCGAATAGTACCGATCTGGTTTGACCAAACACGCGCGCGGGCCCTTGGGCGCAGACGGGCCCTGTACCCTACGAACAATTTTCTGTAGGGTGTCGCGCATGTACCGCCCCCACTCCGCCGTGGGCCAATCGGCCTGGATCGACCTTTTGCGCCTGCTCAAGCAAGGCGCCCTAGGCGAGATCCGGGGCAAGCCGCGCGTTAAAACCATTCGCGGGCGCCGCTACTGGTACGATCAGTACCGCCTCGGCGATGACGTGGTTGACCGCTACCTGGGCGAAGACACCGACGACATGCGCCATCGCATGTCCCAACACGCCAACGCCAGTGAAAACAGCCGCGACCTTAGCCGGGACTGTGCCCGGCTCATGCGAATTTTGCGGGCCGAAGGCTATCTGACCCCTGACCTGGCCACGGGCCAAGTCCTGCAAGCGCTGGCCCGGGTCGGCGTCTTTCGGCTGGGCGGCACGCTTGTAGGGACGCAGGCGTTTCGCAGCTATGAAGGCGTCCTGGGCGTGCAGATCGGCTTTGACCAGTCCGCCATGACCCAAGACATCGACATTGCCAGCTTTGAACGCCTGTCCCTTGTCCTCAACGATGCGGTTGATCCCGCCTTGCCCGGCGTCTTCGACGACCTCAAATTCGCCCCCGTGCCATCCATGGAAAAGGGGCGCGTGTGGCGGTGGATGCAGACCAAGCGCCAAACTTTGGTGGAGTTTCTGACCCCCTCCTTCAGCGAAGATGAGGGCCTTCGCCCGCTCAAGGCCCTTGGCGTCAGCGCGCAATCCCTGCACCACCTGAATTACCTGATCGCAGAGCCGCTGACCGTCCCGCTTCTCTATCGCTCCGGCGTCCTGATCCAAGTGCCCCGGCCCGAACGCTACGGCATCCACAAACTGATCGTAGCCGACCGCAGGCTTGAGGGGCCGCAATCGCAGAAGTCCCAAAAAGACCGGGCCCAGGCGGCCTTTCTCGTGGCCGTGCTGTCGGAAGAACGCCCCGACGACCTGCGCGACGCCTATATGGATGCGCGGGCGCGCGGCAAAGCCTGGCAACAGCGCATTGACCGCAGTCTGGCCCGAATGCCAAAGACCGCGGCCCGCCTGTCGGCCCTTGTCTGACCGCCACGGATCCCCGCAGCCAAGCCATGGCCGGAACCGCGACCGCGCAACACCAACGCCAGCTCCCGCGCCCAATCCGCCCGCAGGTCCGACGCCGTCACACCCGTCCGTCCCTTACGCCCCGCCAACAATCAGCAACGTCCGATCCTCGCAGAAATCCATGCGATGACCCCGCAGCCAAAGCTCTCCCGCTGGGGCGTCATCCAAAGGATAGGTCACAACCGGCGATACCAACCACCGGGACACTTCGGGGATCGTCGTCATCATATAGACCGCCTCATACAGCCCGCGGATCCATTTCGGTGCGCCCTTGGTTGCAATGATAAAGTCTTGCGCGATGCCCATGGGCGCATCCAGAAGCGGCAGAGACCCCTCGGCAGAGAGCTGCTTATATTCGGCCTGCGCGATCTGTTCCAGCGGCGCGTCCCGGATCAGCGCCGCCTCCGGGTCGCCAAGATCCCGCAAGCGGTCGACCATATTGTCGCGATAGGCCGAGGCAAGATCCAAATCCTCGGACCGAACCTCCACCGCCTTCGGCTGACGGTAGACGCCGGTCCCATCGGTCCGGGCGCGGAACGCCACAAGGCCCGCCACGAAATGCGACCCCCCGGGCAGACGATCAAACGCCTGATGCAACGCCTCTTCCGTCTCTAACGTCTCGATCAAGCTCTCGAAATGGCTCATGGAAAACCGCGTCGGGTCCTCCACATAGGCGATCCAATCGTCAATCAGGGCCATCAACCCCCTCCTGCCTGCAAAATGCCATTTCTCAACCCACTCGGCAGGCCATCCACGCCGCCATCCAGATAACTATTCGCGAAATAGCCCATGCGTCGAAGAAATTCTGACCGGCTGCGCGCCGGCGGCTGATAAAGCCCCTCAAGGGCGTTGTGCATGGTACGCGACCCGACACCGGACCCGGGGCCGCCGCCTTCCGGGTTATGCCGCCAACGTGTTGCTCCACTGGCCGTCGGCCGAGGCAAAGGGCCCTCCGCCACGCCGGTGGCCGTCACCCAATCTTGGATTTCCCGCATGGAGAAGCCGAGACGTTTGTGCTCCAACTGCTGACTGACTTTCAGCCACTCATGCTGCCCGCCATTGCCACGAATGCCCTGGTTGATCTGCGGCAGGATGTCCTCATCCGCCGACAGACGCGACAATTCTTCGTAGCTAAGATCGTCCCACCAATCCTGGAAAACCGCAGGATCCCGGCGGCTGAATGGGACCCTGCCACCGGGGACAAGCTCCTCGGTCGAACGGGGCGGATCACCATCGCGCGGGTGCCGATAGGCTGGCGGGTCATCAAGGTTCGTCCCCCCCTGCCCTGCCGTCCCCGGCTCTCCGGCGTCTGCATCGGGCACGGTGGACCCCTGCCCGCCTTCGCCGATGGCTTGGCGTTCTGCGTTGGTCAGGTCCGTTTCGACATTGATCGGCTTTTCATAGTCCAGCTTGCGCGTGACCGAGATGCTGAGCGGGCTGACATTGGAATACAGAACACCCGGCTCCACCTTGCGCAGCTCGATCTTGAAATCCCAGGTGGCCGTGACGCGCCGGACCGTGCGCGTGCCCATGCGCACCGCGCTCAGCGCCATGCGAAGGGCCGCGCGCAGGGCCAGGGCCACCGCCGCAGCCAACCCCCCGGTGACGGCAATGATCCCTGCAACCAGGCCCGCAATCACGATTTCTTCGGCGGCAAAGATCATGGCGTCGATGGCGATGCGCCCCGTTGCCAACAGCCATTGGCCGTTGCGAATCAACTCCATATTCTCGTCGTAATAGCTGCGCACCCCGGCCCAGACACCGGCCCACCATTGCCGCCGCCGCTCTGCCGCCAATTCGCGGCGCATGACGTCCAGGCGCACGGCCTCCTCGTAGGCGTCGGCGGCCTGGTTCACATAGGCCACCCCCTCCGGCGAGATTAATCCCCGCTCGATCTGCGGGGCCAGGTTCGGACGGCGGACTCCGGCCAGAATATCTTGGGCATAGCCGCCAGTATCCGTCGGATGCCCGATCCCGCCAACGCCGCGCACGGCGTCGGTGATGATAGACGCCTCGTTCTCACCGAACCGGTCCAGCAAATCGGTGGCGTCGCGCATGTCCAGGTATTCGCGATACCGTTCCGCGATCTGACTGCCCAGCGGTCCCCCCTCGGGGTGGAGGAAGTCAGAGATTGCCTCCATCACCGCCTCCCGGGCGGCATCCACATCACTTTGGTCTTCGCCCGGGCCGGGAATGCCGCAGACAAGCCCCATGAACCGGTACTGCGCCAACACCTCGTTGAAAGCGGTCTGGGCATAATCGCCTAACGCGGCCAGTTGCGACTGATAACTTGCATCGGTGACGTCCGGCACGCTGGCAGACTGGATTTGCCGCACCACGCCCTGTCCGGCGGCATCCTCTGCGGCAAGATCACCCATCGTCGAACCACCCGGCCCATCCCATGGCGAAGTTCGACTTCAGCATCCCTTCGGGCATGGCATCGGCCAGGGTCAATTGGTGCGGCAGACCAACCGGAACCGTGGGCAGCCCGAACGCCAGCGACGCCAACTCGGCCCGCATCATCGTCAGCCCGGTGGTATCGGCGCCATGCAGCGACAGGTTCTCCTCCAGCAGGTCGAACACTGTTTGCTGCTGCGCCGCCGGGTCCACCTCGATCAGGAACGGGTCCTTCAGGCGCGGCGCGTCATAGTCCGCAAAGAAGGCATCCCGCTTCTTGTCGCGCAGGGCCTGACGCTCTGCCTCGCGCTTGACGAAAATCCCGTTCACGTAACTCATGGGGCGGCCCTCAATTCAGATCGATCCGGCTGGAGCCTTTGACGGTCACCGTCACCCCTTCGATCAAGATCGAGCCGTCTTCATTCAATTGAATCATAGACTTACCGGTGCTGAACTCAATCCGCTTGCCGGCGACGACCACTTTGTTCTGCCCCACCTCTTCGTAGGCGCCCAACAGCGTGGATTCGTTGCGGATGCCCTGCACCGACAATTGATACCCGCCGCCCACAGTCACGGTTTTGGCCGCGCCCACAATCTCGTTGGAGCTGATCATCACGGTCTCGGCCTTGTTCTTGCCCACACCGATAATCAGGTTCCCTTCCCCCATATTCATGATGTCTGGCAGGCCCAGTTTATCGGCCAACCCGCCGATCCGATCCGTGAACTTCGAAAACGCGCTGGTCACCGCCGTTTGCAGCTTATTGGGCCCCACCATCACAGTCATGTTGCCGCCAATCACCTCATGGTGGTTGTTGCCAATCTCGATGGATTTGTTGTTGCCCACGCTTTCGGATTGGTTGCGATCCACCCGCTTGGCGCGGTTGTTCTCCACATGGATTTCGTGGTCCTTTTCGGCGTGAAGGTAGATTTTCTCCTCGCCCTTCTCATCCTCGAACATGAATTCGTTAAAGCCGCTGCCCTTATGGGTGTCGGACCGGAACACCGATTTTGTTTTATGCGCCGGCAGGTCATAGGGCGGCATGTTCGCCCCGTTATAAACGCACCCCGTGACGATGGGCTTGTCGGGGTCGCCCTCCAGATGCTCCACGATGACCTCCATCCCGATGCGCGGAATGACCATCCCGCCCCACCCCTTAGAGGCCCAGTTCTGGGACACCCGGCACCGCATGGAATAGGCGCCCGCCAAGTCCCAGTGGAACCGCACCAAGATCCGGCCGTATTCATCGCAATCAATCTCTCCGTCGCCGACGACGACCGCGGTCTGGGGGCCATGGATGATCGGGCGGGGTGTGGTGCGTTGCGGGCGCAAAGGCTCCGTGTCGGGCATCAAGACATAGGTGCCGTCATAGGCCCGGTCCGTGTTCTGAGACTCCCCGCTGCCATAGCTTTGGGACCGGAATTCATGCACGGCTTGCAGACAAACGAACCGCTGGCCCGAGGCGCCGGGCACGTCATCGCCGGACAAGGTCACGCAGGTGCCCGCCGCCAGGCTGGCCACATCGCCGGTGGCGTGGTGGCGGGCGAAGCCCCCCGTCTCCTCCTCCACCCGGCGGGCCACGACGCCCGTCCCCTGCCCTTGCTGCAGATAGTCGCCCGGCCAATCAAAGCTTTCGACCTTGCTGTGGTCATGGGCGATCGTGCCCTCTTGGCTGACCTCTTGCGCGGCGTGCGGGGTTTTGAAGTTATACTCGGTCAGGCGCACCGCCCCGGTGGTCACGCGGCTGCCGCCATGCCAGGTGCGAAAATGCTCCTCCTCGCCCATGTGGTGCTTTTCGACCCCAAAATACGGGCGCGATCCCCCCGGCACATCGGCAAACGCATCGGCATTGTCCGTCAGCACAAGCGTGTGATTGCCGGCGCGATGGGCATAGATCCAGGTGATCCCGAACCGCTCCAACAGGCGCTGCACAAAGGTTGCGTCGCTTTCGCCGTATTGCACCGTGTATTCCAATGTCGGGTACGTGTCCGACAGGCGCACCTCCAGATGCGGATCGCCCAGATCGGCATAATCGCTCAGCACCGCCTCCACGATCTCCACGACCGTCTGATTGTGAAAGATCCGCTGCGTGCGGCGCAGGCCCGCCAGGTGCAGCCATGGGCGCAAGGTCAGGCCATAGCGGATCCCGTTTTCGGTATGCCCCTGATGCTTGGCCTCGCACACGATGCCATCGAAATATCGGGTGCCGTTCTGCATATCCACGGCGACGGTGGCATGGGTTCCAAGCAAGCGGTTCAGGTCGATAGCCGGCTCCGTCGACAAAGCGTCCACGCGCCACTCGAACGGTTGGGACAATTGCTCCGCCCCGTCCATCCGCAGCAGGACCAGCACGTCTTTGCCAAGGACCGTGGTCAAACGCCCGCGGCGCGCATCTTGGCTGAACACAACATTCATCGGGCAAGGCTTTCTACAATCACGAAGCGGTGAGTCGCTTTTAACCAATTATCAGAGGATTTGGATGGCCGATGTCGAGGGTCAAGCCATCACCCCCTGCCGCCAGGCCCTGGCCGGAATCCGCCGGTGTAGGCGGGGTCGCAACCAAGGATACCCGCAGCGTATCACAGCGGGCATCCAGGCGTATCGTATTGTTTTCGTTATATAATTTCATGGGTTACCCGTGGGTAACACCCTGATTGCCACGTATCTAGGGCGTCCTGATGCGGGCCTTACCGTGCAGCTCATCCTCGAACGCTTTGATCGCCCGCTCCAACCGCTCCCTCGGGATTTGGGAATAATCGGCGGCGCTGACGATGCGGCATTCGCTGCCCCGGGCGGTGACTTTGGTCTGGCCCACATGGAATTCCAGCTTCGGCACACGGACCCGGCGGTCCTTGGCAGCCCCCTTTGCTTCGGCCTTTTGGGCGGCGACGAAGGCCGTCAGAATGCGGGTCTGCGCGGCCTCGTCCCGTGCCGCGCGCAGGTCTGCACGCAGGGCCGCCACCTGATCCACATGGCGCATGGCCCGGCTGACATCCACACCCAAGTTCCGCGCCACGGCCTTGGGCCAACGTAGATCCTCGCCCAGATGGGTCAGCATAAAAACGAACGCCCGGATGTAGGACCGCTTGGTCTTGTGCAACGCGCCGTAGAGGCGCCCGACCAGCGCGTCGGCATCCACCTCCTCCACACCCGCATCGTCGGCGGCGGACATGGCCACTTGCGCCATCTCGGCAAATGTCAGGTCCTCGCGGACGACGTTTTCCTCGACCATGTCCACGTAACGGGCCAGTCGCGTATCGCTGCCATCTTCGATCCGCGCCACGATGGTGGCGAACGCGTCTTCCCCCGTTTCTGCGTAAAGCTGGCTAAGCGCCGTCCACCGGCGCCACCCTTTCTTCAACTGGTACGATGCGCCGTCTTGCCAGACCTCGATCGGCTCTCGCTGGCCCCGCGCCCGGATCGATGCCTTCAACTCCTCCATCTCGTCGGACTGCGCCACCGCATCCAGTTCAAGGCGGTCGCGGGGCAGCGCACTGTCGTCAATGGCCGATAGCGGCAGATGCACCAGCACCCTGCCCTCCGCCTGCGCGGCGCGCCATGACCGGGCATCTTCCGCGTTTTGCCGCCGCTGTTCGATTTTGGCCTCGGTGTTGGTCTGCACCGTTTCCGCCGTTTCCCGCACCGCGGCCCCCATGGGACCGGGCTGCCGGTCCCGCCGTTTGGGGGGCGCGTCGTCCACCGGGCCAAAGCCAAATTTGTTGGAGGAGGTCATGCCGCATCCCCTTTCTTCGAATCATCACGTTTCCAGGCGGTCAGCACCGTATCCCTGAACTCCGCGTAGGCGCGGTCAAAACTCTGGCGCGCGCGCTTCCACGTCTCGCGCGTCATATGACGGTAGTCCTGCTCATAGACCGACATTTGGAACCGGCCTGACTGCTCCACGGCGCGGGTCATCTCGATGGGATGTTGGCACACGTCACCTTGGAAGACATTGGCGAACGCATCCGACATGGCTTGGTGGAGGGAGTTCGTCGCCTCATACCGCGTCATCAACAGACGAATATCCCGGAACGTTTTCGGCAGCACCAGTCCCGCCTCCTCCGCCAGGCCGGAAAACCCTTCGGAAATGTCGGACATGGCATCGCCCAACTGGCCCAGATAGCTGGTTGTGCTGTCATATTCCCAATAGCCGGGACCCGACGGGATATAGAGGATATCAGACGCAAAAGCTGCGTTTAGAGACTGATATCCAATGGCCGGGGGGCAGTCGAAAATGATGATGTCATACTGATCGTCCGGCAGTTCCTGAAGGTAGCGCGCCACGCAACCAAAGAAGGTCCAGGCCTTGTGCAGGGCGCGGTACTGGGCGCTTGCAAACTCCACAAAGGCCGCATTGGCGCAGCTTGGGATCAGGTCGATGGTGGGCCAGCACGTGGGTTGGATGAAATCCTGGACCCGCTGGGCGCCGATGCTTTGCACATCCTCGGGCAACTCATCGCTGGACGGGTAGGGACATTCGTCGGGGTCGTCATATGTCGCGGTGATCCGATCGGCCTCCCGACACAGATCGCGGCACATAATGCCCCAGACGGTGTTCCATTCCTTCACCTCGACCAGGCCCATGGAATGGGTCAGCGTGGCTTGCGGATCAAAGTCGATGCACAGCACGCGATAGCCATCCAGCGCCGCCGCATGGGCCAGGTGTTGGGCGACCACGGTCTTGCCCACACCGCCCTTGAAGTTGCTGACGGCCACCCGCATGGCCCGCCCGGCGGGCCGTTCCGGCAGCAAGGATTTGCCACGAAAGCGCAGACGGCGGCGCAGCTCGTTGATCTCCGACAGGGTGAACCAGCGCTGACGGCCATCTTCTTCGACGGTGCCTTGGGGCAGGGACGGGTCGTCGGCCAATTTCTTGCGCAGGGTGTCGGCGGGGACGTTGAACATGAACTGACTGATTTCCCAGATGGAGAAGGGGCGCAGCTCTTTCACCTCCCCGGGGGAGAACGTGGCCCGGCGGACTGCGGCCTGTTGGCTCAGACTCCGCTCGTTCATGGCCAGAAGGTCGGAATGGTCTCTCATGGACGATCTCTTGTTTTTCTGCTCTGATCCTCAGATAACGGGAAAACCAATTCCTGCAAAATGGAAAATCGCGTTTTTGGTCTGATTCATGGCAAGGCGGGGATAATAGGGGGACGTCTTACGACAGAACAAAAGCGGATAGGGTGACACAAGACACTTCATTTGGTGACACTTGACGTCCCCCTTAACCATCTAACCTGTTTTTCATATAGAAGGGGCGAATACCCTTAAAATCCCGTAACTGCACGATTGTTGACAGAGAACGGGATTTCGGTCCTGATAGGGCCAAGGTGAGAATCGACCGCAGATGTCGACCATCAGGCGAGAGGCAGGGCAATGATATCAGACGCAAAGCGCCTGACGGGACCGCAGGCATCCTCTGCGAAATACGACGTCCTCACGGGGTTAGCCATGATTGGCTTGCATCGGGGCGGCGCCACCCATCCGACCGTGCTGCGCCTGATTGCGGCGGTGACGGCACGGTACAATTGGCGGTTGGATGAACTGTCCATGTGCCAGCGGGATATGGCCCGGATGTGGGGCGTGTCAGAGAGGACGGCAAAACGCGATGTGAAGGCCTGGATCGCGGAACGATGGGTGTTGCAGAAGCGGACGGGTGTGCGGGGCAGGGCAGGGGCCTACCGGCTGGATCTGGTCGAGATAAGTCGGCAAGCGGCCCCCCTCTGGGCGTTGATCGGTCCCGACTTCGCGGAGCGTATGGCCCCTGTGCCAATCACAGAGAACGTCATTCGGCCCGTGTTCGGGACTGTTGAAGACACCGAACCCGCCGATGCCAGAGGGACGTGGCGGGCCGTGTCCCGGCGGTTGCGGGACGTGGACGCCGCCATGCACGGCGCGTGGATTGCCCCCCTCGTCGTGGCAGAGCAAGGGGAAGGCTGCCTGACCTTGCGCGCGCCATCGCGCTTTGCGGCGCATTACATTTCCACCCATCTGATGGGACCATTGCAGGAGGCGGCGACGGCGGAGCTTGGCCCGACCATACGCCTTCAAGTCATCGCCGGTTGAAATCAGCCAACCGACGTGGCGCCGTCGAGAAGGGCCTGAAACTGGCGCGATGTAAGGTAGGGGTCGCCATTGGGGGCCTCATGCTCGGCCACAGAAATTCCGGGGAGCGTGCCATCGGCGGTGTAGGCCACAAAATGCGGCTCCGCCTCGGACGGGCTGTGGTCGACACAAATCGGCGTGCCAAGGGACGCGGCCAACGCCTGCATCCGGTCCGCCGCCATGTCGGCGTCGTCGAACATACCCTCGAGCATCCAAGCGAATGTGCCCGCGTCATAGGCATGGACGACCATATACCCATCCTGCGTAAGGCGTTCAAAATCAGCATCTTCCGGGGTGCACGTTTGGAAAATGTGATCTTGGGGGATGTGCAACACCGTAGAAATGGCAGGGGCCAAACGAACCCCGGCGGGCAGGGCAGGGACCATAATCTGCGGTTGAAATGTCTTCACGGGCATTTCCTTTTCAGGTCGCGCACCGCTTTTACGTCATCGGCGCTGAGTTGGCCAATTTCTTGCAGCCGGTCCGCCATCCGTTGGGCCCCGTCGATGCCACGATTGTTCATCTCTTTGAGCAGTTGATGCTGCGGGCGAGAGAGTTTCTGTATGCCCGGCCCGTCAATGGGGTGCAGGCTGTCATTGTGGCGCCCGTAGCGGCGGCCGCTTGGCGCGGTCCACACCTCGCCCGACTTTTCCACATTGCCTGCGATGATGTCGTCAATCTCTCCGTTCACGGCATCGGACACATCAGGGTCTATCATGGAGTTTTCGGCCTTGGTTGGGTCATTCCCGCGTGTACGACAGGGGTCGTGGCGGCGGCTGGGGCGGCGACAATTGCGGCGCGGAACACGGCGCCCGGCTTGCGGGCTGCCGCGGCGGTCCGCTTCGCGCCCAGCGTCGCGGGGCCGCGTGCCCGGGCGGTTGCCGGGTTTGGGTGCCGTCCGACTCCGGCCTTTGAAAAGTTCCCGCAGAAGTTTCAGAAGCGCGCCCATCTAACCCGCCGCGCTTTCTTCCCAAAGGGCATCGACCTCGGCGAAGATGTCGTCGATGCGATGGTCCGGGTGGGCCTCTGTCTCGTGCAGGGCGGTACGGGTGGTGGGGCAGTCGATGCCGCCATCGGTGATGGCCATCAGATAGGCCCATTTCATATGCGCCTGTTCTGACGACAGGCCCATGCCGTCGCCCGCCACCTCTGCCCGGTGGACAAAGGCGCGGAGGCTGGCGCGATCACGCTGGGCGCAGGACGGGTCGACGTCGCGAAGGTATTGGCCCACCCGTTCGCGGGACCCGGCCAGTTGCGCGTCGCCGATCTGTTCCATCTGATCGGCGGACAGGTGCAGGGGCAGGGGGGCGGCATCGACGTCCGGCGGGGCATCCAGCCGGTACAGGCATCCGCCCGTCTCGAACGGATGGGACGGGGCGCGAAACCGAAGCGCCTGGGCCAGACCGGTGACACTGCGTCGCTGGTGTGGGGTGAGGGCGGGCAACACCTCGGCCAAGACATCGCCCTGGCTGTGGCGAAACAGGACGGGGGCGGTTTCGGTGCCGGGATCTTCGGGCAGGTAGGCCGCGGGAATGACCATCCGCGCGACCTTGCGCAGATGGGCGCGCAGATCCTGGCACGTGACGTGGCGCGGCACGATCCAGAACACGCCGCCCGGGACCATATCATCGAGGGAGACGAGCGCTTCGACCCGGGTGCGAAGTGCCGCGTCTTGGGGGTCGGGGGTGTGCATGCTTGTCTCTGTCAGCAAGGCGCCGCCCCCAGTTTCGTCCCCTGCGGCCAACGCGTCGGCCATGGCCTTGGCGGCGGCCTCGGCGGTGTCGTCTGCATCCGCCTCGGGCGTGTCGGGGCCGGTCGCCTTGGGGTCGACATAGGGGTCCACAATCCAAGGCCCCGCGCCCGCCGCCTCTCCGTCGGATGTCAGAAGGGGGAGGCCGCGCAATCCAAGGGCGTCCAGCGTCTGTGCGAAGGCGTCATAGCGCCCGCCGTCGAACACACCGAAGACCGCAACATCCGGTTGGACGGCCAGGGTCAGAACCTCACCGCGGAGGGCGCGGTGGCTGACACGGGGGTCGTATGGCCCGACCGGGTTATGGGGTGGGGACATTGGGGGTGCCGTCATCACAGGGGGGTAAAGGGTGTCCCCGCCTTGGCCTGGGCCCGCGCGCAGGAGGTGCGGGGGCTGGGCGCGCCGCCCCCGCCATCGCCGATAAAGACGTTCCCGCTGGCGGTGGAGGCCGCGCCGCCGCAATCGATGGCGTCACCTTTGCGCCCGGTGGCTTTGCCGTTCGCATAGACCGAGGCCGAGCCGCCGGACAGCGCCCGTCCATGGGGCCCGGCATGGCCTGCGACACAGGCGTGGGGCACGTAGGCATCGCCCTTGCGCATGAGGGGCCGCCCGTTGACGAACACATCCCCGCTGCCGCCGGTGGCGGGTGTCGGGGGGAAGTGGCAGCCGTGGCCGGAGCCGATATCACCTTTGCGATGTGCAGGGGGCATGGATGTCTCCGCCAGAACCATTGTGCGCGAAGGCTAACCGAACGCGGGCAGGGGACAAGGCGCCGGGCGCGGGACGGATGGCGGGCAAGCAGAAAATCGCCGGCTTGGTCGGCCACCCCGTTTGGGAAAGGGGGGCTTGCGACGGCAAAAGGCCCGCCCCAGGCCTGTGGGACGGGCCATGTTTTCGCCGGGCTGGCCGACTTAGAAGACGAAGCTGTCCAGGTCGATGGACGCGCCCAGGGCAAGCCCGTCTTGCGCCGTCGTCAGCACGATGTCCGAGGCGGCCAGATCGGGGCCACCGATCAGGCGGGTGATGGCGATGGCATCCGCCCCACCGGCACCGTCGGCGTCGAAGGACAGGACACCACCGTTATAGAGCAGCGTCGCGTCGGTCCCCGTGGCGGTCGCAGCGAACTGCAGGTCGGCGGCGTCCAGCGGACCTGTGCCCAGGCCGGTGAAGTTCGCACTGTCCAGGTGGATCACGTCGACACCGCTTTCGAAGTCGGTGATGCGATCCTGACCGCGGCCCAGGTCGTCGCCGAAGACGAAGGCATCTGCGCCCGCCCCCCCGGTCAACTCGTCAAAGCCGTTGCCGCCAGACAGGGTGTCGTCGCCGTTGCCGCCCGAGAGGGTGTCGTTATTGCCACCCCCTTTCAGGTCGTCATTGCCTTCGGCGCCGAACAGCCGGTCGTTGTTGAGACCGCCGTCGACAACGTCGTCGCCATTGCCGCCAAAGACAACGTCCGCGCCTTGGCCTGCGTCGATGGTGTCGTTGCCGTCCTCGCCATAGAGGCGGTCGCCCCCATTGCCGCCGTCCAGCTCATCGTTGCCGTCGCCGCCGAACACTTCGTCGCGTCCGCCGCCGCCTTCCAGCGTGTCATCGCCGTCATTGCCGCGCAGGGTGTCGTTGCCGAACCCGCCGCCCAATTCGTCGTTGCCAGCGCCGCCAGCCTGACGGTCATCGCCGTTGCCGCCGAAGATCCGATCGTTGCCGTCACCGCCACCCATGGTGTCGTTGCCGTTGCCACCATAGAGCAGGTCGTCGCCGTCGCCGCCGCCAACGATGTCGTCGCCGTTTGCACCGGCAATGGTGTCGTCCCCTTCGTTGCCGTTGAGCACGTTGTCGACGGCATTGCCGGTGATCACGTCGTTGGCCACAGAGCCTGAGACGTTCTCAACGTTCACGATAGAGCCGTCATTGTCGTTGTTGTTGTTGATCCGCTCGAAGTTTCCGGTGGTCAGATTGATGTTCAGGCCATCGAAACTGGACGCGTTGATCTCACTCACATCAACAAGGTCGACACCGGCGCCGCCATTGACGTTGTCAAGCTGACTTGTATCGGACCCCATGACGATCGTGTCGTCCCCGGCACCAGCGAAGATGCGGTCCGAATTGCCGCCGCCGTCGATGATGTCATCGAACCGGCTGCCGAACAGGGTGTCGTCATCAGAGCCACCGTTCAAGGCGACCGCAACGTTGGAGCCGGAGGCATCGATCCGGTCTTCTTCATTTCCGCCGTTGATCTCGAACCGTTCGAAGCCGCTGGTGTCGAGCGTGAAGTCCCCGCCGTCGATGATCGTGCGACCGCCGACTTGGGTGAACGAGACGGTATTCTCTGAATTTCCAAGGAACAGTTGCAAGACGTCCTCGCCAGCCCCGGCATCGATGGTGTCGTTGCCATCGCCATCGGTGTAGGTGAAGGTATCGGCGCCTGCACCACCGGTGAGCGCGTCATCGCCGCCACCGCCGTTGATCACCAGATCGATCTCGGCCGCGCCGCCGTCGATGGTGTCGGCTTCATCGCCGCCATTCACCTCCAGCTTTTCGACATCCGCGCCGATATCCAGCGTGAACTGACCCAGATTGGTGCGCGCGAACTCGGTCCGGTCGCCATCGGCGGAGATCGTGACCGCGTTGGCAGCCGCCTCGGCCAGGTTCACCTGTTGGACGTCATAGCCAGCGCCGCCGTCGATGACATCGGACCCGTCGCCATTGTTCCAGACGAAACGATCATCGCCGGACCCGCCCTTCAGCGTGTCATTGCCGGTGTCGCCGGCGATCAGCAGGTCGACCTCGGCCGCAGAGCCGTCGATGGTGTCGTCGCCCCCGCCGCCATTGATTTCGACCAGGTCCACGGCGAGGTCCAGGTTGAACAACCCGAGGTTCAGCCGCTCGAACGTCGTCCGCTCCCCGTTGGCGGCAATCGTGACGTTGTCGGCTGCGCCATCGGCCAGGTTGATCTCTTGGACGTCGAAGCCTTCGCCGCCGTCCACGGTGTCGGACCCGTCGCCGTTGTTCCAGATGGAGCGGTCGTCACCTTCGCCCAGGTCAATGACATCGTCGCCGGTGTTGCCAGCAACAACGTCGTTGCCCGTCCCGCCTTCGATGGTGTCGTCACCCTCGCCGCCGGTCATGGTATCGTTGCCGCGGTCACCGTGGAGAAGGTCATCCCCCTCTAGACCACTGATGCGGTCGTTACCGTTGGCGCCGAGAATGAAGTTGTCCTTTTCATCGCCGGTCAGCCTGTCGTTGAACGCGGATCCGAAGACGTCCTCGATGTTCAGAAGCACATCGCCCTCGGCATGGCCGCCGGTTTGCGCCCCTTCGCGCCGCAGATCGACATTCACAGCCGCGCCTGAGCCGAAGTAGACCGCTGCGTCATCGCCCGCGCCCCCTTCGATGGTGTCGGCGCCGCCACGTCCCTGGAACCGGTTGTCCGTGCTGTCGCCGATGAAACGGTCGCTGAAATTGCTGCCCTGGATCTCTTCAATGCTGGTGAAGAAATCACCGTCGGCCTCCCCACCACCAGAGTTTGGCGCGTTCATGTTGACGATGACGGCCGACGCTGCATTGCTGTAGCGGACGACGTCAAAGCCTTCACCGCCGATATAGAAGTCAGCCCCTGCGTCACTATTGAAACGGTCATCGCCCGTGCCACCGATCAGGACGTCGTTGCCAGATCCGCCGCCCAGGGTGTCGTCACCTTCCCCACCGTTCACGGTGTCATTGCCATTTTCACCGGCGATAACGTCATTGCCAGCGCCGCCGTTCAGGAAGTCCTGATCGTTTCCGCCGAGGATTCTGTCATTGCCGTCGCCACCTTCGATCGTGTCATTGCCGGACCCGCCGCGGATGCTGTCGTTGCCATCCAGGCCGCGGATCTGGTTGCCCCGGCTGGACCCGGTGAGGTCATCCCCAAAGGCCGAGCCATTCACACCGTCGATACCAGCGGCGTTCACATCGCCCTCGGCGTGGCCGCCCGATGACGTCCGTGCAGCCAGGTCGACGGTCACGGCTGCATTCGACTCCGAATAGTCGATGGTGTCTTCACCGCCACCGCCATCAAACCGGTCCGCACCCACGCCACCGATCAGCAGGTCGTCATTGTCGCCGCCAAACAGGCTGTCGTTGCCTTCGCCGCCGATCAGGATGTCCTTCCCGTTGCCGCCTTCCAGCCGGTCATTGCCTTCACGTCCGTCGATGACATCGGCGCCATCGCGGCCTTCAACGCTGTCGCGCCCGGTGGTACCGATGATCTCTTCACTGGTCCCGTCGCCGATGATCCGGACGATGTCGTTCGAGTCAAAGTTGGCAAACTCGATCCGGGAAAGGTCAACCGATTGGTCGGTATCCATGAAGATGATGATCTCGACGGCGGTGTTCTGACCGGTTGGGTTCAGGATGCTGATCCGCTCCACATCCTCAAGTTGCGAGGCGTTGATGTTGAAGCCCTTCCGCCCGCTGGTGGCGTCGAAGATTTCGATTTCCTCGAAGCTGGACAGGGTGTCGTTCCGAAACTCCTGGAATTCCTGCACGCGCAGCGTGTCGTTGCCGTTGCCGCCTTCGTAAAGAAGGTTGTCGCGGTTGTCGCGCAGGACCAGACGGTCACCGAAATTCGAGCCGATGAAGCCGTCGATCCCGGAATATGTGTCACCTTCGGCGTGGCCGCCCCGACCGGTGCCGCGGTTCAACTCCACGATCACAGCCGCGTCAGAGCTTGCGTAGCTGACGGTGTCCTGCCCGCCGCCACCGTCCAGCCGGTCCGCGCCCGCGCCGCCTTCCAGCAGGTCATTGCCGTCTTGGCCGAACAACTCGTCATCGCCTTCATCGCCGAACAGGCGGTCATTGCCGTTCTGGCCAAAGATCGTGTCGTTGCCCAAGCCACCGCGTGCTGTGTCGTTTCCAGACTCCGCTTCAATCCGATCATTGACGGTGGACCCGACGATGCTGTCGGCGTTGTTTTCGCCCCGAATGCGAATGGTGTCGTTGCCATCGAAGCCAACCATTTGAATGTTGGACAGGTCCACATTCACGCCGTTCACCAGGTCGATGAAGATATCGATATTGTCAGGGCCGGGCGTGTTGCCAATGCGGAATGTGTCAATATCGCTCAACTGGTCGGAGTTGATGTTGAACCCCCTGCGACCGCCGGTGTTGTCGAAGATAAAGATCTCTTCAAAGCTGGACAGGTCGTCATTGCGCAGGTCCTGAAACTGCCGCAGGTCCAGGATGTCGCGCCCTTCGCCTCCGGACAGGAACAGGTTGCCGCGATCGTCCCGAAGGATCAGCCGGTCGTTGAAGGCGGACCCAATAAAGCCATCAATGCCGTCGTAAGTGTCGCCTTCGGCATGGCCGCCCTGGCCTGTGCCCCGGTTCAACTCCACCCGAACAGCAGCGTCTGAACTGGCATAGCTAACAACATCCCGTCCGCTGTCGCCATTCATGAAGTCGGCGCCGGCGCCGCCTTCCAGCGTGTCGTTGCCATCGCCGCCACGGATGCTGTCCGCACCGTCGCCGCCATTCAGCAGGTCATTGCCGCCGTCGCCAAAGATCGTGTCGTTGCCACCCAGGGCGTTGACCGTGTCGTTGCCGCCATTGGCATCGATGCGGTCCGCCGCGTTGGTGCCTTCGAGGTTGTTGTTGCCGTTGTTGCCATCAATATTCGCCATTGTATCTCTCCTAAAAAATGGCCCGCAAAGGGCGTGTGACATGGGTTGGTCGTGGCCCCGCGGCGTTCGGTTCAAAGTTTTTTGGTTAACGTTTGGGGGCGGCGGCCCTTGGGCGCGTCGGGGGCGCCCTTTCGGTCGCCCAGACGATGGGGCAAGGCGGGGTCAGCACGTGTCAGGTGCCCCTTTGGGATAAAGTCTTCCGCTGCTGTTTTTGCTGGTTTTGGCCGGGGGGTATTGGCGTGGGTCCGGTGGCGCAGACCCGCGCCCCGGCGCCTGTCGCGGCAGCATGGGGCAGCGCCGAAACTGGCCGCCGCAGAGCCCGGGTATTACGAGGCGAAGGCCTTTGACGCGCGCGTGTCGCCGGTGTCTGATTTGGTCGCATCGGGTGGCATGAGGGTGCTGATCGGCAGCCGCGCGTTGTTGGGTCAGGGATGGGACCTGCCTGCGCTCAACACGTTGATCCTGGCGACCAATGTGGCGTCTTTCGTGTCCTCCAGCCAGATCCGCGGTCGTGCCATCCGGCGCAACCCGGCAACCCCTGCAAAGACCGCACATATCTGGCATATCTCAACCGTGGTGCCGAACGGCCGCAGGCCGTGACCCATGGGACGTTGACGGGCAGTTTGCGACAAACCGGTTTGGTGCTGGTGTTTGCCCTGCGGAGAACCGGTTTGATCCAGAGTGATCCCGCCACCCTTGAGGTCGATGCCGGAGAGACCCCCGACGGCACGGCCTGGGTGACGCTAAGCGGCGCGAGCCTGCCGGACGAAACGCGAGTCCTGTCACAGATGGCGCCGCTATGTTGGACCGGCGCGGCTGGTCTACACGCGCACGGTGTGCGGGCGCGGACCGTCACCTTGGCCGAGACGCGCGTGGTGCGGCGTATGTCGGTCTGGGCCTAGATGCGGCACACCCGCCAGTCGGCCACCGCTTTTCATTCCGGGGCGGAACGTGGTTGAAGGCGGGGATGAGCCTGTCGCACCCGATCCCATTTGACGTGTCCTTGCCACGGGCGGGTGCCCGGGGATGACGGCGCAGCAGCTTTTGACCTGCGTCACCTGGAACGTCCACCGTGGCTATGGCGGGGACGGGCGGAAGGATCCCGCACGCATCGTGGATGTGCTGTGTCAGGAGGTGTGGTCCAAGGGCACCGACATCCTTGTCTTGCAGGAGGCCGATGCAGACGAGCCGCCGCACCCCGGCGTGGCGGACCCAGAGCAGGTGGAGGCGCGGACGGGCCTGCGGTACCTGCACCGGGACGTGTCCCATCGGTTGACCGGGCAGAGCCACGGGTTTCTGGGCCTGGTCACCTATGCCGCGCCCCATATCATGGTGGAGGGTATGGGGCTGATCGACCTGCCTGGTATCTGTGCCCGCGGTGCTGTGGTTGTGGACCTGGTGGTGGCCGATGTGCCGCTGCGGCTGGTGGCGACCCACCTGTCCTTGGGCCAGGCCCTGCGGATCGCGCAAACGCGGACCATTTCACAGTATCTCGCCCGCCGGGACCCGCGCCAGGTGATCCTGTGCGGCGATTTGAACGAATGGCGTCCCTGGGGTGGGTTTGCGCTGTCGCCCCGGGTCCTGGGGCAAAGGTACAGCGGGCCCGCACGGGCCAGCTTTCCGGTGGGTCGGCCACTCTTTCCCTTGGATCGCATTCTGACGACCGCGCCGGGACAGGTTCACGATGCTGAGGTTCTGGACGGTCCGGGCATCCGGGCCGCATCCGACCATCGGCCCTTGCGGGCACGTGTCAGCTTCGGCCCAGCCACATCCGAGAGAACACGCCGTCCTTCTTGATCAGCCCGTGCTGCAGCGCCGCCCCGACATGGAGCGCCACGAGGATGGCGATGGCCCACCCGCCGTAGAAATGGATCGATTTCGCAACGGAGGCCAGGGCGTCGGATTTGGGCACCAAGGCGGGGATGCCCCACGCATCCAATGTCTCGATCGGGAACCCCCCGGCGCGCACACGGACATACCCGGTCAGCGGCATCAGCAGCAGCAGCGCGTAGAGCACGCCATGGGTCAGCCCCGCAACTTTGACCTGCCACGCAGGCAAATGATCCGGTTCGGGCGGGGGCGCGTTGCGGAGACGGTAGACGATGCGGATGACGATCAGCACCAGAAGCAGGACGCCGGTGTTCTTGTGGAAAATGTACAAGCTGTTCTGAAGGGACCGGCTGAGCCCCTCTTGGATCATCAAGAACCCCACGGGGATCATGGCCAGGACCAGCAGGCCCATGGACCAGTGCAGGATCTTGGCTGGCACTTTGTAAGAGGTTGCTGAAATTGCCATTTCGGTCCGCCTTGCTATATCTTGTCATCTTGTGCCTGCGGGGCACCGTGAACTTCATCCCCGAGAACCCGATGACACCTCAAACTAGAACCCCCGGTGCGCCGAATGCAACTGATGCTGCATCACGTCTGCCTGTGGTGGCGCAGTTTTTGGCCGTGGGGGGCCTATTCTTGGTCGGCGTGGCGGCGGTGAGCGCCGTTTTGACCGGCGGGGTCACGACGTTGGGCACGCTGGTCGCATTGGGATTATATGCGGCATTTCTGGGGTTTGGCGCCATGGGCCTGCGCGGATTTCCCCATGGGACGCTGGGCCTGTGCAACGTGGTTACGCTGTTCCGCCTGATCCTGGTTGCGGGTCTTGTTGCGGCCCTTCTGACGCCAGGTGCGGGGGCGATGGCGCTGTTTGGTGTGGCCGCGATTGCCCTGTCGCTGGACGGGTTGGACGGCTGGTTGGCACGGCGGTCGGGACATCAGTCCGACTTCGGTGCGCGCTTCGACATGGAGGTCGATGCCGTCCTGGCGCTTGTCCTGGCGGGCCTTGCCTATTTCGGCGGCCACGCGGGCGCGTTTGTGCTGATGCTTGGGCTTCCGCGGTATGTGTTCTGGCTGGCGCAGGTTCCGATGCCGTGGCTGAACGGGGACCTGCCGGAGCGGTTCAGCCGGAAATTAACTTGCGTCGTGCAGATTGGGGTCCTTATTGCTGTCCTACTTCCCATCTTTTCAAGATTTACCGCGGACCTTTTGGTGGCTGCGGCGGCCCTGATGCTGGTGTGGTCGTTCGCATGGGACATCCGGCATCTGTGGCGGACGCGGGCATGACCGTGTCGCGCGGTGTCGCGGCGCTGATCCTGTTTTTGGTTCTGATCCAACCGAACCATCCCGGGGCGATGACGTGGGGTGCGTTGTTGGTTTTTCCGCTGGAACTGCCGGCGATCTTGCTGGGCATGGTCGCCTTGGGCCCAGGGCGGGTGGGGCGGATCGTGCGGGGGATCCTGACGGGTCTATTGACGGTCATCGTTGTTTTGAAATGCGCGGACTTTGTCAGTTTCACGGCCCTGGCGCGCGGCTTCAACCCCGTTGCGGACCTGGCATTGGTGGATGCGTTTGTGCGGTTGCTGGTCGGGTCGCTTGGGCCGTGGCTGGCGGGTCTTGCCGTGATCGGGGCGGTTTTTGCGACGCTGCTTGTGGCGGCCGTCCTTTGGTGGGCTTTGGCCCAGTGGGCGACTTTTCCCCGGTCGGCGTCGGTCGCGCGCCGGGTCGCGGTCCCTGCGGCTGTGGCGACGGTGGTTGCCGGGGCGGATGTGGTCCAAACCATGGGGGGTCTGTCCCTGCCGTTCAAAATCCCTGGTACGGCGTTTTCCGCGCGGGTCGGGGCAGAGCGGGTGAACACCGTGCAGCGTACCATCGCCCAGTTACGCGCCTTTCGCACCGCCGCCCAGGAAGACAGCTTGGCCGAGGTTGCGACGCTTTTGGATCGGATCGACCGGGACGTGCTTATCATCTTCGTGGAAAGCTATGGCCGAGCCAGCCTGGATACCGATTTCCATGCGTCGGTCCACCGACAGACCCTGGAGAGATACGGGACACGCCTGGCCGGGCTTGGCCTGTCGCTGCGGTCGGGCCTGTTGGCGGCGCCGACGCGGGGCGGGCAAAGCTGGTTGACCCACGCCACGTTTGCCAACGGCCTTTGGGTCGACAACCAGGTCAGCTATGGCGCCGTTCTGTCCAGTGGGCGCGAGACCCTGTTTCACCTGGCGGCGCGACATGGGTTTCGCACCGCCGCGGTCATGCCGCAGATCACGCTGGATTGGCCCGAAGCGGACCGGATGGGGTTCGAGACGGTGCTGGCCGCGAAGAATCTAGGCTATGCCGGGTTGCCATTCAATTGGGTGACGATGCCCGACCAGTTCACCCTGGCGGCACTTGACCGCTTGGTCCGGGACCGACCGGACGGGCGGCCTTTGTTGGCGCAAGTGGCGCTAGCCTCGTCCCACGCGCCCTGGGTGCCGGTGCCCGAGGTGATCCCGTGGGAGGAGATCGGTGACGGAACCGTCTTTAACGACGTGGCCCAGTCCGGCGACCCGCCCGATGTCGTCTGGCGCGACCGGGACCGGGTGCGGGCGCAATACCGTTTGGCCATCGACTATTCCCTCAGCGCGGTGTTCGAATATGCGGCGCTTCACGCCGAAGACCCCCCTTTGATGATTGTCATCGGAGACCATCAGGCGGCCGCGTTCGTGGCCCTGGATGACCGACCCGATGTTCCATTCCATGTCATTGGACCGGAACACCTGGTGAAAATGTTATCTGACATTGCGCCGGATCCGGGGCTATTGCCTCGCAACAAAGTTTTTTTGAACCAAATGGACATCATGCGCGACTCCCTTCTGACGGCGTATTCAACGGAACTCGACTAAGGGGCCAAACCAAACGATGCCTGCCAAAGCGAAACTTCTGCGTGCCTTGCAAGTGGCGGCCTGCCTTGGGCTGGCGCTTTTGCTGTGGCGGGCGGCGGATGGGCAGGCGGCGTTGACGCACCTGCAGGGCGCGCATCTTGGGTGGCTGTCCGTGGCGGGGGCGGCGCTGCTGATCCAGACGCTGCTGTCGGCGCGGCGCTGGCAGATCACGGCGGATCGTCTGGGCCTGTCGATCCCGGCGGGGACGGCAGTGCGAGAGTATTTCCTGGCGCAGGCGGTGAACCAGTCCTTGCCCGGCGGGGTTTTGGGCGATGCCAACCGCGCGGTGCGGGCCCGGGGCCCGGCGGGGTGGAAAGTGTCCGCCCAAGCCGTGGTGTTTGAGCGGATCACCGGGCAACTGGGTCTGTTGGCGGTGTTGGCCTTTGGCCTGCTATTGTGGGGTGTAGTGCCGGATATGGTGCGGTGGCCCGTGTGGCTATGGACGCCCTTGGCAATAACCTTGGGGGCCGTTTTGGTGGGTGGGCTTTGCGTCGCAGGCTCCGCCACGGCGCGGCGGGCGGTCGCCGTTTTCGCAGATGCGGTGTGGGCGCCAGGGGTCCGCGTGCAGCAGATCGGCCTCAGCCTGGGGACGGCGTTCTGCAATGTGGCAGGGTTCGCGTTTTGCGCCCTGGCCCTGGGCGTGTCCCTGTCGGTGACACAGGGGGCGGCGTTGATCCCGCTAATCTTGTTTGCCATGCTGGTGCCCCTGTCGATCGCCGGATGGGGCGTACGAGAGGGGGCCGCAGTGTTGGTCCTGCCCCTGGTGGGGGCGACCTCTGCCGAAGCCTTGGCCATCAGCGTGGCGTTTGGCCTTGTTTTTCTGCTGACCACGTTGCCCGGCGTCATATTTCCGCTGATGCGACCAAATGCGCCTGTCCGCCCCGGCGCTTCGCGCGAAAAGTTAACCACTGACGAAATGATCTTGCGACCATAAGGACCTAAAATGACAAAATTGCCTTTGATGACACGACGCGGTGTGCTTGCCGCAGGGTCTGCCGCCGTTGGCGTCTCGGCCCTTGGGATGCCCGCGCGGGCGAACACGCCGGTGACGTTGCAACTGTCTTGGCTGCATTCAACGCAGTTCGCGGGCAGCTACATCGCGAAGCGGCAGGGGTTCTACGACGGGTTGGACGTGTCCTTGCAACAGGGCGGGCCGAACGCCCCGGTGGAGCCGCCGGTGGTCTCTGGCGCGGCGCTGGTGGGGATATCGGCCGCGGATTACACGGCGGCCGCGGTGGCCGAAGGGGCGCCGTTCAAGATCATCGGCGTGGCGATGCAGAACAACCCGTTCGCCATCGCGTCCCTTCCGGGCAATCCCGTCAACACGCCCGCCGACATGGTGGGCAAGCGCGTGGGCATGGCATTCAACAACCAACCGGTGCTGGATGCGCTCTGCACGCTGAACGATGTGGACCCGACGGCCCTTGAGGTCGTGCCGACGCAGTATTCGCCCCAGCCGCTGGTGGCCGGAGAGGTGGATTGCCTGCTGTGCTGGGCCACGGACCTGCCGGTGGCCATGGCGGTGCAGGGCATCGACAGTGTGACGATGCTGATGGCCGATCACGGCTATGCGGTCCATTCGCAGACCTACATCGTCACCGAAGAAAGTCTGGCCACCCGCCGCGCCGAGATTGTGGCGCTGATGACCGGAGAGGTGATGGGGTGGGATGCGTATCGCGCCGACACGGATGCAGCGACGGCCCTGACACTCGAGATGTTCCCGGATGCGGGCTTGGACCCCGCGGCGCAGAAGTTGCAAGCAGAGCGGCAGGTGCCGCTGATGTTCTCGGACCTGACGGATGCGAACGGGTTCGGCTGGTGGACCGAGGAAACGGTGGCCGCCAATATCGAAACCCTTGCCTTGCTGGGCCGGGACGTGACGGCGGACCTGTGGGATCGGTCGATCCTAGAGGACGTACACGGAGCGTAGCGCGCCGATGTCCGTGCCCGTCGAATGCATCGCCTTGGCCAAGACCTTTGGCCCTTCGGTCGAGGCGGTGCGCCCCCTCGACCTGCGGTGTGAGGCGGGTCAGACGACGGCCTTTGTGGGGCCGTCGGGCTGTGGAAAGTCCACCGTGCTGCGCCTGATCGCGGGGTTGGAGGCGCCCTCGGCGGGCCAAGTCCGCATCGCCGGGGCGCCACCGTCGGACATTTTGCGGAAAGCGGATCTGGCCCTGGCGTTCCAGGACCCGTCCCTGTTGCCATGGCGCACGGTGCGCCAGAATATCGAGCTTGCGCTGCGCCTGGCGGGGCGGCCAAAGGACAGAGCCGAGATTGACCAGTTGATCCACTTGGTGGGTCTGGACGGGTTTGCCGAGACGCGGCCCGCGGCCTTGTCGGGCGGGATGCGGCAACGGGCGGCCATCGCCCGCGCCCTGGCCACCAAGCCCGCCTTGCTGTTGCTGGATGAGCCGTTCGGCGCGGTGGACGAGTTGACCCGGCAGCAATTGGCACAAGACCTGCCCGCCATATGGGAGGCGCGGGGGACGACGACCCTTTTGGTGACCCATTCGGTCAGCGAGGCGGTCTTGCTGTCGGATCGGATCATCGTTTTTTCCCCCCGGCCTGCGCGGATCAAGGCCGATATCGATGTGGATCTGCCGCGCCCGCGCCGGAGAGACGTGGTCCGCGACCCGCACTTCGCGGAGCTGATGGACGAAGTCGTCGCCGCGTTGTCCCATGGCGTGGCGGAGACTTTGCCAGATGCAGCACAATGACCCGCATCGCCCTGCGGATCCTGGTGGCCATCGCCCTTTGGGAAGGGGCCGGGCGCTTGCTGTCGGAGGCTTTTGTCTTGGCGCCGCCATCGGCCATTGCCGTCTATTTGGTGGGGAATGTCGGCTTGATGGCGCGCGCCCTGGGCGAGACCCTTGGCAATGCGGCCGTCGGCTATGTGCTGGGCAATGGTGTGGCCGTCGCGTTGGCCGCACTGGCCCTGATCTGGCCGCGCAGTGACGGTGCGATCCGAGGCTTCGCCCTGCTGATCTTTTGCCTGCCCTTGGTGGCGACGGGACCCATCCTGCGGGTGATCTTTGGGCCGGGTCCCTGGCCGCAGATCACCTTGGCCGCGCTGGCGGTTTACTACACGACGCTGATCCCCCTTTTGGTTGGGTTGCGCGCGGTGCCGCAGGCCTGGTTGGACCTGGTGCGCAGCTATGGCCGGGGGGCGGTGGCGGCTTTGGTCCGGGTGCGGGCGCGCGCCGCCCTGCCATATCTGGTGGCGGGTCTGCAAATCGCCGCGCCCGCCGCCTTCCTGGGCGCCATGGTCGGCGAATTCACGGGCGCGGAACGGGGGATGGGGGTTCTGACGATCCGCGCCATGCGCGGCCCAAACCAAAATGACCGCCACCGCAATCCACAAGACTTGCCACGGCCCCCCCGCACCCCCGGTCGCGGGCGCGGCCAAAATGACCGGCGGCTCATCGGCCAGGAACCGGGCGGCCG
>JBCBVM010000030.1:0-49151 GCA_039817645.1 Pseudomonadota bacterium | reverse complement strand
GTGAAGTTCATCTTTGCCACCACCGAAATCCGCAAGGTCCCTGTGACTGTCCTCTCTCGCTGCCAGCGGTTTGACCTGCGCCGGATCGAACCGGAGGTGATGATCAACCACCTGCGCGGTGTCGCCGGGCAGGAAAGCGCCGAGATCGCCGACGACGCCCTGGCCCTGATCGCCCGGGCCGCCGAAGGCTCCGTACGGGATGCCATGTCCCTGCTGGACCAGGCCATCAGCCACGGCGCTGGTGAGACAACCGCCGACCAAGTCCGCGCCATGCTGGGCCTTGCCGACCGGGGCCGCGTCATGGACCTGTTCGAGATGATCATGAAGGGCGATGCCGCAGGGGCCCTGACGGAATTGGGCGGCCAGTATAGCGACGGCGCCGACCCCATGGCCGTCCTGCGTGATCTGGCGGAAATCACCCATTGGATCAGCGTGATGCAGATTACGCCCGAAGCCGCCGAGGATCCCACCATCGGCCCCGATGAGCGCGCGCGGGGTCAAGCCTTCGCCGCAGGCTTGCAGATGCGCAGCCTTACCCGGATGTGGCAAATGCTGCTCAAAGCATTGGAAGAGGTGGCGAGCGCGCCGAACGCCATGATGGCCGCCGAAATGGCCGTGATCCGACTGACCCACGTGGCCGACCTGCCGTCGCCGGACGAGTTGATCCGAAAGTTGCGTGACGCGCCTGTGCCCCAAGGCCAGGCCCCCGCGCCACGCCCGGCCCCGCCCGCCGGTGGCGGTGGGGCGCCGGTATCCCGGGGTGGTGCGCTGCCCGCGGTGCAGGCTGACACGGAAACAGCTCTGGCGCGCTTCCAAACCTTTCCGCAAGTGGTGGACCTGATCCGCGCCAATCGTGATGTGAAATTGCTGGTGGAGGTGGAAACGGGCGTCCGCCTCGTCTCCTACGCGCCGGGCCGGATCGAATTCGAACCCGCCCCCGGCGCGGCCGGCGATCTGGCCCAACGTCTGGGCGGACGGCTGCAAGGCTGGACGGGCGTGCGGTGGGGCGTCTCCGTCGTCTCCGAAGGTGGGGCGCCCAGCATCGCCGACCTGCGCGACGCCGAAGACAACCGCCTGCGGGCCGAAGCCCTGGCCCACCCCATGACCCAAGCCATCATCGCCGCTTTTCCGGGCGCCGAACTGGTCGAAGTCCGGTCCCGCGAAGACATTGCCGACGCCGCCGCCGAAGAGGCGCTGGCCGAGGTGGACGAAGAATGGGACCCGTTCGACGAGGATTGACGGATGGCGCGATCCGAACCCGGTGCCAGCAATACATACAAACATCCTCAAAGCTGATGCTTCCATGGGCGGTGCCTAGTTTTGCGCGTGGCGCATGCCTCTCGGATACTTGACTCCCGCCGTTTTGAAACGCGCGGTGGCGAAAACCCAGCGGAGGTCTCCCATGCGCTCTTTCCTTGCCCTTGCCGCTTTGGCCATGCCCGGGGCACTTCACGCGGAACCCTTGGACGGCACCCCCCGGATCGCTTTGATGTCGGCCTTTCCTCCCGAATGGGTCGCGCTGCAGGACGGTCTTTCCGACCCAACGGAACTGACCCTGAACGGCATCACTTTCGTCACCGGACAGATGGAGGGCAAAGATGTCGTCCTGTTCCTGTCCGGCGTGTCGATGGTGAACGCCGCCATGACCACACAACTGGCGCTCGATCATTTTGAGATCACGGCGATCGCGTTTTCGGGCATCGCCGGCGGCGTGGATCCGGGCCTGTCCATCGGGGATGTCGTTGTCCCGGCGCAATGGGGGAAATACCTCGAAGGCGTGATGGCCCGCGACACCGATGGCGTCTTCTCGATCCCGCCTTGGATGACGACGGAGTACGGGGGGCTGGGCATGATCACCACCGTGCCCATGGGTGTCACCACCGCCCGCAGCGATGCGCTGGACCGCAGGTTCTGGTTCGACACCGATCCGGCGCTTTTGGCGGTGGCCCAGGACGTCGCGGAAGACTTGGCTTTGGCAGAATGCAATGCCGACAACGCGTGCCTGAGCGAAGCCCCCCAGATCATCCTGGGCGGCAATGGCGTGTCCGGGTCGTTCTTTGTCGACAACGCTGATCTGCGCGAATGGGCCTTCGCGGAGTTCGACGCCCAAGTCCTGGACATGGAAAGCGCCGCAGTGGCCCATGTGGCCTTCGCCAACGAGGTGCCGTTCATCGCGTTCCGGTCTTTGTCGGACCTGGCAGGCGGTGGCGACGGGGCAAATGAGATGGCGACGTTCATGTCCCTTGCTGCCAGCAACGCGGCGACTGTGATGCGCGCCTTTGTGGCCGCACTGGATTAACGCATATCGCGACCCTGGTCAGAGCTTGGACAGCATCCGCGTTGCTTCTTGCCCGATGGTGTCCAACTCCCACCCCTCGATGCCGTTGTCAGGTCGACGGGGGTCGTTGCGGAACGCCTCCAACAACGGGCGCGCAAAGGGGCCCACGGCGGCGACGTTTTGCAACATCACAAGAAGGGCGTTTGGGTCTTGTACCGTGGACAGTTTCTCGGCCACTTCGTCCCGAGTGTCTGCGTGCCCGAGGTGGAGGAAGTGGATGGCGTGGGCCCACGTCTCCGCAAAGCGGGCCTGGGACGGGTTGAAAGACCAGTTGCGCGCCACGGGCGGATTGACCTGCGCCCCATAGCTGCGGGCGGCGGGAAAGTAGAGATGCGCAAACCGCCCGTCCCCGGTGGGATAGGTCATCTTCTCGATGGCCGCGCGCACGGTGCCAACGAAATCGTCGTCCAGATACGCTTGGCCTCCGGGGGTGGTCGACAGCATGCCAAACGTGCCCAACATTTGCAGCAGAAGGGCCGAAGCCTCGTCCCGCCGCTGCGCCCGCGGTGCGGTCTGCGCAAGATAGGCCACCATGGCACGACTGCACAGGGGCGACGGCAGGACGCCGCCCCGTTCCCCAAAGAGGTTGCGCAGATCATCGGCAGAGCGGACCATCCGCACCTCCTGCACCAACTCTGCGGGGCATTGGTTCTGTGTCTCAACAAAGTAATCCATCATACCTACCTGTTGGGGATCGATTTCCACTGACCATAGCGCAGGGCTTTGCGTTGGGGCCTTGGATGTCCATACCCCATTAGGTTCAGCGGGTCTTCTGCCGTCCAGTTCTGCGCCTTTTCCACGCTGGACGTGGCCCGCAGGTGCGGCGCATATTGGGACGCCCCTGCGGTATCGTTGGGGTGGCGAAGGCCCAGAAGATGCCCGAACTCGTGCGCCGCCGTGCTGGTCAGGCCCGGCCCGGTGTTAAAGAAGATGCCGTAAACACCCCCGACCGTGTTCACATAACCGTTGATCCGAAACTTCTCGGGGGGCGGCGGTGACAGGTTCGGCATGGGCATCATGTAGAGGTAGTAATCATACCCCGGGTCGCGGGCCGAGACGGCGGCGTGGATGTCGTCGGTCTGGTCCCGGATCGCCTTATAATTGGCGATGAAGTGGGCCTTGCCCATGGAATCGCCTGTATCAAAGAAATTCCCCCCCAGAACGCTGGGCGTGTGCGGCAGGTTGTACCCAGCCAGCGCATTCAAAGACACGCGCGCGACGGGCTGCTTGAACACCTGATCAAAGAACGTCTGATACCCCGAGACGGTCATCGTCGGGACGGGTAGGTTCAGGACCACAGGCGGCGGTGGTGGTGGCGGCGGGGGACGCCCGCCCCCCGATTGTGGCGGTGGCGGCGGCGGTGGCGCAGGCTGGTTGATGTTGCAGATCGCCACCCTGAACGGCTGGGTCTTGTAACAGGCCACGTGGATGTAGCCGACCGTATTGCCCTGGCAGACGACCTCGATGGAGGTTTCGCCCTCGGTGCCGCCTTCCACCTCCAACGTCGCGGTCGCCGCGGTAATGGCCACCGGCTTCACCTTGGCATGTGCGGTACTTTGCGGTTTGAAGGTCGCGTTCGACAGGCATCCCAGGCCCGAATGCCCCTGGAAGTTGATCACCACCTTCGACACCTGCCCCTCTGCCACCGACAACCAGACTGCGCCGTCTCGCGTTTCTCGGTTCGATGGCAAGGATTTCGCTTTGGTCGGCGGCAGCCAGTATTCATCGGCGCCGACATTGGCGACCAAGTTGGTTTTGTCATCGAAGCCGTAGAAATCAGCCGCCGACCCGGTGGAGGTGAAATGTGCCGCCTTCGGACAGCAGGTGACGACCGGGCTTAGCGTGCCGCTGGGCGCCTGGGGCGACAAAGGCGCGGGAGGCGGGACCTGGGCCGCGGCAGGCGGGCTGACGGGGGTCAGTGTCTGCGCCGGCGGGGAAGGTGGCGTTTGCGGCGTGATGGGCGCTGGCCCCAATGTCTGGATTTGCGTCATCGGCGCGGGGCCCAGCACGGGGGATTGCGTGGCTGGAACCGGGGACGCGGTCGAATTGGGCGGTTTTGTCATCCGATCACTCGTCGTCTTAGGTCTTTGTCTGTCAAGTCAAATTCCGAGATCAGGCAGGTCAAATGCGCGCCAGGCGGACGCGACGGCGCCTGCCACATCGCCCCGCCACCAGGGCCGCAAGGGGTCATCATAGAACCGATGGCCGAGCAACAGCGTCAGCACCAGAAGGCATCCTGTGGTCCCGTCGTCCAGGGCCAGACGGCCAAGGGACCGCTTTGTCGCCGACAGCGCGGCCTCCACCTCTGTGCCCTTGTTGGGGAGGAGGTCGTGGCAGAAGGCGCGAAATGCCTCGGGCTTGATGCCACCCGCCGACTTCGCCGCCTCCAGATGGGCGCGGACCTGGGCCAAGTTCTCGTTCAAAACCGACTGCGGCGTCCCAGGCCAAACCGATAGGGCGACAGGTTCAAGCGCCGCCCGCTGCGCCTGTCCCCGCTGGGCCAACAGCACCAGGTCTCGGGGGCTATCGGATTGATGAAACCACCCGCCAAAGGTCAGCATCGTCTGGGCGAGATAGGCGAAATCATCGCGGGTCTGACACCCGCACGCGCGCCCTTGCTCGATAACATGGCTGGCCATTTTGCCATATTGATCCGCAGTGAAGCCGTGGAACCTGTCCGGATGTTCGGTGGCAAGCCAGTCCACCAGTTGCTGGGCCAGCCCGTCCAGCACGATCTTGTCCATCAGGCCCTGCTCGGCGTCATCGAAAACAATGGCATGGGGCCGGGTGGCGGTGCGGGTCTGAACGCTAACATCCCGGCCAATCCGCACTGCCGCGTCCGTGCCGAACTCAAAAACAAGGTCCAGCTTCGGGTCTGTGGCGCCAAAGAACGGCAGGACCCGGTCCGCCCGTCGCTGAACGCCGGGAAAATAGACGCGCGCCACAGCCGGGTCCCAGAAGCGGAAGGTTGTCCAACTCTCCTCCTCGGCCCCGAGGCGCACGCGGGTAAATCGCCTCAGATGTTGGCGCATGGCGTCGAAGTCTAGCGCGCTGCGCAGAAAGACGGCCGCGCGTTTGCCCCAATGGGTGCCAAAGTAGTCGCGCAGGAACGGCGACCCGTCGGG
The DNA here is from genome assembly GCA_039817645.1 of Pseudomonadota bacterium. Taxonomy (GTDB): domain Bacteria; phylum Pseudomonadota; class Alphaproteobacteria; order Rhodobacterales; family Rhodobacteraceae; genus Jannaschia. Next base: position 43,688 of record JBCBVM010000030.1, on the reverse strand, counting down.
CCCGTCCAGCGTGACGTCCACAAGATAGGGCGCCACGTCCCGCAGATCCTCCGCCGCGCCACCGGAGTAAAGGCATGCGATCTTGTGCTGGGGCGCGATCAGATCAGGGTCGAAATGGCCTGCAATCTGGGCATACCTCTCGGCATCGAGCAGCATGTAGGTCCGCTCTGGCCCGTCAAAGAGGAGCGTACGCAGGGTGTCCGGACACCAAGGACGGTCCCAGAAGGGCGCCGGACTGTCCTGGTCCAGCGGCACCCATGTGGCCATCTCAATCTTCAGAAGGGAGGGCGCAGACGGACCCTCGATCCGATAGGGGCGCGACAGTTGGACGGGCCGCGCCGATGTGATCTGATCGGCCAGACCGGAAATGAGCTCATTGGGCAGGGCGGATTGCACCGTTTGGGGCGGGTCACACTCTATGAAGGTTAATTCGGGGTTGGGCAGGGTTGCTTGCACCACCGCCGACACGTCAGCCGCCGAGGGTGCCGCCACGACCAGCGTCGCGGCAACAAAGCGGTCGCCATCGGCAAACCGTCCGGTCGTGACATAGGTCTGCATCCTGCGCGCGTCTCCCGCCCCCGTGCTTGGCGGGTTATGCCCCCGCCTGCCCTTGGGATAGTGCGAATGACGACTATGATCTATCCCCGGAAGATCCCAAATCGTTTTCTGTGACGGCGCAGACCCGGTGGCGCGGGTTGGGGGTGGACATCCGTCCTCAGGCAGGGCGACGCGCCGCCACGTCGTCTGCCGCAATGACGTGCGGTGGCATCCAGATCGTCTGTGCCCCGGTGACCACGCCCCATTGCCCCGTGCGGTTTTGATCGCTACCTGATCACGCAACGCAGCCGCGAAAGGATAGGGCGATGTTCAAAGGATTGGGCGGGCTCGGCGATATGGCCGGGATGATGAAGAAAGCTCAGGAAATGCAATCCAAGATGGGCGAAATGCAGGATGAGTTGGCCAATATCCAAGTCACCGGCGAAAGCGGTGCGGGCCTGGTCAAAGCAACTGCCACGGCCAAGGGTGACCTGGTCGCCTTGGATATCGACCCCTCTATCTTTCAGCCCGATGAGAAAGAGGTGGTAGAGGACTTGATCCTGGCCGCCATCAAGGACGCGCAGTCCCGGGCAGCCGACCGGTCCCGTGAAGAAATGTCCAAGATGGCCGAGAGCATGGGCCTTCCCCCGGGCATGAAACTGCCGTTCTAGAACCTTGGACGGCCGCAAAGACATTGAAGAGCTGATTGCGCTGATGGCCCGCCTGCCGGGCCTTGGCCCGCGATCGGCCCGGCGGGTCGTGCTGCACCTGCTCAAAAAGCGCGACACGCAAATGCGCCCTTTGGCCGGGCTTTTGGATCAGGTCGCGCAATCCATGCGGCCCTGTCTGAGTTGCGGCAATATCTCGACCGAAGATGTTTGCGACATTTGTACATCTGAAAAACGGGCCAATGGGAAAATCTGTGTGGTGGAAGATGTGGCCGATCTTTGGGCGATGGAGCGCGCAAATGTCTTCGACGGCCGATATCATGTTTTGGGCGGAACGCTTTCGCCCCTGGACAATGTCGGGCCCCACGAATTGCGAATCCCCCAATTGCGCGAACGCATCAGGTCCGAGGATGTGACCGAAATCATCCTTGCTCTAAATGCCACGGTCGATGGTCAGACAACGGCCCATTACGTCGCCCGCGAATTGGAACCTTGCGGGATAGAGATCAGTGGCTTGGCCCAAGGGATGCCAATTGGCGGCGAACTTGATTACATGGATGAGGGCACGCTGCGCGCGGCATTATCGTCACGAAAGGCGCTCTGATCCCAAATAGACCTGTTCAAAAGGACAGGATGCGCGCATGGTAACAGGCAGTGCGGGGCCTCAGACCGCTCGTCAGACAGAGCCGATAGATGACGCTTGCCTTCGAGATAAGCCTCTTTCCGATTGTGGCATTCCTTGCTGCCGCCGCGGCGCTGAGCGTGGCTTGGTTTTGCATGCGGCCCGATCCATCGGTGCGCTTGTCCAACCTAAGCCCCATGGGGGAAATACCCCTGCCTGGCGCCGATGATGCAGCGGGGGCGGTGGCGATGCTGGATGTGGACGACCTTTCCAGTTTGAACGTGGCGACCGGCTACGACACAGGGGACCGTCTTCTTGGCACAATGGAAGATGTGCTGCGGCGCGCGCTTCCCGAAGGCTTGGGCTTTGAGAAGCTAGAGAGCGGACGCTTTGTCATATGGTTGCCTTCGCCAGATCTGGACCAGGCCGCAAGCTTGGTGGAGAACCTGCGCAAACTGGCGGCGTCCAGCTTTGTCGAAGTGTCGTCGGGGCCCATGTCCCGGCCGGTGTCGGCGGGTCTTGCCCCGACCTTTGCCGAAGCCGGGCGCAACCGCGCACTTGTCCATGTGAGTTCGGCGGTGGCACGGGCCAAAGCCTTGGGTGGAAACCGCCTAGAGATGGATCGCGGCCAGCCCGAGGCCCCGGCCCTGATCGGTCGGGCCCAGATAGAAGCGGCCGTCGAAAGTGGTGCGCTTGACTACTACGTTCAACCGATCGTGGACCTAAGCACGGACCACGTGGCCGGGGTCGAGGCATTGCTGCGTTGGCGGCAAGACGATGGGGACGTCGTCGGGCCCGCTGATTTCATTCACCGGCTGGAGCGGTTGCCGGACGTGTCCGAAGACGTGTTCCAAGACCTGGCCTGTCGCACGGCCCATCCTTTCGTGACCGCGCCGGACCCGATCTTTTGCACCTTCAACATCAGCGGCGTGATCCTGGATGGCGTCGGCAGTGCTGGCTGCCGTTGGATGCGCCACTTGTTAGACCATATCCCGCCAGAACACCTGGTCGTCGAAGTGGTCGAGTATGCCGTGATGGCCCGCCCCGACCGCACGGCAGATTTGCTAACCCGGCTGAGCGCGCAGGGCGTTCGCGTGGCGTTGGACGATTTTGGAACCGGATTGTCGAACCTGGACCGGCTGAAGGAATTGCCGGTGACGTTTCTGAAGCTAGATCGCCTGTTCATTCAGGACATTGGGCGCGACACCCGCTGCGATATTATTGTGCGAAACATGATCCAATTGGCCGACGACCTTGGGATCAAGATTATCGCCGAAGGGGTAGAGCAGGCGGATCAGCAGAAATTGCTCACGGAAATGGGCGCCCATTTCGGACAAGGCTTCCATTTGGGCCGGCCCCAACCCGCTGGGACATGGCAACAAAAACTGCTTTGACCGGTATTCCCCAGGGTCAGGCCCTGGGACTGCAATTATCGAATTGGATCAAATAGGGCGTCCGTGGCGCGACAATCGCGACTGACATCCGCGCCACATGTTCGGGGGGCGCCGTCGCGGGTCAGGCACAGGCGCACCTCCTGAATGCGGCCCGCCTTGCAGGTGATGGTGATCTGATCGGCGGCCAATTCGGGGTTCGCTTCCAGAAAGGCTTCCTCAACCACGCGGGCGGGCAGGCGGACGGCGCGGTCGAGCTTGCGCAGAACGTCGGGCCGGGCCACCGCACCATAGGCCGCGCGGGACAGCGCGAAGTAGTCCGCCGCGCTTAGGCCCGAACACCGTCCATGCTTTTTCCACTGGTGCCACGCCAGGCCCGCGCTGCCCATGATGTCGGCCATGGCACCCGTCTCGCCGCGCGTGGCCTCTCGGTGCGGCGTGCGGCAATAGCTCGGCCATCCGCGTGCGTTTTGTGGCCAAAGCCCGTGTAACGTGAAGCCATATCCCCGATCCGCATCGCATTGAGGCGATTGTCGCGCGTCGCCTTCCAACGCGCACCATGTGGGCGTCCAACTCAAGGCCAGGACGTAGTATTCGAAGGCGCCCGCCCGCTCTCCCTCGGCCCAAGCGGGGCATGTGGCGATCAGCAGGGCGGCCAAAAGACGTTTCATTCTGCTCTTCCCTCTGTCCAGACTGTCACCTATATACCCGCGCAAGTTCCCCGAAAGCGAGAACCAGCGGCCCGCGCCGCAGCCCCTGAACCGGGCGACGCTACAGTCATGTCTTTTGAAGGAGACGGATACGATGAACAAACCGATTATGGCCAAAGCAACGGCCGTTTGGCTGGTGGACAACACGACGCTGACCTTCAAGCAAATTGGCGATTTCTGCGATCTGCACGAGTTGGAGGTGCAGGGCATCGCCGATGGTGACGTGGCCGTGGGCGTGAAGGGATTTGATCCGATCTCGAACAATCAGCTGACGCAGGCCGAAATCGACGCCGCCGAGAAGAACCCCCTGCAAAAGCTGAAGTTGAAGTACAACGCAGCCGCCCAGGGCGAAGAAAAGCGCCGTGGCCCGCGCTACACCCCTTTGTCCAAACGGCAAGACCGGCCCAATTCGATCCTTTGGCTGGTCAAGTTCCACCCGGAATTGACCGACGCGCAGATCGCCAAGTTGATCGGCACGACCAAGCCCACGATCCAGTCCATCCGCGAACGGACCCACTGGAACATCGCCAACATGCAGCCCATCGATCCGGTGGCCCTTGGTCTGTGCAAACAGACCGAATTGGACGCCGCCGTTCAAAAGGCCGCGGCCAAGAAGGCCGCCGAGGGGGAGCCGATGAGCGACGAGGAGCGGCGCAAACTGCTGTCCACCGAACAGTCGCTGGCCCCCGATACCGACGAGCCGAAGATTCCCGCCTCCATGTCCGGGTTGGAGACCTTCAGCCTGAGCGAGAGCAACGATAGCGGCGATGACCCCCGCGGGACGACCGGGGATGTGCGCGACGCCGACAGCTTCTTCAACTTGCCCGCAGGCGGCGGGGATGATGACGAGGATGAGGACGCGAAGTAAGTCGCGACGGGTGCGGCTTAGGGCGGAACACGCGGGGACGCGACCGGAAGGGGTGCCGATATGGGCGAAATTTTATTGGTGCGCCATGGTCAGGCCAACTCCCTCGCCACCACCGAGGAAGACTATGACCGCCTGTCCGACCTTGGACACCAACAGGCGACTTGGCTGGGCGAGTGGCTGCGCGCCAACGGGCAAACCTTCGACCACGTCCTGTCGGGCACCATGCGCCGCCACCGGGAGACGGTGCAGGGCATGGGCTTTGCCGCAGACGAAGATGCGCGCCTCAACGAGTTGGACTATTATACTTTGACCACCGCGCTCACGCGCACCAAGGGGACCCCGCCTCCGGGGCCGGACGATTTTGCCGACCACATGCCGCGCGTCTTCGCCGCCTGGCACGCCGCCGAGATCGAGGGGCAGGAGCCCTATGCCCGGTTCGAGAGTCGCGTGAAGGAAACCCTGACGGAGGCCGCCATGCCCGGGCGGAGCATTCTGTGCGTCACATCAGGCGGCGTGATCGGCATGGTCCTGCGGCACCTGCTGGACCTGGATCTGCTGAAGCTGTCCGAAGTGATCCTGCCGATCTACAACACCTCCATCCACCGCATCCATGTGCGGCCCGAGCGGACGATCCTGGCCGGTTTCAATGCAACGCCCCACCTGGACGCGCCAGATCGGCTTTCCGCCCGCACCAACTACTGACCGCCCGTTCAGCGGTCCGACACAGACCTGTGACTTTTCCTCTGATAGGCTGACGGCACCCGGCCCCAGTTCAGGAGAGGTCCCATGCGCCTCCGCGTCTGCTCGTTCAACATTGAAAACCTGTTCACCCGTTTCGTGTTCGATGCCTTCTTCGACGAACGCGCGGCCACCTATCTGCCGCCCGTGGTGCAGTTCTTGGGCACCTTCGGCAATGGCGACCTGACCCGGTTCGACGATTTCAAACGGCTGGTTGAGGCCGCGACGGTGGCCCAAGATGATGACCACCGGCAGCACACCGCCCTGGCCTTCGCCGCCGCCGATGCCGACGTGTACTGCCTGCAAGAGGTTGATAGCATCGACGCCCTGCGCCGTTTTATGGCGGCCTATGTGACAAAGATCGGTGTCGACCCCTATCCGAACCTGATCCTGCAGGAGGGAAATGACCGCCGTGGCATCGACGTGGCCGTGGTGTCCCGCGACATCCGCCCCGCCTATGCCCGCAGCCATGCCGACCTGACCCTGGGCGACATCCGCCGCAGCGACCGGGTGCAGGCGTTGTTGGCAGCCCACCCTCCGGCACAGCGCAAAGCCGACGGGTTCCGGGAGCGGATCTTTCGCCGAGATTGCCTAGAGACAGAGGTGATCGTGGGCGACACCCGCGTGACCCTGTTCAACTGCCATTTCAAATCCCAAGGCGGGCGGTCGCGCAACAAGGTGGGGATGCGCCAGCTCGAGGCCATTGCCGTCAGAGAGATCATCGCCCGCAAATTCGACACGCCCGAAACCGCCCTCTGGGCGGTATGCGGCGACCTCAACAGCCATCGCGGCGACCTGAAAGTACGCGCTGACGGGACCGAAGACTTCCGGCCCGAGCAGACTGACCGCGATAGCAGCTCCGACGGGGATGTGTCCGGGCTAGACCCGCTGGTGGCCGACGGGTTTGGAGAGAACTTGGTGAACCGCCTGCCCGAGACGGAGCGGTGGACCCATTATTTCGCACGCGACAAGACCAAGTCACAGCTGGACTACATCATCGCGTCCCCCGCCTTGGCCGAAAAGATGCGGGGCCAGCCGGAAATTATCCGCAATGGTATGCCCTTCCGCGTGCCCAACGTGACCGCGGACCGTTATCCCCGTGTGGGGTGGGACCGGCCCAAGGCCAGCGACCATTGCCCCGTCTTGGTGGAGTTCGACATCTGAAACGCTTTTCAGGTCGGCGACCGCTCTGCCCACCCGGCAAAGATCTTTTCCAGGAAAACGACGACATAGAACAACGCGATCCCAAGTACGGCTAAGGCGATCAGAACTGCGAACATCAGCGGGTAATCCGCATTCGTGCGCCCGCTGTCGAACAATGCACCCAGGCCGCGGCCATGGGGGGATACGATCTCCATCAGGTTGGTGCCGATGAACGCCAGGGTGACCGCGACCTTCAGGGCGCCAAAGAACTCTGGCAGGGTCTTCGGCAGGGCAATCTTCCAAAAGATCGTCGCGTTGGATGCGCCAAGAGAGCGGAGGATATCGCGATACTCCGGCTCTAGGGTGCTGAGCCCGATGGAGACGGACACGGCAATGGGAAAAAAGGAGATCATAAAGGCGAGCATGACTGTGTTGAAATCATGCTGTCCGACGAACAGAAGCGCCAGGATCGGTACGACAGTCGCCTTGGGCACCGCGTTGAATCCCACCAACAGGGGGTAGAGCGCTTCGCGCGCGGTGCGGGAAAACCCCATTACCATGCCCAGAAACGTCCCGAACAGGATCGCGATGATCAGGCCGACCACTGTGCGCCATAGGGTTTGCCAACTGCCAGTCACGAACAGGTCGGCATACCGGATATAGGCGGGTGGCAGGTCCGAGGGGGAGGCCATGACGAAGTTGGGCCAGCCGTTCACCCAAACCAACGCCTCCCACAGGATGAGGAAAATGACGATGGCGGCCAGGGGCACGGCCACTTTGCGAAGGGTGGTCATGCCGCCACCTCTCGCCCCTGGGCGATCTGGATTTCGCGGCGCAGGGTGGCCAGCAATTCGACGGCGCGCGGCGCGTACAGGTCGTCCAGGCTGCGGTTCGGGCCCAAATCGATCTCCACCACCCGCTGGGCGCGGGCGGGGCGGGCGCTGAAGACGACGGTTTGATCCGCCAGAAAGACGGATTCCCGCAGATCATGGGTGATCAGGACGCAGGTGAACCGCTCGGCGTTGCGCAGGTCGTGCATCGTTTGCCACAGATCTTCGCGGGTGAAGGCGTCCAGGGCCCCGAACGGTTCATCGAGGATCAGAACTTCGGGCCGGTGGACGATGGACCGGCACAGCGACGCGCGCTGCCGCATCCCGCCGGACAATTCAGAGGGACGCTTGCGCTCGAACCCCTCCAAGCCCACCAAGGCCAGCAATTCGCGGGCGCGATCCTCTCGCTGGGTCCGGTTCAGGCCGCCCACGATTTCCAGCGGCAGGATCACGTTGTCCAGGATGCTGCGCCATTCCAGCAGAACCGGGTTCTGGAACGCCATCCCGACCGTTTTGCGCGGGCCGGTGACGGGTTTGCCGCCAAGCTTCACCACACCCTGATCCGGTTTCATCAGCCCAGCCACCAGGCGGGTCAGCGTGGACTTGCCGCACCCCGACGGGCCCACAACGGCGGTAAAGCTACCCTCCGCCAGATCCATGGACAGATCGTCCAAGACGGGCAGGGGCCCGGTTTGGGTCTGATAGGCATGGGTCACGTGTTCGAGCGTGATGGACTGGGACATGTCGGTGGGTCCTGTGCGACGACGCGGGGGGCGGGCGAAAATTATTCTGGAATAATTTTGCCGCCCGGTGGCGGCCCGAGCGCGGAGGCCCGGGCCGAGGGGCCTACTTCAACATCCGATCCGCGGCGTCGGGCAGATAGCTGTCGTCGAAGATCGCCGACAGGTCCGGCTCCGACTGGAACTCATAGACCAGTTTGGTCTGCTCCAAAGCGCTCGCCATGCGGTCCGCGTCGATACCGCCCATCCCGTTCTCGGCCACGTAGTCGGTCAGGACGTTAGCGTCGATGGCCAGTTGCAGGCGGCGCTCCTCCAGCGCGGCATCGGCGGCAGGGTTGCGCGCGATGACGGCGGCGGCCCCGGCGGCGGGGTCGGCGATGACGTCTTTCCAACCCTTGGCCACGGCCCGAAGGAAGCCGGTCACGGCCTCCGGGTTTTCGGCTGCGAATTCCGTGTTGACGATGATGGCGTTGCCATACAGGTCGACCCCGTGATCGGCCATGAGGATCGTGGTGATGTCATCTTCCTCCACGCCCAAGCGCACCAGGTTCAGGTAGGACGAGAAGCTGAAGCCGGTGACGGAATCCACCTCACCGCTGGCCAGCATAGGCTCTCGCGTGGGGAAGCCCACGGGCTCCACGGTGATGCTGTCCACATCCAGGCCCGTCTCGGCGGCGAAGATGGGGAACTGTGCCCAGGCCCCATCCGGGGGCGGCGCGCCGAGGGTGGAGCCGTTCAGATCGTCCACGCCTGTGATCCCTTGGCTTTTGCGGCCCACGATGGCGAAGGGCGGCTTGTCATAGACCATCATGACGGCCTTTACCGGCGCGCCCTCGTTCTGATCGAGGAACTTCACGAGGGAGTTGATGTCGGCAAAGCCCATGGGGAACGCCCCAGTGGCGACCTTTGGGATGGCATCCAAGGACCCTTGCCCAGCGGTGATGTCGACCGACAGCCCCTCCGCCTCGAAGTGGCCGTTGTCGATGGCCGCGAAGTAGGCCGCAGACGGCCCTTCGAATTTCCAGTCCAGCGCAAAAGGCACAGCGGTGGCGTGGCCATCGGCAAAAGCGGGTGTGGCCGCGATAAATAGGGCGGCTGCACAGCCGCGGAACGCGTTTTTCATTATGTCTCCCCTTCGTGTTCGGACGCTTGGTGTTGTGTGAGGTGATCCCCAAAAGTGCCAGGGAGGGCGTCGAACGGGTCGACCGTGCCCCGCCGGCACGGCTGGGATCAACTGATTCTTTGGGCAGACTGCTGATAAATCGGGCAGAATTCGCTTTCTGCCATCGTCAAAGCGCACAACCAGAGGGTGTTGCGCCTTTGTGATGGGGACAGGCACCCGTTGGGGTTGGAAAAGCCCATCAGCCTGTGCACCCACGCGCAGAGGGCGCGTCACAGCCCCAGGACTCAGGTGATTTCAGCCACTACAGCAAAAATCAACTGCGCGTTTCAGACGTCGGGCCCAGGCGTCGAAGGTGCTACGCTGATCCGGCATTTCAACTGCCAATTAACCAAAGACGACATTGACAAAAATCTGAGGTGACGCATGGCCTTAACTGACCATAGCGATGTCTTCGGATCCGTCCAGGAAGACGGGTTCAATCGCATTTTTCAGCATCTGCTTCTGCAACGGCCGTCCCTGTTTAGCTACGGGACGCAATGGTTCCAAAGCAATCCACAGCATCTGTGCCACCGCATCAAGTTCCATCCGGAGGTTCAGCGGCGCGGAAATCCCTTGGTTTCGGTGGAAGATCCGTTGCCTGTGCCCGGCACGGGTGGGCGCTTCGGCCTAGATTTCTGCGCGCAGCTTGTGGACGTGAAACTCGACCTGCATCCCAATAACGGCTTCAACCTTCCCGGAGAGTTGGATCCGTTGCCGCGCCAGCAAGGGGCGCTGACGGCGCGGTTTTGCGTCGGCTTGCGCTGTCCCGATGCGGGGCTGTCCCATCAACTGGGCGACCAAGTTGCCTTTGAGTTGGAGCAGGGCAAGATTGACCCCCGCCAAGACGATGCGCCGCGCCTGCCGCCGACGCCGATCCCCGGCGAACGGGTGATCTGTTTCTGTCTGGACGTGTTCGCCACTTTTGGCATCGACCGGATCATCACTGCCCAGGGAGAGGTCTTGGTGCCCCGCCTGCGCGGCTTCGAGATTGTCGACATTCGGCCCGAGGGGTTGGAGAACGCCATGGAATGCTACGTGGAGGCGACCCTGCGCGTGGGCATCCTGCCGCGCCTGCGGTTCGCCGTGGATGTGTTCATTGACGGGTTGGGCGACTTCTTGGGCTTGGCGCCCGCGTTGACGCCCCTGTCGCCGGATGTGCCCAACAACCCGGCCATCGAAGAGGACCAGCTTAAGGTCTTCGTGAGTTTAGGATTTTGACCCATGGCTGATTTTAACGTTGCCGCCTCCGAGCGGACTTTCGAAGAACTTTTCGCCCGCGTCCGAGACAGCATTTCCCCGTCGACGATGGGGTCGCGGGACCTGGGGCCTTTTTCGGTCCAGTGGGCCGCGGGCTTCCGGTTGGAGGGCGGAAGCATCGAACTGCAAGCCGACAATTCCGTGCGCATCTCAGAGTTGGACGTGGTCTATGACCCGCTCAGCCTGACCTTGGGCGTCGACATCCCGCGCATCTGCATCGGTGGTTTCTGTATCTTTGCGCTGCCGTTTGTGGGCTGCGTGTTGCGGGCGCCGCGCATTTGCATCTTCGAAGCCGATCCCGACATCTCTCTGCCGTTGAATATCAGCGGGCTTGTCACATCCGAAATCTCGGGCGCGTTCCGCATCAACACCAGCTATTTCGTGGACCCGGGGCGCCTGCCCACCATGACGGACCTGGACGCATTTGATGCGGGCGTGCCCAACAAGTGGCAGTTCTTCCTGGACCCGATCTGGCTGGACATCGATCTGATCGACACCTCGGATACGGTGGGCAACATTCTGGACGCGGCCATCGACAACGTGGTGGACGGGTTGCTGGGGTTTCTGCCCGGCTGGGCGCGCGATTTGATCAAGGCGATCCTGGGGCCCATCGTGGATCTGGTCCGCGCGGTCCTGGATATCGTCGATGACCTCGACGAATGGCTCTCCAACCTGCTGGGGGTGAGTATCGGTCTGTTCGATTGGGTGGCCACCCAAGTGGCGGATATTCTGGCCGCACAATTCCCGATCTTCGAATTCGACGATCCCTATCAGGTGTTGGGCTATAGCGGCCCGGTGCCCCTGATCCCTGTGGCCATCCCGCTGCGCGATGTGGATGCGGTCGTGGACGATGATGAGATGACCATTTCCGCCAATGTAGGAGCGTGACCATGACCCGATTGATCAATACCCATGCGCTTGAGACGCGGAAGATCGACAGCGCCGCCTTGGGGCATATGGCCATGATCGCCCACCCTATGGCGGAGCCGGGGATGTATGTGGGGCAGGTGCACAAGGACCGCGCCGTCGTGGCTGAGTTTACGTTGGAGGTGGTGACGGACGAGGGGGCGACCCAGGCCGATATAGACTTGGGCCGCGTCGTGGGCATGCCGGGGGCTGCCAAGGCGCCGTTGCGGTACCGCGTGTCTGCCGGGGGCTATGCCCTGTTCTTCGTGTCCCAGGGACCAGGTGGCTATCGCGTGGTCCTGTCCAAGCGGCCAGAGCGGGGGGAGGAGGATCAGTTGAAGCCCGGCTTCGACAGTTCCGCCTTAGGCAAGGGCGATCTATTCGTGCTGTCCCTGATCCGTCCCGGCACCTGGAAGCTGGAAGAGCGGAGCACCCGCGCCCAGGCCACCATCGCCGTGTCCTATATCCTGCCCGGCAAAGAGGCTTATCGCCCGAAGGAAGAGGCCACGACCCTCAGCCTATCCGATCAGGGGCTATCCATCGAAAAGCTGGAGATCGGGCCGGGCGAGGGGGTCGTCATCGGGGTTGAGACCAGCAAGGCGCAATTCAGTGTTTTGCTGGAGGATGCCGATGACGGGCCAGAAACGCGGGCCCGGCAAACGTCTGAACCGGATGATCGGACATCGCGCAGGGTCCGCTGGAACAACCCACGGGCTGGGCGACCGTGACGCGACTCCGGGCCGCATCCGCGTCTGTTTTCGCGGTGCGGCCCGGCTGGCCTCAGTCCCGGTCAGTCAGCAAGCGCAGGCCTGCCAGGCCAAAGACCACGCCCAAAGCCCCCTGAATCCCGCGGCGCGCCCGCCCGTAGATGTGGACCATGGGTGCCGTTGAGAAGGCAAGCGCATAGAGCAGGTGCAACGCCACCGACAAGACGAAGGTCCCAGCCACGATGATGGCCGCAACCCAAAGCGGTGCGCCCGGCACCAACCCGAGGGAGATGATGGCGACCCACGCCAACGCCGCCTTGGGGTTCGTCATTTGGATCAGATACCCCCGCCGTGCGTAGCCCCAAGCCGTGCGCCGACCGCCCGCAAGCTCTGCCGCGTCGATGTCGTGGGCGGATGCTGCCGCGCGAAAGGATTTATAGGCGAGGTAGAGCAGATAAAGGCCGCCAAAGATTTTGATCGCCAACAAGGCCGACGCGTAGGTGGCCAGTACGGCCGAAAGCCCAACTGCCGTCAGGATCGCCCAGGTCAGACTGCCAAAGGCCACACCCATGGCCAGGGCCACACCCGAGGCACGGTTCACCGCCATTGACGTGCCGATGACCGCCATCACGTTGGGTCCCGGGCTTGCAATCGCCATGAGGAACGCCCCGAAGGACAATAGGATGCCCGGCAGGTAAAGGGTGAACTGTTCCACTGGTATTCTCCGGCATCTACTATGTTCTCACATTGTTCCGCAGCTCCGCCACAGTCAAGACTTGAATGCCGCCTCTCCCTGGACAGCGCCCGCCCAATCCCGCAGACCCGCCCGCACATGTGACATCCAGGAGCCCGAGATGCGCGACGCGGAAACAGTGACCTTTGGCGGCGGTGGGTTGAACCGGGCCGAGGATTTGCGCCGCCACCCCGAGAATCTGGCCAAGCTGCCGGTGGCGACCCTGGCGCTGTGGCGCGGTAAGCCGCTTTTCAACAAGGATCGCGATGCGCTGTTGCCTCTGCAGGGCGACTGCTTTGCCGACCATGGCCCCGCCATCTTTATCGGAGAGGTGGACGGTATCGGCCTGTTTGCCCGCGACCTGTCGGCCCTGGCGGTGGACGGGGTGGATGACAAGCTTGGCGCCTTCCTGGACCCCACCGAACAGACCCACCCTGACTTGCCCGAGGGCGCCGCGTTTTGTGAGTTGCGGGCCCGCATGACCCAGCTGTCGCCCCTGGACGCGGAGATTGCGGCCACGGCGAAGGGTGTTCTGGAATGGCACCGCACCCATCGGTTCTGTGCCAATTGCGGCGGCGCGACCGAGGTTGGCAAGGCTGGCTGGATGCGCCGCTGCGGGGCATGTGGCCGTTCGCATTTCCCGCGCACCGATCCGGTGGTGATCATGTTGATCACCCATGGGGACCGCGTCCTGCTGGGCCGCTCGCCCGGCTGGCCGGAGGGGTTCTTTTCCTGTCTGGCCGGGTTCATGGAGCCGGGCGAGACGATGGAGGGCGCCGTGCGGCGCGAAGTGTGGGAGGAGACGGGCGTGCGTGTGGGCACCGTGCGCTATCTTTCGTCGCAACCCTGGCCGTTTCCCGGGTCATTGATGTTGGGCGCCCATGGGGAGGCCATTTCAGAAGAGATCACGATCGACCCAGAGGAGATCGCCGAGGCGATTTGGCTGGACCGGCAGGACGTGGCCGCGGTCTTTGCCGGGACCCATCCCACCGTTACGCCCGCGCGCAAAGGGGCCATTGCACGGTTCCTGCTAGAGAAATGGTTGGCGGATCGCCTGGATTGACCTTGCACGCCCTGCTGCGCCATCAAGTTCCTGCCATGAGGTGCCGGAGGGCATTATGAAGTTTTCAGCCGTCGAAGACATTGCCGCGCCCCTTTCCCACGTTTGGGACAAGGTGTCCGATTTCGACTATTTCGAAGGTCGCATTGCAGGCCGCGCTGGCCGGGTGGAACGGGTGCCCCTCGGTCCCGTGGGCCAGGGCACGTCCTGGGCGGGGCGGGCGTCGCTGAACGGCAAGATGCGCGATGTGAAGATGCGCCTTGCCACTTTCTCTGAGGGGGATGCGATGTCCCTGCTGGGGGGCACGGATGGCATGCAGGTCTCTGTGGATGTGCAACTGCTGGCCCTGGGCCCCAAGAACACACGGCTGACTGTGGTGACCGAGGCGAAGGCCCGGACCCTGGCTGCACGCCTTATGCTGCAATCGGCGCGCCTGGCGCGGGGGACGCTTGCCAAACGCTATAAGACGCGGGTGGCGGGCTTTGCCGAGGCCATCGAGAAAAGCGCGACGGGGTGACGCGCCGAATGCTTGTCGTTTCGAGACTGGACGCAGCCCGGGCCATTCAGACCGTTTCTCTCGATTCTGGCGGCATCTAAGGCAGGATTGGCGCAGGCTGCCTGCCTCATTTGCGCCGATTGTACGTAGATCGGACATAGTCGCAATGGTGGCCGAAGCATTGTCGCGTGGGGTGAGGAAAGTGGCGGTAACCCTGTCCCAAACGCGCCGCAAAATGATCTCAAGAAGACCGTTGTCCCACCCAATCTCCGCCCCAGGCCACGGCGATACCTGTTCTTGCAGGAGCGAAAGCTCACTCCCCGGCGCGGCGTAATTCTAGCCCCCACCCAGTGCGTCACGTCGGGGATCTGCTCTACAAACTACGTCAAGACCGGCGCGCTCTGTTTTCCCTCCAGAGCGCGCCACTTGCGTTTATGGGGGACGGGCGCGCGGTCTTCGGCATGAGGTCGGTGACGTGCAAGTCGCGCGCCAATCGTCCTTGCACGGCGGAAGGCCTTCGAGGCTGCCTGTTCAACGGGCAATGACCCCATCTGCTCCGCGTTGAAAGTCGGCCGTTGAAACCAGACACGCCGCCTTCGCGCGAAAGCTTATTCGCAAGCGCGGCGTTTGCTTTTCCGATCCAGTCTCAGACCTCGCCCGTTTCCGGGAAGCGAGTGCGTGCGACGGGGTGGTCTCAACCGGCGAAAGGTCCGCGTTGAGCGTTGCGTCCAAAGCGTGCGCCAACGGGGGCGGACCCGTGCCCTGAGGTGCCGCAGTTTCGTCGACGTCGAGTTGGGCGAGCGGTGGTCCCCATCGTTTCTATTGAAACAAATTTCATATGGTGTAACTTTTTTCGAATGAGGGGGGATTCGGAACGCGCATGGGGCAAAATCTGCAAGATGAATTGAGTTTGGCGACGCGCGCGGCGTGGCTTCATTATGGGGGCGGGCTGTCGCAGACGGATGTTGCCAAGCGCCTGAACGTCACGAAGGTCAAAGCACACCGGCTCATCAATCGGGCCAACCAAGAAGGCGTCGTCAAGATCAGCTTCAATGGGGAGATCGCGGAGTGTGCGTCCCTGGAAATGTCGCTGAGTGAGGCGTTTGACCTGAACTATTGCGAAGTTGTGCCAGACTTGGACGAGGTGGACCTGCCCGTGCGGGCATTGGGCCTGGGCGGCGCCCGGTGGCTGTCGCGGGAAATCACCAACCCTGCCAACAAGGTTATTGGCATTGGGAACGGTCGAACGCTGCAGTCTTGCGTGCGCAACATGGCGTCTTTGCCGACGAAGAAAACCAAGTTTGTCTCTCTGATGGGGGGGCTTACGCGGAACTTCGCGGCCAATCCCCATGACGTGATGCACCGCCTGGCGGAGAAGACCGGCGCGGAGGCGTATTTCATGCCGGTCCCGTTCTTTGCCAACAACGTCCAAGACCGTGAGATTTTGTTGGGTCAGCGGGGGGTGCCCGAAGTCATGGCGATGGCGGCACAGGCGGATCTGAAATTTGTGGGGATCGGAGAGGTTGGCGCGTCGGCGCAAACGGTGATCGCAGGCGTCATTTCCCCGGATGCCATGGAGGATGTGCGCAACCGCGGCGGCGTGGGCGAATTGATCGGCCACTTCTTTGATCGTGATGGAAACCTTGTTGAGACGGAGCTTTCGGAACGAACTTTATCCATAGAAATGAGCGCCTTATCCCGGAGCAAAACAGTCGCGATTTCAGGCGGCGACGGCAAGGTGCAAGCAATTCTGGCCATCCTCAGAAGTGGACTTCTGGATGGCTTGATAACGGACGAAAGGACGGCCCAGGCGGTCCTTCGTCAACAATCCTAGGGAGGAAAAACGATGTACGACAAGGAAAAGAAGCTCGTCCAGTCTTACATGAACGGCAGTATCAGCCGTCGTGGGATGCTGCGTGGCCTGGCGTCGATGGGAGTGACCGCCGCCACGGCGAGCGTTTTGGTCAATGCGGCGGCGACGCAGGCTTTGGCGCAAAACGGGTTCGATTGGCAGAAATATTCCGGCACCACAGTGAAGCTGTTGTTGAACCAGCACCCCTATGCCGACGCGATGATCGCCAACCTAGAGAATTTCAAAGCTCTGACCGGGATGGAGGTCGAGTACGATATCTTCCCCGAGGATGTGTATTTCGACAAGGTGACCGCCGCGCTGTCATCCGGGTCGAGCGAGTATGATGCGTTCATGACCGGCGCCTACATGACGTGGACCTACGGCCCGGCGGGCTGGATCGACGACATGAACGAGTACATCAACGATCCGGAGAAGACGAACCCCGACTACAATTGGGAAGACATGCTGGAAGGCGTTCGCGATTCCTGTGCATGGAACGGGCAACCCGGGGGCGCCCTTGGGTCGGACGATGCCAAACAATGGTGCATCCCGTGGGGGTATGAGCAAAACAACCTGTCCTATAACGGCCGGATGTTCCGTGAGGCGGGTCTGACGGTGCCCACGAATATTGATGAGCTTGTGGCGACCGCCGCCGAGGCGAAAGCCAAAATCGATGGGGCTTACGGCATCGGTGTGCGCGGGTCACGGTCTTGGGCGACAATCCACCCAGGCTTCCTGTCGGGCTATGCGAATTTCGGCCAGAAGGACCTGACCGTGTCCGATGACGGCATGCTGTCGGCGGCGATGAACACCGACATGTCGCGGCAGTTCCATGAAAAATGGGTCAAGATGATCCAAGAAAGCGGCGCGCCGGACTGGTCCACTCATACATGGTACCAGGCCGGGACGGATCTTGGCGCGGGCAAGTCGGCCATGATCTTTGACGCCGACATCCTTGGGTATTTCATGAATGGTGGCGACAATGCCGAAGCGGGCAACCTGCAATTCGCACCGTTCGCCGCAAACCCAGACGCAAGTGCGCCGACGCCGAACATCTGGATTTGGTCGCTGGCCATGGCCAGTGCTGGGCGTCAGAAGGATGCAACGTGGTACTTCCTGCAATGGGCATCGGGCCCGGAGCATGGGCTGTTTGGCGCGACCCAGATGGATTTTGTGAACCCCGTGCGGAAATCGGTCTGGGCCGATGCCGGCTTCCGAGAGCGCATCGACAACAGCTATCCGGGCTATGTTGAGATGCACGATCTTTCGGCGCCCGGGGCCAAGATCCACTTTACCGCGCAACCCCTGTTCTTTGACCTGACCACCGAATGGGCGGCGACGCTTCAGAAGATGGTGGCCAATGAGGTGCCCGTGGATGAAGGGCTTGGTCAACTGGAAGAGAGCGTGAACCGACAACTCAAGGAAGCCGGCCTCGGTTGAGGTCAGCCTGACGTCTCTCCCTGTGCCTCACCCCGCCAGTCTTGGGGTGGGGCATCCTTTCACCGACTGAGGCACCCGTCTCAGTGCGAGGGTTCCGATCAATGTCCGCTCACGCCACCGATGCGCCCCAAAGACCGCGCTTCAAGATCAGCAAGCGCCTGTTGCCCTATGTCCTAAGCCTGCCGGCATTGTTGGTGTGCATTGGGATATTGGTGCCGTTCTTTACGGCGGTGGCGTATTCGTTGCAGCGCTATCGCCTGTCACAGCCATGGGCGCAGAAGTACAACTGGGGCGAGAATTACCTGAACTTCATGACCGACCCTGCGTTCTGGAACACGTTGCAGGTGTCGCTGACCTACGCGTTTCTTACCGTCGGGGTTGAGCTTATTTTGGGCCTGGGCATCGCGCTGCTTTTGCAAAAGCGCACCCGGTTCAACAACTTCGTGTCCATCATGTTGCTGATGCCGCTGATGACGGCGCCCGCCCTGGCGTCGTTGATGTGGAAGCTGATGACCAATCCGGGCTTTGGCATCCTGAGTTACTGGGCGACCCTTTTGGGGATCGAAGACATGAAATGGGCGTCCGCCCCGTCCACAGCGATGTTCACCGTCGTGCTGGTGGATGTGTGGGTCTACACCCCGTTTATCATGATCCTTTTGCTTGCAGGGCTGAGGTCACTGCCCCGTCAGCCGTTCGAGGCCGCCGAGTTGGATGGCGTCCCGCGCCTGTTTGTGTTCTGGAAAATCACCTTGCCCATGCTGACGCCGTTCTTGCTGACGGCAGTGCTGTTCCGGGTGATCGAGTCGATTCAGCAGTTCGACATCATCTACGCCATGACCCAAGGCGGCCCCGGCGACACGCTGACGGTCTTCCAGGTCGAAGCCTATCTCAACTTCTTCCAATCGACGAACGTGGGACGGTCTGCGGCGCTTCTGATGATCCTGTGGGTGATCACGTACATTCTGTCGACGATCTTCATCAAGAACTGGCTGCGCCTGCGCGAACGTGCGCGCGGCGACGCGTAGGAGGTCGAGATGCAGTCGATCAGTCCACTCGAACGGATGCTGCGGGGCACCGCGCTGAGCGTCGTGATCTTCTTTTTCATGTTCCCGATCTTCTGGATCTTTCTGATGTCGTTCCAGACGAACGAGACCATTTTGCGTGTGCCACCCTCGATGATCTTTGAGCCGACGCTGACGAATTACCGATCTTTGATTTCCGGCACCTTGGAAGGCAGCACGGCGACGCTGGAAATCAAGTTCATGGGGAACCTCTACAACTCCCTCTTCTTGTCCGTGACGTCCGTGGCAGTGGGCCTGATCCTTGGGGTTCCGGCGGCCTACGCCTTCGCGAAACTGAAGTTCCGGGGGTCAGAGGACATTGCCTTCACATTGCTGTCCTTCCGCTTTGCGCCGCCCCTTCTCGTGCTCCTGCCGCTGACCATCTAATTTCAGAAAATCGGTTTGGCGGATACGTATTTCGGATTGATCTGGGTCTATCAGTTGATCGTCTTGCCCCTGATCCTGTGGATCGTCCGCGGCTACTTCGAAGATATTCCCAGTGACATCGAATACGCCCATCGCATTGCAGGGCACGGGTTCTGGTCGACCTTCACGAAGATTGCCCTGCCGTTGGCCGGACCGGGGATCGCTGCCGCCGGTTTGCTGGCCTTCATATTCGCGTGGAACAACTTCATCTTCGCGCTTGTCCTGGCCTCGGCGGATAAACAACCGGTGACCGTGGGGGCGCTGGCCTTCATCACCGCATCGGGCATTAATTACGGTCAGATCGCTGCGGGGATCATGCTGTCGATTGCACCTGTCTTTGCCCTGGCGCTGTATGCTCAACGATACCTCGTTGAAGGCTTGTCGCTTGGCGCGGTGAAAGGATAGCCCATGTCACTTCGCCTCAGCCACGTTCGGAAATGCTTCAAGGACGATGTCGTGCTGGACGACGTCTGCTTCGACGTCCCCGCTGGCAAGACGCTTGTTCTGTTTGGGCCTTCGGGCGCGGGCAAGACGGTTTTGCTGCGCCTGATCGCGGGCGTGATCGCGCCCGATGCGGGTGAGATCCGGATTGCCGATCGCGACATGGCCGGGGTCGAACCAGAGGACCGTGGGATCGGCATGGCCTTCCAGAATTTTGCCCTGTTCCCGCATTTGTCCGCGATGGAAAACATCGCCTCCCCCCTGACGGCGCAACGAAAGGATAAAGGGGCCATACAGTCGGGCGTCCAAAAACTGGCCCGCCTGCTGAAGATCGATCACGTTTTGGGGCACAAGCCCAAAGAGCTGTCGAACGGACAGAAGCAACGAACCGCCTTGGCCCGGGCCTTGGCCGGCGCGCCGCGCGTCCTGTTGCTGGATGACCCATTGCGCAATGTGGATGCAAAGCTTCGGTTTGAGATGCGGTTGGAATTGCCGCGTCTGATCAAGGACCAAAACGCCACGGTCATCTACGTCACTCAGGACTACAAAGAGGCCATGGCCTTCGGCGACGAGATTGCCGTTATCAACGATGGCCAGATTCAGCAGATCGGCACGCCTGAGGACATCTATCTCAGCCCGGCGAACACGGATATTGCCCAATTGTTTGGCGACCCGGTGATTAACCTTTTGGATGTCATGCCAAGGATGGGACCAGCGGGCCCCTATGCGATTGTGTCGGACCAACACGTGGCCCTGTCCGACAGCCATAGCCGCGTTGTGGACAAACCCTGTGTCCTGGGCCTGCGTCCAGAGGCGCTGCACTTTGTGGATGAACGAACGCCCGGCGCCATTCCCGTCACCGTAGAGACGGAGACGCCACTGAACGAGAAGACCGTCACGCTGGCCATGACCGCCCGGGGGCGGGAGATCATGCTGTCGCGCCCCGCGGGCACGCCAGGCCCCAAAAGTGGACCCGCCCATATCGGGATCAACGAAGCCGCGGCCCTTCTGTTTGATCGGGAAAGCAAGGAATTGATTCCGCCAAATGGCATCAACGCGGCGGGGAAAGTGGCATGAGCGATCAGATGCTTGAAATCCGCAACGTGGACAAGTTCTACGGCCCAGTCGGGAAAGGCGTTCACGCGGTCAAGGGCGTGTCGCTTGATGTGGCGCGGGGCGACATCATCGCGCTTTTGGGGTCGTCCGGCTGTGGCAAGACCTCCACTTTGCGGATGATTGCCGGGTTCGAAGGGGTCAGCCGTGGCACCATTCGCATTGCCGGGCGCGAGGTGCAGATGCTGCCCCCGGTCAAACGCAATGTGGCGATGGCGTTCGAGGGGTACTCGCTCTACCCAACTGTGACGGTGCGCGACAACATCGCCTTTGCCCTCAAAAGCAGTGGGAAACCCGCCGCCGAGATCGACCGCAAGGTGTCAGAAGTTGCCGAAATGCTTGAGATCGAGAGTATTCTTGAGCGGTACCCCAGTTCGATTTCTGGCGGACAGCAGCAGCGGGCATCCCTTGCCCGCGCCCTGATGAGAGAAGCGGACTTGTACCTGCTGGATGAGCCGATGGGGCAGTTGGAGCCGCAGTTGCGCACATTGCTGCGCGGGCGGATCAAATATTACATCAAAGAACGTGGGCTGACGGCCATTTTGGTCACCCATGACCAGACAGAAGCCAATGCTTTGGCCGACAAGATCGCGGTTATGGAAGACGGCGAGATGCAGCAATATGCCAGCCCGGAAGAGATCAAGGACGCGCCCGCAAACCTGTTCACTGGCACCTTCGTGGGGGAGCCGCCGATGAACGTCTTTCCTGCCAAAGCGGCAACGTCCGACGGTGCAATGGTGTTTTCCCTGCCGGACGGGTCCAGCCTGTCATTCCCCAGAACCGCCTTTGCCGATGCACTTGAGAGCCGCATCATGGGTTTGGGCGCGGTGACGCTTGGTGTTCGGCCCTATGCCATCCGGCGGGCGCCGGATGGGGCCAAAGCCCAGGTGCTGGCCAACCAATGGCTTGGGGATCAGTCGCATATCGCGGCCAAGTTTGCCGGTGGCGCGCTTGTTCTGGTCGAGCATGATCGCGCCGATCTGGCAGAGCGCGATGAAATCGCGGTGCGCCTTGACGCACGTGATCTGCACATCTTCGATCCGCAAACGGGGCAGGCCATTTCCCATGGTGCCAGGCTTGTGGGATGAGCCGCGACGTCATCATAGGGATCGATGCGGGCACGTCTGTGATGAAGTCTGTGGCCTTTGATTTGGAGGGCAATCAGATCGGAGAGGCGTCCCTGCCCAACAGCTATGACAGCGGCCCAGACGGCGCCGCGACGCAACCCATGGACCGCACCTGGACCGATTGCGCGACCACCTTGCGCCAATTGGGCGAACGGGTTGCCGATCTGCCGTCGCGTGTGGCCGCGGTGGCGGTCACAGGGCAGGGGGATGGAACCTGGTTGGTCGGCAAGGACAATGCGCCCGTGGGGGATGGATGGCTGTGGCTTGACGCGCGCGCGGGCAATCTGGCCGACCATTTGCGTCGATTGGACGGCGATAAGGTACGATACCTGACCACCGGAACGGGCTTGAATGCCTGCCAGCAAGGCGTGCAGCTGGCCCATATGTCAAAGCATCACGCCGGGCAGTTGCGCTTGGCCGAATGCGCCCTGCACTGCAAGGACTGGCTCTATCTGAAGCTCACCGGAGAGCGGGTCACGGACCCGTCCGAGGCTTGTTTCACCTTCGGCGATTTCCGCACCCGGCGGTATGATGATGACGTGCTGGCGTTTCTCGGCCTGACCGATTGGCGCCATCTGTTGCCGCCCATTTGCGATGGAACGGTGACGCAGCATCCGCTTGGGCAAGCCGCGGCAGAGGTTACGGGCCTGCCCGCGGGCACGCCGATTGTCCTTGGGCATGTGGACATCATTTGCACAGCCTTGGGGGGCGGTGGCTATCTGCCGGGACAAGACACCGGGTGCACCATCGTGGGGACGACGGGCGTCCACATTTCCTGCAAGCCCGAAGCGGCGGTGCAATTGAACCCGGATCAGCGCACGGGATATGTGATGCTGATGCCCGACCGGGGGATCGTGGCGCAACTTCAGACCAACATGGCGGGCACCATGAATATTGCCTGGGTGCTGGGCCTTGCGGAAGACGTGTGCAAATCGCTCAACATCGCGATCAGCCGCGATGACCTGCTGGCGCATATGGAAACTTGGATGGGGGACAGCGACCCGGCCCGCCTGATCTATCACCCACATGTGTCCGAAGCTGGGGAGCGGGGACCGTTTATCGATAAGGACGCGCGCGCGAACCTGATCGGGTTTTCGATGTCCCATGGATTTGGCGACGTCATGCGGGCGGCGGTCGAAGGTCTGTCCATGGCGGCCCGCGATTGCTACGGCGCGATGGGGGATGTCCCCTCGGTCGTGACCCTGACGGGCGGCGCGGCGCGGTCCGCGGCCCTTCGTGCGACCTTTGCAAACGCCCTTGGCACGTCGGTGCAGCGGTCTTCGCGCGCGGAAGCTGGGGCTGCGGGGGCGGCAATGATGGCCGCGGTCGGCATCGGCGCCTATGCAGACATGCGTGCCTGTATCGCGGATTGGGTCCTGCCAACTTTGGCCGCGCCGGAGCCGTACTCGCCACCCTTGCATGCCAAGTACAACGACCTCTTCACACTGTACCAGGCATCGCGCCAGTCCATTCAGCCCACATGGCATGACTTGGCAGACTTCAGGAGGCACCACCCATGAGCCGAAAAGTCGCGATCATCGGGGATCATTTCATTCTGCCAGAGGTGTTTGAACGCGCGTTGCGTTCCGCTTGCGCGGGCATCGACTTGACCTGTCGCCTGGATCAGAACGATTGGCCAAACACCCCGGTGGAGCATGGGTATGGCGGCGACGGGACCGCGGCGATCAAGGAATATCTGGGGGATTTCGATCAGGTTGCGGACTTTGTCGGCGATGCGGAAGTCTTGGTCATGCACCAGTCCCCTGTCACGTCTGCGATGCTTGACCGGTTGCCGAACCTGCGCCTGATTGCGTGCTCCCGCGGGGGGCCGGTGAACGTGGACATCGATGCGGCGCGCGCGCGAAATGTGGCCGTGACGCGGGCCCCGGGGCGGAACGCCAGTGCAGTGGCCGAATTCACCATTGGCGCCATTTTGTCGGAAAGCCGAAAAATTCGCGCGGGACACGAAGCCTTGCGCGGGGGGACGTGGCGCGGCGATCTCTACCGTGCCGACACCACTGGCCGAGAGCTGAGCGAGATGACCGTTGGCGTCATCGGCTACGGCAAAATCGGAACCCGTCTGACGAAGCTGCTGCGGGCGTTCGCCACCAAAATCCTGGTTTGCGACCCATATGTTCAGCTTGATCCCGACGATGTCCGTGCGGGGGTCGGTCAGGTGTCACTGGACGTCCTTTTGGACAGAAGCGACGTTGTGACCTTGCACCCGCGCGTCACGGCGGAAACGACGCAGATGATCAACCGGGATACTTTGGCACGGATGAAGCCCGATGCATTGTTGATCAACACGGCGCGCGGACCGTTGTGCAATTACGACGACCTGTACGACGCCCTGAAGGATGGTGTGATCGGCGGCGCGATGCTTGAGACGTTTGGCGTCGAACCGGTTCCCGCCGACTGGCCGTTGCTTCAGCTGCCTAATGTGACGCTGACGCCGCATATCGCTGGCGCTTCTGTGCGAACCACGACCTATGCCGCCGAAGTGCTGGCGGAAGACGTGCGCCGCTACTTTGCGAACGAACCCCTTTTGAACCCCTGTTGAGGCACAAGCATGAACGAAACTGATCTGCGAAAAGACGTGGTGGCCGCCTACCAAGAGCTGAGCCATGAGGGCATGAACAAAGGGGCATCCGGCAATGTCTCCGCCCGCTTGGGGGACCATATGCTGATCACGCCCTCGGGCATTCCATCTGCGTCGATGGCCCCGGAACAGGTGGCCAAGCTGCGGATTGATGACGACGCGGGCGCCTATGAAGGGCCCTGCAAACCGTCGTCGGAATGGCGGTTTCACCGGGACATATTGCGGGACCGGCAGGACGCTGGTGCGGTTGTCCACACCCATTCGCCCTTTGCCACGATCCTGTCGATCCTGCGCAAACCGATCCCGGCCGTGCACTACATGATGGCCGCGTTCGAGACGACAGAGGTGCAGGTCGCGGACTACTGTTGTTACGGAACAGCAGAGCTGTCTCAGGCGGTCATCAAGGCCATGAAAGGCGCGAACTGCTGTCTTATGGCGAACCACGGCATGGTTGTTGCGGGCCCGAACATGACCCGGACCATGTGGCTTGCGGGGCAACTTGAGCTGATTGCCAGCCAGTATTACCACAGCCTCTTGGCCGGAACGCCCCATGTGCTGACCGAGGCCGAGATTGCCGAAACCGCGAAATCCTTCGAGTCCTATGGGCCGCAGGAGGCGAGCAAACAGTGATGTCCGATCAGGTCGATCTTCTTGTTATCGGCGGCGGCGTGAACGGCGCGGGCATCGCGCGGGACGCGGCGGGCCGTGGGCTGTCTGTGCTGATGTGTGAGAAGGATGACCTGGCGCAAGGCACGTCTTCGCGGTCGGGCAAATTGGTCCATGGGGGGCTTCGCTATCTTGAGTATTATGAGTTTCGCCTGGTGCGCGAGGCCCTGATCGAACGCGAAGTCCTGATGGACGCGGCGCCGCATATCATTTGGCCGATGCGCTTCGTCCTGCCCCACAGCCCGACGGACAGACCAGCCTGGCTGGTCCGACTTGGCTTGTTCCTTTACGACCATTTGGGTGGGCGGCGGAAACTGCCGGGCACGCGGGTCTTGGACCTGCAACGGGACCCCGAGGGCGCGGCGATCCAGAACCAGTTTACGAAAGGGTTCGAATATTCCGACTGCTGGGTCGACGATGCGCGGCTGGTCGTCTTGAACGCGGTTTCCGCAGCGGAAGAAGGTGCGGAGATCTTGACCCGAACGGCCGTTCACACGCTGGAGATCGAGGGCGGTGCTTGGCGCGCAATCCTCAAGGACACACCTACCGGGCGGGAGCGTGTGGTCCGCGCCAAAGCCGTGGCCAATGCCGCAGGTCCTTGGGTCAATGATGTGATTGGCCGCGTGGCCCGCAGCAACTCGATGCGATCGGTTCGTCTGGTTAAAGGCAGCCACATCATCGTGCCGAAGTTCTGGAAAGGGCAGCAGGCGTACCTTGTGCAAAACACCGACAAGCGGGTGATTTTTATCAACCCCTATGAAGGGGACAAAGCCCTGATCGGCACGACCGACATTCCATACGAAGGGGCGCCGGATGCAGTGGCGCCCGACCAGGATGAGGTCGATTACCTGATTGCGGCCGTGAACCGGTACTTCAAACAAAGGCTGCGCCCCTCGGATGTGCTGGAGAAATTTTCCGGTGTCCGGCCCCTGTTCGATGACGGGCAAGGCAACCCAAGTGCGGTGACGCGGGATTATGTACTTGACCTGGAAACCAGCCGGGGCGCCCCGATCTTGAATGTGTTCGGCGGCAAGATCACGACCTATCGCAAGCTGGCGGAACATGCCGTGGACGAATTGAAGGCGGTCTTTCCGGACATGCGCCGCACTTGGACAGCAAAGACACCTTTACCCGGAGGCGACATGCCGGGGGCCGATTTCGAGGCCTTTCTCGCGGACCTGCAGGAGGCCTATCCCTGGCTGCCACGCAAACTGGCCCAGCACTACGCGCGGCTCTACGGGACGAAGGCAGACGACATTATCGGCAACAGCACGTCGCTGATGGATTTGGGCCAACATTTCGGTGCGCTGCTCTATGAGGCCGAAGTTCGGCATTTGATCCGAACCGAATGGGCCCAAAGCCCGGAAGATATCCTTGTTCGACGGACCAAGCATGGGCTGCACATGAGTGCCGTGGAAAAGACGGAGCTGGAGGATTGGTTCAATGATCGGATGGCCCGAACCGCCTGAAGGGTTTGCCGCGCTGAGGGAGGTCTCGGCCCGCTTTGGCCTGGATCCCATGCATGTCCAGGGGGCGGGCGGGAACAGTTCGATCAAATCCAGCGACGTGATGTGGATCAAGGCGTCTGGAACATTGCTGGCCCAGGCCACGGAGCGGGACGTCTTCGTCGCCACCGATCTTGCAAAAATGCGCGCGGCCTTGGCGGTTCGGGACAAACGCGCCGATCAGCCTGCCGATTTCCTGCTGCCGGGGGGCACGGGCCTGCGTCCGTCAATCGAGACAAGCCTGCATGCCGTCTTTCCGCATCCAGTGGTGTTGCACACGCATTGCGTGCACACACTGGCCCACGCGGTGCGCCAAGACATGGCAGGGCTTTTGGCCCCGCGCCTCGACGGATTTGCTTGGACCCATGTCGATTACGCAAAACCGGGGGCAACGCTGGCCAGAAACGTCGAAATGGCGCTCAGGCCGGGCACAAACGTTGTTATCCTGGGCAATCACGGTTTGATCGTCGCGGGCGCCTCAGCCGCTGAGGTCGCCGATCTGCAAGAGCGTGTCCACGCCGCGCTGTTCGTGCCCGTGACAAAGGCGTCCGAGCCGGACTTGACCGCGCTGGCCAAGATCGCTTTGGACAGCGACTATGCCCCGGCAGATGACACTGCCCTCCATCAGCTTGCCCTTGATCCCGACCGTGTTTCCCAAGTCAGCGCAGGCAGTCTTTATCCCGATCACGTCATTTTCTGCGGCATCGCTGTTCCTGTTATGGGGCCCAGTGAAACGCCCGAACAGGTCGCCACGCGCTACCACGACCAGGGTGCGCCGTCTCCGGTCTGGATGCTTGTGCCGGGTTTGGGCGTCTTGGTCCGGCGCGATGCCAGCACGCCCGCACGGATCATGATGCGATGTTTGGCGGACGTGATGGCGCGCGTCCCGGGCGGCGCACAGCTGTCCTATCTGACGACAGAGCAAAACCTGGAGCTTCTGGACTGGGACGCCGAGAAATATCGGCAGAGGCTGAATGCCTGATCTGTTCATCGGCATCGATGTGGGCACGTCCGGGGTCCGCGCGATTGCGATGTCTTCGGATAGGGCCGAGATCGGTGCGGGCCAGGCGTCCATGGCGGCTCATGGCCAGTCGATGCGGGATTCAAAGGCGTGGCTGGGGGCGGTCAAGGCGGCCCTGGCCCAGCTTTGTCGTCGGATCGACCGTCCCGCCGTTCGCGCGATCTGCGTCGATGGCACCTCTGGAACGGTGTTGCCGGTGGACGGCGCCGGTCTGCCACTCACCCACGGGCGAATGTACAATGACGTCTGCGATGACACCGCGATCTTGGACCGCATTTCGGCCCATGCGCCGCCGGACAGCGCGGCCCATGGGGCCACCAGTGGCCTGGCAAAGCTGCTGATGCTGCAAGACACGCGGGGCGCGGCTCAAATCCTGCACCAGGCTGACTGGATTGCATCGTGCTTATGCGGGGTGCAGGCATCCGACGACAACAACGCATTGAAGACGGGGTTCGATCCGGTGACTGCCCGGTGGCCCGACTGGATTGCCGAGACTGGCGCCAAGACGGACATGCTGCCCCAAGTCAAACGCCCCGGCACGCCCCTTGGGCCTTTACTCTCAGACGTGGCTTCAGAATTCGACCTTCCGCGGGACACGCAGGTTCTGTCCGGCACAACGGATGGCTGTGCGGCGTTTCTGGCCACAGGCGCGTCGAAGCCAGGCGAGGGGGTGACCTCCCTCGGGACAACGCTGGTTCTGAAGGTGCTGTCGGACAAACCGATTTTTGCGCCCGACAGTGGGGTATATTCCCATCACATCATGGGGCTTTGGTTGGCCGGCGGGGCCTCCAATGTCGGTGGGGGTGTCCTTCTGGACCACTTCACGGCAGAGGAGATCGCGCGGCTGAGCCAAAAGATCTACCCCGACGCCCCCCTGGGGCTATCCTATTACCCGTTGCGCACCCCTGGTGAACGCTTCCCCATCAACGACCCAACCTTGCCCCCGAAAATTTCGCCCCGCCCTGAGGCACCGGTTGCCTTTCTTCAAGCCCTGCTGGAGGGGATTACGGACGTCGAGGCGCTTGGGTATCGGAAACTGCAGGACCTCGGCGCGCCTGCACTGCTGTCCGTGCGATCCGTGGGGGGCGGCGCAAAGAACAACGTCTGGGGGCGCATCCGTGGCCGCGTTCTTGGCGTTGATATGAAGCGGCCAAACCACCCGCAGGCGGCCTATGGCGCCGCTGTCCTGGCACGTTACGGGATGCAACAGTGACCTTGTCCTGTGATAGCCTGGCATCGCTGTTTGACCGCTATGACGCGTTTCTCATCGATCAGTTCGGCGTCTTGCTTGGCGGGACCGGCCCATACCCCGGGGCGCAGGACGCGCTGGCCGATCTTGCCAAACGCGGGAAACCGGTGGTGATCTTGTCCAATTCCGGCAAGCGGTCCGCGATGAACATCACCCGGCTTGTCCAACATGGGTTTGATCGGGACCACTTTGAGACGGTGCTCACCTCGGGCGAGGTGGCCCATAGCCATCTTTTTCAGTCACTGGGCCGGGACGTGCCAAAGCACGCAAAGGCGTTTGTGATCATCAAAGATGGGGATCCGTCCCCTTTTGAGGACTTGCCCCTGAGCCGAACGACCGATCCGAACGCGGCGGACATCCTCTTGATCGTGAACCGTGACCCTTCACGACAGATCGCCGACTACAGGCCGATCCTGCAAAGGCTTGCGGCACGGAACGTCCCCGGCATTTGCACCAACCCCGATCTCAAGATGCTGACGCCCGATGGCTTGATGGACTCGGCTGGCTTCCTTGCGCAGATTTACACGGATCTTGGCGGTGACGTCCGCGTGTTCGGCAAGCCCCATCGCCAGATATACGAACATGCGTCCGGGGTTCTTGGCCGCGTCGACCCAAAAGCGACACTGTGTATCGGGGACAGTCTTCGTCACGATATCGCTGGTGGCGCCGCCGCCGGGTTCAAAACCGCGCTGGTTCGAACGGGGATCGATGCGGATCTGACCGATCTTCAACTTGAGCGCGCAATCGATGCCTCGGGGCTTGTGCCAGACCACGTGATACGCAGCTTTTCACTTGACCACTGACGGGCACTTTTCCGGTGCGCCGGGTCTAGAAGAGGCAAGCTAAAGGCGTGGCTCAAAATGCCGGCTTTCGTCGCTTACACTTGCGCGCGGCGTCGGCCAAGGCGCCCCTCAGCTGCCCTTTGCCCCCTGAGGTTCCAGGATGTCGAGCAGGACGTCCACATGGCCATCGCGCAACCTATCCACGGGGAAATGACTGTCCAGATCTTCGAACGTGGCGAACATTTCCCGGGAAAGCGACAGCGTCACGATTGGGCCAAACGCAAGGTGAAAGAACTGTTTTTGGTCCACCGCCATGAATGTCCCTTCGGCCACGCCGTCTTCGACGATCTGCCAGAGAAGGGCCTGCTGTGGGCCAACATACTCGCTATGAAAGGACCGTGCGACTTTGGGAAAGGCGCGGGACACTTCCGCGATCAGCGGCGACATGCGCCCGACCTGGGAACAGATCGTCGTCTCGTACAAGATGTCGAAGGCTGCGCGCAGTTTGCGGTCGCAGGACAGGGCGCCATCTGCGACTAAGTTTTCCAATGCGGTAAGTGCCGTGGCGTAGCCATGGGTGACGCAGGCTATGAACAAGTCCTCTTTCCCAGCGAAATGGTAGTAGAGGCTGGCTTTCGTCATATCGCTGGCCTTGGCAATCGCGCTCATGGAGGTGGCGGCAAAGCCCTTCTCCAGGAAAAGGTCCGTCGACACGTTCAGGATGCGGTCACGGCCCGCGGCCTTTGGTTTTTCTTCTGCATCCACTGTTGACGTATCCATCGCTACGCCTACCTACCGAACGGTTGGTAGATTGCCTTCTCACTGACCATATGTAGGAGCATAGTCCCATGGCGCAAGTTCGAAACAGTTTGATTGTCGTGCTTGCGGCGTTTCTGCCGCTGGCCTCCTATGCCCAAAGCGACAGTGAACCCGCGCCACAGGGTCAACCGGTGTTCGTCAAAACGATGCGCGTGCCGCCGCCCCAGCAGAATGTGACGCGGCAGTTCTTTGGGCAAGTCGCCGCCCTCGATACGGTCGATATCTCCTTTGAAGTCGGCGGCAAGCTCACGTTGTTGGAGGCCCAGGAAGGCGCGTTCGTCCGACGTGGCGCCCTTCTGGCGCAGCTGGACCTCAGCCCGTTTCAGCGGGCGGTCGAACGGGCGGAGTTGACGCTGGCGCAGACGGAGCGGGACCTGGCGCGCGCCCGCACTTTGGCGGAGCGAAACGTGGCCTCCACCGTGCAGGCGGAAGATGCGGAAACCGCCCGCGACCTGGCCGATGTGGCCCTGCGGGAGGCGCGCGACGCGCTGGAAGACGCCACCATCACCGCACCGTTCGACGCGCTTGTGGCGGATCGTCTGGGCACGGCGTTCACAAATGTGGAGCCGGGGGCGCCCATCCTACGGCTTCACAACCTGTCGGAGATACGGGTGGAATTCGATCTGCCGGAACGCTTGCTTTCTACCATCGGGGACCCGGCTGAGGTCACGTTCACCGGCCAATTCACCGGGCATGATGGGACTATTCCACTGACCTTTCGGGAGTTTCGAGCCGAGACCACCGGCGTCGGTCAAAGCTATACCCTTTCCCTGGCCGCGCCCCCGGTCGCGGGGTTGCGCCTTTTGCCCGGGCGCACGACGACCGTTCACGCCTCTGTCCCGCAACGGGCCACTGGCATCGTCCTGCCGCAATCGGCCATCGCAATCCAGGCCGACGGTCGACATACCGTGGCCGTCCTGTCTGAAACAGACGACGGGTTCGCGGCGCAGCACGTGGACGTCACCGTCCAGTCCACCAATGGCACTGGCTTCACCGTCACTGGCCTGGCCCCGGGGACCGAGATCGTCGCACTCGGCGCGCATCTTATCGCGGACGGGCAACCCGTCGCCCGGTTCACGCGCCTGACGCAAGAAGGGTCCTGATCCATGCAAATCGCGCGTTTTTCGATCAAGTATCCGCTCTACACGTGGCTCTTAATGCTGTTCTGTCTGTTCGGCGGGGCGGCAGGTTACCTGAGTGTGGGCAAGCTGGAAGACCCGGTTTTCACGCTGAAGTCCGCTTTGATCATCACCGCCTATCCCGGCGCCACCGCGGCCGAGGTCGCCATCGAAGTCTCCGAAGTGTTGGAGGCCGAAGTGCAGCAAATGGACGAGGTCGACTATGTCACCTCCAACAACACCCCGGGGCTTTCCGTCCTAGAGGTGACGATCCAGGATACCTATGACGGGACCGAATTGCCCCAGGTTTGGGATGACATGCGCGACCGCGTGGCGGATGCCATGGATGCCCTGCCCGCCGGAGCGCAGCCGCCGATCATCAACGACAGCTTTGGCGATGTTTACGGCCTGCTCTATGCGGTCAGCGCGCCCGGCTATGACGATGCCACCGTCTGGGACATCGCGACCTTCCTGCGCCGCGAATTGCTGACCGTCGATGGCGTCGCCAATGCAGAGGTTCTGGGCCTCCCGGAGGAGGCGATCTATGTGGAGCCGTCGGGCAAAGTTGCGACCGCCTTGGGCGTGCCCCCGGGCGTCCTGATCGAAGCGATCACAGCTGCCGATCAGATCGTCCCCACCGGGACAGCCGATAATGGGCGCAATGACGTGCGCATCGGCGCGCCTGCCCCCGACGACAGTGTAAGCGAGATCAGCGCCCTGACCTTTGGTTTCCAGGGCGACGTGTTGAACCTCACGGATGTGGCGAATGTCTATCGGGCCCGGGTGGACGCGCCCCGTCAAATCATCCGGCACAACGGCCTTGACGCATTTACCATCGGGGTCGCGGGCCTCACCTCCGAAAACATTGTGGCTGTTGGACAGCGGATCGAGGATCGCCTGGCCGAAATCATGCCGCTTTTGCCCGTCGGCGTTTCGTTGGAGCCGATTTATGAGCAGCACCGCGTCGTGGACACGGCCAACCAAGACTTCCTTGTGAACTTGGGGATGTCCGTCGCCGTGGTGATCGGCGTCCTCGCCCTGTTCATGGGGTGGCGCGCCGCTGTGGTTGTGGGCGGCTCCCTCCTGCTTACGGTCAGCTTCACCTTCTTTTTTATGAACATCTTCGACATCAAGGTCGAGCGGATCAGCCTTGGCGCCCTCATCATCGCCATGGGTATGCTGGTGGACAATGCCATCGTCGTGGCGGAAGGCATGCAAATCCAGATGCGCCGGGGCCGCAAAGCCATTGACGCCGCCGCCGAAGTCGCCAAACGAACACAGATCCCCTTGTTGGGGGCGACGGTCATCGGGATCATGGCCTTCGCCGGCATCGGCCTCAGCCCCGACAGCTCTGGCGAATTTCTGTTCACGCTCTTTGCCGTCATCTCTATCTCTTTGATGTTGTCTTGGGTGTTGGCCGTCACCGTCACGCCCTTGTTGGCCAGCTACTTCTTCCGGACCGAGCAGAACGCCGACGCAAAAGACCCCTATGACACCCTGTTCTTCCGCGGCTATGGCGCCTTGGTTCGCGGCGTCCTGCGGATCCGCTGGCTGGTGATCATCGCCCTTGTTGGGGCAACCGTTGCCGGGGTCGGCGCCATGGGATTTGTCAAGCAGCAGTTCTTTCCGCCTGCCACGACGCCCCTGGTGTACCTGAATTACAAGGCGGCCCAGGGGACCTCGATCCAGACGGCCAGCGATGATTTGGCGCGCTTGGAAGGTTGGCTTTTGGATCAGCCCCAGGTCGAAGCCGTCACCGCCACGGTGGGCGGCAGCATGACCCGCTTCCTGCTGACATATACGCCAGAGGATCCGTCGCCATCCTACGGCCAACTCATCATCCGGGTGGAAGATTACACGCAGATCCCGGCCTTGCGCGATGCCCTAAGCACCTATGCCACGCAGACATTGCCCTGGGCTGAGACGCGCGTGCAGCAATTGATCTACGGCCCGCCCGTTGGTGCAGATGTAGAGGTGCGCCTGTCCGGGCCCGACCCGGAGGTCCTTCGCAGCTTGGCCGATCAGGCGCGCCAGATCTTCGCCACGCAGACGGACCTCCTCCAGGTGGAGCGGACCGATTGGCGCGAACAACAACTGACCACCGAGCCGATCTTTGCCACCAAGCGCGCCCAGGCTTTGGGGATCTCCCGCGCCGACGTCTCTCAGGTGATCGCGCTCGCAACTGACGGTCTGCGGGTTGGCACCTTCCGGGAATTGGACCGCCAGGTTCCGGTCCTTTTGCGGACGCCCCGGTCGGAACAGGTGGGCGATGCCTACCTTCTGGATCAGCCGATCTTTGCAGAAACCACGGGGACCTTCACGACCCTGGGTCAAGTGATTGACGGCTTCGACGTGGTCCCGCGCAACACCTTGATCCAACGGCGGGATCGCACACCGACCATCAGCGTTCAGTCCTTCTCGGTGCCCGATGTCCTGCCCTCCCGGGCGTTCACAGAGGTTCGCGCCGCCATCGAGGCAATGCCCTTGCCCCCCGGCTACCGCATGGAATGGGGCGGAGAGTTCGAAAGCGCCACAACCGCACAAGTCAGCCTCGGCCGCCAGATGCCGCTTGCCTTTGGCACGATGCTTCTGATCACGATCCTTCTGTTCGGCAAACTGCGGCAAACGGCGGTGATTTGGACCGTCGTGCCCATGGCGGTCACGGGCGTCGGTCTGGGCCTGTTGTTCACCAATCTGCCCTTCAGCTTCACGGCACTTCTGGGTCTGCTCAGCCTTTCGGGGATGCTCATCAAGAACGCCATCGTCTTGGTCGAGGAGATTGACGCCCAGAAAGAGGAGGAGGGATTGCCGCAGTCAGAGGCCATTGTCACCGCCTCCGTCAGCCGTTTGCGCCCTGTGGTCCTTGCCGCGGCCACCACGATCCTTGGCATGGTCCCCCTGCTCAGCGACACGTTCTTTGCGTCCATGGCGGTGTCGATTATGGCGGGTCTGGGGTTTGCCTCGATCCTCACGTTGATCGGTATTCCCGCGCTCTATCACACGTACATGCGCAAAGAACGGCGCGCCGAACGGTCTGGGCGTGGCGGCCTTTTGGTCCGCTTGTTCACTTCCGCGCAGCCCACGCCCTCGTCCAAACCCCTCGCAGCGGAGTAGCAGATATGGTCAAAGCCGTACTTTTCGGGTCTCTCAGTTCCCTCACAGACCTCGTCGATCTGGAGCGTCGCGCCTTCAATCAGACGTTCCGGGATGTGGGTCTGGACCTGCATTGGTCCAAGACGGAATATGACCAACTGCTTCTCTCCAAGGGGCGGTTCTCCGGTCAGGTCGAAGCCCTACAAGGCCGTGTCCCCAGCACGTTTTACCAGGGAATGGAGCTGAATTTCCGCAGCCTTATCGACAGCGAGACGCTCGAACTGCGTCCTTGGGCGAAATCCGCGCTCGACTGGTTGGCAACACGCCCCACCAAGACCGCACTCGTATCCGGGGCGGAACGTCAAACCGTTCTGCGCGTTCTGGCGGCCCTGTTTGGCCATCGGGCGTCCACCATGTTCAATGTCGTGACGGCCCAAGATGTCGCCCCAGACCCCAAGCCTGCGCCTGCGCTCTACGCCGCCGCCCTCAGCCAACTGCGGGTGGATCCCGGTGATGCCTTCGCGATTGAGGCGACCCATCACGGTATCCTCGCGGCGCAGGCCGCGGGTCTTCGGACGGCGGGCGCGACGGGCGGTTTTGATGCCATCGAGCGTTTGGATGAAGCCGATATCGGCCTGGGCAAAGACATGCGGGAAACGATCTTCAGACTTCATGCCCAGAACCTGAAGGGCCCCATCCCATCTGACCCGCTCAACACCGCCGAAAGCTTGGCAATCCGCCCCTGAACCGACAGGAACGTGCTGCGCCTGTCCCTTGGGTCCCCCGAACGAGACCCATGCTACATCGCTTGGAGACGCCGTTCGCGGGGCGCCGTGGCGACGGGCATACGGTTTGACTGATCGCCCGTTAGGATGCCGCCCAGATCCCCGCATCAAAGCATGTTTTGACGCGACCTGCGGGCAGTTGCATCCAACCAAGGTCCACTGCGGCCACAACGATGTACCGCTTGGCCGTTTTTACATGGATGACTTGTCGCGCGGGCCGGGCCCGCGCGGTTTGGTCTTAACACCAGCCGACTTGGACTACTGAATACGCTCCGCCGCGTAGGCAATGGCGCGCTGGTAGTTGCCGCTATCGTTCCAGGCGGACAACACGCGGAAGTTGGAGGTGCCTTGGCCAAAGGGCTGCCCCGCGCGCCAGCCGTTTTGGCGCAGCATATTGGCCGCCGTGGCAAGCGCGTCGGTTGCGTTATAGGGGTCCCGCCGCCCGTCGCCATTGGCGTCCACGCCAAACCGTTCCCAGTTCCCGGCCAGGAACTGCATATGCCCCAATTCCCCCGAAGGCCCCCCTTGGGTGCCCGATGTGATATGCCCCTGATCGACAAGGCGCAGGGCGGAAATCGCGTGGGTCTCAAACCGCGGATGACGGCGGCAATAGGATGCAAGCGTCACGGCCCCATCCACCACGGGCGTGCCCCCCGTATAGCCGCCCCAAGATGTCTCCAGCCCCCAGATCGTCACCAGGATGCTGCCTGGAACGCCATACTGACGCTCCAATGCGGCAAACAGGTTTGCGTTGCGGTCCTTGCGCGACTGCGCCTGCCGGACGAACGCATCCGCGGAGGAGCCAGAGCGCTTGGCAAGGAACCGCGCCGGATCCCCCTGGGACACGCCGGACTGGCTGGCTGGGTTGGACTCAAAGCGCCATGTGATGTTCGAGACACTGGCATTGTTAAGGGCCTGCAACCCCCTTTGGCCGACCCCCGCCGCCGAGGCTTGTTGTCCCAAAGTCTGCTTATAGGCGCCAAACTGGCCTTTTTGGGTGATGCATTGCGCGGCAAAGGCGGGGGTGCCGGCTAGCGCAGCGATGATGGTGAGCGTTCGAAGCACGGAAAATCCTCCGGTCATAAAATCACGGGGAGCCTAACATGCCTTTTTTCTATGGCAATCATCTGTCATCGTTCGCGCGCGATTTGCAGCAATCTGTCCACATCCAGGGCGCGCGCCAAGTGGTCTGCAAGGGCGTCCAACGTCGCCTCAACACTGCCGCCATGGTCCAGAAGGCTAGGCTTGGCGCCCAAGCGTGCCAGGTACCCGGCACGAAACGCATCGCTTGAAAACAAGCCGTGAAGGTAGCACCCGCGCACCCGTCCATCCGCACGCGCCGCCCCCACCAAGGCACCATCCCGCCGCAGCCAGCCATGGGCGCAATCGGGGCCGGTCGTCTCTCCCAGGTGGATCTCATACCCGGTCACATCGTGGCCGGTGTCCACCTCGGTCGCGGTCACGCGCGACAGGTGTTTGCGCGGCTGCATGATCGTTTCAATGTCCAGCAGGCCCAGGCCCGGCACCGTCTGCGGCGCGCCTTCCAGGCCCATGGGGTCGGCAATGGTGCGGCCCAACATCTGATACCCCCCACAGACGCCCAACACATGGCCCCCCCGGCGCACATGGGCCAATAGGTCGATGTCCCATCCGTTGGCGCGGAAGGCGGCCAAGTCGCCAATGGTGGATTTCGATCCGGGGATCAGGATCAGGTCACAAACGGGCAGGGGCTGGCCCGGGGGCACCACGTCGACCGACAGGGCTGGGTCCGCCGAAAGCGGGTCTAGGTCGTCGAAATTGGCGATCCGATCCAGGCGCGGTACCGCGATACGGAACCCGCCCCGGCGCGGGGCAGAGCGGATGTCCATGATATCCTCGGCAGGCAAGCGCCAGGCATCCGCGAACCAGGGCACAACGCCCAGCGGAGCCCAGCCCGTGCGACGCGCGATCTGGTCCATGCCCTCTTCGAACAGGGTCACGTCGCCCCGGAACTTGTTCACCAGCACGCCTTCGATACGGGCCGCGTCCTCTGGCGCCAAAACGGCCTTGGTGCCGACCAATTGCGCGATGACGCCGCCCCGGTCGATGTCGCCCGCCAGGACCACGGGAATATCCGCCGCGTCTGCAAAACCCATATTGGCAATGTCGCCTGCCCGCAGGTTGATCTCCGCCGGGGAGCCTGCGCCTTCCACGATCACAAGATCCACCCCATCCGCCAGGCGACCGAAGCTTTCGAGGCAGGCTGTCAAAAGCTGGGGCTTCAGCTTGGCATAGTCCCGCGCCTTCACGGTCGCCAGCCGGGTGCCCTGGACGATGACCTGGCTGCCCGTGTCTGTCTCCGGCTTCAAAAGGACGGGGTTCATATCCACCTGCGCCTCCGTCCGGCAGGCCAGCGCTTGCAAGGCCTGCGCGCGGCCAATCTCTCCGCCATCGGCGGTGACGGCGGCATTGTTGGACATGTTCTGCGGTTTGAACGGGCGGACAGACAGGCCTTGGCGCGTGTAGTGGCGGCAAAGACCGGCAACCAGCATGGACTTGCCCACGTTGGAGCCCGCGCCCTGGATCATGATTGCCCGTGCCATTGCCTGTCCTTCGCCTTAGGTGTCGCCCGTATGCACACCCCTGCCCATCTCATCCTCGGTCTGGCCGCCTTCGGCAAGCCCGCGCGGCCCAACATCAGCCGGGCGGCCCTGGTGGGTGGTTTGCTCCCCGACCTGTCGCTTTTACGTGCTGGCCGGTGGCGCGCTGTTTTTGGGCATCCCGGGCCAGCGCGTGTTCGGAGAGTTGTATTATTCCCAAGCGTGGCAAACGGTGTTCGCCATCGACAATTCGGTCATCCTTTGGGGGGCGGTGCTGGCCATCGCACTGTGGCTCCGCAAGCCCGCCCTGGTTGCCCTAAGCGGGGCCGCGCTGCTGCACATCGCGCTCGATCTGCCGCTCCACCACGATGATGGGCGTCCGCATTTCTGGCCGCTGTCGGATTAGGTGTTTGAAAGCCCGGTGTCCTATTGGGATCCGGGCCATCACGGTCTTGTGGTTGGCCCGGTGGAGCTGTGTCTTGTTTTGGCCCTGACCGTCTGGCTCTGGCGACAACATACCGGGTGGGGCATGCGCCTGGCCTTGATCGCACTCGCCTTGGCGCAAATGTCGGTGGGCGGTGTTTGGGCGCTGGTGTTTGCCTAAGCCGCGCCGCCGCCCTCGAAATGGTCGGGATCGGCGGGGTACACGCCGAAGATCCGCAGGGAGGAGGTGAAGAACTCCAACTCCTCCAGCGCGCGGGCCAGGGCCGGATCGTCAGGATGGCCTTCCACATCGGCATAGAATTGTGTGGCGGTGAAACGGCCATCTACCATGTAGCTTTCCAGCTTCGTCATGTTGATTCCGTTCGTCGCGAACCCGCCCATGGCCTTATACAAGGCCGCGGGAATGTTGCGGACCTGGAAGACAAAGGTGGTCTTCGTCGGCCCCGCGCCCAAGGCCGGGCGCTGTGGGTCGCGCGCCATCACCAAGAACCGCGTGGTGTTGTGGCCGTGGTCCTCGATGTCGCGGGCCAGGACGTTCAACCCATAGGTGTCTGCGGCCAGGACGGAGGCCAGCACCCCCTCATCCACCTTGTCGGACTGCGCCAACTCGGCCGCAGCCCCCGCGCTGTCGGCGGCGGGGTGGGGCGTGATGCCATTGGCACGCAGGAACGCCGCGCATTGCGGCAACAGGACCAGGTGCGCGCGCACGCGCTCGATTGCGTCCAGCGGAACCCCCGCCCGCGCCATCAGGGCGATGCGCACCCGGATGAACGCCTCTCCGATCACGTGCAAACCCGACTCCGGCAGCAACCGATGCACATCCGCCACCCGCCCATAGGTGGAGTTCTCGACGGCGATCATCCCCAGATCCGCATCGCCCCGACGCACGGCGGTCAACGCGTCCTCGAACGTGGTGCAGGGCAGGGCGCTATGGTCGGGATAGGCCTCCACACTGGCCTGGTGAGAGTAGGAGCCAAGCTCCCCCTGAAAGGCGATCGTGCCTGGCATCTTTCTATTCCAACCTGGTGCGTTTGGTCGCGGGAACTACACCTTGCGTCGGAGGGTTGAAAGGACATAGATACGCCCGACCGCAGCCACGAAAGAGTGTAGCGAATGGATACCATGACGATCACCAAAGCAGGAGCCGCCTTTTGCGGGTCTTTGTTGGTGCTGTTGCTGGGTGCTTGGGCCGCTGAAGGTCTCTACCATGTTGGTGGGGGTCACGGCGAAGACCACGCGCAAGGCTACGTCATTCTGGACGAGGCGTCCGAGGACACAGAGGTGGCCGAAGAGGCCGAACCGGAAGTGCCGTTTGAAGAGGTCTTTGTGAACGCCTCCGCCGCAGACGGAGAGCGGTTGTGGCGGGCCTGCGCTGCCTGCCACAAACTGGAAGATGGCGCCAACGGCACTGGGCCGCATCTGTATGGCGTGGTTGGCCGTGAGAAGGCCGCGATTGGCGAATACTCCTATTCGGAGGCCATGGCGAGCCAGGACGGAGCTTGGACGCCGGACAACCTGAACGCCTTCTTGCTGAAGCCCACGGACTACACGCCGGGAACCAAGATGAGCTATCGCGGCATGCCAGATATCGAAGACCGTGCAAACCTGATCGCCTACCTTCAGACATACGGAAGCTGATCAGAACGATCCGATCCCGAGAGAGGCCCGCCCACCGTGGCGGGCTTTTTCGTGCCGTCCCGTCGCCTTGCCCAAGATCCCCATCTAACGCCGTCGTGACGGGAAAGACGGTTACCCGTGCTTTTCGGGACTCAGACATGCGCTAGTTCACTGCCTGTTGAGGGGAGGAGGCTTGAATCTCTGACGACAGCCCTCTT
This sequence comes from Pseudomonadota bacterium, assembly GCA_039817645.1. Lineage (GTDB taxonomy): Bacteria > Pseudomonadota > Alphaproteobacteria > Rhodobacterales > Rhodobacteraceae > Jannaschia. The sequence continues at coordinate 3,165 of JBCBVM010000030.1, read as the reverse complement.
ACCTGATTGGGAACCACAAACAGGAGGTTTGCGAATGTTGCTACGGATCGGTGCTCTTCTGACCGCGACCGCATTGGCGGCGGGGCCGTCTTTTGCAGATGGCCATGACCCAACCCCGAACCATGGCATTTCGACCTTTCCCGGCGGGGACCTGAAATACGGCCCCGACATGGACCACCTGGACTATGTGAACCCCGACGCCCCCAAAGGTGGCGAAATCTCTGTCTGGGCCTTCGGCTCCTTCGACAGCATGAACCCCTACACGCCCAAAGGGCGCGCGGCGGGCCTGGCCTCGGCGCCATACGAATCCTTGTTGACGGGCACGGCGGATGAAATCGGCGCGTCCTACTGCCTGATCTGCGTGGAAATGGACTACCCCGAAGACCGCAGCGAAGTGACCTTCACCCTGCGCGACGATGTCCTCTTCTCCTCGGGGGAGCCGCTGACCGCCGAAGACGTCGTTTTCAGCTACGAGACGTTTCGCGACAAAGGCCTGCCCAGTTTCCGCGCCGTCTTGCAGACCCAGGTAGAAACCGCCGAAGTGATCGACCCGCAAACCGTGCGCTTTGTCTTCAAGGAAGGGATCCCCACCCGCGATTTGCCCAGCACCGTGGGCGGCTTGCCGATCTTCTCCAAGGTCGATTTCGAGGCCACGGGCCGCGATTTCGAGGAAAGCTCCCTGGAGCCGATGATCGGGTCCGGCCCCTATATCCTGGAGGAGATGGAGACCGGCCAGCGCGTCACCTACAGGCGGCGCGACGATTATTGGGGCGCAGATCACCCGCTCAATATCGGCCAGAACAATTTCGACCGCATCCGGATCGAATACTACGCCGATTACAACGCCGCGTTCGAAGGGTTCAAAGGCGGGTCCTACACGTTCCGCAACGAGGCGTCGTCCAAGTCCTGGGCCACGGGCTATGACTTCCCGGCCGTGGCTAGTGGCGATGTGATCAAGGCGGAATTGCCCGATGGCACCATCGGCACGGCACAGTCCTTCATCTTCAACCTGCGCCAGGACAAGTTCCAGGACCAGCGCGTCCGCGAAGCCATTGGCTATATGTTCAATTTCGAATGGTCGGATGAGACGTTGTTCTACGGCATCTACGACCGCATGACCTCCTTCTGGGAAAACACCGACCTCAAGGCCGAGGGCATGCCCTCCGAAGCAGAATTGGCGATCCTGCAACCGCTGGTGGATCAGGGCCTGCTTGATGCGTCTGTGCTCGCCGAAGACGCGGTGATCCCGCCTGTCTCCTCTGCCCGGCAGTTGGACCGCCGCAACCTGCGCGCGGCCTCGACCTTGCTGGATGAGGCGGGCTGGACCGTGGGCGATGACGGGATGCGCCGCAAAGATGGGCAGTTGCTCAGCATCGAATTCCTCAACGACAGCCAAACCTTTGACCGCGTCATCAACCCTTACGTTGAAAACCTGCGCCGCGCCGGGATCGATGCCCGCATGACCCGGGTGGACAACGCCCAAATGACTCAGCGGGAACGGTCCTATGATTTCGATATCATCACCCACCAGATGCCCATGTCCTATGTGCCTGGCTCCAACCTAAAGCAGTATTTCGGGTCCGAGACGGCGGACACCTCGGTGTTCAACCTCATGGGCCTCAAGGACGAGGGGATCGACGCACTGATCAAAGTGGTCGAGGCAGCTGCGTCTGAGGAGGAACTGCGCACCGCCATCTCTGCCTTGGATCGGGCGCTTCGCGCGGAACGGTTCTGGGTGCCGCAATGGTTCAAGGGCAAGCATACGGTCGCCTATTACGACTACCTCCGCCACCCGGACCCGTTGCCGCCCTACGCCTTGGGGCAATTGGCCTTCTGGTGGGCCGATATGGAAGCCTATGGGGCGCTGAACGCCAAAGGGGCCCTGTAGCTTTGGGCGCCTATATCCTCCGACGCTTGCTGCTCATGATCCCGACATTGCTCGGCATCATGGTCATTAACTTTTCCCTGATCCAGTTCGTGCCCGGCGGGCCGGTGGAACAGGTGCTCGCGCAGCTCGAAGGGGAAGGCGACGCCTTTGCAAATATCGCAGGCGGGGGCGACGGCGCCGCCGTGGACCAAGTGGGCGGCAATGACAGCGGCTATCTGGGCGCGCGCGGCCTGCCGCCCGAGTTCATCGAGGAGTTGGAGCGTCAATTCGGCTTCGACAAGCCGCCGCTTGAACGGTTCCTCAACATGATGTGGGACTATATGCGCTTCGATTTCGGAGAGAGCTATTTCCGCTCCATCTCTGTCGTGGACTTGGTGATCGAAAAGATGCCGGTGTCGATCACCCTGGGTCTGTGGTCGACGATCCTCGCGTATCTGATCTCGATCCCCCTGGGCATCCGCAAAGCGGTCCGCGACGGGTCCACCTTTGACACCTGGACGTCGGGCGTGGTGATCGTGGCCTATGCGATCCCGGGATTTTTGTTCGCCATTCTGTTGCTGGTGGTCTTCGCGGGTGGGTCGTATTTCCAAGCCTTCCCCTTGCGCGGGCTGACATCGGACGAATTCGACAGCTACGCCTTCCTGGGCCGCGTGGGCCTCTATCTGCCGTGGATGGCGTTGGCCCTGGCGGCGGCTGTGATCGGCGGCGCCTGTGCCGCGCGCTATGGGCGCCCCACCCCCGATGACAGCTTGGGCGGTGCCATTGGCGGCCCCGGTGCCGTATCCGCCCTGACCGCGCAGACCAGCCGGTTCACGTCGGCCCAGGCGATGGTGATGGGCGGCCTGCTGGCGATCGTGCCCGCCGCAGCGGTGACCGTGCCCCTGGCGGGCAACACCATCGGCAGCGGGGCACAGCATTTATGGGTCGTCCTGACCCCCGCTGTCTTCGGCATCCTGTCCGCCTGGTACATGCTGCGGCGCGCCGACAAAGACGCCGCTTGGGGCACCGTGTCCCAAGCAACCCTGCGGATCGCCCTGCGCGCCATTCCTGGCGTCCTCTTGGGCCTTCTGACCTTGGGCGTCCTGTCCACCGCGGGCGCCATCAAGAACCTGCCCACGGGCGCCGAGGTGAACGCGGAAACGCTGACCCTGTTCGGCCAAGTCGGCGACTATTTCTGGCACATCACCTTGCCCGTCCTCGAGTCGAGCATAAGTTCGTTTTCCGGACTGATCATTCTGACCAAGAACTCCTTACTGGATGATATCCGCCAGCAATAC
>JBCBVM010000029.1:0-52640 GCA_039817645.1 Pseudomonadota bacterium | reverse complement strand
GCGAACGCCTTGTCGGACCCGGTTAACACGATGCAGCGCACCTTGTCGTTGTCTTGGGCCTGGCGCAGGGCCTTGGCGAGTTCCCCCAGCAGCTGTGTGTTCAGCGCGTTGAGCGCGTCGGGCCTGTCCAGCTTGATGACCGCGATGTGATTGCTCACATCCACATTGAGGGTTTCATATCCCATAACGCGCTCCGCGTGAGTGTCGGTCCCCTTGGCTGCACGGAAATGAGACCCGGTTCAAGTCATCTTTGACATGTCCGGCAATAGAAGCTGGATCGCCCCGATTGAACGATGCGCCGAATGGCACCCTCGCACCCGGGCGTGGGGCAGGGCGCCCCCTCGCGGTCATAGACCCGGAAATTGTGTTGAAAATAGCCGAGTTTGCCGTCGGCTTGCCGGTGATCCCGCAGGGATGATCCCCCGGCATCGATGGCCTCGGACAGGACCTCTCGGATGATCGGCACCAGCGTGCGCACGCGCGTCGCTGCGATGCGGCCCGCTTTGCGGGTTGGGCTGATTCCCGCGCGATGCAGCGCCTCGCAGACATAGATATTGCCCAGGCCTGCCACGACTCGCTGGTCCAGAAGGGCGGATTTGACCGGCGTGTTCTTGCCCGCGAATGCCCGGACCAGATGATCCTCGTGGAACCCATTGCCCAACGGCTCCGGCCCCAGTTTGGCGATCAACCAATGATCCTCTAGCCGCGCCGTCTCTGCCAGGTCCATGGCGCCAAAGCGCCGCGCGTCGTTGAACGTGACGCGGTGCCGGTCGGTGTGGAACACCACATGGTCATGCTGCGGCAGCCAGCCCGCATCGCGGTGGAAATGCCCCAGCTGCAGATCATCCACCACCATGCGGCCCGACATGCCCAGATGCACAATCAGCGTCTCACCCTGATCCAGATGCAGCAGAAGGTATTTTGAGCGCCGCCCCAGGGCGGAAACCGTCCGCCCCGCAAGGCGCGCGGCCATCCCTGCAGGGAACGGCCACCGCAGATCGGGCCGGTTCACATCGACCGAAATCAGGCGGGCACCCGACAGCGCGGGGGTCAGCCCGCGACGAACCGTCTCGACTTCTGGAAGCTCTGGCATGGGGGCCTTTCGTTGCAGGTGCGCGTCAGCGCCCTATAAGTCACGAGGACAGATGAGGAGCGCAAGCCCATGGCGCAAGACGACCCCCGGACCACGCATTTCGGTTTTGAGGACATCCCAGAGGAGGAGAAGGCGGGACGCGTCCATGGTGTGTTCACCAATGTGGCGTCCAAATACGACGTGATGAACGATGCCATGTCCCTGGGCATTCACCGCGTTTGGAAAGACGCGATGATGGATTGGCTGGGCCCGCGCCCGGGTCAGCGCCTGTTGGACGTGGCGGGCGGCACCGGCGACATCGCCTTCCGCTTCTTGGACCGCGCGCCCAATGCCACGGCCACCGTTCTGGACATGACCGAGTCCATGCTGATTGCCGGACGCCAACGCGCCGACGCAGAGGCCAAGGCCGATGCGCTCGACTGGATCGTGGGCGATGCCATGTCGCTGCCGTTCGACGATAACACCTTCGACGCCTACACCATCAGTTTTGGCATTCGGAACGTGACCCGCATCCTGGATGCCCTGAAGGAAGCCCACCGCGTCCTGCGCCCGGGCGGCCGTCTTATGGTGCTGGAGTTCAGCCAACTTCCCAACCCATTGATGCAAAAGGCCTATGACCTTTATTCCTTCAATGTGATCCCGCCCATGGGGCAGGCCATTGCGGGCGACCGGGACAGCTATCAATACCTGGTTGAATCCATCCGTAAGTTTCCCGACCAAGATCGCTTCGCGGGCATGATCCTCGATGCCGGGTTCGAGAATGTGAAATATCGCAACCTCAGCTTTGGCATTGCCGCTCTCCATTCCGGTTGGAAGATCTGAGTTGCGCGGACCCCACAACATCATCCGCCTGATCCGGACGGCGGCCACGTTTGAGCGCACAGGCGCCATGGAAGTCGTGCTCGAACAGGCCCACGCCCCCCGTGAAATCCGCATCGCGGCGCGGGTTCTGGGCTGGCCGTTTCGATGGCTCGGCTTCAAAGGGGATCCGAACCTGCCCCCTGTCACCCGCGCCATCACGGCGCTTGGGCCAAGCTACATCAAGCTAGGCCAGATCCTGTCGACCCGTCCCGATTTCGTCGGCCCGGATCTGGCGAACCAGTTGCGCGTCCTGCAAGACAAGCTGCCGCCTTTCCCGACCGAACAGGCCAAGGCCATGGTCACCCGCGACTTGGAATTGCCGGTGGATGTTTTGTTTTCCGAGTTTTCGGAGCCCGTCGCCGCCGCCTCCATCGCGCAGGTGCACCAGGCGCGCTTGGCCGAAGATGGGCGAAAGGTCGCGGTCAAGGTCCTGCGCCCCGGCATTGCGCGCGCGTTCCGCAAGGACATCGACGCCTTCTACTTCGCCGCTCGCCTGATCGAGCTGTCGCCCCAAGCCCGGCGCCTGCGCCCCATGGATGTGATCGCCCATTTCGACGCCACCGTGCAGCAGGAACTGGACCTGCGGACCGAAGCCGCCGCCGCCGGCGAATTCGCCGCCAATACGGAACGGGATGCCGGCTTCACCGTGCCCGCCATACATTGGAACCTGTCGGGCCGCGCGGTGATGACGCTTGACTGGGCCGAAGGCATCCAGATGGCCGATCTCGTGTCGCTGGACGCAGCGGGGCAAGACCGGAACGGCCTGTCGGAACGGGTGATCGCCATGTTCCTCCGCCACGCCCTGCGCGACGGGTATTTCCATGCCGACATGCACCAGGGCAACCTGAAGGTCGCGCCCAATGGGGACATCATCGCCCTCGATTTCGGGATTATGGGCCGCTTGGACGAATATACGCGCCGCGTCTATGCCGAGATCCTCATGGGGTTCATTCGCAAAGACTATCGCCGCGTGGCCGAGGTGCATTTTGAGGCCGGTTACGTTCCCGCCGACCGTGATATCGACCTTTTCGCCCAGGCCCTCCGCTCCGTCGGAGAGCCGATTTTCGGCATGGATGCCTCCCGCATCTCCATGGGCCGGTTGCTTGCGTATCTCTTTGAAGTGACAGAACGGTTCGGCATGGAAACCCGCACCGAACTGATCCTGCTCCAACGGACCATGGTCGTGGTGGAGGGCGTGGCCCGCACCCTAAACCCCCACATGAACCTGTGGACCGCCGCGCGCCCCGAGGTAGAGCAATATATCCGTCAAAGCCTTGGCCCCCGTGCCGTGGCGCGCGACCTGGCCAAAACGGCCCAGGTCCTGGCGCGGTTCGGCCCGCATTTGCCCACGGCGGTGGAAGGCGCCCTGCGTCGCCAGATCGACCAATCGTCCGAAAATACGCGGTCCAAGCCAAAACAGAATTCAGTTTGGTGGTTCCTGGGCGGCGCCGCGACCGCGTCCGCCATTGGTCTTTGTCTTTATGCCCTGACTTAGGGCGCAGCACCGCATCTGAGACAAGTCGCGTAATCCCTTCATATCTATCGCCATGGGCTATTGGGTTGGAGGCACTGCCGAAGGCATCTGAAGGACGTGTCACCGCGCTTCGCCCTGCGCCGTGACCCAAGTGAAACACCGGACCCGGACGACGTACCGGCGCGCCGATTTCGCTGCTACGGGCGGCACAGGTGGGTCAAAACAGCCTGGGACCGTCAGATCCGAATTGTGGGCAAGGCCGCGATCGGGATCAAAGCCCGGGCGCTCGCAACCCCTCCATATCCGCCAGGCCCACGCGCACGCCGCCTTGCAGGATGACCTCCGTCCCCGCGGTGCCAAACGACACTTCCTCCACCCGAGCAAAGTGATCCACTGGACGCGTGCCCAAGTCTTGCGCGCCCGCATAGCTGGCCACGCTCAACTGATAGGTGCCCGGGGGCACGGTCTTGCCCACGTCGTAATACCCTGCCCAGTCCAGTTCCTCCGTCTCGGGCGGCAGGGCCCCGCGGGCCAGTTCGTTGCCGCTCGTGTCGGAAATGATCAACTCGGCGCGATCCGCCGCTTCGGGAATGTCCGGATAGATTCGGATCGGACTGTTGCCCAGCACTAGGGGCCCATCATGGCGCAAGTCCATGCCGATCCAATTGGCAGCCATGGCCAGATCCTGCTGCGTCAGTTTGCTGACCATGTCCGACAAAAGCTCATTTGTGCGCACGCCCTGCTCCACATTCGAAAACGTCGCCAGTTGGGCGGCATATTCGGTGCCGTCCGTTGGTTCCAGTGGGTCCTGGTTTTCGATCTGTGCCGTGAGTAGTTTGAGAAACGTGTCCAAGTCGGAGCTGAGGCTTGTGCGCGCCGCCTCCTCTGCCGTGGCAGGTGTCGTGGTGGCTGATAGGGCATTAATATCCATGGGAAGTCCTTAAATCCGAATGTCGAGGCGACCATTGGCGGTCAGTGGCGGCGCTTGATCTGAGGGCGGGTGTTCCGTCTCGGCGTCCCCGTCCTGACCAGGCTCCGCCATGGCAGGCCGTTGTGGCTCTGCCTGGGCCTGGTGCGCAGCACCCTGGCCCGTGCGCGCGCCCATACTGCCCATCTCCAACGCGTCCAGTTTTACGCCGTCCGACAGAAGGGCGCGGTGCAGGCCTTCCAACTGCCGACGGACCACGTCCAGGGTTTCGGGCCGCTCTGCCACGATCTGCAACGCCAGGCCGCGTTCGTTGGTTTGCAACGTGATCTTCAGTTTCCCCAACTCTGCTGGGGCCAGTTCGATCTCGGTTTGCCGCTCTCCCGTGGCCGTCCGTTGGGTCGACACGTTCGCCCCCTCATTCTGCGCCGCCAAACGCTCCGCCAAGGTGGCAACTTTGCTTCGCAAGGCTGGCGCCAAGTCAGGCAGGGGCGTCCGCTCCGGCGCGCGCGCAAGCGCCGCGACGTCCCGCGGCTGCGCCATGTCACCCACTGGCTCGACGGTGTCCACGGCCCTCGAAAACAACATCTCTCCCGGCGGTGCGGCGCCATCCGCGGGCGCAGCCTGTGCCGGGCGCGGAACATTCGTGGTCACAAATGGGACGTCGGGTCTTGGCTCCGACGGTGTCGGCAAAGGAACGGTATGGGTCGGCGGATGGGCAATCATTGGGCGCGGCCCACGTACGTCGGAGCCCAATGGTCGCTCAAAAACCGGCTGCGAGCTGCGGGCGGGTGCTTCCCCGGGGTCTGCTTGCGCGGCTGTCGCCACCTTGGACGGACCAAACTGTAGGACGGGGGCAGGGTCGAGGCTCGTAGCAGCCAATCCACCTAATGGCGGAACGCCAGGGGGCGGCGTCGGAGCGCCCGACCGTCGGAATGCCAGGGTCGGGGCCTGGTCGCCCTTCGCCTGATCGGTAGCCGCGCGGAACACGGGCCCCGCAGGCGCTGCGCTTTCTGTGGGGAGGGACAAGCCTGCGCCGATCATTGGCTGCGCCGCGATATCGGGCGCGACGCCTGTGGGGGCCACAGGGATATCGGCGGCGGCGAGCCCGGACGGCACCTGCGCAGGCTTGTTCGGGGCCACGGCAGCGATGGGGTTGGGCTGGGGCACCGGCGAGTCGACGGCCCGCAATTCGGGACGGGTGGCCGCGGGCGGCGCGTTCAGTGGCGCAGCGTCGCGACGGGCGGAGACGAAACCTCCCTCCGCGGTGTTGCGCAGCGATCTGCTCGCGCCGTCTATGTCTTGCACTGGCGGCGCCGATGGTAAGGGCGCAGCGGCCCATGCGTCCGTGACGCGATGCTGCGACGCGCCCTCCATGCCCCATACCGGTGGGTCCACGGGTACGACGTCAGGGACCTGGCGAGCCGTGAGGTCCGCCGCCCCTTCCACGGGAAGCGCCGCCGCCGGGATTGGTCTGAGCGACAGTTCAGGTGCGTGTAACGGCTCCGATGCCTCCGCCGGAAGGCTAGTGCGTCCTGGGGGGCTTGGCGCCGGGGTCGTATTTCCCCGAGCAGGCCATTCCAACAGGGGCGCGCGGGCGAACACCGGCGCCGCCATTCCGTCGCCCACTGGTTGAACCATAGCCGGCACGTCGCCAAAGGCCGGGTCGCTGTCCGACGCGGGTTTGTCTGATGCGGCCATGTCCGAGGCAGGCACCACCAAGTCCGAAAGCGGTGGAGTGCCTTCTGGCTCTGGGGTGGGCGAACCGGGTCTCATGCGCGCCACATCGCGCGCCAAGGGCGTGGGGACCACTGCGTCGACCGTGGCTGGCGTATCCGTCACCGTGCCCCCTGTATTCCGAAACACGACCGGGGCTTCCCCAACGGGTGTCGAAGGCGCGGCCAAAAGGTCGTCCGGCAGCAAGATCGTGCCCTTACCCGGCGTCGGTGCGCCAGGCCCATCCGTTGTCGATTCGGTTGCAGGCGCCCCTTCTGAAGGTTGCCCATTAGCCTTCGCCTCAGGGGCGGGCGCCAAGGGCAACGCATCTGCCACCGGCTTGAATAAGCGCCCGAAAACACTTCGGAAAATCGCAGAGTCCCCCAGCGGCGCGTCGGCCTTGTCCTTGGCTGGCGCGGCGGTGGCGCCTGGGTCGGTCTGCACTGAAAACGGAAGCATGGTCGCCCCCTCCTCACCTTCTGGTTTGGATAGGGTGCTACCGCCGGGGCCTTACGAAATCCTTTACCGTTGGTCGTTTACGGATTGGCGCAATGACAACAGACGGAGTCTCCATGACACTTCCGATCCCCACCGGGCACAGCCTGTCGCCATCGCCCGGACCCGACCCGCGCGACGCATTGAGGGCCCAAGCGACCAAACTGGAGTCCTTTCTCTTTGCGGAGCTTTTGCGCGTCTCCAACACGGGAAACTCGTCACTTGTGGGCGGGGGAGAGAGCCAATTCCACAGCCTTCTGCGCGAACAGCAGGCGGAGGCCGTGGCAGGGTCAGGCCAAACAGGTTTGGCGGAGGCGATTTACCGTGCACTTGCCAAGGAAAATGGCCTTCCGCCAGGACTTTTGCGGGGCCCTACCGACAGAACGGAAGCTGACCCCGATAGGTTTCGGCCCGTTCGGCCACTTCGCCCGCGATCCGCATGAGCCAGGGTTTGCTGCGATAGGACCCGCGGCGATAGCCAGTGCGCCCATCGTGATAGGCAAGGTATTGGTTGCGCGCATCCGTCAGCGGAATGCCCAGGACCTCGTTGGTTTTCGACATATACCACCCCATGAAATCGGTCGCGTCCCGGATGTTGTCGCGCCGCGTGCGTCGCCCCCCCTCCTGGGCCTGGTATTCTTTCCAGGTGCCGTCCAACGCCTGGGAATAGCCGAACGCACTGCTTTGACGCCCCACGGGGATGACACCCAAAGCAAATCGCAGCGGGGTCCGGGCGTCCGAGATGAACTTCGATTCCTGGTAAATCGTCGCCATCTGCACATGGACCGGCACGCCCCATTTCCGCTCTACCGACCGGAAGGCGCGCAAGTAGCCCGGCCGCTGATCTAGGATAGAGCACGCATTATCCAGGTTTTTGGGCGCGCGCCCATCGCCGCTGCCGCCCCCGCCGCACGCCGCCAAAAGGAGCACACAAGCCAGCTGAAGAAGTTTTTTCATTGCACTGCCCGGTTTGTTTTTATCTGACCGTTGTCGGCAAAGTAGCGCGTCTTGGCCGGCCATGCCAATCACATCATACGAAGAAGGCCAGAACGATCGGCAAGATGGCCACGGACAGGACGGTGGAGACGACGACCAAACCCGCCACAGCCTCCGCATCGGCGCCGTATTTCTCGGCCAACAGGTACGACGTCACGGCCACCGGCGTCGCCAATTGCACCACCAGCACCCCCAAGGCCACGGGCCCAAGGTCTAGCCACAGGCCCACGCCATACCCGATGAACGCGCTGATCGCGGCCTTCAGAACCGACAACGCGACCACAAGGCCCACCCGTCCGGGCCGCAACCGGGCCACCGCCACGCCTAAGGTGATCAGCATCAGCGGGATCGCCATCTCACCCACCAATGCGATGGCGTTCATGGCCACGTCGGGCACCGGCCAATCCTGCCACAGGAACACACCGCCCAGCAGGGTCGCCCCGACCATGGGTTCTTTGAGGGCGAGCATCGGATTCCCACCCCCCGCCACGATCCATAAACCAACGGTGAACGCCAAGATTGCCATCACCGCAAAGACCACGACGGCCAGCGCAAGCCCCGTCTCTCCGAAGGCAAACAAGGCCAGCGGCAGGCCCAGGTTGCCGGTATTGCCGAAGGTTAAGGGCGCGACATATGTGCGCGCGTCGAGGCGCAGAACCGCACAAATGCCCCAGAACGCCCCCAAAACCGCCCCATAGGCCAGCAGGGTGGCCCAGGCCACGCGCGCCACCGCAGCCGGGTCCAATGCCGTGTCCGCCAAGGCGCTGAAAATCAACGCGGGTACGGCCAAGGTCATGGCAAGGCGCGTCACAAACGCCGTATCGTAAGCGTACCCGGCTTTGACCCATGCAAACCCAATGGCCGCAAGGACAAAGACCGGCGCCACAATCTGGAGAACTGTTAAGGCCAGAGTCACAGTATGTTTCCGCCGAATCGGCCTTTGGACAATGGACAAGGCCCCTTTTCCGGGTCTAGGAACCTAGTTGGGAAAGGGCAATGCGATGATGTCGAACGAAGCAAAATATGGTCTCGGAGAAGTGGTGCGCCACCGGAAACACCCGTTTCGCGGCGTGATTTTCGACGTAGATGCGGTCTTCTCCAACACGGACGAATGGTATGACGCTATCCCGCAGGAGGCGCGTCCCCGAAAGGATCAACCGTTCTACCATCTGCTGGCTGAAAACGACGAAAGCTATTATGTCGCCTATGTCTCTGAACAAAATCTGGTCCGGGATCGTTCCGGCGAACCCGTCAGTCACCCCGATGTCGAAGACCTGTTTGGCGCCTTTGATGGGCGTGCCTACCCCCTCCATTTCGATCTGAACTGATCGCCCAAAGGGGATCGCGGTTAACGACGTTTTCACCCTTTGATGCCAAACCACCCCTGCGCCAACGGGATCGCGCAGCAAAGGGTGTGGCACCACATGGACGGGCTGATTGCCAACGCGGATTACTTGCAAGAACGGCGCCGGCGCCTCGCGGCGGAGCGGATGCTGGTCCGCACCCGGCATGAACTGACCCGCGCCCATTCCGCGCTTGTGGCCAATGCCGACCGCCTGTCCCGCGATTTCCTGTCCACCCGTGAAGAAAATCTGCGGCTCACCGACCGGCAGAAGAAAGTTCTGGCGGAACGGAAGGAAGCCGCCGACAAGGCCGACCGCTCCCGCCGACGCCTGTGGCATGCGTTGGAGGCGATGCGCGACGGCTTTGCCCTCTTTGACGGCAACAACAAACTGATCGCCGCCAATAGCGTCTATCTTGGCCTGTTCGACAGCACGTCCGAGATTGCGCCCGGCGCCTCGGCCGAAGATCTGTTTGGCGTCGCCGCCGATGAAGGCGCGTTCGATACCGGAGAGTTGGAGCCGGAGGATTGGGCTCAATCCCAAGTTCAACTATGGGAACAGGATCCTATCGCCCACCGCGTCCTGCATACGTTCGATGGCCGCGCCATCCGCTTCCAAGACCGCCGCGCCCCCGATGGCGACTTGGTATCCCTCGCCGTGGATATCACCGACATCGAGGCGCGAGAGAGCAATTTGGCCGCCGCCCGTGACGCCGCCGAGGAAACCGCCAAGGCCAAAGCCGCCTTCCTGGCGCGCATGTCCCATGAGATGCGGACCCCCATGAACGGCGTGCTTGGCCTGGCCGAGATGTTGGCCGACCGCGACCTAGACGACGAATCCAAGGAATTTGCCCGCACCATCCGTGATTCCGCCGAGGCGCTGCTGACCATCGTTAACGACACGCTCGACGTCTCCAAGATCGAAGCAGAGAAGGTGGAACTTCGGTCTGAACTTTTCGACCTCGAGGCGTTGCTGATCGACTGCCTCCGCCTCGCCGGGGCCGCGCGTCGGGATAGTGCGGTCGAACTGGTCTTGTCCTACCCCCTCACGGCACCCACCCATGTGGTCGGCGACGAAGGCCGCCTGCGCCAAATCGTCATGAACCTTCTGGGCAACGCGCTGAAATTTACCGACCAGGGCCATGTGATCCTGCGGACGACCCTGTCCATCGGTGCCGATAACGCCTGCGCTGTGTCGATCATGGTGGATGACACGGGCCCCGGCATCCCAGCGGATGAACGCGACCAGGTGTTCGAGGCGTTCGGCCAAGTCGAAAATGGCCGCCCGCAGAAAGAAGGGACCGGCCTAGGCCTCACCATCTCCAAGGGCCTGGCGGAGCGGATGGGCGGCACCATCCGCATCCTCGACAAACCGACCCCGGGCACGGTCTTTGAACTCACCGCCATCCTGGAAGCCACCCAGAACGATGCCGCTACGCCGTCGCTGCCCGCAGAGGTGTTCATCCCCGAGGGCACCGGCGCCTTGGGTGAGAGCCTTGCCTCTCAATTGGCGAGCGCCGGCTGCGCCGTCCATCGCGGCACGGCCCCCGCCCTGGTCCCCACGCTTCTGCCGGTGGCCGCGGGCGTCGATGACGCGGCCCTGCCCAGCAATCTTGGCCAGCCGCTGATCCTGTTTGGCGCCTCAGACGTGGAAATCCCGCCCTTGGCGGCCCAGGCCACGGCAAACCTGCCCCCGGTCTTCCGCGCGGCCGACCTCTGCGCTGCGCTCACCGCGCCCGTGCTGCCTGCGGCGATGGACCCGTCTCCGCCCGCTGCCGCGCCGCGTGCACGGCCCCTCCTTCTGATCGCGGACGACAACGCCACCAACCGGTTCTTATTGGAAAAGATGCTCGGGTCCGAAGATTTCGACCTGCGCCTTGTCGAAGACGGCGCCCAAGCCGTTGCCGCCTACCAGGAAGATCACCCTGACGTTGTGCTGCTCGACATCTCCATGCCCGTCCTTGATGGCTTCGGCGCTGCCGCTCAGATCCAGGACGCGGACCGTACCGCCGGACGGCCCGCCACACCCCTGATCGCCCTCACCGCCCATACCGGAGAGGAGATGTCCCAACAACTTCAAGACGCGGGCTTCCTGGCCCACCAGACCAAGCCTGTGCGCAAGGCCGACCTTCTCGACGCCATCGCCGAGGCGCTGACGCTTCACTGAACGTTGCCCTCAGGCGGGCGTGTCGATCAGCACCTGCATACGCCCCGTAACCATTTCGCGCCGGTTTCGAATGGGCCCGTGGCACAGTCGCGTAACCACCGGCGCCTGCCGCTCCAAGACGCCCAACCGCACCAGCAGTGCGGCGATCACCGCCTCCGCGGCACGGGTGCTGCCATCGCTGATCTTGACGGCCACGCCCCGGTCCAACTCAGGCAGAATGCCCACATACACGGCCTCTGCGCCGGTTTTCACGACCGCCCGACCGTCAGTGGCCCGCATCAAATCCGTACACGCGCGGCCCTCCCCTGCGACCAAAAGCGGGTGGGTCGCCATCGCACGGACCAATCGTGCCATGGCGTTGTGTCGTACGGTCCCCCCGACCCGCGCCCGCGCAAACCGCCCCATGGCGCCTGCCAATGCGGCCAACGGCGTGGCGAAATTCGGCGCCGCACAGCCGTCTATGCTAAACCCCGGGCTTTCCGCGTCGGTCACCTCCTCAAAGGTCTGCCGCACCAGGCGCTGCACCGGATGGTCGACCGCCACATAGTCCGGCCCGCCGCCAATCTGCTGCCCCAGCATCAGAAACCCGCAATGCTTGCCAGAGCAGTTGTTGTGCACTTGGCACGGGCGCGCCTGCGCCCGGATCAGCCCGTCCCGTGCGGCAAGATCGTCCGGCCATTGCGGGCCACAGCGTAGATCGCCCTCCGCCAGCCCCAGATCGGCCAGCCACTGAGCTGCCAAATTCGTGTGCACCTGCCCGCCGGAATGGGACGCGCAGGCCAGCGCCAAATGACGGTCCGACAGGGCCCGACCCGCGCCCGTCTCCAGCAGCGGCAGCGCCTGGATCATCTTGCAGGAGGAGCGTGGAAAGATCACCGTCTCTGGCGCGCCCCAAGCCTCAAGGACGTTGCCTGCACCGTCACAGATCACCGCGTGACCCCGATGCACCGACTCCACCAGGTCCCCCCGAATGATATGGACCAACGCCTGATCTTGTCCCATCTGCCGCCTTTGGTTAATTTTCCGCCATATGGGCTTCCCTGTCCGCCCTTCCGTGCGCTAACATCCTGCTACAATTTTGGGAACCGGCGCGCCGGGGAGGGAAACCGGAGAAACCGGTCACACCGTCGCGTTCGATAGAATAGAGGCAGCAAAATATGATCCCAAAGGCATTTGGCTTTGCCATACTGGCCGCTTCCTTGGCCACATCGACTCCGCTTTTCGCACAGGAGAGTTCTAACCGCGTCAGCACGGAAACCGACTGGTCCGTCTTCGTGGAGGACAATCCGACCCAGTGCTGGATCGTGTCCGCCCCGAAATCCATCCGCAACACGCGCGATGGTCAGGAGGTGGCGGCCCGCCGCGGGGACATCCGCTTGTTCGTCAGCTATTGGCCCGGTTCCGGCAAAGACGGCGAAGTATCCGTCACCGGCGGCTACCCTTATGCGGACGGCTCCACGGTCAGCATCGAAATCGGCTCGGACCGGTTTGAGTTGTTCACCGATGGCGAAATGGCTTGGGCTGCGTCACCCACCGATGACAAACGCATCGTCGATGCCATGCGCGCCGGCGCCCAAGCGGTCATCGTCGGGCGCTCTGGCCGCGGTACGCGGACTCAAGATACGTTCAGCCTCCTGGGCTTCACAGCCGCCGTCGCGGACGCGCAGCAACGTTGCGGCGGCAGCTGACACTATCACCAGTGGCAATTCGCGGCAGGCGCTTCTATATGAAGCGCCTGTTCCCGTTTTAGAGGTACGCGCCATGGCCGAGGCCCCCAAAGCCCCCGTCACCCAAGACGTCATGACCCTCCCCCGCAAACTTGCCGAGGGGAAGCCGAACTTGATCGGCATGACGCGGGACGACTTGCGCGCGGCGCTCATCGCCATGGGCACGCCCGAAAAGCAGGCCCGCATGCGCGTCAATCAAGTGTGGCAGTGGCTGTACCAATGGGGGGTGCGCGACTTCGACCTGATGACCAACTTGGCCAAGGAATACCGTGCCAAGCTGGCCGCCAATTTCGTGATCGACTTGCCCGAGGTCGTGACCCGCCAAATCTCCGAAGACGGGACCCGCAAATACCTGGTGCGCATCGCTGGCGGGCACGAGGTGGAGGTCGTCTACATCCCAGAGGAAGGCCGTGGCACGCTCTGCATTTCTTCCCAGGTGGGCTGCACGCTGACTTGCTCCTTCTGCCACACAGGCACACAGAAACTGGTCCGCAACCTGACCGCGGGCGAAATCGTGGGCCAAATCATGCTGGCCCGCGACGATTTGGGCGAATGGCCCGAAAAGGGCGCGCCGAACGATGGCGGCCGCCTCCTCTCGAACATCGTCCTGATGGGGATGGGAGAGCCACTTTACAATTTCGAGAACGTCCGCGACGCCATGAAGATCGCGATGGACGGGGAGGGGATCGCCCTTGGCCGCCGCCGCATCACGCTCAGCACCTCCGGCGTCGTCCCCGAAATTGCGCGCACAGCCCAGGAAATCGGCTGCCTTCTGGCCGTCAGCTTCCATGCCACCACCGACGCTGTGCGCGACGTGTTGGTGCCGATCAACAAACGCTGGAACATCGAAGCCTTGCTCGAAGCCCTGCGGCACTATCCCAAAGCCACCAATTCCGAGCGCATCACGTTCGAATACGTGATGCTCGACGGGGTCAACGATACCGACGATGACGCCCACCGCTTGGTCAAGTTGCTCGATGGGATCCCGGCCAAGGTCAATCTGATCCCGTTCAACGAATGGCCTGGCGCGCCCTACAAACGGTCCTCCAACAACCGCATCCGCGCGTTTGCGACGATTCTCATGCAGGCGGGCTACCCGTCCCCCATCCGCACCCCGCGCGGCGAAGACATCATGGCCGCGTGCGGCCAACTCAAATCCGCCACCGAACGCGCCCGCAAATCCCGCGCGCAAATCGCAGCCGAGGCGGGCATCCCGCAATAGGGCGACCGGCGTCAAACCCTGGGCGTACCTATCTGCGGGAAATGTGTCGAAGAGTATTTTGGGCCAGATGACAACCAAGCGCCCACCCAGTGCCATCTGGCCAAAAATACTTCGGCGCCAACGGCCGCAGTCGACGCAGCGCTTTCAAAGGAAATCTGTTAACCGGAGCGCGCCGCGGCGATTAAACCTGGGTCCCGCCGTCGCGTGTGCCAACACGAAACCGCGACGGGGTTTGCTACCCGAAGTCGAACGCCAAACGCGCCCGCGCTTTGCGACGGGTCCGCAAGACCGCCCAAACAATTTTCAAAGGATCAATCTCAGCCATCTCGCGTTCCCCGATCGATGATAGCTGCCCGGTAATCCCGTTTCGTATCACTCCTGTGACAGAACGACGTCATCCACATGATAGCCTTGCAAATACAACAGCGTCGTCAGGTCCCCGTGGTTCACCCGCAGCCCCGCTTCGGCCTGCACGGCAGGTTTTGCATGCAAAGCCACACCCATGCCGGCGCGGGTCAGCATCCCTAAGTCATTGGCCCCGTCGCCCACGGCAATCACATCCTCCGCGCCGATCCCCATTTCGGCTGTCAGATCTTCCAGCGCTTGCACCTTCGCCTCCCGCCCCAAGATGGGCAGACCCGGCTCCCCCGTCAGGGCCCCGTTTTCGACCAACAAGGTGTTCGCGCGGTTCCAGTCGAAACCCAGTCGCCTGGCTATGTCCTCCGTGAACGCCGTGAACCCGCCCGACACCAGCGCCGCCTTCGCCCCATGGGCCTTCATCGTCCCAAGCAGGGCAGGCCCCCCCGGCATTAATGTGATCCGCGTGGCCAAGACGCGATGGATCACCGCCTCCGGCAAACCCTTTAACAGGCCCACACGTTCCCGCAGGGCGCCCTCGAAATCGATTTCCCCGTCCATGGCCCGCGCCGTGATGGCGGCCACGCGCGCGCCCACACCCGCCTCGGCGGCCAACTCGTCGATGCACTCCTGCTCGATCATCGTGCTGTCCATGTCGGCCAGCAGCAGCCGCTTGCACCGCCCCCGGGACGGCACGACATTTACGTCGATCCCCATCCTGTCCAAATCGGCCCGCGTCACGGCCAACGTGTCGGGCACCCTATAGATATCGAACTCCGCCGCCACGCCCGGGTGCAACCACCGCGCCTGCACGTCGCGCCCGCCGCCCCAACCGTTCTTCAACGCCGTCACCAGTGCGGGTTCAATCACAGGCGCGCCCGGCGCGCAGGTCAGCACAGCAGTAAACATCGGTTTCCTTTAGTGGAGCAGGTCCGCGCAATTGACGATAATTCGCGCCGCCTAGCGCGATTTGCGCCCTTGCGCGACCCCCCATCCTTCAATAGGCCCAGCCCTGGGACACCCTTCCCCAACGAAGGGCGCATATCTGGAAGGATAGCATGACTGATGCTTCGACCCCGGCCGCGCGGCCGGACAATCCGCGCTTTTCCTCTGGCCCTTGTGCCAAATTCCCCGGCTGGACTCTCGACACGCTGACGGACGCGCCCTTGGGCCGGTCGCACCGTGCTGCCGTGGGGAAATCCAAACTTAAGGATGCCATCGACCGCACCCACGCCCTGTTGGGCCTGCCCGACGGGTATAGGGTGGGCATCGTTCCCGCCTCCGACACCGGTGCCTATGAGATGGCCATGTGGTCCATGTTGGGGGCCCGCCCGGTCACCATGCTCGCCTGGGAAAGCTTCGGCGCGGGCTGGGTCACCGACGCCGTTAAACAGCTCAAGCTCGACGCCGATGTCCGCACCGCCGAATACGGCGCCCTGCCGGACCTGACAATCGACCCGGCCCGGGACATCTGTTTCACCTGGAACGGCACCACCTCCGGCGTCCGCGTGCCCAATGCCGACTGGATCGCCGATGATCGCACCGGCCTTACCTTGTGCGACGCCACCTCCGCGGCCTTCGCCATGGACTTGCACTGGGACAAGCTCGACGTGACCACCTTCTCCTGGCAGAAGGTGTTGGGCGGTGAAGGCGCCCATGGCATCTTGATCCTCAGCCCCCGCGCGGTTGAGCGGCTGGAAAGCTATACGCCACCCTGGCCGTTGCCCAAGATCTTCCGCCTGACCAAAGGCGGCAAACTGATCGATGGCATTTTCACTGGCGCCACGATCAACACGCCCTCTATGCTTTGCGTCGAAGACTACCTCGCCGCGCTCACCTGGGCCGACTCCCTGGGTCTGGACGGCCTGATCGACCGCGCCACGGCCAACGCCTCCGCCATCTGGGACTTCTGTGCCACCCGTGATTGGATCGCCAATCTGGCCGATGACCCGGCCACACGCTCCACCACAAGCGTCTGTCTGAAGTTTACGGGCGCCCCCGACGGCCTGGCCAAACGCGTCGCCAAACGCCTCGAAGCTGAAGGCGTGGCCTTCGACATCGGCGCCTATCGGGACGCGCCCGAAGGCCTGCGCATCTGGTGCGGCTCCACGGTGGAAACCTCTGACATTCAGGCGCTTCTGCCCTGGATCGATTGGGCCTACCACGCCGAGCTTTCCGCCTAACCCCAAAACCATAGGCGGGATCTGTCCTGCCGCCCCGACCAAAAGGACCACGACCATGGCCCCCAAAGTTCTCGTCTCCGACAAACTCTCGGAGACCGCTGTCCAAATCTTCCGCGATCGCGGCATCGATGTCACGTTTGAACCCGCCCTGGGCAAGGACAAAGACGCCCTCCTGGCCGCCATCAAAGACTATGACGGTCTCGCCATCCGATCTGCCACCAAAGTCACCGAAAAGCTCCTGGCCGCTGCGCCCAACCTCAAGGTCGTGGGCCGCGCGGGCATCGGCACCGACAATGTGGATAAGGACGCCGCCTCCAAAAAGGGCGTCATCGTCATGAACACGCCCTACGGCAACATGATCACGACCGCCGAACACGCCATCGCCATGATGTTCGCGGTCGCCCGCCAAATCCCCGAAGCGAACGCCTCCACCCACGCGGGCAAATGGGAAAAGTCCCGCTTCATGGGCGTCGAACTCACTGGCAAAACCCTGGGCGTCATCGGCGCGGGCAATATCGGCGGCATCGTCTGCCAAAAGGCCGTGGGTCTGGGCATGAAAGTGGTCGCCTATGACCCCTTCCTCAGCGATGGGCGCGCCACCAAACTGGGTGTGCAAAAAGTCGAACTCGACGACCTTCTGGGCCGCGCCGACGTCATTACCCTGCACGTCCCCTTCACCGATCAGACAAAAAACATTCTGTCCGCCGAAAACATCGCCAAGACAAAGACTGGCGTCCGCATCGTCAACTGCGCCCGCGGCGGCTTGGTGGACGAAGACGCCTTGGCCCAGGCTCTCAAATCCGGCCATGTGGCCGGCGCCGCCTTCGATGTCTTCGCGACCGAACCCGCCACCGACAGCCCGCTTTTCAACCTGCCCAACGTGGTCGTCACCCCCCATCTGGGCGCCTCCACGACCGAGGCGCAGGAAAACGTCGCCCTCCAAGTGGCCGAACAGATGTCCGACTACCTGCTGACCGGCGCCGTGACCAACGCGCTCAACATGCCTTCGGTCACCGCCGAAGAGGCCAAGATCATGGGCCCTTGGATCAAAGTCGCCGACCATCTGGGCGCCTTCGTGGGCCAAATGACCGATGAACCCATCAAAGCCATCGACATCATCTATAACGGCACCACCGCCGCCATGAACCTGGACGCCCTCAACTGCTCGGCCATCGCGGGCGTGATGAAGGCCACCAACCCGGACGTGAACATGGTCTCCGCCCCGGTGCTGGCCCGCGAACGCGGCGTGGAAATCGCCACCACCAAACAGGACAAAACCGGCGTTTTCGACGGCTATATCAAGCTCATCGTCAAGACCGCCACGCGCGAACGCTCCATCGCGGGCACGGTGTTCAGCGACGGCAAACCGCGCTTCATCCAGATCAAAGGCATCAACATCGACGCCGAAGTGGGCGCGCACATGCTCTATACCACCAACCAGGACAAGCCCGGTATCATCGGCACGTTGGGCCAAACCATGGGCGAAAACGGTGTGAATATCGCCAACTTTACCCTGGGCCGATCCGACCGCGGCCAAGAAGCGATCGCACTCCTCTACCTCGACGATCAGCCGCCGGCCCCCGTGCTCGACAAACTGCGCGGCACGGGCCTGTTTCAATCCGTGGCCCCCTTGCAATTTAACATATAGCCCCACGCGGGGCGGCCGCCGGTCGCCCCAAACGCCGCCCGCCGCAACGTCGCGCTTCCCATCCTGCTGTCATCTGGCCAAAAATATCTCATCCGGCCGGGTCAACGGGAACAGGCCACAGGGAAGGGCGACGCCATGACAGATATCGTAATCCTCTCCGGCGCCCGCACGGCCATCGGAACCTTTGGTGGCAGCCTTGCTGCTACGCCGCCCATCGACCTGGCGGCTACGGTTGCCCGCGCCGCTCTCAACGGCGCAGGTCTCGATCCTGCTCAAGTCGGCACAACAGTCTTCGGCCACGTCATCAACACGGAACCGCGCGACATGTACCTGTCCCGCGTGGCCGCCATGGATGCGGGCATCCCCGACACTACGCCCGCCATGAACGTCAACCGCCTCTGCGGCTCTGGCGTGCAGGCCATCGTCTCCGGCGCCCAAGCCCTGCAATTGCGGGACGCCGACTTCGCCCTCGTTGGCGGGGCAGAGACCATGTCCCGGGCGCCCTTCCTCCTCCAAGACGCGCGGTGGGGCGCCAAAATGGGCGATGTCCGCTCCCTGGACATGATGCTCGGCGCGCTCAACTGTCCCTTTGGCACGGGCCATATGGGCGTCACTGCAGAAAACGTCGCGGCGGAGCACGGGATCACCCGCGCTGACCAAGACGCCTTCGCGCTGACCTCCCAAACCCGCGCCGCCGCCGCCATCGCCGCTGGGCATTTTGGCGATCAGATCACGCCCGTGACCATCAAGCGCAAACGCGAGGACGTTGCGTTCACGACCGATGAGCACCCCAAGCCCACGACACGCGACGCCCTCGCGGGCCTGCGTACGGTTTTCCAAAAGGACGGCACCGTCACCGCGGGCAACGCGTCCGGCATCAATGACGGCGCCGCCGCCCTGGTCCTTGCGCGCGCCGACGCTGCCGACCGCGCGGGCCTCACGCCCCGCGCCCGCGTCCTGGGTTACGCCCATGCTGGCGTTCGGCCCGAGGTCATGGGCATTGGGCCCGTCCCCGCGGTCAACGCACTGCTGACCCGAACCGGCCTTACCATCGCTGACTTCGACGTCATCGAATCGAACGAAGCTTTCGCCGCCCAAGCCCTTGCCGTTACCCAATCCCTGGACCTCGATCCCGCGAAGGTGAACCCCAATGGCGGCGCCATCGCGCTCGGCCACCCTGTCGGCGCCACGGGTGCGATCATCACGGTGAAGGCGCTCTATGAACTCGACCGGATAGGCGGCACCCGCGCCCTCATCACCATGTGCATCGGCGGCGGCCAAGGTATCGCGCTGGCCATTGAACGGGTCTGATCTGCGCCAAATGTTTGTACAATTTGGGGAAAAGCGCCGAAACGAGTAGGCCTTATTTGTACAAAAATCAGTATCCTAGGGCGCAACCATCCTTGCGGGGGTCGCTTGCCCCCTCCAGATGCCCTGCCGCGTCGATCCAAATCGCCTGCGCGCCGCCAATGGGCGTCTCCGGGATCTCAACATCGTGCCCCATGGCGTAAAGTTCGGCGCGCACCGGGTCGCTATACCCCCGCTCCACCTTCAGAACGCCCTCATCGGCAAAGCTCCGGGCGCCGTCGATTGCCGTTTGCGGATCCATGTCGAAGTCTTTGATATTGCTCAATACTCTGTGGTGTCCATTGGGTTGATACCCGCCGCCCATCACGCCAAACGGCATCACCACCCGGCCCCCTTCCTTTAACATCGCCGGAATGATCGTATGCATCGGCCGCTTGCCGCCGCCATATTCATTGGGGTGCCAGCGTTCCAACGTGAATCCCGCCCCGCGGTTCTGGAACAGAATGCCAAATTTGTCAGACGCCAACCCCGCGCCAAAGCTATGAAAAATTGAGTAAATCAGCGACACCGCCATGCGATCTTTGTCCACGACCGTGATGTAAATCGTGTCCTTGTGAACCGCCTCGGTCAGGGGTGCGACCGTCTTCATCGCGCGCCTCGGGTGGATAAATTCCGCCAAATGTTGCGCGGTTTTCGGATCCAACATATGCGCCAAACGGGTCGTGTGTTCCGGATCCGCCAGCAATCGGTTCCGCGCATCATAGGCCAGTTTCGCGGCCTCGGCCTCCAGGTGGGCGCGCCCGGCGCCATAGGGATCAAGTTTGGAAAGGTCGAACAACGAAATGATATTGTTCATTAAAATCGCTGTGGCGCCTTGCCCGTTCGGGGGATGCTCGACCAGAGTGGTGCCGCGATACTCCCCCTCGATCGGATCCGTCCAGTCGCATTGGACGGCCGCGAAGTCATCCGCGGTGTGTACACCGCCCAACCCGCGAAGGGTGTTGAGCATGTCCTCCATGACCTCCCCTTCGTAGAACCCGGCACGCCCTTCTTTCGCGATCTTTTTTAATACCTTGGCCTGGCCAGGCAGGGCAAAACGTTCCCCCTTCTGGAACGGCTTCCCCCCATTGAGATAGACATCGCGCGCGCCGCCTTTGATCCGCTCGCCCGCCTGTGTCCAGTCAAACGCGGCCCGCGGCGCCACCGGAATACCCGTCTCGAAATAGGGGATCAGCGGGGAAATTATGTCGGCTATTCCGAGGGTTCCGTGGGCTTCTGACAAGCTGCAAAAGGCATCGACTGCGCCCGGCAACGTCACCGCATGGGCACTGTCCACGGGCACTGTTCGCATCCCAAGGGCGCGCAAGGCCTGTGCCGTCGCGGCTGCGGGTGCTTTGCCCGATCCGTTCAACGCGACCACATCCTCCCGACCGGCCGGCTTCACCAAGGCAAAGCAGTCGCCACCAATCCCGGTCATCGCAGGTTCGCACAAACCCAACATGATCGCGCCCGCAATCGCCGCATCCGCCGCATTGCCGCCGCGCCGCAATGTCTCCACCGCGATCTGCGCGCCCAGCGGGTGGGACGTGGCGCACATCCCATTGTCACACAAAACCGGGGACCGGCCAGGAAGATGGAAATCGCGCATATCGTCAGCTTTCACGGGTTACGTTTGCCGAAAGGCTAGGCCGCGGCGACCGGAATGCCAATGTTGGGAAATGACCTTGGCGCCGGGCGAAATGCTTGGGGGCTGTCCGTCCCGGCACCAAGGGAAGCCATATGCAGCTACGCGGTTAATGTGGGGCAGAGGCCCGGCGAAACCGGGTCAACGCCATGGCACAAATGGGGCAACATGTTGCGATATCGGGTAAAATACGCGACTTGCCTTTCCACTGTTCGCGAATTGGGGAAATCGCCTGTCTTTTCGGGGCAGTGGCGCGTCGCCTCGCGGGAACAGTCTTCGCGCAAACAGGGCATTTTCCAGCGCCTCTGAAACTGCCAAAGAAACCGCCGGCGCTCGGCTCAGCCTCCCTCTCGCTCCAACGCGAGGGTGAAGCTCATCAGGTTTTGACCGCCCGTCCGCTCGTAAAGCATATCGTCCACCAGCGAATGGATGATGAACCATCCAAAGCCGCCTTCGGGCAAGTCGTCCACGCTGTCGCCAAAATCGGGCAGGCTGCCTTTGGTCAGAAGGGAGGGCGGCAACGGCCTCCCCTCGTCACGAGTCATGATGCACAGGCGGTTGGCACAGCGAGAGATGCGGCAATCGATCCAGCCTGCGTCACTCCCTTCGAACGCATGTTCCACGATGTTGTTGAGCACTTCGCCCAAGACGATCAGCATGTCGTCCCGCCGATCCTCGGCCAGGTCGCCCGCCGCCGATAGTGCGCTGATCCGGCTCAGTTCTTGTTGGACTGCAGCGTCCGTGCTGGCGAACCGCCCATGGTGGATTTCGGCCCCGTCGTCGTTGCGTTCGGGCTTCATCACTTGGACCCGCTTGCGGCCAGAAACGCGGCTTGGCCCGCCGCCGCCATCCCCGGTGGGGTTGGGTCAGTGGCGTGGATTGTGAACACCGAATCCATGCGCGTCAGTTTCAGGACCTTCAGAACCGCGGGCTGACAGGACGCGAGTTCCAACTTTCGGGTGCCCCCCAGGGCCTTCATGACCGCGACCAGGGCGCCAAGACCACTGCTGTCCAGGAACAGCACATGGCCCAGATCCAGCACGATCCGATCCGCATGGGCGTTGATATGGCTGTGCATCTGTTCTTTGAAGGCAAGGGCGCCTGCAGCATCAAGCCGTTCTTCTTGCGGGGTGACAACCAAAAGGTCCCCCTGGATGTCGGATGTCATCTGCATGTGGGCTTCCTGCGCGATCTGACGGACTGGTGCTTGGCCATTGCCTTTGGCAGGGTAGGGACAGAGTCTTACCAAATCCTGAAAAGAGCACAGCATGGACACGGTTGTTATTGTCGGCGCAAAGCGCACGCCCATGGGGGGCTTCCAGGGGGCGCTGCAAGGGGCGACCGCGTCCGAATTGGGTGGCGCAGCCATCGCCGCAGCTTTGGACGGGGCAGGGGTTGCCGCCGACCGTGTGGAAGAGGTGCTGATGGGGTGCGTTTTGCCTGCGGGTCAGGGCCAGGCCCCTGCGCGCCAGGCAGGGTTTCACGCCGGGCTGCCCAAAGACGTGCCCGCCACAACCCTCAACAAAATGTGCGGCTCTGGCATGAAGGCGGCTATGGTGGCCCACGACCAGATCGCCCTTGGCCAGAACGGCGTCATGGTCGCAGGCGGGATGGAGAGCATGTCCAACGCCCCGTACCTTTTGCCAAACATGCGCGGCGGCGCGCGGTTGGGCCATGGTGCAGCGGTCGATCACATGTTTCTGGACGGGCTGGAGGACGCCTATGACACAGGCCGCCTGATGGGCACCTTCGCGGAGGATTGCGCCGAGGCGTTCCAATTCACCCGAGAGGCGCAGGACGCCTACGCCCTCCGCTCCCTCAGCCGGGCCCAGGCGGCCATTGATGGCGGGGATTTCGCGGACGAGGTGCAAACCTATACCCTGCGTACCCGTAAGGGGGACACGCAGGTGACCACCGACGAACAGCCTGGCACCGCCCGACCGGACAAAATTCCCCATCTCAAACCGTCCTTCCGCAAGGACGGGACGGTGACCGCGGCCAATTCGTCCTCCATCTCTGACGGGGCGGCGGCGCTGGTGCTGGCCTCCGCGGCCGTGGCCGAGGCGGAAGGGCTGCCGGTGCGCGCCCGCATCTTGGGCCACGCCTCCCATGCGCAGGAACCCGGTCTGTTCACCACCGCGCCGGTCCCCGCCGCGCGGAAACTGTTGGACCGGATCGGCTGGACCAAGGACGATGTGGACCTGTGGGAGGTGAACGAAGCGTTCGCCGTCGTGCCCATGGCTTTCATGCACGAGATGGGTCTGTCGCCTGACGTGGTGAATGTGCATGGCGGCGCCTGTGCGTTGGGCCACCCCATCGGGGCGTCGGGCGCACGGATCATGGTAACGCTGCTGCACGCGCTGGAACGGCGGAACCTAAAGCGCGGCGTCGCGGCCATTTGCATCGGCGGGGGCGAGGGCACGGCCATCGCCGTCGAACGGGTCTAGGGCGGACCCCATGGACCGCCGAATCGACTATGGCGCGCTTGGCCCGATCCTCGCGTCCCTGACCGAGGGGGAGGACGATCAGATTGCCCTCATGGCCACGATGGCGTGTGAAATTCACCATGCCGACGACCGCTTCGACTGGACCGGGTTCTACCGCGTCACCGCCCCCGACTTGCTGAAGATCGGCCCTTACCAGGGCGGCCATGGCTGCTTGGTCATCCCGTTCTCTCGCGGTGTTTGCGGCGCCTGCGCGCGCACTGGGCAGGTCCAGCTTGTCCCGGATGTGGAGGCGTTCGCAGGCCATATCGCCTGCGCCTCCTCCACCCGGTCGGAATTGGTTTTGCCCGTACGCGACATGTCAGGCAAACTGATCGCCGTCTTCGACATCGACAGCGATCAGCCCGACGCCTTCACCAGTACGGATGCCGCCGGGCTTTCTGCCCTGCTTGATGCGACGTTCGCCCGGTGAGGACCTTGGCGCAGCTTCGCGCCACCCACGCGCGGGCGGGGCAGGTGGACTGGATCGGCCTGCGCCCCAGCCGGCGCGCCGACATGGTGGCGGTCGACAGGGCGCATCTTGCCCCTGACGGGTTGGTCGGGGACCACAGCCGACCGGGCAAACGCGCCGTCACCTTGATCCAGGCGGAGCATATGCCCGTCATTGCCGCCCTTTGCGCGGGCCATGTCACGCCCGCGGTCCTTCGGCGCAACCTCGTCGTGTCCGGGATCAACCTTGCGGCACTCCGCGACCAACCCCTTCGGATCGGCGCAACCGTTCTGGTGATTACCGGCCCCTGTGCCCCCTGCAGCCGGATGGAGGACGCATTGGGCCCCGGAGGCTACTCCGCCATGCGCCACCATGGCGGTTGGTGTGCCACGGTACAGGTCCCCGGCACGCTTGCACGCGGCGATCCGGTCCACGCGGCCCCGGACCCCACCACCTGAACCGCCCCGACATTGACTCAGGTCAATGCACCCGACCCGCCACGGGCCCATACCCTCGGGTGCCAAGACGAAATCGGAGGGCCAGCCATGAACGAGTCGACCAGAATTGCGACAAACGGGGCGGCCCCCGCGGTCGATCAAATCGCCTTTGAGCGCATGAAATACCCCTATCCCCGCCGCCTGGCCCGCGCCACATATGAGAAAGAGAAAGCCGCCCTGCAGGTGGAACTGCTGAAGGTGCAGCATTGGGTGGAAGACACCGACCAGAAGATCGTCATGCTGTTCGAAGGCCGGGACGCGGCGGGCAAAGGCGGCACCATCAAGCGTTTTATGGAACATCTGAATCCCAGGGCCGCCCGCGTCGTGGCGCTGAGCAAACCCACCGACGAAGAACGGGGGCAATGGTTCTTTCAGCGCTACATCAAACACCTGCCCACGGCGGGGGAAATCGTCCTCTATGACCGGTCTTGGTACAATCGCGCGGGCGTGGAACGGGTGATGGGCTTCTGCCAACCGGACGAAT
This sequence comes from Pseudomonadota bacterium, assembly GCA_039817645.1. Lineage (GTDB taxonomy): Bacteria > Pseudomonadota > Alphaproteobacteria > Rhodobacterales > Rhodobacteraceae > Jannaschia. The sequence goes on along the minus strand of JBCBVM010000029.1, from coordinate 27,527 downwards.
ACCTGGAATTCATGCGCCAAACCCCCGAGTTCGAGCGTATGCTCACCCGCTCTGGCATCCGGCTGTTTAAATACTGGTTCTCCGTCACCCAAGGGGAACAACGGCGCCGCTTTGCATCCCGGGAAACCGACCCGCTCAAACAGTGGAAACTGTCGCCTATCGACCGTGCGTCCCTGGACAAATGGGACGACTACACCGACGCGAAAGAGGCGATGTTCTTCTACTCCGACACCGCCGACGCCCCTTGGACGGTGGTCCGCTCCGATGACAAGAAACGCGCGCGCCTCACCTGTATGCGACACTTCCTGGCGTCCCTCGATTACCCGGACAAAAACCCCGAAGTCGTCCTGCCGCCGGACCCGAGACTGGTGATGCATGCGGGCCACGTGATCCACCGCGCCGATCACATCTTGGCCGCGTCCCTCCACCCCAAAAGACGCAAAGCCTGACAGGGGCATAGGATGTCAAACACCCCCCATGAACTGGCCGATGACTTTCCGGAATTGGCGCCCAAACTGGCCGAGCTGCGCCAAACCAACGCCCATCTGGCGCGGTTGGCCGGAGAATACCATGACGTGAACGGACAGGTGCACCGGGCGGAAACAAACGTGGACCCCATGGACGACATCGCGCTGATTGGTCTGCGCAAAACCCGCATGGCCCTGAAGGACGAAATCTACCGAATGTTGACCCAAGCGGCCTGACACGCCGCTTTGGTGCCTGGAATGCGGTGGGGCGGCCCCTTGTGTCCGCCGCGCCGCGGGCGGGGTGGGGGCACTCACTCCCCCCGCCGACTTTCCCCCCGCCGACTTTCCATTGCGGACGCCCCGTGCCGGGCGTGTTCCATCTTCAAACCTGGTCCATGATGGGGTAGGCGGTCCTGCGAACGCGAGAGGACTGGCCAATGAAATTCACGCTCTCCTGGCTGAAACGCCACTTGGACACGCAGGCATCGGTCCATGACATTGCCGAGGCGCTTACCGATCTGGGCCTTGAAGTGGAGGGGGTGGAGGATCGCGCCGCCCGCCTGGCCGATTTCACCATCGGCAAGGTGCTAGAGGCGGAAAAGCATCCCGATGCCGACCGCCTCAGCGTGTGCAAAGTGGCCACCGACGAGGGGGAAAAGCAGATCATCTGTGGCGCACCCAACGCCCGCGGCGGCATCACGGTCGTCGTGGCCAAGCCCGGCACCTATGTCCCCGGCATCGACACCACCATCCAAGTGGGCAAAATCCGCGGTATCGAAAGCCACGGCATGATGGCTTCCGAGCGGGAGATGGAGCTGTCCGACGAACATGACGGCATCATCGAGCTTCCATCGGGCGACGTGGGCCAGCGCTTCGTGGATTGGCTGGCGGAGCATGATCCAGCCAAAGTCGATCCGGTCATCGAAATCGCCATTACGCCCAATCGCCAAGACGCCCTGGGCGTGCGCGGCATCGCCCGCGATCTGGCCGCCCGTGGCCTGGGCACCCTGCTGCCGCTGCCCGAGGTGACGGTGAACGGGACCTTCGACAGTCCCGTCTCGGTGGACATCGACGCCGTTACGTTGGACGGCTGCCCCCTGTTCTGCCTGCGCCTGATCAAAGGCGTGAAGAACGGACCGTCCCCCGACTGGTTGCAGGATCAGCTGCGCGCCATCGGCCTGCGCCCCATCAGTTTTCTGGTGGATGTGACGAACTGGTTCACTTTCGACCTCAACCGCCCCCTGCACGTCTTCGACGCCGATATCGTCTCTGGCAACCTGCGGGTGCATCGCGCAGCGGGCGATGAAACGCTCACGGCCCTCGATGACAAGGACTACACCCTGCCTGCGGGCACCATTGTCATTAGCGACGCTACGGGCCCCGAAAGCATCGCCGGGATCATGGGCGGCGCACAGACCGGCGTGACCGACAAGACGGTGAACGTCTTGGTCGAAAGCGCCTTCTGGGACCACATCCAAATCGCCATGGCCGGGCGCGCGCTCAAGATCAATTCCGACGCCCGCTACCGGTTTGAACGGGGCGTGGACCCCGCGTTCACGCCAGAAGGGCTGGACCGCGCGGTGCAGATGATCCTGGACCATGCGGGCGGGGAAGCGTCCCATATGGTGACCGCCGGGGCCATCCCCGACACCAGTCGTGCCTATCGGCTGGACACGGCGCGCGTCGAAAGCCTGGTGGGCATGGCGATCCCCGCCGAAGATCAGCGCGCGACCCTGACCGCCCTCGGCTTCTGTCTCGACGGCGACATGGCCCACGTCCCCAGCTGGCGTGCAGACGTCCAGGGGGAGGCGGATCTGGTGGAGGAGGTTGCCCGCGTCGCCTCCCTCACCAAGCTCCGGGGCAAGCCCTTGACCCGTGCGCCCCGCGTCCTGCGCCCCGTGTTGACCCCTCTGCAGCACCGCGAACGCGCCGCCCGGCGCACCACCGCCGCCTTGGGCTATGACGAATGCGTCACCTATAGCTTCATCGACCGCGACGCCGCGGCCCTCTTCGGCGGCGGCACCCAGGCGACCGAACTTGAAAACCCCATCTCGTCTGAGATGAGCCACATGCGCCCCGCACTCCTGCCGGGCCTGCTTCGGGCGGCGGCACGCAACCAAGCGCGCGGAACAATGGACCTGGCCCTCTTTGAGATCGGCACCGTCTTCCACGGCGGAGAGCCGGGGGAGCAGCACCTGCTGCTGACGGGCCTTTTGGTGGGGCATACCGCCCCCAAAGATGTGCACGGCACCCGCCGCGCCGTGGACGTGTTCGACGCCAAAGCCGACGCCGAGGCCGTGCTGGCCGCCATCGGCGCCCCTGCCAGGGCCCAGGTCCTGCGTGGCGTCCAAGACTGGTGGCACCCCGGTCGGTCCGGTAAAATCTGCCTCGGCCCCAAGAAAGTCCTGGCCGTCTTCGGAGAGGTGCATCCCAAAGTCCTGAAAGCCCTGGATGTCAAAGGCCCGGCCGTTGGCTTTACCGTCTGGCCCGCCGAAGTGCCGTTCCCCAAGGTCCAAACAGCCACCCGCGGCGCGCTGAACCTCAGCGACCTCCAGGCGGTCGAACGGGATTTTGCCTTCGTCGTCGATGCCGAGGTGGAGGCTCAGGTTCTCGTCAACGCGGCCCAAGGCGCCGACAAAGCCCTCATCACCCAAGTGCGCGTCTTCGATGAATTCATCGGCGGGGCAGTCGGGGATGGGCGCAAATCCCTGGCCGTCACTGTCCGCCTCCAACCGACCGAGACGACATTGACCGACAAGGACATCGATGCCGTTTCGGCCAAAGTGGTCGAGAAAGTCACCAAAGCCACCGGTGGCGCTCTGCGCGGTTGACGCGGCGTAGGGCGAGGGTTGCCGTCACAACACGCTCGACAGGGCCTCAGGGTCCACGATCGTGATTTGCTTGCGGGCCGACGTGATGGCCCCGCGCTTGACCAGCTTTGTCATGGTCCGGCTCACCATCTCTCGGTTGGCGCCCACACTGGCCGCGATCTCCGAATGGGTGGGCGCGTCCTCGACCCTGCCACCCACATCCAGCACATCCCGTTCCAGCGCCAGCCGGATCAGATAGGACGCCACCCGCTGCTCCACGGAAAAGGTCGTCAATTCAAGGTTCTGCTTGGTCAGCGACCGCACACGCTCCACCAAGCCGTCCACGACCCTTTGGCGCACCACGGGCACGTGGGTGAACAGGTCCAAAAACACCGCCTGCGGCATCACCAGGACCGACGCCGCCGTTCGCGCCACCACCGCCACGGACCGGTGCCCATTGTCCAATGCGGCCAATTCGCCGAAATGCGTGCGAAGCGAAAAGCGGTTGAAGATGATCTCCCGCCCCTCCTCCGTCCAGATCACGGCCAGCAACTCCCCCGATAGGGGGAAGAAGACATCCCGCTCCTTGTCCTCTTGGTTGAACAGAACTTCCCAGGGGTCGCAGGTACGCCGCTGCACCGACAGATCGACGCCGCGCAGATCCTCCGCCGTCACCCCGTCGAACAGGGTCAGGTCCAGCGACAGAAGGTCGTCTGGCGTCACGCCCGGGACAAGAGCGCGCGGCCCTCCTCCACCTCGGGCACCACCGTCCCCGGATCAAACCGGGCCACCGCCTGGGCCAATGGCTCCGCCTCAAGCTGACCTGCCGCGGCCTGATCCAGCAACAGGCGCAACGTCCAGAGTGCCGCGCCCTGCCGCGCCGCTGTCTCTCGTGCCAGGGTCCGGCAGGTCCGCGCCTCATCTCCGTGGCCCAGGGCGTCACAGGTCCGCGCATGCAGGCGCAAAATCTCCGGGTACCACACATGCAGCGAATGGGCGCGGGACTGGGCCACCGATTTGGACCCCGCCGCATAGGCCTCCTCCATCCGTCCGGCCGCCGCCAATTGCGCAGCGAAATGAGCGCGGAAATACGGGGCGCCAATGTTCACCCCCACGGCGTCGTGGGTGGCAATCACCTGGCCGAAGCTTTTTAGGAACGCAGGGTCGGGTGCACCGCCGGGCGCGTTCATCACATGGTGCCACGCCGCCCCCGTCAACTGCCAGAACTCCGCCTGCTGGTCCTGCGCCACAGCCAGCCCTTCGGCCAGGCGCGCCCGCGCCGCATCGCCCGCACCAAGATACCAAAGTGGCACCGCCCCCCAGATCAGCGCATAGGGCTGCATCACCGGAATGTTCAGCACGGCCTGATGGGCATCCGTCTCGGCCACCAGGTCTGTGACGCGGTCCGTCGTCCCCGTGATGGCCCGCGCCGGGGCCTCGAACATCTGTGCCGCTGCAAAGATGTCCATGCCATAGCGCGTGATCATCATCGCGTGCTTTTCGGCGCGATAAATGCCGCGGATCTGGGCGATCTTCTGAAACTGGTGGTCGAAATTGCCCTTATAGAACCCCGAACAGTTCTGCGCCGCCAGCGCGGCCAATTGCACTTCGGTCCCGGTTGCGTCGTCCGTTCCGCGCTTGCTCAGGTCGATCAGCAGGTCCTGGAACTCGTCCGACTTGCGTTGATCTGCTGCCATGATGGCAAAGGAAAAGCTGCCGAACAGTGCCGCACTGCTCTCCTGCCCGGGGAGCGCCCGGGTCCGTGCGATTTGATGAACCTGGTCAAAGGCTTCTTCCACCGGGGGTGCGGTGAAACCGGCATATTGCATCACCACCGAACCGATGGCGGTGTAGCACTCGATCTCCAGGTCGGGGCGCTTGGGGGCCATCTCGGGCGCCTGGCACAGGTCGAGCGCGTGGCGGGCATGGCCCTCGGCATCGGTGAACGCCCCTTGCAACAGCGCCCATTTCGACGCCGCTAGGAAGCTTTGCACCGACTCTGTCAACCGTCCCGCCTTGCTCTGGTGTTCGGCCAAAATCGCGGGGTCGCGTGCGGTGACCTGCGGGAAGCGGTGGATCAGCAGATCACAAATCGTTCCATGCAGATCCCGCCGTGTCTTGCGCAGGATAGATTGATAGGCCGCATCTCGCAGCAAGGCGTGGCTGAACGACCATTCCACCTCTGACCGCCTGTCCAACACGCCAGCCTTCACCAGCGCGTTCAGGCTGGCGCTCGGGCGGTCGAATTCCGGCGCGATGGCCTCGATCATCTCCAGGGTGAAGCTGCGGCCGATGGCCGACACTTTCTGCAACAGGGGCTTCATGGCCCCCGCCTCGTCGATCCGCTCGGCCAACAGACCCATCAACGTGTCTGGCACGTGGTCCTGCCCCGTGGTGCTGCCCCGCAGGTAAAGCTGTTCGATGAACAGCGGGATGCCGGCCGCCCGCTCCAACAGGGTCTCCCGCAGCTCCGGGGTCAGTTCGCCTCCGCTCAAATCGTCCAGCAGATCCAGTGCGCCATCGCTCGACAGCGGGTCCAGGGCCAGCGTCTTGACCTGAGCCCGCTCTGCCAGACTGTCGGCAGAGGGCGATGGCCGACTGGTCATGATGATCCGATGGGGCGCCCCGTCTTGGACGTCCAGCATATGCCCGAGAACCCCTAGGCTTGCGCTGTCGAACCAATGCAGGTCCTCAAACACCAACAACGCCGCACTGTCGTCCATGCGCACCGCATGCCACAGCGCCGTCTGGATCTGCCCTTGCAGGCCGGTATTCGACACCTCGGTCAGCAGGACCTGCCCCTCTGGCATCCCCAGGATCAGGGCAAGGCACCGACACGCCCGGTCGGTCAGTTGCGGGAACCGTGCGCCCAGGTCACCGAATGCCGGGTCCGACTTGCCCAACCGGTACAACAACCATTCCTTGAACGGGTGATAGCTGGAACCGGTGTTGACCCCATCGGCAAGAAAGAATTGCCGCCGCTCTGCCGTGGCTGCAACGGCCCGCGCCAGGGCCGATTTGCCATACCCCGCCTCGCCCAGCACCAGGACGGGCCCCTCTGCCGCCGCGATGGCCGCCAACTCCCCGTCGCGGCCCACGATACCCTTCTTGGCATCGGGCTGCCGGGCAGGGGCCGTCTGGGCCCGGAACAGGGTCTGGCTTTCGGAGAACCCCTTCAACACGCGGTCCGGCAAGGTCTCCACCGGGATCTGCCCGCGCAGCAATTGGGCCGTCGACTGCGACATGACAACTGTGTTCGGGTGCGCCGCTTCTTGCACGCGCTGGGCCAGGGTGGTGACGGTGCCAGTGATGCGCGGCCAGTTGTTCGACATATCCGCGCGGACAACCACTTCGCCCGATGCCACACCCGCCCGCAGCTCGATCGCGCGGATGGGCCCCCCGTCCTGGGCGGCAAAATGGTCCACCGCCTGCTGCGCGGCGCGCACCGCCTTCAGCGCGCTTAACTCATCGGCGCGCGACAGGCCGAACATCGCCACGATCCCGTCGCCCAGGTATTCCGTGACCTCGCCGCCATTGGCCTCGATGATCTCACCGGATGTCTTGTAATATTGCTCGAGCCAGGTTTGCAGGTCTTCGGGGTCAACGGAACTGGCGACGGTACTGAAATCAATAATATCCAGAAAAACCGCCGTTACATGCTTCCGCTCCCCCGCGGGCACCGCCTCAGAGGTTGCCATTCGCCCACTCTCCCCCTTCGGACGTGTGGCGCGCCTCTTTCCCTAAGGCAGCCGCCACCGTTCCTGTTCTAGACGGGCGATCCGGCTGCTGTCCAACGGATTCGAAAGGGTCCAACTGGTCCAAATCCGAAACGCCCCCGGAAGTTTAACGTCCGCCGGGACGATTTCCCCGGTCCGCGCCAGGGGCCGCGCGGTCAATGTGCCCGCCGGGATGTTGGCCAAGCTCGGGTCTTGCACGGTCACCTGGGCGGTAACCCCCGCCACCTGGGCCGAGGTGAAGTTGAAGTCGAACGAACAGAACTGCCACCGGCTCAACTTGCCCTCGGTCACCACCACTTGCTCGGATATGGACTGTACCAGCCCACATTCTGGGCTTTCCATCAGGGGGCGCGCAAAGTCGCTCTGCTGATAACGGCCCGTCCAGATCGGCGCCTCTTGGGGGGTCATCGTCTGATAGGTGCTGTTGCCCATGGTCAAGTGCCCCATGCGCTTGTTCATCCCGTAGAACCACACCCCGGACAGTTGGGCACCACGGTTGTTCAGATACAGGTTCGGCAGATAGCTAAAGACCCCCTCATGGCCGTCCACCTCTACGAAGTTGATGGCGATGATCGACTCGAAGTAATCGCGAAAGCCTAGGAATTTTGGCAGGATCGACATCCGCACGCCCATCTGCTGGTTCGCCAAGATGGCAACGGGGTGGGTGCCCGGCGGCGTCAGACCCTGGGGGTGCAGGCGCATCCCTTTGGGCAGCACCGCCTGCAGGGCCGCACTGTCCACCGCGTGATAGCTGAACCAGCCGTCGATTTGGCCCGTCCCATAGACCGGCGTCAGGGGCCAAGGCGCCGTCTGGGCATAGGGGCTGGCCAGTTTCGTACGATCCGTCGGCCCCGCATCGGGGGCGATATCGCCTTCGCCGACAATATCGATCTCGGCGCCCGTCAGACCCCGTGCCGCGCCCAAGCCGGAGATCGTCGCCGCCTCCACACAGCCCGCGTTGATCCCGCAGCGGGTCCAATCCCCGGCCAGGTAAAGGTTCAAAAACCCCGACCCGTCGGGCGGCAACCGGTATTGCACAGACCCCGGCACCGACAGGACATACCGTTCCGAGCCATAGAAATTCTCTCGGAAGTACTGTGCCTTGAACTTCTGATCGCCGGTCTTCGCCCCCTTGGCATACAGAAGCGACCGGTCAAATTTGCCGTTCTTTTCGGCCCCCGGCCACATGCGCACCAAGTCCGTGTCGGCCCAGGCGGCCACGCGATCCTCCCAGGTGCCGGGCTGCGTCCCCTCATCGGCCGCCGGGCTACAGAAATAGGCCAGCGACTTGGGCCCGTCCTTGGGCCAATCCTCCTTCGGCAACAGGTCCGACATATCCGCCCATGTATCCAGCGGTTCCACAAAACTGGTGATGACCGTTTCTAGGTCGTCCTGCGATCCGGAATTGTAATCCGCGACCAACGCGTTCCACCCCATCTCCTCTGCGGTCTTGGTCACCCAGAACTGCGCCGCATGGGTCGCCACCGTCGGCACCCTTTCCAGCATCAGGCGCCACCGCTCCGACGCTTGGGCCAATTCTGGCGTCATGTATCCCAGCGACCCGATGGACGCGCCCAGGATCACCTCGTCGAAATCGCGCCCCCGTTCCAACCGGTATGCGCGCCCCTTCGGCGCCTCCTTCTCACACTCGAAATTCACGCCCGACGCCTTCAGCGCCGCACCCTCCTTCAACTGATCCCACAACGGCTCCGACGGCCAACAGGGCAGGCCCAGAACATCCCGCAGGGGGGCATAATCGTCCCCCAGCACCTCGGCCTGCTCCACCATGTCGATGGCCTGGATCATCGTCCGATCCTGCGACACGGACAGGTTTGTCGCCGCGTGGAAGAACTTAAACTTCACCCCGCGATGCTTTAGGATCTGGTAATAGGGCGCAAAGATCGTGTCCCCCATGCCCGCCTGCATCTTAAAGAACAGCGCGCCCTTATAGGTGAACGCCAGGCGCAAAAGGCCCCGAATGGCCGTGCCCGCGCCCACGCTGCGGTTGGCGTCGATGGCCCCGCCCGGATAGCCGAAGACATAGTCGTAACACCCCCGGAACACCGCCGAGTACACGGCCTCATGGCTTGCCCCATAGCGCAGAAGCCAGGCGCTGATTTCCCAATCGTCGATGGCGTCGAACCCTTGGCGGAAGACGTTGCTGTCTGCCGCCCCTCGGAAAAACGCCAAGGACAGATCGACCAGATAGCCAAGCCGTCGGTTCGCGTCGTTGTCATGGGCGCCCTTCAGCAGGGTGTGTCCCTGCCACTCCTGCGCGTGGCGTGCCAACGCCAACAGGTGCTGCGCCTCAGCGGTGCTGTGCTGGAACGCATTCTCATCCAGGGACGCCGCATAGTCTTGCAGCAGATGCACCGGCGTCGCCCCATCCGTCGCCAGGCCCTTGCGTTGAAACCCTTTCTGGAACTGTGCGGGCAACACGTGATCGGTGCCTGTCTTGTACCAGCCGCCCAACTGCTCCATCCAGTGGATCACCGTCTTCATCAGCATCTGCGCATAGGCAAAGGGCGTGGGCAGCAACCCATCATGCTCCCAAGGCTTTTCGTAATTGCCCTGGAAGTCGATCCTCCAGGGATGCAGATCGACGCCGCCATCCGCGTTCGGCACATCATCCGCCAACAGAAAGTGGTTCAGCCCGACAAAGGCCTTCTCCATGGTGCCCAGCGGGTCGCTTTCTTTGCGCAACCCTTCGGCCACCAAGTCCTGATAACACTGATGCATGTATTTGAAGCCGTTGGCATAGAACCCGGCCCAAATGTGCAGACCGTGCTCTTCGATACGCTCGTACTGATCGGCGTTGCGCCCCGACGCGCCTTTGCCTCCCATGCGCCAGCCAAGCTGGTAGAGCGTGATCTCATACTGGGTGTCCCAATCTGGCTGCTGCGTGATGGCATAGGCCGCCGTTGTCGCCCCCACGCCGCCGCCGATGATCGCGATCTTCTTGCGCGCCTGTCCCATGAATGTCCCCTCTCAATTGTCTGCTTGGCCCGGTTTGGGCATGGTCTGTCAAACGCGGATCCCCACCCGACTATGACGATTTCTTTCCCCTGCGTAAGGGGGCATGCGGGTCGGCAGGATGGGGGACCCTGGCACGTTCAAATGACCGGTTCAGAGAGGCGGAGTTTTGTACGAAACGTTGTACAAATTGTGAAAGCACGCTCCAGAACCCACCCAAATCTGTGAAAAAGAAGTTAACTCCGCCGATCTCCTTCGGTGCGGGACCCACTGGGTTGGGAAGGAAAGAAGAGGTTCGCAGGCCCCGCCGCCGCAGCCTAAACCGCGCGCCCCAGCCCGACTGTGCGGTAGCACACAATGGGCAGGCTCCACGGGCTTAAGGTTTGTAATCCACTGTAAATAAACAAAATTAATAATTTGTTTATCTTTGTGCGTTTTGACACAGAACCGCAGCCGCTCCTCTGTCAAACCTGTTGCAGCGAAAGACGCCAAGGCCCTCTGCAGCCCGGCAAACACAGGAGAATACGGTGGATCCGTTCATCGGCCAGATCACAATATTCGCAGGAAATTTCGCGCCAAGGGGGTGGGCGTTCTGTGATGGGCAGCTGATGCCAATAGATCAAAATACTTCTCTTTTCAGTATTTTAGGGACAAGTTTTGGGGGCAACGGCACATCCACCTTCGCCCTTCCAGACCTGCGCGGCTGTGTGCCGATGCACCCCGGACATGGCGCCGGACTGACCCCGCGCACCCTTGGGCAACGCGTCGGTGTCGACGCAAAGGAGATGAATTTAGAAAGGACCGAAGACGGACAAACGGCAGATCAACCTGCCCCCCATTCCTCGGTTTGTGTGAATTTTATCATAGCTTTAGAAGGCATCTACCCTTCGCGCAATTAGGCGCGAACCGATATGCGAGGCCGCTTTTCGAGTAATTGTGAGTGTCTCTTGGTTTCGCATCCTTGCCGCATCAGCGGGCGCTGCGTTGATCCAATTGCCAGGTACGTAGCATTCCTGTGGCAATGACGAGAGGCGGCCATTTGTGAGTGATGGCCGCCTCTCTATTTCCGTTATATTACCGGTGGTTGGGCGCGTCCGGACGCCTCACTTGGCCCGCTCTAATTGATCGGAATCGCCGGCGAAGACCCCTTGCAAAGTAAAGGGTTGGCCGATACATGGCGCGCTCTACACCCGTGGGACCGGCGATTGGGATGCCGAGTCGCACGTCGAAGAAGGAGCCCGAAATGCCCAAGATGAAGACGAAGTCGAGCGCGAAAAAGCGCTTTAAGATCAGTGCCTCAGGCAAAGTGATCGCCGGTCAAGCTGGCAAACGCCACGGCATGATCAAACGCCACAAGAAATTCATTCGCGATGCGCGCGGGACGACGACCCTGTCCGCGCCCGACGCCAAAATCGTTAAGGGCTTTATGCCCTACGACCGCTGATCAGGAGGATATGATATGAGCCGCGTAACCTCCGGTAAGGTCACCCACGCCCGCCACAAGAAGATCCTGAAGAAGGCGAAAGGCTATTATGGTCGCCGCTCCACGACCTTCAAAACGGCGACCCAAGCTGTTGATAAAGCGAACCAATACGCCACGCGCGACCGAAAGGCGCGCAAGCGCAACTTCCGTGCTTTGTGGATTCAAAGGATCAACGCCGCTGTCCGCGCCCATGATGAAAGCATGAGCTATTCGCGCTTCATCAACGCCCTCGGGAAAGCGGGAATCGAGGTGGACCGGAAGGTCCTGGCTGACCTGGCAGTGCACGAGCCTGCCGCGTTCGCCGCCATCGTGGAACAGGCGAAAGCCGCCGCGTAAGGCCCGGAAATGAAAGATAATGGGCTGTCGCAGAGATGCGGCAGCCCTTTTTACGTCAGGGGTCCGATGAATGGGCATCGATGGACACCGTCTTGATGTCCTCTTTGGCGGCCCACTCATGGATGTCGTCCCGCCGCAACGCCGCTGCCATCAAATCGGGAAACTGATCCGGTGTGCAGGCAAAGACCGGGATGCCCAGAGCCGCAACTTTTTCCGCCAAATCAGTGCTGTAGGTCGGCCGTCCATCGTCGCTCAGGGCCAAGAGCGTGATCACATTCACCCCCGAACGGACAAGATCGGCCAACCGTCCCAGCAACTGCTCCGCGTCTCCGCCCTCAAACAGGTCCGTGATCAGGACCATGTGGCACTTGCCCGGCCGCTCGATCTTATCCGCGCAATAGGCGACCGCTTGGTTAATGTCGGTCCCGCCACCCAGTTGAACGCCGAACAGAACATCCACCGGATCGGCTAAATCCTCGGTCAGATCCAGGATAACCGTATCAAAGCAAACAAGTTTCGTCCGAACAACCGGCAGCGATGCCATGACTGCCGCAAAGATCGACGCATAGATCACCGATTGCGCCATCGACCCGGATTGGTCGACGCACAGAACGACCTCGTCCAAATCGACAATTCGCCGTTGCTTGCGCTGAAACCCAATCAGCCGCTCTGGGATGATGCTGCGATACTCGGGTTGATACGTATGCAGATTTGCGCGGATTGTCCGGGGCCAGTCGATGTCGTTGAACCGCGGCCGCGTCGTGCGTCGGCTCCGGTCGACTGCGCCCCGCAGCGCCTCTGCGGTGCGTCGCTCCAACCGCTCCATCAACTCGGCCACGACCTTCGCAATCACTTGACGGGCCATGTCTTTGGTCTTCTCCGGCATGACACCGCGCAGGGTCATCAGGTCTGCGACCAAGTTAATGTCCGCCTCCATGGCGGCTAAAAACTCCGGCTCCATAAGCATTTGCTGAAGGCCCAGGCGCTGAAATGCGTCCTTCTGGATGACTTGGACCACGGAAGTCGGGAAGAATTCGCGCACGTCCCCCATCCATTTGGCAACCGATGGGGCGGATCGGCCAAGACCGCCTTTCCGGCCCTTGCCCTGCCCAGCCTTAGGATCATACAGCGCGCCAAGCGCCGCGGCCAAACGCTGATCTTCGGCGGACATATCTTCGCTTTCAGCGCCTAGGGCCAAGCGCCACCGGCGTTCCATCTCATCCATTGGCAGCCCCTTTCAAGATGGCGGTAACGGCCCGAAGATGCGCGGGCCAATCCGTGTCTGCCGTGGGGCTTTCGACCCAGCCCGCTTGGATGACTTCCGCGCCCAAGGCCGCGTCCAACAGGTGCCGCCGCTCCATACGGTCCATGTCAGAAAAGACCCTCCGGAAGAGGGGGAGGCTTTCGGTAAACGTCTCTTCGTCCAAGTCCGCCAGCCACGTGCCCACACAGTCGCGCAGCCCAGCATCGTGGATCAGGCGCGTCCCGGCGCCCGCAAGAAACCCCTCAAAAAAGGCCGCCGCCTGCGCCGTTTCTGTCCCCGGAGAGAGCATCCGCCCAAGCAACGTCACAGCCGCATCCGACGTCATTTCATCGGCCTCATAGAGGAGCCGCGCGCCCTGGCCGGAGATCAAGCGGTTGGCGCGCATGTCTTCGGTGATATGGCGCAAGGCGTCCTGCCAGGGGCCGATCACTGTCGCACTGTCCAGAAGGCGGACGGCCTGGTCCGCGGCACGCAAGGTCGCACGCAGCGTCGATGCGGCGCCTTCGTCCAAGTCCCGCGCGGCATAGGGCAGGGCCAAAGCGGCGCGAATGGCGATCCGGTCGAACAAGGTCTCCATCTGTGCGGTGTCGGTGGCGCGCGCTTTGCCGTAGCGCAGGACATCGGCCAGGGGTGCAAGGGCGGCAAGCATCTCCTCGGCATCGGACGTTTGGGCGGCGCGATCCTCAAGCAGGTCACTGCCCCGTTTCGCGGCCACCGGCAGTTGAGCCGTCATGGCCTGGAACACCAGGTCAGACAGGTCCCCCAAGCGGGGGCTGTCGGCCATATTGGCCTCCAACCGACCGGACGCGGCTTGTTCTAGGGTGGGACCGTAGGCCAGGTTCTCCACCAGCGCGACGGCGTAGGTCGGCTCCCACTTGAGGCGCCACCGCTCGCGGAACGTCCCCCGGCTGCGCCCGGGGTCGTCAAGCCTGCCCCAAGGGACATCCAGCGCGGACAGCCTGTGCAGCAGCGTGGATCGGAACAGACCGGCGTCCGAGCGGAGGTCCAGGGCCAATTCCCGCTCAAGCGCCTCTGGCTTCAGGCGCGCCTTTTTCTGTTGCCGCTGAAGATCTTCGAGCAGCGGAGCAAGGGGGACGTTATCGGGAATGCGGCCCACTTCCGACCCGATCAGCAGATCGTCCGAGATGGTGCGCCATAGAAGGGTGTTGCCGAAACAAAGGCAGGCAATCGCCGCTTCACGCAACTCTTCAAAGCCCGGTTTCGGCTTGCCGCGCAGGGCCGCAAGGGACACCGACAGGCGCTCAGTCTCGATGATGGAGGCGGTGGAGGTGACGTGGCCCGCATCCCGCAAGGCGCGCGCGATACGCGTGACCCAGCGGGTGGTTTGGTCCGCGCCCGACGTCTCCCACAGATGCTTGTTCCAGCCGGGCGCGCTGACCCCCGCGCCATAGCCACTGCCGGTCGCCAGGCGCGGGGCCGTCCACGGCGTCCAGGTGGCCGCAATCTTGCGCTTTGGCGCGCCTTTCAGAAGGGCCCTGTCGTCTTTGGCGAGGTGCTTTTCCCTGAGTGCAGGGTCATGCCAAGCACCGCAGACCACGGCGACTGGCCCCTCATTCGCTTTCCGCGCTTTGGCGATTTCCAGGCGCATATGGGCCTCGCGGGCGGCTTCAACCCCTTCGACCTTCGGCACCTCTTGGCGCAACGCCCCCATGGCGTCCGAAACGGCGGCGAAGATTGGTCCCGGATCGGGGTTTTCTTCGATGACGTGTTGCCACCAACTCTCTCCGTCCTGGTAGCCCGCTGCCTGGGCCAAGGCGCCGATGGGGTCCCGCTGGATCGGATCAGGTTCCGGCGGGGGCGCGTCGTCTTCCAGAATGGGGTCTTCTGTGGCGTCTTTGGCCGCCAGGCGCCACGAGACGGGCAGATCGATGAAGCGCGCGGGCACGCCATGGGCCACGGCCCAAAGGGTCGCTTGATATTCTGGCGAGAACACGGCGAACGGCCAAAAACTGGCTTGCTCCGGCGCGTCGGTCGGATAGGCAAGAAGCGCGATCGGGGGCACCATATCGGTCTGTGCCAACATGGGCATCAGGTCGGTCAGATCCGCGGGCCCCTCGATCAGAACCTCTGACGGCTGCGCCGCGTCCAAGGCTGCCAAAAGCCGCCGGGCCGATCCCGGGCCGTGGTGCCGAATGCCGAAGAAATGGACGTCGGCGGGCATCACACCAACTCGGTCAGGGCCGCATAATAATCCGCATAGTCCCGCCGGGATTTGAGGACCGTCTCCAGGTATTCCTCCAGCACGATCTTGTCTTGCACGGGGTCCTTCACGATGGCGCCCAGGACGTTGGGGGCTAAGCCTTCGGCGTTCAGGATCCCGTCGTTGAAGAAGGCAGCGTGGGACAGCCCGCTGACGACCACGCCAATGGCCTCCGCTGTCGATAGCGAGCCTGAAGGCGTCTTTAGTGTTGTCTTCCCGTCTCGCGTCTCACCGCTCCGCAACTCCCGGAAGATGGCGAGGACGCGCGCCACCTCATCGGCGACGTTCTTAGGGGCGGGCAGGGCGAGGGAGCCTGCCATCTCCCCCACACGTTTGGTGACGATTTGCACCTCTTCCTCCATATCATCGGGCAGGGGCAGCACGACCACATTGAACCGCCGCTTGAGCGCGGCCGAGAGGTCATTGACGCCCTTATCGCGATCGTTCGCCGTGGCGATCACGTTGAAGCCGCGGGTCGCATAAACTGCACTGTTCAGTTCTGGGATGGGCAGCATCTTTTCGGACAGGACGGTAATCAGCGTATCCTGCACGTCAGACCCCATGCGGGTCAGTTCCTCCAACCGGCAGATGCCGCCGCCCTCCATCGCGCGAAACAAGGGGGTCGGCACAAGCGCGTCGCGGCTTGGCCCATGGGCCAAAAGCTGGGCGTAGTTCCAGCCGTAACGGACCTGGGTTTCATCTGTCCCCGCCGTGCATTGGATCACCATCGTCGAGTCGCCCGAGATTGCCGCCGCCATGTGCTCGGACACCCAAGACTTCGCCGTACCCGGCACTCCCAACAGAAGAAGGGCGCGGTCCGTGGCGAGGGTGGCGACGGCCGTCTCGATCAAGCGGCGGTCGCCCACATATTTCGCCTGGACCTCGTGGTCGCCCGCCATGCCGCCCATCAGATACGTCACCACCGCCTGCGGGCTCAGCGTCCACCCCTCCGGCTTTGGGTGGTCATCCACCGCCCCAAGAGCGGCCAGATCAGCCGCATAGGTCGTCTCGGCAGGCTGTCGCAGGATGTCAGTCATGGTCGATCTCCAGAAGGTGTGAGGGCGGCGTTGAGGGCCAAGAGCGTGAGGGCTGGATCCGCAGGCGACATGCCAGCCCGTACAAAGGTGGTGCGAACGGCTTCGGCCCCGTCCCGATCCAGCAGAAGGCCGAGGGTAAAAAGACCTGCATCTAGGATTGGGTCTGCGGGCTTGGCGGTCCCGTCTTTGGACGGCGCCGCGCGCGTTTGCAGATCCTTGAAGGCGTCCGTTCCCGTCAAGACCTTCGCGGGAAGGGTGCCCAACATGCCCTGGGCCCAGGCTTGCACGCCCGTAAGCGAAGTCTCCGCAGCTTTCAGAATGGTCGGCAGAAGGGTCTTGCGGTCCGTGGCCGCCAAGCGCGCTGCCAACGGGGCCAATCGGGTTGGGCTGAGCATGTCAGACCGGTCGCATCGCTTTGCCAAAAGACCACACGCAGCATCGTTCCCGGTCAGTGCAACCATTTCTACGAAGTCTTGTGTCAGCGCGGGGTCGCTTCCGCCCCAAGCCACAACCAAGTCTTCGGCGCGAAGGCCAAGGGCCTGCGACAGACTGGTCAGGCTGACCTGTCCCATCAAAACATGACGCCGTCGCCGTTGCGCGTCGGTTTTGATCTTGGTGGGCGTCACCGTCACACGCCGTTTGAGCAGGCCCTGTTTCCCGGTGGCGAAGAAATCCGACAATTCTGCGGTGGCCTCTGCGCTTTCGATGGGCGCGCCCAGCCGGGACAGGAGCTGTGTGGCGAACACCTGGATCTTGCTGGAACGGTCTTTGGTAAGTGTATCGAGGTAATCGGCATCGTCGGGGCTTAGCCCTTCGGCCAGAACTTGGACCGCGCGAAACCGGGCCTCGGCTGGCAGATCAGAGGCATTCGTTTCGAGAAGACGGCGCGCGGCACTTGGGTCGCTCCGTCGGATGCGCGCCAGGGCCACCGCCCTATCCGCCGGGCGCCAATGGGCCCAGTTATCATCGGTAAGCGTCGTCTCGGGTGATGCGGTGTTGCTTTTCTTCCAATCGAGCCACGGGGCATACACCTCAGGCACTTTGCCAGAGTCCCTTGGCATGTGGTCCAAGGGGTGCACCACATAGCCGCGTCCCGCGATGAACTGAAGCAAAGCATCGCGAAACCCTTCATGCATCCGCGTCCCGTCGATCACACGACGAAAGGCCGCGCGATGGGCGTCGGGCAGCACAGGGAGGGCAAGATGCGGCAGACTGGGGAGCAGGTCTGGGTGGCTGCCCGGCGTGGGGCGGAGCGCCACCTGCATCGCTTGCGCGGCGATGGTCAGCATGGCCAGATCGGGCGCATCGTCACCCGCGACGGCCATCTTCCACGGGGCGGGCGCCGCTTCGGCCGCGCTGCCGCCAATCATCCAGCGGCCCTTCATCTGGGCCAGGGTTGAGGGAAGATCAGCCATCGAAAGTAACCCGCCCCCAACCGGTTTGGGCCGACAAAAGGGTCATCTCCCGCCCAGACCAAAGCCCGACTGCGGCATCCAGTGTCATGCCTGCCACATGGTCCGGCGGGTCATTGGAAACGGGCAGACACAAATCCCCGTCCTGGGCGACCCACCACAGCGTGTCCCCCGACGGGCCCAGGCGCCCTTTGGGCAAAAGAACCGGGACCGATGATAGCCATGGCGCCTGTTCCAGCGCGGAGATGTAGGCGGTCAAAGGGGGTGCATCGGGTGTCGGCCAACCCTGCCGGCGGTCTGTGCTCTTTCTCTCGGCCAAGATGGCGCGGATGGGAACGCGGGCCGGGTAATAGGCGACCTCCGCCTCAAACTGTTCACCCACAATAAAGGGACTGCTCTGCTTGCCTAAGGACGCCGGGAAGAAATCCAGAAGCTGTGCAAAGCGGGGGGCGCTGTCGCCTACGGTCATCAGCCACGTCGCTTGACTGACCAAACCGTCGCGCCGGGTGGACACCTGTTCGCCGACGACGTCCCAAACGGCGCGGTGCCGCGGGGCTTCGGGGTTTTGCAAAACGCTCTCCCGCGTTTCGGCAGTGGCGACCAGACGATGGAGTTCCGGGTCCGTTGGATTTGAACGCCAGGCCCGTCCGATCAGAACAATCTGGCCCAATTCCTGGATCAAAGCATCTAGGCGCGCCTCTCCTTTCAGCGTCAGAAGCGTGGCGGGCAATTCGTCCAAACGGCTGGCCAAAGCTTGGGCTTTGCCGTCCACAAGGCGGGCGGCGATGGTGCGACACCGCTCTGGCGCTTCGGCCAAGAAGGTCCCGAAGCCGGTCCGCAACTGGTCCTGCATCCAAGCATCCACATCGCCGATTGCCCCGTCCAGCGAAGCCTGGGTGGCGGCGGCCCGTTTGGCGGCGGCGGCTTCTTTGCGGGCCTCGGCCTCTGGATCGGGGGGCGTTTCGGGGTCGGCGCGCCGTGCGGCGGCAAGGCTTTTCCCAGCGGTGGTCTGTGGCGCCGCGTCGCCTTGGGATGGCCTGCGACGGCTCAGCCAGTCCGTCACCCAGTCCGGTACGGCCCCATCGGCGAAGGGACCCGGATCTTCGACATACATCCACATCAAGGCCAAAGCATGCTTGCACGGGAACTTGCGGGATGGGCAGGTGCATTTGTACCCATGGTCTTCGCGGTCAAAGACCGTCCGATAGGGGTTCGCGCCAGAGCCTTGGCATTCCCCCCAGACCAGGGTTTCCCCCTTCGCGAGGACGGGCCATTTGCTGGCCGATGTCAGCTTGTTGGCCGCCTTCAGCGACGCTTGGTCTGGGGCAAGTGCGGTGATTTTCTCGGCCGTAAGGGACATATCTGATGTGGTCTGCCTCTGCTCTGGCCCGTTAAAGCGGATGGCGCACAGCCTGTCAGCCGCTGATTTAAGACAAGGCGGTGCCGTTGCGCTATTTTCCCAGCCGGGTCGACGGCGCCCAGGCCGTCCGCCGATGCGCTCCGCAAGGTCGGTTTTCGCCACTCTCCGGTCGGGCCTGCCTGTCATGCCCATCGCGAATGGGCCAAAAAGAACCGCAGAAGCAGTCGCGGAGGGCGGTCTATGAAAACCCATGTCAAAGCGTTGGTCGTCGGCGGTGGGGCCGTGGGCACGGGGATCGCCTATCATTTGGCGAAGGCGGGATGGGCAGACATCCTGTTGTTGGAGCGGGATGAACTGACCTCCGGGTCCACATGGCATGCGGCGGGCCTGCTGCCGTTGTTCAACATGGGCTACGCCACCAGTCACATCCACGATTACTCGGTCAAGTTCTACAAAATCCTTGAGGAAGAGACGGGGTTAAATGCTGGTTTCTCGGTCGTGGGCAATTTGCGCATGGCGCAGACGCAAGACCGGATGGACGAGTACATGCTTTATGCGTCGACCGCCGAGACGGTGGACATCCCCTACGAATTCTTGACCCCCGCCCAGATAAAGGACCGCTATCCCCTGGTGCACACCGAAGACCTGGTCGGTGCGATTTATCATCCGACCGATGGCTATATTAACCCCGCCGATGTGACGATGGCCATGGCCAAAGGTGCCCGCCAGCGGGGCGTCACCATCGAGCGGAAGTGGCAGGTGGACGGGTATGCCTGGGCTGGCGATCATTGGGATGTGACCATCACCAAAATGGCCGACAAGGGCGGCAACTTGGTCCCCACCGAGGAGCAGATGGTCCTACAGGCCGAGCATGTGGTCACCGCAACGGGCAATCACGCGCAGCGGACCGCGCGCCTGCTGCGCACCAAGATCCCAGCCATTCCCGTCGAGCATCAGTATATCGTGACCGAGCCGGACCCGGCCCTTGTGGCCTGGCGCAAAGAGAATGGCGAACACCCGGTTCTGCGCGACGCCGACGCCAAGTGGTATGTGCGCGAAGAACGCGGCGGTTGGATCCTGGGCCCCTATGAGCGGAACGCGCCAGCGCGGTTCCTCTATGACGTGCCAGACAGCTTTCGCGCCGACCTGTTTCCCCTGGACCTGGACCGGATCGAAGGGGAGTATATGTCCTTCATCCACCGCCTGCCCTCGTCGGAGACGGTGGGCCTGAAGGACGATTACAACGGTCCAATTTGCTACACCCCGGACGGCAACCCCTTGGTCGGGCCCGTGCCTGGCCTCCGCAACATGTGGCTGGCCGAGGGGTTCAGCTTTGGCATCACGGCGGCGGGCGGGACGGGGCATTACCTGGCCCAGATGATGGTGGAGGGCGAGGCCGAGATCGATATGGCTTCTTTGGATCCGCGCCGCTTTGGTCGCTGGATGACCACCGAATATGCGGCCCGTAAGAACGAGGAGGCTTATGAACACGTCTTCATCCTGCACCACCCCGATGAGGAGCGGGAGGCATGCCGCCCCCTGAAGACCGCGCCGTGTTATGATCGGGTGAAGGCCTTGGGCGCGCAATTTGGGTGCGTGAACGGGTGGGAACGGCCGAATTACTATGGCCCGATGGGGGCCCCAGATGCCTTCGACCATGACAGCCGGTCGTTTCGGCGTGGCGCGTGGTGGGACCATGCCGTGGCCGAGGCGAAGGCGGTTCGGGAGACGGCGGGCCTGATCGACGCCACAGCGTTCACGAAACACCTGCTGCGTGGCCCTGGCGCGGCGGCATTCCTGGACTGGTTCACCACCAACACCCTGCCAAAGGTCGGGCGCATCAATCTGACCTATGCGCTGACGGATGCGGGCACGACGCGGACGGAGTACACCATCGTACGCCTGGCGGACGATGTCTTCTACCTTGTCTCTGCGGGTGCGTGGCAATCCTATGACAGCGATTACCTGGCCCGCGCCGTCAACGACACCGTGGGGCAGTTCGGGCCTATGTGGCTGGACGATTGTACCGGGGCCCAGGGCGCTTTCGCGTTGGCGGGCCCCAATGCGCGGGCAATCCTACGGGAGCTTGTGCGCGACGCCGACCCGGACACGGTCCTTGGCAACAAGCGGTTCCCATGGCTGAGCCAGCGCACCATCGAGTTGAAGATGTGCCCCGTGAACGCCATCCGCGTGGCCTACACCGGAGAGTTGGGGTGGGAGTTGCATCATCCGATGGAGATGCAGAACTACCTCTTTGACCGCTTGATGGAAGCAGGCGAGGCCCATGGCATGAAGTTGGTCGGCGCGCGGGCGCAGAACTGGCTGCGGCAAGAAAAATCCTACCGCGCTTTCGGCACGGAACTGGGCCGTGATGCGACCCCTCTGGAAGCCGGGTTGGACCGGTTCGTCGACATGTCGAAGGCGTTTCGCGGGAAGGCCGCCATGGAGGCTTTGGGCGCCCGTTCGAAATGCGTCACGATGTTAATTGATGGGCCGACGGATGCCGACCCCTGGGGCCGAGAGGCGCTGTATCTGGGCGACCAGAGGGTGGGTCGTTTGACATCTGGCGGGTATTCCGTCGCGTTCGGAAAAAGCATCGGAATGGGCTATGTCCGCCCTGCACTGGCCGTGCCTGGCACGAAGCTAGAGGTCCGGATGCAGCGGCAACTCTGGCAAGCGCAGGTCACCGAGGACAGCCCCTATGATCCGACGAACGCCCGGATCCGGGTGGATGGGTAGCGTTTTGGGGCCCAGGCCGCATTGACCCACGCGCGGCACGCGCCACTCTTGCGGGATGAAATGGCGCATATGTGTTGCACTGACCTGCTTTGCCCTGATCGGGGCGGCCTCCGCACTTCCGCGCGGGGCGCCACAACTCGAGGTTATCGGGGACGGCGCGCCTGGCCTGCAACCCGCACTTGGCGCGCAGGTTGATGGCGCGCATGGGCAGATGTCGGTCGTCCTTCTGCGTCGGCCCGAAAGTCTGCGTCACCTGCCGGATGTTGCTCGGCTGTGTCGCGGGCGCTGCGAAGGGGGGCTTACGGTGCTTTGGGAGCTGCGCTTGACCGGCGCGAGACGCGTCGTTGCCGTCGATCTTCGGGCGTTCCCGGACGGTGCCGCCGCCCTGGATGCAGGCGGTGCCTTGCCCGCGGATGTGGTGACGTGTTTGGCCAAGGCCATCGGTGGCCAATGGGCCGCCCTTTGGGTGGTGCCCGCCGATCCTTGCCTGCCGCGCCAAAGGTGGGCCGTCGTCCTGCCCTACGGCTTGTAACCTTCGGGGCTCAGAGGGTGGGCAGGCGCGGCAATGGGACGATGGGAAACCCTGCCGCCGTGACGAAACCATCGCGGAGGCCGATCTCCACCTGAAGCCGGTCCCCGTCGCTCATGCTGGTCAGGGCGGCGGACATCAAAGGCAGGCGGTTTTCCGGCATGATCCCCGACAGCACCAACCGGTCCAAGAGGGCCCGCCAATTCCGTGCCGTAAGGGTCAGCGTGCCCTCCGGCAGGCCGTCTGGGCCAACCGTCACATTCCCGGCAAGGGCGAGTTCGATGCCCTGCCAGTCCAAGCTCGCGTTGCGCAGGGTGAGGGTCTGGACCTTCGGCTCTGCCCCGGGGGCGAAGGCTTGGTCCAACGTGACCGTCGCGTCGAGATCGAGGGCGGCGATGTCATCGGGCGCCAGTTCAGGTGGAAGCGTTTCAAATGCCCGCGCGGTGAGGGACAGGTCCCGCAGCGTCAGAGCGAGGTCATAGACCGTTGGGTCCGACCCTTGCCGGATGGCAGCTTGCCCATTGCCGAGGGTCATGGACCAATCGGGCCCTTCGCCCGTGATCCCCTGCGTCACGATGGTGGCCCGGTTCAGTTGCGGGGGAACGGACAGGGTTGTCGCGGCCGAGGCGCGCATGTCCTGGGTCTGCAGGCGCGCAGGGCCCGTCGGCGTTCGAAGCGTGATGTCGGGGGCCGGGATCGCGATGACCTGGTTGGGCCGGTAGCTGAGCGCAAAGACCTGCACAAACGGCGCGGCCACGCCCCAAAGACCGTCGGGCGTCACCAGATCGGGAAATGTGACGCGGGTGTCGAACCGGTTGGGAAAGCCTTGGACGCTCAGGTCGTCATAGGTGATCTGCCAGCCGTCTTGGCGCGCGGCCTCGATCGCGCCCTCCAGACCCGCTTGCACGCCGGCGCGTCCCACAACCCACAGACCCGACCAAACGGCAGAGGCCGCCAGAACAAGGATAACCAACCAACGCATTGCAAACGCCCTCTTTGCAGTTCGTGCCGGGTCGGTCTATCTGGATCGCATCTGCAGCGAAAGGAGCGGTGATGGACGGCACAGAGGACCTTTGGGTCTTTGCCTACGGCTCCCTCATCTGGAACCCCGGGATTGACGTGGCCGAGACACGGCGCGCCCGGCTGAGCGGGTTTCGGCGCGGATTTTGCATGTGGTCCATTCACCATCGCGGGTCGGAAGCTGATCCCGGTCTGGTCTTGGCCCTGGAACCCCATCGAGGTGCCATGTGCGAAGGGTTGGCCATTCGTGCCGCCGCCCCCCGGGTCGCGCTGGAGGAATTGCGCGCACGGGAATTGATATCCTCTGCCTACGAGGAAGCGCAGGTGGACCTGATCTGTGAACAGGGCACGCGCATCCCCGCGCTGGCCTATGTGATCAATACCGCGCACCGGCAATATGCCCCCGACCTGTCCCTGGACGATCAGGCCCGGATCATCGCGCATGCCCATGGCGGACGGGGGCCCAACCACGAATATCTGACGGCAACGGCAAAAAGTTTGCACGACTTGGACATCGGAGATGCAAATATCGACGCATTGGTCACGCGGGTGCAACAGATCAAGGCGGATCACTGAGGGATGCTTGGCAGAGTCCGGTGCCGCCGCTAAGGCTGGGACCAATAGGACAACAGTGCCCCTTAGAAGGGCCGGGGTATCATGGCACGCGCAGAAATGGACACGAGGACGCAGTTCTCGCAGCCAGTCCGGCAAATCGTTTACATGCTTGCGGTGCTTGCCGCAGTGGGCGCGGGCACGTGGTTGGCCTATCCCACAGTCGCGCCGATTTTCGTGGCGAACCCCTGGCTTAACGGCACCATCATCCTTGTCTTCGTCATCGGCGTGTTGGCGTGTTTCGCGCAAGTCTTCCAACTCTTTTCCTCAGTGAGCTGGATTGAGGGCTTTGCCGAGCAGCGCGCGGGCCATGACATCACCCGGCCCCCGGGCCTTCTGGCGCCCTTGGCGGCGATGTTGCGGGCGCGGTCGGCGCGCAGCCAAATCTCCTCCACCTCGTCCCGGTCCATCCTGGACTCGGTCGGCGCGCGGATGGAAGAGGCACGGGACATCACGCGATATATGGTCAACCTTCTGATTTTCTTGGGGTTGTTGGGCACGTTCTGGGGCTTGGCCACCACGGTGCCGGCCGTGGTGGACACGATCCGCAACCTGAATCCTGGGGCCGATGAGGGCGGGGTTAATGTCTTCTCCCGCTTGATCGGGGGGCTGGAGGAACAGTTGCAAGGCATGGGCACGGCCTTCGCGTCCTCCCTGCTGGGCTTGGCGGGATCCCTGGTTGTGGGCCTGCTGGAATTGTTCGCGGGCCATGGTCAGAACCGCTTCTATCGAGAGATGGAGGATTGGCTGTCCTCCATCACGCGCGTGGGCCTGGTGGGGGATGGCGGCGAAGAAACCATCGATCAGTATTCCCTCGCCGCCGTTCTGGACCACATGAATTACCAGATGGAAGCGCTCCAGGACATGTTCCAGAAGGCCGAGGCCGGGCGCCTTGCCGCGGACACGAAACTCAGCACCTTGTCCGAAGCCGTCACCGCCATGGCCCATCGGATCGAGAGTGGGCCGTCGCAGGCGGCGACCATGGGCGACCCGGAGACCTTGGCTGCGCTGTCACGCGTGGCGGAGGGTCAAGAGAATTTGATGGAAGTCTTAGCCGAAGCGGCCGGTGGCGGCGTGGGCCTGTCCGGGTCGGGCGACGGCATCGACTCTGAAAGCAGAATGCGCTTGCGGTCCATTGATGTGCAGCTGCTCAAGGTCTTTGAGGAGATGCAGCAAGGGCGGCAAGCGACACTGGACGATCTGCGCGGTGATCTGGGCGCATTGACACGCTCCATCCGCCAATTGAACCGCATGGTTGCGGCGCAAACCGATCAGAACGGGGACGGCTGATGGCCCTGGCCCGGCGCACAGGGCAACGTTTGTCGGCCAATGTTTGGCCTGGCTTCGTCGATGCCATGACGGCCCTGCTGCTGGTGCTGATGTTTGTCTTGTCGATCTTTATGATCGTGCAGTTCATCCTGTCCGAAGCGCTCAGCGACCGAGAGCGGGAGTTGGTGGACCTCAATGAGCAGGTGACCGGTCTGGCCCGCGCCCTGGGGCTAGAGCAACAACGGGCGGCCACGCTGGAAGACGACATCGCGACCCTGACGACCGAGCGGGAGAGCCAAGCCGTGCTGATTGCGACGCTGACCCAACAGCGCGATGAATTGAACACGCGGGTCGCTTCCTTTGAGGAGCAAGTCGCGTCCCTGATCGCAGATCGCGACCGTTTGACCGGGGACCTGGCCAGCAGCGAAGGCGCCCGCAACGAATTGAGCGCGGAGCTTCAGACCACCGCCGAGGAACTGACCCGGATCATTGATGAGCGGGAGGCCCTGCAGTTGGCCTTGGCCAGCGCGCGGGAGGAGATCGACAGCCAAGCCGAAGCGGCCCGCCTTGCCGCCGCCCGTGCCGATGCGGTCGAGGCCCTTGTGGCCGAGTTGCAGGCCGAGGCCGAGAGCCGGGATGCGACCCTTGCCCAGACCCTCGCCGCGCTGGAAAACCAAGAGGCACAGGCGGCGTCCCTGGCCACCCAATTGGACACGTTGAACACGGAATTGGACGCTGCCGAGGCCGCGCGTTTGGCCGAACTCGCTGCCGCCGAAGCCTTGCGTGCGCGTCTTGCTGACCAGGAAGCAAACCTGACCCAACAGGAACAAGACCGTCTGGCCGAAGCAGCCGCTGCCGAAGCGCTCCGGGCGCGGTTGGAAGCGGCAGATACGGAATTGACGGCCATGTCCCTGGCCCTTGAAGAACAACGGAGGGAGGCCGAGGAGACCCTGACCCTTCTGGCGGCCACGCAAACCACGCGGGATGACCTGAACGCGCGTCTGGCCCAGGCCCTGACCGACCTTCAAGGGGCGCAGGGGCGCGTGTCAGAGCTTGACGCGGCGTTGGCCGCCCGGTCCGAGGATGCGCAGTCAGACGCGGAATTGCAAGATGCCCTGGCTGCGGCACTGGCCGCGCAACTGGCAGCAGAGGGCAAAACCGCCGAGGCCCTGACCCGCGCCGAGCAAACAAACCTGCTATTGGCCCAGGCCCAGACGGAACTGGCCAATGTCGAAGACGACCGCGTGGTCGCACAGCGAGAGGCCGCCCTCCTCAATCAGCAGATCTTGGAATTGCGGTCGCAGTTGGGAAGCCTTCAGAACCTTCTCGACCAATCAGCAGAACGTGACGCCGACGCCCAGGTGCAGATCGACGCCCTTGGCAATCGCTTGAACGCCGCCCTTGCCCAAGTCGCCGCGTCAGAACGCGCAGAGCGGGAGCGTTTGGAAGCCGAAGCGCAGAACCTGGAGCGGTTCCGGTCCGAATTCTTCGGGCAGTTGCGGGAGGTGTTGGCCGGGCGGGACGGGGTGGAGGTCGTGGGCGACCGCTTCGTCTTCTCGTCCGAGGTGTTGTTCGATGTGGGCGACGTCACCCTGCAATCCGAAGGGCGACAACAGATTGCACAAGTCGCGGCCGTGATCTTGGATGTGGCGGACCAAATCCCGGAAGAGATCGATTGGATCCTGCGGGTGGATGGCCATACCGACAACGTGCCGCTGCTTGGATCCGGCAAATACGCCAACAATTGGGAGTTGAGCCAAGGCCGCGCCCTTTCGGTGGTTCAGTACATGATCAACGATCTGGGGGTCCCGCCCTTCCGCCTGGCGGCCACCGGATTTGGCGAATACCGACCGGTAGATCCCGCCGACACGCCCACCTCGCGCCAACGCAACCGGCGGATCGAGTTGAAACTGACAGAACGCTAGAGCGGGATGATTGCAGGCTGAGCTGAATTGGGGTTCACTGGCCTGCATTTCGCTGACCCACTGCCTCCGGCCACAAGATGGAGGAGTGAGCAGGCGGTCTCGCGACATCGATGGCTCGGCTTGAGAGAGGCGAAGGCGGGCGGTGGCGGCGTTGGATGTCGCGCCGTCGCGCGTGGTGACGTGGTCCCAGCGGCTGCGCGAGCCGCGGAGGGGCGCGTGGGCGGATCAAGGCCCCTGTCACGCTGCGCGGGCTGGGCGGTGCACTGGCCGATCGCGGCTTACGTGTGGATGACCGGACGGTCTGCGCCTCCGTCCATCGCACCGGCTCCTCGT
>JBCBVM010000028.1:0-53749 GCA_039817645.1 Pseudomonadota bacterium | reverse complement strand
GCATCCGCCCAAGTCCCCGGCGGCGCAGCCGGTGCCATCGCGCACTTCAACCAAGACTTCAGCACCCAGGACCAGAGCGTCGCGTATAAAGGCGACAGCAACGGCGTCACCGTCTCCACCCGGAACGGCACGCAGGGTGCGGCCATCGAACAGTTCAACGCCACTGTGGACAGCCCCTCTGACCGCATCAGCGTGGGTAACGCGACCCTCGTCTCCGGCAAGCCTTCGGTCGCCCAGGACATCTTCGCCCGCATCAAGGAAGAAGGTCTGGACGACGACTGATCCCCACCCGGCGCGGCATCTCCCCCTGCCGCGCCACCCCTTTTCAGAGTGTCGAGCAGACCTTTGAGCGTCCTCCTCGCGCAAGCGAGGAGGACGTTATGATGTCAGGTCTTGGGTGCAGGCCGGGCCATCGTCCGTCGCAGAACGGATGCGCTGAACTTCGCCCGTGGTCGTCGACACAACGTACAAACCCTTCGCATCCTCAAAGGGCAGCCAGCAATGGGCAATGTCCGGCCCGTCCTCATACGTGAAGCAAATCGCGGCCGCCCGGACGGAGATGGTACCCCGCGTGCAAGACCCGTTGGACCGGCGCCACAGGGTGCGCGAGCGCGACAAGATCGTCTCCACCCCCACAAGGCGGAGGGACGGGACGATGCGCATCTCCACCCGCTGACCCACCACCTCGTCGAGGAACGCTTTCGGTGTGAGCCGGGTTTGCGCCCCGGCGGTTGGAACGGTGCAAAGGAGGATGAGACCTGCAACGCTCCCCACCAGGGAAAGTCGCGGCGCCAGCGTCACCGACATGCCAGCGCATCGTCCATGGCATCGGCGCCGTAGGAGCCCAAGTCCTGACGCGCAATGTTGGCGCCGTCGAAGCGCAGGGTCAGAAGGCGGGACCAGTCGGCGGAGGCGAGGATCATCTCAGGCAGGGTGCCACAGTCTCGGATACCGCCGATAATGAAAGGGTCGCCGATCCGATGGTTTGTTACCCCCGGCGCATCGGCCACTGGGATCAGCCCCGCATCGGTCCAACGCCAAATCCGCAATGTCTTGGCCAGGTGGGGCCGGTCCACATAGGCAATCTCCACCCTACCGTCGCCGTCCAAATCGGCGGCACCGACGGGGGCCAGCCAGCGAAACCGTTGCCCGATATAGGGGCCCGCCGCCAAAAGTTGGAACCCGCCGCCCGAGTCGGACAGACCATAAATCTCCAACCGCGCGCCCTTCTTTTGGTGGGAGGCGACGACCAGCACCTCGGCGATGCCGTTTTGGGTCACATCGAACAGCCGTGGCCCCACATCCTCGAAAACGCGGTTGGGTCCCGCCTGAACCGTGGCGCAGACAGGGCCATCATCACTGGCGATTTGAACAAGCAGCCCCTCCGCCTCGATGGCGTCCCCAAGCACGCCGTGGCCGTAGGCCGTCGTCGCCCCCACATACCGTGCCCGGACCAGGGGGCCGCTTTCAGATTCGGCGACCACATGGCCGGGCGGGCCATCCGGCTGATGGCAGTCTTGCCCTTGGATCGACGCGACGCCCTGCGCCGCGGCCCCCGGCGCCACGAACACCAGCGGCAGCAAGACGCCGCGCGCCAGACCGCGCCACAGGCGGATCAGCAGACGCGGCGCCCCCCGTGGCATCAGATTTGTTTCTCGGGCATCTGAACGACCAGACCATCCAGCGCATCGCTCACCTTCAACTGGCACGTGAGGCGAGAGCGGTCCGGGTCCGGCTCATAGGCGAAGTCCAACATATCTTCTTCCATGGCGTCCTTGGCGGGCAGTTTCTCCACCCAGGCCGGGTCCACGTAGACATGGCAAGTGGAGCAGGCGCAGGCGCCGCCGCAATCCGCCTCGATGCCCGGAATGTTGTTGTCGCGGGCGCCTTCCATCACGGTCAGCCCGTTTGCCACGTCGACCACGTGCTCTTTTCCGCCGTGCTCGATATAGGTGATTTTTGCCATTCCATCTCCGCCTTTGGGTGTGGGTTTGTGTTCGTCGTCCCAGGAGTTAGCGCCGCGACTGCCCCTGTGCAACGGGCCGCCCGGCACAGAATGTGCCGAATGCCCCGCACAGACGCTGGGGGAGTTTCTCTGGCAGCCGGTGTCGGGTAAGGTCGCGCCGAGTGCTGGCGGCAAGACCGGCGTCACCTGAGGCGGAGCAGATGCGGAAACCGATCATGCCCATCATGGCGGCCCTGGCCCTTGCGGGGTGTATGGGCGCGGACCTCCGCGGCATTCCTGGCCTGTCCCCAGAGACGACACCGCCGCAGGCCGAGCCGGGTCGTTGCTATGCGAGGGGCACGTCCCGCGGCACGCCAGACGACGTGGCCATCGGTCGCCCGCAGCCATCAATGACCATTTGGTTTGAGACGCCCTGTGCCCTGCAATCGGGCGACCCGGGTTTCATTAAGGATGTGCAGCGCGCTTTGCAGGCCCGGGACCTGTATGACGGCCCGATCCACGGTCGATATGACGCGGCCACGCGGACGGCGGTTTTGCGGCTGCAAGACCCTCGGGGGCTGGCGTCAAGCACGCTCTCCTCCGAGACGGCGACCTATCTCGGCCTGATCGCCCTGGGTCGGGACGGATGACGGCCGGCCGCCGTATCCTGGCGATTGATTTGGCGCGCGGCGTCGCCTTGCTGGCCATGGCGGTCTTCCACGTTGGGATCGATTTAGAACTTGTTGGCGTCTGGCCACGGGGCAGCACGACGACGGCCCCGTGGGTCTGGGCGGCGCGGTTGATTGCGGGCAGTTTTGTCTTTCTCGCCGGTCTCAGCCTTTGGTTAGCCCATGGGCACGGCATCCGATGGCGCGGGTTCTGGCGACGCTTCGCGTTGCTTGTGGCCGCCGCGGCAGCGGTCAGTGTCGCAACCTACATCGCCGTTCCAGGCGCGTGGGTCCGCTACGGCATATTGCACTCCATCGCCATCAGTTCATTGGCCGGATTAGCTTTCTTGCGCCTGCCCTGGGCCGTCACAGCGGCCACGGCGTTGGGCATCTTCGCGGTCGGTCCGGGGCTGGTCGTTTCGGCCTTCGATGGCCCCGCATGGCTTTGGCTGGGTTTGGGCACCCAAGTGCCGTTCATGATGGACTATGAGCCGTTCATCCCTTGGGTCGCGCCGCTGTTGCTGGGCATCGCGGCGGGGCGCTTGGGCACACGGTGCGGCATTTGGGACCGGTTGAGCGCCTGGCCATCGTCGCCCCCGCGTGCGGTGCGGTGGTTGGCTTGGCCTGGGCAACACTCCCTGCTTGTGTACCTCCTCCACCAGCCGATCCTGTTGGGTCTCATCTTGGGCGGGTTGTGGCTGCTCCGGCCATAGGGTCAAAGGCAGCAAGCGGCAGGCGGGACACTCGGGACAGCGTGCCGGACGAAGAAAGGGCGCCCCGGCGGAGCGCCCTTCCCGATCTCAATGTCCAAACGGTTATTCCACGGGGGCGTCTTCCTCGGTCGGGGCGCCTTCGGTGGCGTCCCCTTCGTCAAGGGCGAGGGCCACGAACCGGGCATCCCCGGCGCGGCGCACCAACAACAGGAAGCTTTTCTGTCCAGCATCCTTCGCCTCGGCCAGACGGTCCTCCAACTCAGACACGGTTTCGACGCGCACTTGGCCCGCCTCTTCGATCAGGTCGCCCGCGCGCAGGCCCTTTTCATAGGCGGAACTGTCCGCATCAATATCGGCGACCACAAGGCCGGTGGCATCGCTGTCAAGGCTCAGTTGCTCCCGCAACTCTCCGGTCAGGTTGGCGATGACCATGCCCATGATCTCCAACTCCTCGGGGTCTGCAGGCTCGGCCGAGGCTGGGACGGCGCGCTCCGCCTCCTCTCGCCGCCCGAGGGTCACCAGAAGGGTTTGCGTGTCCCCGTCCCGGAAGACCACGACGCGAACCGCGGAGTCGACGGGCGCATTGCCCACGGTCCGAACCAATTGCCGCGTATCGTCGATGTCGACACCGTCAAAGGTTAGGATCACGTCCCGCGCCTCGATCCCGGCATCCCTTGCGGGGCCGTCCGGAACATCCGTCACCAGGGCACCGCGGGCGGATTCCAGACCCAAAGCCTCGGCCAATTCGGGGTCCACATCCTGGATGCGCACGCCAAGCCAGCCGCGACGGGTTTCGCCAAACTGCTGCAACTGGTCCACCACACGGGTCACCACATTGGACGACATGGCAAACCCGATCCCGATAGAGCCGCCATTGGGCGACAGGATCGCGGTGTTCACGCCAATGACGTCGCCATCTAGATTGAACAGCGGCCCGCCCGAGTTGCCCCGGTTGATGGCGGCGTCGGTCTGGATGTAATCGTCATAGGCGCCCTGCAACTCCCGCTCGCGCGCGGACACGATGCCGGCGGAGACGGAGAAGCCCTGGCCCAGCGGGTTGCCCATGGCCATAACCCAATCGCCTGTCCGCATG
Source organism: Pseudomonadota bacterium (assembly GCA_039817645.1). Taxonomy (GTDB): domain Bacteria; phylum Pseudomonadota; class Alphaproteobacteria; order Rhodobacterales; family Rhodobacteraceae; genus Jannaschia. Next base: position 49,330 of record JBCBVM010000028.1, on the reverse strand, counting down.
ACGTCACTGTCGCCGAACGGCACGAATGGCAGTGGGTCATCGGCGTCAACCTTCAACAGCGCGATGTCCGTGTTGGGGTCCGTCCCGATGAGCTCCGCCGGAAGTTCTTTACCGGAGAAGAACTCGATCAGGATCTCGTCGGCATTCTCGATCACGTGGTTGTTCGTGACGATGTAGCCATCCTCGGAGATGACGAAACCAGAGCCCAAGGCAGAGCCGCGCCTGCGGGGTCGATCCTGCTGCCCAGGGCGGTTGCGATCCCGAAACTCTTCGAAGAAATCTTCAAGGGGGTTGCCGTTGTTCGGGCCACGCTCGGCGGCGGTGATCGTCGTGTTTGTGGTGATGTTCACCACCGAATTCGCCACTTGGTCCACCAAATCCGCAAACGTGTCGGGGCGACCTTGGGCGTTGGCGTTGAGCGCTGTGACGACCAACATCGCCAGGGCGAGCACGGCTGCGCCGAGAGCGCGGATTGCGCGACGGGGGGAGTGATCTTGCATCGTGTCAGTGAACACCGGGGGCCTCCTTCAAGGTGCCGCGCAGGGGCCTGCGCGCATTGTTCTTCCGTTGCATATCCGCATCGGTCGGCAGTGTTGCAACGAATGGCTCATCACATGGCCGTGAGAGCCTTTGGACAGAACTTAGGTGCACGCGGGCCGGGGGCCAAGATAACTTTCGTTAACATCGCGTTTCACCTTTGAAAAAGGGCGACCCGTTTGGGCCGCCCCTTTCAATCTCAAAAGATGCCGCAGGTCACTGTTGAGGCGCCAACTGGTCCGTCTTCAGATAGTCGAAAAACTCACTGTCGGGTGACAGCACCAAGGTGGAGTTATCGCCGCGCAACGCCCGCTGATAGGCGGTGAGGGAGCGGTAGAACTCGAAAAACTCCGGATCGGCCTGGAACGCTTGGGCGAAAATGCCGTTGCGTTGTGCATCGGCTTCACCGCGCACAATCTCGGCCTCCCGCGTCGCGTCGGAGGTCAATTCCACCACCGTCCGATCGGCTTGGGCGCGGATCCGCTGGGCGGCTTCTTCACCGCGCGCGACTTCGTCTGCGGCTTCCCGTTCCCGTTCAGCCCGCATCCGTGCGAAGGTTGCGTCGAGGTTCTGCGGCGGCAAGTCCGTGCGCTTGAGGCGCACATCGATGATCTGCAACCCAAGGGCGGTGGCCTCGGACCGGGCGCCATTTGCGATCCGCAGCATCAATGCGGCGCGATCCTCGGACAGGATATCGTTGGACGACACAGAACCCAGAACTTCCCGCAACTCGGCCCGCAAGATACGGTCCACACGCTGATCGGCGGCCAATTCCCCGCCTGTACCAACGGCTTGCCGGAACCGTTCCACATCCGTAATCCGGTAGCGGGCGAAGGCGTCCACAACCAAACGACGATCATCGGACGGTGTGACCTCCAAAGGCTCCACGTCGCGACTGAGGATCCGGTCGTCGTAGAAGACTACGTTCTGGAAGAACGGCAGCTTGAAGGCCAGTCCGGGTTCTTCCTTGACGTTGATCACACGACCGAACTGAAGCACCAGGGCCTTTTGCCGTTCATCCACCACGAAGATCGACGAAAAGATGAGGATCAGGATGACCGCTGCAGCGGGGAGAAGATACAAAGACCGTGCCATCAGTTCGTCCCCCCTTGGGTGGATCGGCCACCGCGCAGTTCATTGAGCGGCAGGTATGGGACAATCCCTTGACCCCCGCCGCCTTCGCCGCCGACGCCACTGTCAACGATGATCTTGTCCACGTCGCCCAACACTTGTTCCATCGTTTCTAGGTACAGACGTTTGCGGGTCACTTCGGGTGCAAGGGCGTATTCCGTCAGAACGGCCGTAAAGCGGCTGGCCTCACCCTCTGCTTCGTTGACCACGCGGGCACGGTACCCTTCGGCTTCTTCCAGAAGCTGCGCCGCCTCACCACGGGCCCCGGCAAGAACGCGGTTCGCGTAGGCATCCGCCTCAGACTGAAGACGGTCGCGCTGCTGCTCGGCGGCCTGAACGTCACGGAAGGCATCGATCACCTGCTGGGGTGGGTCAGCGCGGTCGAAGTTCACGCGCAAAACGGCCACGCCGGAATCGTAGCTGTCCAAGGTGGACTGGATCAGGTCGTTCAATTCCTCCGCGATGATGCCACGGTCCCGGTTCAGGATCGGAGCCAATTGGGACCGGGCCACGATTTCGCGCATGGCAGATTCGGCCACCGCTCGAATGGTCGCTTCGGGGTCGCGCAGGTTGAACAGGAACTGGGCCGGATCGGTGATGTTCCACACCACCTGAAAGTCGATATCGACCACGTTCTCGTCGCCGGTCAGCATCAGACCCTCTTCGGCGCGGTTGCCACGATTCACGCCGATATCGACCGTCCGTTCCGTCGTCACAGGCAGAACTTCGGCCGTGACCACGGGCCAAGGGGCAAAGTTCAGGCCCGGTTGGCCCACCGAGGAAAATTCACCCAGAAACAACTCAACCGAACGTTCTTCTGGCCGCACCGTATAAAGCGACTGGTAAAGCCAGGCGGCGATGGCCACTGCGACGATAATGCCGAACGTGGTGCGATTGAACTCGAACCCGCCACCACCACCAGCGCCGTTGGGCCGGTTGCCCCCGCCGCGCCCGCCCATCAGGACGCGCAGTTGATCTTGGCCTTTCTTCACCAGGTCGTCGATTTCGGGGATGTTCGGACCTTGCTGTCCGCCCCGGTTGGGTGGCCTCCGCCCCCCACCGTTTTGACGGTCATCACCGCCGTCTCCGCCGCGTCCGCCGCCGGAGTTGCCACCGCCCCCCCAGGGGCCGCCAGAACCTGCCATTAGGAATTTCCCTTCCACTTGGGTCGTCTTTTCATCTCTGCCTCTCAAGATTGGCGCGCGAACGCCCCGGTTCAAGCGAGGATCCGCACTGGGTCCTTCATCGTGACCAATTCCTCGGCCATGGAAGGGTGCACAGCGCAGGTCTTGTCGAAATCTGCTTTGGTCGCCCCCATCTTCAAGGCGACCGCGACGAACTGGATCATCTCTGCGGCACCAGGCCCCACGATGTGGACGCCAAGCACGCGGTCCGTGGCCTTGGACACCAACATTTTGAACAACACCCGTTCGTCACCGCCTGCGAAAGCCTGCTGCATGGGGCGGAATGCCGTGGCGTAAACCAGTGTGGGCTCTCGCTCTTCCGCCTGTTCTTCGGTCAGGCCGCAAGTTCCCATCTCGGGCTGCGTGAAGGTGGCCGAGGGGATCAAATCGTAATCCATCTTGGTCTTCTTGCCTTTGAAGACCGTTTCATGGAACGCTACCCCTTCCCGGATCGCGACAGGGGTCAGTTCGACACGGCCCGTCACATCCCCAATGGCATAGATCGATGGCACAGCTGTTTGGCTGTAGCCATCCACCTCAATGGCGCCGCGCCGATCCAGCTTAACGCCCAGCTCTTCGAGGCCCAGCCCGTCCGAATTCGGCTTCCGCCCGGTGGCCCAAAGAAGCGTGTCCACCTCCTCCTCGTGGCCGTTGGACCCCTTGACCCAGATACACTCCCCGCGCTGTTCGATCGCCATCGGCGCGCAGCCGGTATGGATGGTGACGCCGCGTTGCTGCATGCAATCAGCCACGTGGCCACGCGCCTCATCGTCAAAGCCGCGCAAGATCTGCGCCTTGCGCACGAACATGCTTACGTCAGCGCCCAAACCATTGAAAACGGATGCAAACTCGCAGCCGATATAGCCTGCGCCGATAATCAACATCCTTTTTGGAAGAGTGTCCAAATGGAACAGATCGTCCGAAACCAAACCCAACTCAGCCCCCGGCATATCCGGGCGCACAGGGCGCCCACCGGTGGCCACAAGGATGTATTTCGCCGAATATGTCGTGCCATCGGCCAGTTCGACGGTGTGCGGGTCACGAAGGACCGCCCGTTGCTTGAACAGGGTGGCCCCGGCCTTTTCGGCGTTGGTGGCGTATATCTTTTCCAGCCGGTCCAATTCGGAATTGAGATGCGTCTTGAAGGCCCCCCAATCGAACGCCCCGATCTGGGCCGACCACCCGTATTCCTGCGCAAGATGCACAGCGCCCGGATATTCGGACGCAAAGACCATCAGTTTCTTCGGGACACAGCCACGGATGACGCACGTGCCGCCCATGCGGCTCTCTTCGGCGATGGCCACTTTATGGCCGTCCATGGCCGTCAGCCGGGCTGCCCGCACCCCACCGGAGCCGCCCCCGATGACGAACAGATCAAAATCAAATTCCATATCAGACGGTCCTTCCTTCGGCAGCCGCGCCGGACGTCACTCGGCGATGCCGACGAAGATGTTGTCCTGGTCACGGATGTCGATCCGCTCTTGAGTGACAGAGCCGTTATTGATGTCACGCACCTCGACCATGCCCTCCGCATCGCCGACCACGACCACATCGCAGATATCGAGAAACAGTCCGTTTTCTACGACACCCGGGATCTGGTTGAGGACCAAAGCCAATTGCCGCGGGTTGCCGATCCGGCGCAGATGCAGATCCAGGATCAGGTTGCCTTCATCGGTTCGGTACGGCGCGTCTCGGTTGAGGCGGAGGGTTACGGACCGCCCGCCCACATCCATGCCGATCAGGCTTTCCTCAATCAGGGCCTTGGTTGTCTGCCAGCCGAATGGGATGACTTCGACCGGCAAAGGAAAGGCCCCCAACGTCTCGACATTCTTGGAGGCGTCCGTGATGACCACCATCATGTCGGATGCCGTGGCGACGATCTTTTCCTGCAAAAGCGCGCCGCCGCCCCCTTTGATCAGGTTCAAGTCTGGGTCGAATTCATCGGCGCCATCAATGGTCAGGTCGAGCCATTTTACATCCTCTAAGGTCGCCACCGGCACCCCGCAGTCCCGTGCCAATTGTGCCGTGCGCGTGGAGGTCGGAACCCCCGTGACGCGAAAGCCGTCCTGCTTCACCATCTCGCCCAGGCAGCGCACCATCCACGCCGCGGTCGATCCCGTGCCAAGTCCAATCCGCATGCCATCTTCGACATAGTCCAGCGCACGCCGCGCCGAGACATATTTCGCCATGTCGATCGGATTGAGCTTTGCCGCCATCGCGCTGACCTCCCTACCTTGGTTTTGGGCCTTATAGGCGCACTGGCGCGCCTCCGCGAGGGGCGATTTCCAACATCGTAAGCATCGCCGCAAGTTGGGCCGCCGGCAGGATCAGGGCAGTGGGCCCGCCTGACATGCGGATCCGGCAGATCGGCGCGACGGTATGGTTCGACGTCCCCGTGCGTAACGTCGGGTCAAGGGCCACGCCATCCAGCGGCCAGGCGAGCCCTGAACTGGTCCCCTTGGCGCGCGCCAGCGGCCAGAGGGAGACGCGCGTGCCCACCGGCAAACGCAGCTCTGCCTGGGGGGGCAGGAGGCATAGGCAATCGGTCTCTCCGAAAAGGACGCAGGGGGGCGCATCCATGTCCGCCCGACGCGCCAATTCCGTGATGCAGGACAAGAAATGATCCACGCGCGCGCCCATAAATCCCACTGCAATGACCAAGTCCGCCGTGCTGGTCCGCAGCGCTTTGGCAAAATCCGTACTGTCTTGTTCGGCGATATGGGTCGTGATCTGGGCGAAAGCTGCGCGCGCCCGGTCCGAGATCGAGTCCAGGTCCCCCACCACACGCGCCGGGGACAGCCCTGCCTCCAGGACGGTATCGGCCCCGCCATCGGCTGCGGCCAAAAGAGGTGCGTGCTTTAAGGAATCGTTGAGAACCCCTATGCTAACAGGCGCCCCACCGACGAGTGTTTCCGCGTTTCGGCGCGGTTCACAGTCAGTGGTCGCAGGCGCGATTGGTTGTGAATCTGGCAAGAATTCGTCCCCAATTTCGTCAAATGGTCCCGATCAGGGCACGATTTGAATGGATTCGTTTTGTTTGTTGCGACGTGAAGTGAAACAGTTTTCCCCGGTGGGAAGAAAGTGGTGAAGCCATGGTGCCTCCTAGCAAGATTCTGACGGTATCTTACGGGACTTTCTCGTGCACGTTGGAAGGGTTTGACGATCCTTTCTCGACCATGACCGAAATTGCTGAGTATTTTCGGGACCTTGCCGCTGAAGACCGCTACTTCGGAGCCGAGCCGCCCACCCCAGATGCGGCCATGTTGCAGCAGATCGCTCAGAACACGTCTCGGCAGGCTGTTTCCGCGCATTCCGATGGACAAAGTGTCGTGCTGCGCCCGGCCGAAAATGAGGCAACTCCGGCAATTGGCCCCGTTTCTGCCGCACTTACCGCCGCGGTCGCCAGTGATGATGCAGAGCTTGATGCCGACTTTGCCGAAGATACGATCGCCCATGAGGCGGCCGTCGAAGACATGATCGACAAAGCCTTGGCCGACGATAGCGATGTGGATGAAATGATCTACGCTAAACGAGAGGCGACTCCACCACCGCTTGTCGAAGACCACGACGAATTCGACCAGGACCAGTTCGATCCCACCACATCCCACGAAGAAGCGATCTCGTCCCTGGCTGATGCCATTGGCGATGAAGAAAGCGCTGCGGCCAAACTTGCCCGGATCCGCAACGTCGTAGCCGCGGACCAACGCGATGCGGATGCAGAAGACGCGGACGTGTCGGACGTAGAAATGACTGAAGATGCGCCCGAATCCCAGGGGGATGAGCCAACGGGCGAAGACACGCTGGACGCCGATCTCGCCGCGTTGTTTGCCGATGCGGACGCATTGGAAGATGACGAACCGGAAGCGGCAGGCGATATCGACACCGCCGCAGGCGCGGAAGACGACGCCAACCAAGACTCCGATGGGGCAGAGCCCGCTGATGTCGCGCTCGTTGAGGAAGAGGTCGAAGATCAAGAGGCAACTCAGCCCGTAGAGGAGACCGAATTTGCGGCTGCGGAAGACGCGACCCAAGACGCCGTGACCGAGGATACCCCCGACATTTCGGAAGACGTCGAAGTCTCAACACATGACACAGAGAGCGCGGATGATAAGACTGAAGCGCCCGAGCCTGTTGAACCGGAAGTCGCCGATCTAGAAGACACCGGAATCGCGGAAACGGATGACGACGACACTCCCACCGAAGCCCTTTCGAGTGACGCCGCAGTAGAGCCTTCGTTGGAGCCCGTGACGGAGCGTTCCGACGACGCAGAGGGCGTCACAGCCGAGGCCGAAGAAGGCCCGGCTGATGAATTGGACACTGTGACATCCGCCGACCCCATGCCCGAAGAGCTGACCTCTGAGGACGTGGCGGCCCCAACCGCTGCGGATGCCGAGGAAGACACACCAGAGGCGATGCAAGTCGTTTATGCTGACCCCACGTTGTCGGACACGATCATGGCCGCTATTTCGGACGCGACGATCCTCGGAAGCGACGGCGCCCCGACATTCGAAGACGACAACGACGCAACGGAGGCCGAAGGCGCGCCCGACATGGGCGCCGAAGCGACCCCGCTGATTGCCAATGATGATACGCCGGATGTCGAAGTCTCGGAGACCGTTTCCGAAGCACCGGAAGAGGCTGTTGAAGCGACTGTGGCCGAAGACGAGAAACCCGCCCGCCGTCTACGAATCCGCAAGATCCGGCGCAAGGACGCGACTCCAGCAATCGCGACCGAAGAGGCTGAACCAACCGCTGACATAACGGCTCCGGAGGAAACCGCGGCGGCGCCAAAAGACGAAGAAGACGCCGATCTTATGGCCGAATTGGCCGCAATCGAAGCGGAGTTGGACCGCGATGCAACCGGCGATGGGAGCGACGTCGACGCGGCCAACCTCTTTGCGTCAGATGCCGAAGCAGACGATGACGCGGCCATGGCCCATGAAGACGACGACAATGACGAGGAAGACGCGTTCCTCGCCGAATTGGCCGCAATTCGCGCCGATGAAGAAGACGATTTGAACGGGGCGGTCGCCGAAGAGGAGAGTGGCGAGGCAGAGGCTGAAACCGCGACCGAACCGGATGACGTCGAACCAGAAGACGTTGCCCAGGACGGGGCAAAAATTGCATCCGATCCCGATGATTTGGAGCGCTTGTTCGCCGCCACCGACAGCCGCCTTTCGGGCGAGGATACGTCGCGGCGCCATGCCAACATCTCCCACCTGAAAGCCGCCGTGGCCGCGCGCCGCGCAGATGGCCCATCGGATGATGATGGCGAGGATGATACCAGCGCCTATCGCGCAGATTTGGCCAGCACAGTTCGCCCCCGTCGCACCCAGCGAAGCTCCGACACGCAGACGGAACGGCCCGAACAGCGCGCCGCCCCCTTGGTCTTGGTAAGCGAACAGCGCATCGAAGAAGATGCCGCGACTTCCGAGAAGGAGCCCGTGACACCACGGCGCGCCCCCCGGCTTGAAGACGCCGAAGATGCCGCGCTTCCGAAATCGGTGAACCTGGACGATTTTGAGGAGTTCGCGCAGGACGTCGGCGCAGTTGATCTGCCCGAAGTCATCGAGGCCGCAGCCGTCTTCAGCGCGAAAGTGCTCGGGCAAGACACATTCTCCCGTCCACGCTTGCTCCACTTGGCGGCAGAAGCCGTGGACGATATGAGCCGCGAAGATGGTTTGCGCGGCTTCGGCCAGCTTCTGAGGGAGGGCAAACTGCGCAAAGTGAGCCGCGGCACGTTCGCCCTGGCGGGCGACAGCAGGTTCGAAACATCTGTAACTCGCGCGGCTGGCTGATGGGATGAACAGGTCTTACGACGGGGAGACTACTTCCCGACGCAGAGGCCCCTCCTCTTAGGAGGTGAGCTGCCGGTTGCGCAGCTGAGCCATTACGTTCACGCGGCCCGCAAGTCCGTACGGACGAAGGACAGACATCTTTAGCCAATCGTGGTCCTATGTGTGACATGACAGACGATGTTGCATTTCCGCTGCCGGCGCTTTTCCAACGTTGAGGTTGTTTCGACGTCTTTGGGCTGTCGACTTGTTGGATGGGCGCTTGTGTAGACCTTAAGGAAGCTATCGGGAGCCTTGCGCATTGATGATTTCTTGGCGCGCAGGCTCTGGATCACTGAGTTTGGGTCAAGACGCCCTCGATACTGGGTGGACCAGATCAACAGACAGACCATCGCCGGACAGCGCTGACATCACACGCAATCCGACCAGTGAAATACCCTTATGTCAAAGCGTCTCGAGCCTCGCCGTTAACCCAATCTCACTCAAGGTTGGGTCTATTACTTCGGTGGAGCGTCGGCGTTCTGCGGCGGTGATGCGTCTGGGTCCTCTCGACTTGTCCCCAGGAAAATAGGCTTCAACGGGAAAAAACAGGCAACGCCCAGGACGATGTAAATGCCAAGTTCTATCAGGAGCGGCGGTTGTCCAAACCGGTCGTAAAACAGCCCCATAATTCCAACGACAACGCCAATATACACCGGCAGGCCCACAAGAAGAATGAACAGTGACAAACGCTTGCGGGTCTTGTGCTTCATCGCTTCGGCGCTCCTGCGTCAGTCTTCGAAAGGGTCGGTCACCAGGATCGTGTCATCCCGCTCTGGCGAGGTGGAAAGTAGGGCGACCGGGCACTGGATCAACTCCTCCACGCGGCGGACGTATTTGATCGCGTTTGCTGGCAAATCCGCCCAGGACCGTGCACCTTCGGTGCTTTCTGACCACCCTGCCATCTCTTCGTAGAGTGGCGTGCATCTGGCCTGCGCCTCCGCCGCCGTGGGCAGGTAGTCCAGCCGCGCTCCGTCCAGGTCATATCCGACACAAATGCGAAGTGTCTCGAACCCGTCGAGCACGTCCAACTTCGTCAGGGCGATCCCGTTCACCCCCGAGGTTGCGCAGGTCTGTCGGACCAGAACGGCGTCGAACCAGCCGCAGCGGCGCTTCCGCCCTGTGACGGTGCCGAACTCATGCCCGCGTTCGCCCAAACGCTGCCCGTCGGCGTCTTGCAATTCTGCCGGGAAAGGTCCCTCGCCTACGCGGGTGGTGTAGGCCTTGACGATGCCGAGCACGAAATCGATGGCGCCGGGGCCGATACCCGTGCCCGTCGCCGCCTGCCCCGCAATCACGTTTGAGGACGTCACAAAGGGATATGTGCCGAAATCGATGTCCAAAAGGGCCCCCTGCGCTCCCTCGAACAGGATGCGCTTGCCCGAGCGACGCTTGGTGTCGAGGACTTTCCAAACCGGCGCCGCATATTCCAAAACCGCGGGTGCGACGTCGCGAAGGGCCGCCAACAATGCGGCCCGGTCCACCGGTTCCAGGCCAAGACCGCGACGCAGGGCATCGTGATGGGCCAAAGCACGGTCCACCCGGGCTTCAAGCGTCGGGGCATCCGCCAAATCCGCCACCCGCACCGCACGCCGCCCCACCTTGTCTTCGTAGGCCGGACCGATGCCGCGACCGGTCGTGCCGATCTTGGTGCCTGCCTTTGATGCATCTTCGCGGGCGCGATCCAACTCCCCGTGGATGGGCAAGATCAGCGGCGTGTTCTCGGCGATCATCAGCGTGTCCGGCGTGATCACAACACCCTGCTCACGCAGCTGCGCGATCTCTTTCACCAGGTGCCATGGGTCCAGCACGACGCCGTTCCCGATCACCGACAACTTGCCACCGCGCACGATGCCAGAAGGCAAAAGGGACAGTTTGAAGACCTTCCCGTCAATCACCAACGTGTGGCCCGCATTATGGCCCCCCTGGAAACGTGCGATAACATCCGCCCGTTCCGAGAGCCAATCCACGATCTTGCCCTTGCCTTCGTCGCCCCATTGGGCGCCGACAACCACGACGTTGGCCATCCCGGCCTCCTTGCCTTTGGAAAAACCCGCGCTCCCTTAGCGCCTCTGCCGGGCATGTGAAAGGCAAACCTCTTGCGTACAAGCTGTCGCATCTCTAGGTAGCCGAAAATCGCATCCGACCGGAGCACCCATGGAAACCGTCCTCCTCCTCGTTCATCTGATCGTGACGCTGTGCCTGATCGGCATTGTCTTGCTGCAACGGTCTGAGGGTGGCGGGCTTGGCATGGGTGGCGGCGGCGGCGTCATGACGGGACGTCAGGCGGCCACGGCCATGACAAAACTGACATGGCTTTTTGGCACCGTGTTTCTGGTCAATTCTGTCATTTTGACCGTGTTGTCGGCCCAAAGCTCTGGCAGTTCGTCCGTGATCGATCTGCAGCCCAGCGATGCCGGTGCCCCGACCCAAAGCGTGCCCGGACTGCCATCTGGTGAAAGCCTCTTGCCGCCTAGCCCGTCGGACACACCACTGACGCCGCCCCGGTCAGAGTAGCGGAACCCCACCAGAAATTGCGCTGACGATACGTAAATCGTCAGGATATAGCGGTCCAGGTTGCAGGACCCTGCATTCCGGTGGTACGGTCAAATCCCGTGGATACTGATTCCGTCGAGCAGGGAATCGGACGGCATGCGGGGGCAATCAGCAGAATGGCGCGCTTTATTTTCATCACCGGCGGTGTGGTTTCCAGCCTTGGCAAAGGCCTGGCTTCGGCCGCTTTGGGCGCGCTTTTACAGGCGCGGGGCTATACGGTTCGCTTGCGGAAGCTGGATCCCTATTTGAACGTGGATCCCGGCACCATGTCGCCGTTTGAACATGGCGAAGTGTTTGTCACCGACGATGGGGCCGAAACGGACTTGGACCTGGGCCACTATGAACGGTTCACTGGCGTTGCCGCGCGGGCCACGGACTCGATCAGTTCGGGCCGCGTGTATTCCAACGTGTTGGAGAAAGAACGGCGGGGCGATTACCTGGGCAAAACGATCCAGGTCATCCCGCATGTGACGAACGAAATCAAAGACTTCATCCGCATTGGCGAAGATGAAGTGGATTTCATGCTGTGCGAAATCGGCGGGACTGTTGGCGACATTGAGGGGCTACCATTTTTTGAAGCGATCCGACAGTTCAGCCAAGAGAAACCCCGTGGCCAGTGCCTGTTCATGCATCTCACCTTGCTGCCCTTTATCAAGGCCAGTGGCGAGTTGAAGACCAAACCAACGCAGCACTCGGTCAAAGAATTACGCTCTATCGGGCTGGCCCCGGATATTCTGGTTTGCCGCTCCGAAGGGCCGATTCCGGTGAAGGAGCGAGAAAAGCTGGCGCTGTTCTGCAACGTGCGGCCCGATAGCGTCATCGCGGCGCAAGACCTCAAATCCATCTACGAGGCCCCCCTTGCGTATCATCGGGAAGGGTTGGACCAAGCCGTGCTGGATGCGTTCGGTATTGCCCCCGCGCCGCGCCCCGTCCTGGATCGATGGAACGATGTGGTCGACCGCATCCACAACACGGACGGCGGCGTTCGCGTGGCCATCGTGGGCAAGTATACGCAGTTGGAGGATGCCTATAAATCCATCGCCGAGGCGCTGACCCATGGCGGCATGGCCAACCGCGTGAAAGTGGAGGCCGAATGGATCGACAGCGCGATTTTTGAACGGGAGGATCCGGCGGTCCATTTGGAAGGTTTCAACGCCATCCTTGTGCCCGGCGGGTTTGGAGAGCGTGGGACCGAGGGCAAAATCAAAGCCGCCCAGTTCGCCCGGGAAAAGAAAGTCCCGTATCTGGGGATTTGCCTGGGCATGCAAATGGCGGTCATTGAGGCGGCCCGGAACACAACGGACCTGGCCAACGCAGCCTCAGAGGAGTTTCAGGAGGATGCAGAGCCCGGCAGCTTCACCCCGGTCGTGTACCACTTGAAGGAATGGGTGCAGGGAAATTCCAAGGTCACGCGCAAGAAGAGCGACGATAAAGGTGGGACCATGCGTCTGGGGGCCTATGATGCCACTCTGACCGGCAGTTCAAAAGTGGCAGAGGTCTATGGCACCACAGCCATCGAGGAACGCCACCGCCATCGCTACGAGGTGGACATCAAGTTTCGTAAAACGCTGGAAGATCAGGGGCTTTGCTTTTCTGGCCTGTCACCGGATGGGCGCCTGCCAGAGATCGTGGAATGGTCGGACCATCCGTGGTTCATCGGGGTCCAGTTCCACCCTGAACTGAAGTCGAAGCCGTTCGCGCCGCACCCTCTTTTTGCGGACTTTATCCGTGCCGCAACAGAACAGTCGCGCCTTGTCTAGGACAGATAGGCGCATGTGTCGGGTACAATGTTTTTCTAGGGTCCATCCCGATAATTCGTAGGGTCGTTCTGCACCGAACAGGGGGACCGGCTGATGTTATCCTTCGAAGTCTGGGATGTGTTCACGGACACGCCTTTCGCGGGCAACCCTTTGGCAATTGTCGAAACCGACGGGACCCTAACGACCCGGCAGATGCAGGTCCTGGCTCGGCAATTCAACCTGTCAGAGACGATCTTCCTGATGCCCCCCAAGGATCCGGCGCATACGGCCAAGGCCCGCATTTTCTTTCCCACCAACGAAATTCCGTTCGCCGGGCACCCGACCGTCGGCGCCGCACACTACTTGGCGGGACGCGATGGCCTGTCCCATGTGACGCTGGAGGAAGAGGCGGGCGTGGTGCCCGTAACGCTTCGGGATGGCATGGCCCAGTTCACCGCACCCGTCCTGCCCGAACGCAAATCTGGGCCCCTGGACCCCACAATCTGCGCCGAGGCATTGGGCTTGTCCCCGGTTCAGGTCGCCCGCCACACCCCTGCCGTCTATGGGGGTGGGCCAGCCTTTATCTACGTCGCGGTGACGGATCGCGCGGCCTTGGCCGAAGCGCGCCCGACGGAGCCTGCTTGGACCGCGCTGACCTCTGCGGCGGGCGGAACGGAGGCCGTTTACGTCTATGACCCCGACTTCAACGCCCGCATGTTCGACCCCTGCGCGGGCATCCCAGAGGATCCGGCCACGGGTTCGGCCAGCGCAATCTTGGCGGCGCCGCTCCTGGACAACGGGGTCTTGGGGGAGGGGTGCACAAAGCTAACCGTCCGCCAGGGGGAGGATATGGGCCGCCCATCACGCATTTATTTTGAGGCGGATGTGCGGGGCCAAAGACTGACTGCCGTGCGCATTTCAGGCAAGGCGGTGCCGATCTCGAAGGGTCAGATCAAAATCCCAGTGTAAAGCGCCGGGTCAGGCCGATGCGCGCAGATACGCCGCTGTCATCGCGACTGATGGGACTGTCGGCGGCGCTGTTCTGCAACCGTTCATACCGGATGGCAGCATCGACACCCCAGCGGTCGTTGAGGCGATACCCGGCCCCAAGCTCCACGCCCGTGGTCAGCAGACCCCCATCGGCGTCGAATGCCGGAAGACCAGATGCCGCCGATTCCGCCGCCGTCACCCCAAAATAGGTGGACGCATAGTCGCTGTCGCCGAAGAACGCCCGCGGCCCCGCGCGCAGGGTCAACCGATCAGACGGGCGGACAAACACGTCTGCCCCCAACTCCCCGACGAAGGCCTCATGCCCGATGATGCCGTAGCGAACATTGCCATAGACCTGCCAATTCTCCGCCGCGTAGCGCAAGCCTCCGCCCAGTTCGAGGGACGCATCTACATCCGCCAAGCCCGTCAATTCCGGGTCATCGGACGCGCTCCGCTCCTGAATGAAGCGAAACGACCCGGTGGCCCCAAAACCACGTGGCTGGTACAGGGGATCCTGGCTGCCGATCGTGAACCCGCCGAGGCGCAGGTAATCCAGGTTAAACCCGATGTCCGGGCCCACGTCGTTGCTGTCGGACCCGAAATAGGACGGCGACGACGACACACCGCCGCGCAGGGTAAACCCAATGGCCGGGCCTGTCCCCTGGCTGGAGAAGACGGTCGCCGGTGGCGTGGCCACATCTTGCGCGACCGCCATGCCCGGAAGGGCAAGCATCACGAAGGCCAATGGTTTCCATACATCCATAACGAGTCGCCAGTTGAGCAGCAGACGGATTCGCAGATCCACGGCGGTAATTAGCATGATCCCCGAACATGACAGCATGTTATTTTTCAACAAGTTGTTAACAGGTGTGTTCTGGCCACCGTGCCATGGCACGTGCTCAACGCTTCCTGTAGGGAAGCGGCATGCTGTCTTACCAACACGCCTACCACGCAGGCAACGCCGCGGATGTCCACAAACATGCGTTGCTGGCCTTGGCGCTCGACCATTTGGTGCAGAAGGACAAGGCGCTGACGTACCTGGAAACGCATGCGGGTCGCGGGCTCTATGATCTGACGTCTGATGCCGCACGCAAAACCGCCGAGGCCCGCCAGGGTGTGGACCGCTTTGCTTCGCACCTGCCGGACGCGCACCCCTATCGCAGGGCCTTGACCCAAGCGCGCATGCGCCACGGCGAACGGACCTATCCCGGCTCGCCGCTCGTGGCTCAGACCTTCTTGCGCCCGTTCGACACGCGCATCTTGGCGGAGCTTCACCCACAAGAATTCGGCGGCCTACAGGATGCATTGCGGCCGCATCCAAATGTGCATCTGCGGCAGGAGGATGGGTACGCCATGCTCAACGCGATGTGTCCCCCGACACCGCGCCGTGGTCTTGCCCTGCTTGATCCGTCCTGGGAGGTGAAGGCCGAATACGACCGGGTGGCGCGCCTGCTCCCAAAGATCGCGCGCAAATGGAATGTCGGTGTCTTGATGCTTTGGTATCCGCTTTTGCGGGACGCCCGGCATCGGCCCATGCTCGCCACCCTCACCGCCGCTCTCCCCGACGCGATGCAGCACGAAGTCCGGTTCCCACCTGCCCGCGACGGGCACGGCATGGTAGGGTCTGGCATGTTCATCGTGAACCCGCCCTGGGGCCTGCGACAAGGGGCGGATCAGATCACACACCTTTTTGAAGGAAGGAACGCCCAATGACCAAAGGATACTGGATCGCCCATGGGCGCGTGGATGATGCCGAAAAATATGACCTCTACCGGGCTGCAAACGCCGCGCCCCTTGCCGAATATGGCGGGCGGTTCCTTGTGCGGGGCGGGGCGCGGGATCTGGTGGAAGGGGACGCGAAGCCCCGGACAGTGGTAATCGAATTCCCAAGCTACCAAGCCGCCCTCGACTGCTATCGCAGCCCGGGCTACCAAGCAGCACTCAAGCTGCGCCAAGGGATCAGCGAAAGCGACCTTGTCATCGCCGAGGGTTGGGACGGCTGACGCCCCTTTGCCTCTGGCCACCGCGGGCATATATGCTTGCGCATGTTTGCTGATCTTCTGCGCCGATTGACGGCCCCCGACCCCGCCCCCCTGCCCGATACCGACGCCCGGCTGGCCTTGGCAGCGCTAATGGTACGCGTGGCCCGCAGCGACGGTGACTACGCGACAAGCGAGGTCAAACGCATCGATCGGATCCTGGCGCGGCGCCACGGGCTGAGCCCAGAGGATGCGGAGATCTTGCGGCTGGAGGCGGAGAAGTTGGAGGCCGAAGCCCCCGACACAGTGCGCTTCACCAAAGCCATCAAAGACGCCGTCAGCCTGGAGGAACGCGTCGCCGTGATCGAAGCGCTGTGGTCCGTGGTCCTGGCGGACGGGTCCCGCGATGCGGAGGAGGATGGTCTGCTGCGGCTTCTGGCTAACCTGCTGGGCATCAACGACCGCGACAGTAATCTTGCCCGCAAACGCGTCGAAGCGCGCGGATGATTGCAAGCCTCTGCTGGTATCCGGCCACGCGTCCCGTCTGGGACCGATTGTGGCAGGGCATTCGGGCGCATCTGGGATGGGGTCCCGACACATTGGTCTGGCCGGACAGTTTCGCGACCCATTGGCGCGACCGTGACCTGGTCCTGGGCATGACCTGTGCCCTACCGATGCAGATGGGCCTGTCAGACGATGTGACCGTGGTCGGCAGCCCGGTGTGGGATGTGCCGGACATGCAACCGGGCCACTACGCGTCCGTCCTTGTGACCCGCAGCGATGATCCCCGCGACCTGACCCAAGCCGCCGCCGCCGGGCTGGCGGTCAATGCGCCGGACAGCCAATCCGGTTGGGGCACGCTCAGGGCGACGGATCTGCGCGGCCCCGTCCAGGTCACCGGAAGTCACGCCGCCTCCATGGACGCAGTCGCGCGCGGCCAGGCCCACCTTGCCGCCATAGACCGGATCACCTGGATGATGGCGCCTCATCCTGATTTGACCGTCCGGCGGATCACCCCGCCGACCCCCTCCACCCCTTTCATCACCGCCCGGCCGGATTGGCGCGTGCCCGTGCGCCAAGCCCTGGAAGCTGCAATCGCCGAGATGCGCAACGAAGACCGGGCCGCCACCCGTCTGATCGGCGTGACCGATTTGCAGGCATCAGCCTACGCCGTGCCCCAAGCCAACCCGGCGTAAGCGCACGGACCCATTGCAATCACCCGATATTTGCGGCGTAAACGGACAACTGCCGCAATCTGGACCCTGCCCCTTGTCCTCCGCCACCCCTGTGATCGAAATTCGCAACCTGCACAAAGCCTATGGCGAGTTGGAGGTCCTGCGCGGCGTTGATCTCACGGCCTGCCAAGGCCAGGTGGTGTCCCTGATCGGTTCTTCCGGGTCGGGCAAATCCACCCTTCTGCGCTGCGCCAACCTTCTGGAGGACAGCCAGGACGGCGAGATCCTGTTTTGCGAGGAACCCGTCACCTGGCGCGGGACGGGCCATGGCCGCCGCCCCAAAGACGCCGGTCAGATCACACGCATCCGCACCAATCTCAGCATGGTATTCCAGGGCTTCAACCTCTGGTCCCACATGACCATCCTCCAAAACGTGATGGAGGCGCCCGTTCACGTCCTGCGCCGCGATCCCACCGAGGTGGAGGAGACGGCCCGCGCCTACCTGGCCAAAGTGGGCATCGGCGACAAGTGCGATGCCTGGCCCGCGCAACTGTCTGGCGGCCAACAACAGCGCGCCGCCATCGCGCGCGCCTTGGCCATGGAGCCCAAAGCCCTTCTATTCGACGAGCCGACCTCAGCCCTCGACCCGGAGCTTGAACAGGAAGTCGTGAAGGTCATCAAAGATCTAGCACGCGAAGGGCGCACCATGGTCATCGTGACCCATGACATGAAACTGGCCGCCGATGTGTCTGACCATGTCATCTTCTTGCATAAAGGACTGATCGAGGAAGAAGGGCCGCCCAATGCCCTTTTCGGTCAACCCAAATCTGAACGCCTGCGCGGCTTCCTATCCGCAACGGCGGCATAACCGGGACCGGCCACCCAAGGGCCGGCCCACAACAGGAGAGAGAGAATGAAACTGATCCTAACGGCAGCACTTGCCGCGCTGATCGCGGCGCCAGCCCTGGCCGACGGCCATGCCACAACCATCCGCATGGGGACCGAGGGTGCCTACGCCCCGTACAACTTCCTCAACGACGCGGGCGAAATCGACGGGTTCGAGATTGAGTTGGGCAATGAGTTGTGCGCCCGGGCGGAGTTGACCTGCGAATGGGTCACCAACGAATGGGACAGCATCATCCCCAACCTGACCTCCGGCAACTACGACACCATCATGGCCGGCATGTCGATCACGGATGAACGGGACGCGGTTATCGATTTCACCCAGAATTACTCGCCCCCCGCCGCCTCCGCCTATGTGGCGCTCGGCGATGATGCGGATTTGGAGGGCGGCGTGATCGCGGCGCAAACCAACACCATCCAGGCGGGCTACATCGCCGAAAGCGGGGCCACCCTGTTGGAATTCGCGACCTACGACGAAACGATCGCCGCCGTTCGCAACGGCGAGGCAGATGCCGTTTTCGCGGACTATGATGCCCTGGCCCCAACGGTCGAGGAGTCGGGTGGCGAGTTGACCTTCACCGGTGAGGAAGTCCCCTTGGGCGGCGGTGTGGGCATGGGCCTGCGCGAGTCCGACGCCGAACTGCGCGAAAAGTTCGACGCAGCCATCACAGAAATGAAAGAAGATGGCTCCTTGAACACCCTTATCGTCAAATGGTTCGGCGACGACGCCCAGATTTACGAATAGGATCGGCTGGGCGGGGCTTTGCGGTCCCGCCCGACCAAGCCCATGTGGCATCTGTCAGACACATATGGCACGTCGGCGGGCACCGTTCGTGCAGGTCGCACCGGTCAAGGCCCGGACCTCGTTCTGGCCCACGGGTGGCCGTGGTCTTCCTATGCCTGGCATCGCGTTCTGCCCCACCTGGCCGCGCGTTTCACAATCCACTGGTACGACATGCCCGGCTTCGGCCAATCGCAATTGGACGGCCCCCGCGCCAATGCGCTTAACACCCAGGGGGAGGTCTTTTGCGAGATGCTGGACCATTGGGACCTGGACGCGCCCCACATCATCGCCCATGACTTCGGCGGCGCCGTCACCTTGCGCGCCCATCTGCTGCATGGCCGCGACTATGCAGGTCTGGTCCTGATGAACGTGGTCGCGCTGCGGCCCTGGGGCTCAGACTTCTTTGACCATGTGGGCCGCCATATCGATGCGTTCACGGGTCTGCCGGATCACATCCATGCCGCCGTGGTCCACGCCTATATCGGCGGCGCGCTAGCCCAACCGATCCCAGACGAAGACCGCACCGCCCTTGCCGCCCCATGGCTTACGCGCCAAGGCAAATCGGCCTTCTATGCTCAGTTCGCCTTGGCCAACGAACGCCACACCGCCGAGCTTGAGCCCCATTTCAAAGACCTCCGCTGCCCCGCCGCGATCCTCTGGGGCGCAGACGACCCCTGGATTCCCTCGGCACGCGGCCAAGCCCTTGCCCATGCCTTAAGCACGTCGTTCGAAGACATGCCGGGCCTGGGTCACCTGCCCCAATTAGAACAGCCGAAGCGCGTGGCAGACACCCTCCTGGCGGCGCTATCGTCGGTGGCGGCATGACTGCATCGCCAGCCAAAACGCCCCGGCCAGTCGGGTCAAGGATCGCCGCAGGCGACGGCGCCCCGCGCCGCCTGTCCTTGAGGCGGCTGGACGGGTCATCAGCGTTGCAAAGGCCTGCTGAGGGCAAACATGCCCCTCAGCGGCCTCTCAACCCATGCCCGAAACAACCGACCCAGACGCCCCGCCCGGCAACGGATGTCTGCATCCATGGGCAGCCCAGCCGTATGGTGTCTGGGTCCCGTGCGGGGCCGCGCTGATGTTCGGCTTTTGCACCGACCCGTCCACGCTGGACGGCCTCACCTGGCTTGCCTGCTACCTCACCACGGGCAAACACTTCGCATTCTATACGTCCTTCCTCACCGTTCTGGTCCTGCTGGCGGTCACCGCCCCCTCGGCCTTGGCGTTCGGTTTCGGCGGCGCAATGGCCGCGCGGTCGGGCGTGCCACCCCTGCGATGGTTGGGCAAAGGCTACATCGCCATCGTGCGCGGTGTTCCCGATGTGGCCTTCTTTCTGTTCTTCGTAATCGCGCTCGACCAAGGCTTCGAATGGCTCCGCCACCACGCGCTCTGCCCGACCTGGTCAGAACCGATCCGCCAGGGGACCGACTTCCTCGTCTGTCCCCAAGCCAAGCTGCCGCTCTCCACCTCGCCACAATGGGTGCATGAAATCTACGGCTTTGCCATTGCCGTTCTGACGTTCGCCATCGTGTTCGGCGCGTTTGCTGCCAACGTCTTGTTCGGCGCCATGCGCGCCGTGCCCCGCGCCCAGGTCGAAACAGCCGAGGCTTATGGCATGACCCGCCGCCAGACCTTCTGGCGCATCGTGGTGCCGCAAATGTGGCTCTACGCGCTGCCGGGTCTGGGCAACCTGTGGATGGTGCTGATCAAGGCCACGCCGCTTCTGTTCCTTTTGGGCATCGAAGACATCGTCTATTGGGCCCGTGAATTGGGCGCCGCCAAGACGGCCCGCTTTTCCGATTACCCGCACGCGGACTGGAATATGTACTATTTCCTGGCCCTCCTGGTCTTCTACCTGGCCTTCACCCGCGTGTCCGAGGTGGCCATTGCCCGCCTGACCCACAAGCTGTCGCGCGGGCAAGCTACGGTCGGGGCCACCACATGAGCTGCCTGCAGACCATTGCGGATTACGGGCTCCGCTCTCTCGGCTACGGAGAACGCCTGCTGCCCCGATCGGATTTCACGCTTTGCCAGCAATTTACCCTGATCGGGTCGGGCATGATCTGGAACGTCTATTTCGGTCTCATCGCCCTGCTCTCGGGCTTCATCTTGGCCACGGCATTGGCCCTTGGCAAAGCGTCCCCCAACCCTGCGTGGCGCAAGCCGTCCGAGTGGATGATTTTCGTCTTCCGCGGCTCTCCGCTGTTCATCCAGTTCTTCTTTGCTTACTTTCTGTTTCTGTCGCTCAAGCAGAATATCGCGTTCTTTGAGCCCTTCTCCTCCGCCTGGCTCGGCGCCCTTGTGGTCTTGTTCTTCAACACCGCCGCCTATTCCGGAGAGATCTTTTATGGTGCCCTCCGCTCCGTCCCCAAAGGTGACCAAGAGGCGGCGGCGGCCTATGGCCTGACCGGCTGGACCAAGTTCCGCCGCATCACCTGGCCCACCATGTTGCGGTTGGCTTGGCCTGCCTACACCAACGAAGCGATCTTCCTCTTCCACGCCACGACGCTGGTCTTTTTCTCGGGCTTTCCCGCCCGCCAGCAGAAGGGCGATGGGCTCTACTATGCTCAGTATTTTGCGGATAAGACCTTCAATCCCTTCATCCCCTACCCGATCCTGGCCGGGTACTTTATCCTTCTGACCCTAATCATCATTTTCGCCATGGGCCTGATCAACAAACGCCTGAACCGGCACCTTCCCACAGCCCCGTCCCGTCCACGGATGCTGGGCCAGATGATCCGCTGAGGTCACCATGAGTTCCCAGGCCGTCGAACCCGAAGAGGGGTGGCTCCACGCCAATCCGCACATCCATTCGGTCCGTGTGGCAGCCTGCGATCTGAACGCCCAGGCCCGCGGCAAACGCCTGCCCCGCCGATTTGCCCATAAGTTGGAAACCGAAGGCACACGCTTTCCCTTCTCGATCCTCAATCTCGACATCTGGGGCGAAGACATCGACGACAGCCCCCTGGTTTTTGAAAGCGGCGATCCCGACGGCATCCTGCGGCCCACGGAGCGGGGCTTCCTGCCCATGCCATGGCTCGACACGCCCACCGCGCTTCTGCCCCTTTGGATGTTCCACGACGATGGCCGCCCCTTCGTCGGCGACCCGCGCCACGCCTTGGCCGCGGTGCTGAAACGCTATGCCGCCCATGGGCTAACCCCTGTTGTCGCGACGGAGATCGAGTTCTACTTGATCGACGACAGCACCAAACAATTGCGGATGCCTGTGTCCCCCCGCTCCGGCCGCCGGCGTCCGGGGGCCGAGACACTGGCCATGCGGCAACTCGATGCGTTCGACGGCTTTTTCACACAGCTTTATGATGCGGCCGAGAGCATGGATATTCCTGCCAACAGCGCGATTTCCGAGGCGGGGATCGGCCAGTTTGAAATCGACATCGCACACCAACCCGATGCCCTGAAAGCTGCCGATGACGCGTGGTTTTTCAAACTCTTATTACGCGGCTTGGCCCGCAAACACGGGTTCGCCGCCAGCTTTATGGCCAAGCCCTATCCCGATTATGCGGGCAATGGGTTGCATGTGCATTTTTCGGTCCTGGACCGGACGGGGCGGAACGTATTTGACAACACGACATCACATGGGTCGGCGGCCCTACGCCACGCGGTGGCGGGTCTTCTCGCGGCGGCACCGGCATCGACTTTGGTCTTTGCGCCGCATCTGAATTCTTATGACCGTTTGGTGCCTGGGGCCCACGCGCCGACGGGTCTGGCGTGGGCGTATGAGAACCGGACGGCGGCCATTCGGATCCCGTCTGGCCCCCATGTCGCGCGGCGGATTGAGCATCGCATTTCTGGCGGAGATTCAAATCCTTATCTGCTCCTTGCCGTGATCTTGGCCGCCGCTTTGCGCGGCATGGAGGAGCGGTTGGAGCCGCCTGATCCGATCACCGGGAACGCCTATGACCTTGATTTACCTCACATTCCCGACACGTGGTCCGACGGCATCGACCAGTTCGTGGAGGATCCTTGGACGCCCCACCTTCTGCCTAACCTTCTGATCCAAAACATGGTTTTGACCAAACGGCAGGAGATGCGAGAGATCGGGGATCTGACGGAGGCAGAGCGTATGGATCTGTACCTCGACACGGTCTGACGGCGCCCCCGCTCTGATCTTTGTCACAAAGCTGGGACCGTCTGCAGGGCTCATTTCACAATTTGTCCAAGTCTGGTCATCGGATACCATGGGCCAGAATCCTTGCTGCCCGGCCAATTTCGACCGGTGTGCACCAGGCTCAACGGGAAAGGCGACAGCGACGCCATGCCAGTCAAATTTCGATCGCGGCGCCGCCGCGTCTTGTGCCCCAAGCCGCCCAAAACGGAGGCGCCGCAGATCGCGCGGGTCGACGCGCTGACGGCGACGGGGCGGACGAATTGGTTCGCGCTGTTGGCGTATCTGGCCTTCGTGCTGGTGACGACGCTGGGCGTGCAGGATGTGGACTTCTTCGTGGACAGTCGGCAGACGGATCTGCCGCTGGTGGGCGTGTCGATCCCGACGTTCTCGTTCTTCATCTTCGCGCCCATTCTGGGGGCCGCGCTTTATGCGTATCTGCATTTGCATATCCGCAAAGTGTCCGAGGCGTTGGCGGCGCCGCCCCCTGGAAACCCGCCGCTTGAGGAACGGATCAAGCCCTGGCTTTTGAACGACTACATCCTGCGGCGGCGGGGTGACGGGGCCATTCGCCGTCGCCCGTTGGACCAGTTGGCGGGTCTGGTCACGCTGCTGCTGGTCTGGTGGGCGGGACCGATTGTTCTGATCTTGATGTGGGCGCGCACCTGGCCCGCCCATGGCCTGTGGCTGTCGGCCCTGAACGGGGCCTGCGTGATGGTCGCGCTTTATGCCGGGGTGCTGTCCTGGCAGAAGATGCGGGCGGATGTGCGGGGCCGCGAACCGAGGGCCTGGCTGGCGACCGGTGTGATCGCCCTGCTATGTCTGCCAGTGGCGTGGCTAACGGCTGCCAACAGCAAGGGGATCTGGGAATGGCGCGTGGCCTATGACCGGAACGCGCCAGACGAGGCGCGCAACCTGCCCGGTCGGGTTGAGGCCTGGGCACGGGCCAACCGCGACGCCCCCCCTGACTGGCGGGAGGGGACCGCCATTTGGGCCTGGGATTACCTCACCGCCTTTGGCGAACTGGACCCCCCAGACCTGTCGGAACTCGTTCTGTCCGCTTTACCACCAGAGCAGGCCGATATCGCCACCGCGCGGCACCGCTATCGGACGGCGTTCTGTGACAGGCAGGGCATTCCGGCAGCGGCCTGCGGACGGACGCCGGCGTGGGATGGGAAGATACCGGCGCACGTGTCGGCCAAGCGGTTGGCATGGTGCACGCCCAGCTATGACAAACCCGCCTGCGACGCCTATTTTGCGCAGATGGAGGGGGAATTTGCCGATGAATGGCAAACCTCTCGGACCGCGCTGATAGCCGCCCTCGAAAAACCGTCGTTCCGGGGCAAAGACCTGCGTCGGGCAAATCTGGCAGGAAGCACATTGATTGGGATCGACCTGTCTGGCGCACGGCTTGACGGTTCAGACTTTGATGGTGCGAAAATGGAAGGGGCAAACCTAAGCCGAACGGAGATGCAGGGGGCAAACCTAAATCTAGCGGAGATGCAGGGGGCTAACCTCAGCTTCGCGCAGATGCAGGGGGCAAACCTAAACCGAGTGGAGATGCAGGGGGCGGACTTCGCCAACGCGCAGATGCAGGGGGCAAATCTAAGTGACGCGCAGATGCAGGGGGCGGACCTTAGCGACGCGGAGATGCAGGGGGCAAACCTCATCGTCGCGCAGATGCAGAGGGGACACCTAAACCGAGCGGACATGCAGGGGGCAAACCTCACCAGAGCGCAGATGCAGGGGGCAAACCTCAGCAGAGCGCAGATCCAGGGGGCAGACCTCAGCAGCGCGAAAATGCAGCGGGCAAACCTCAGCCGAGCGGACATGCAGGGGGCAGACCTCAACTTCGCGAACATGCAGCAGGCAAACCTCAGCCGAGCGGACATGCAGGGGGCAGACCTCAGCCGAGCGGACTTGCAGCAGGCAAACCTCATCGACGCGGAGATGCAGGGGGCAGACCTCAGCCTCGCGAAGATGCAGGGGGCAAACCTCATCAGCGCGAAGATTCAATCCGTAAACTGGGCCGGCAGTCCCGCCGCGCTGCTCGCCCATTTTGCGGATTTCCGCGGCTCTGCCAGCTTGGGTCAAGACCGGCTGTATGCCATGGTTGGGAATGAACGGACCCTCTTGCCCATGGGGGTCGACCCTGTGACCGGAGAGGATTTCTTCATTCCGGATTGCTGGGTCGAAGAGCCGGAGGGTTGGGACCTGTTGGTCCAGACCTTTGCGGCGAGTGAAGACGACATACGGGAAGAGTTTCTTTGTGGTCCTGACAGAGCGCCTCAGAAAACAGGGACGCAATGGCCGCTGGATCAGCCGCCGCCTTGGGACCTGGACGAGGATTGGGAGCCCGAAACCCGGGGGCCGGTGACCCCGTGAGGGGCGACCGGGCCGACTGGGGTTGGCGGCGCCGGTCCGCCAGACTGAAAACTCAGCAAGATTTGTGCAGGGCGACGCGGGTATCCTAGCCCCATGACGGATCAGACGCCCAAACCGCACCCCCATTTGGACCGCATTTTGCGGGTGATTGACTATATCCACGCCCATGCGGGGGATGATCTGTCGCTGGACCAGTTGGCCGATGTGGCCGCGATGTCGCGGTTCCATTGGCACCGGGTGTTTACCGCGATCATGGGCGCCTCGCCCGCGCAGATCATCCGGTCGGTGCGGATGCATAAGGCGACCATGCTGCTTTTGCGGACGGACATTCCGATCCCGCGGGTCGCGGCCAATGTGGGCTATCCCAATGATCGGAGTTTCGCCCGCGCGTTCAAGGACGCGTATGGGAAAACGCCGACCGCGTTCCGGGCCTCTGGCGTGCCTGCCGGGGCGATTTCCCCTTGCTCAGACGGAGTTGTGACCATGTTCGATGTCGATATTCAGGATGTGCCCGATCGGCGCCTGGCTGCGATGGCCCATCGCGGAGATTACGCCGAGGGCAGCCTTGCGTTCCAAAAGGTGGCGACGGTGGTGTCGACCGGCGGCCATTGGCCCCTGACCCGGGGCATGGCGGGCGTTTATTATGACGACCCGAGCGTCACCCCGACCGAGGATCTGCGCAGCCATGCGGGGGTTCTGTGGGACGGCGCGGCGGTGCCCGATGGGTTGGAGGATGTGACGCTGGAGGGCGGGCGCTATGCCGTGCTGCATTTCAAAGGGGCCTATGCCGGTCTGAGCGAGGCGTATCGGTACCTTTACGGCGCGTGGCTGTCGTCGAGCCAGGAGGCGCTGCGCGATGCGCCGTCCTATGAGCATTATCTGAACGATCCGACGAACACGGCGCCGGCGGAGTTGTTGACGGATATCTACCTCCCATTGGCGGGCTAGGGCAGGAAGTCGTCGCGGCGGGGCGTGAAGCTGTCAATCAGAGTGCCGGGTTTAAGGCAGACGCACCCATGGGTGAGGTTGGAGGGGATCACGAAACTGTCGCCTGCGGTGACCTCCCGCTCCTCCTGCCCCAGGGTGAAGCGGAAACGGCCGCTGGAGACGTAAGTGGATTGGACGTGGGGGTGGTTGTGGAGGGCGCCGATGGCGCCGGTTTTGTGGAAGCGGAACGCGACAACCATCAGGTCGGGGTGGTCCGCGAGAACCTGTCGGGTGACGTCGTCGCCGGAGGGGACGATGGGGAAGTCTGCCATGTCGTTCACGTCCTTTCCTAGGAGAAGAGCATCCCGCCGTTGATGTCGATATTCGTGCCGGTCATGAACGCGCTGTCGCCTGAGGCGAGGAACAGGACAAGGTTGGCGGTGTCATCGGTGTGCCCTTGGCGTTTCAGGGGGGCATTGGCCTCGAACCCGCGGCGGCCCGCATCGGGGGTGTGGACGTTGTGGAAGTCGGTGTCGATCATGCCGGGGCACAGCGCGTTGACGCGGATGTTCGGGCCGAGTTCTTTGGCAAGGCCGCGCGTCATGGTCATCACGGCGCCTTTTGACGTGGCATAGGCAACAGCGCCGGGGCCGCCACCATCCCTGCCCGCTTGGCTGGCAAGGTTGATGATGGCGCCGGACGTCATGTGCGCAAGGCAGGCGCGGATGACGCGAAAGGTGCTGGTGAGGTTGAGGTCCATGACGGTGGTCCAGAGGTCGTCGGACATTTCAGCGATGGTCTTCCGTTCGACCAGGCCGCCTGAGTTGTTGACCAGGATATCGACGCCGCCGAAGGTGTCGACGGTTTTGGCCACCAGGGTGTCCACGTCCGCTTGATTGGTCATGTCGCCTTGCAAGGCAAAGGCGCGGCCGCCATTTCCCGTGATCTCTGTGACGGCGGCGTCGGCACCAGCGCCGCTGGAGAAGTAGTTGATGGCGACGGACGCGCCTTCGGACGCGAGCTTCTTGGCGACCGCCAGCCCGATGTCGCGGCCCCCACCGGTGACGATTGCGGTTTGTCCTGCGAGTTTCATGGATGGTCTTCCCTGTCTTCGGAATGGGTTATGTCTTGGCGAATTTCTGAAGGACGACTTTGAACGTCGTCTCCTCCGCGTCGGTGAAATAGAGGTCGGCGTCGTACCCCTGGTCGTCGATGAAGTTGAAAATGCGCTTGGGCGCATCCAAGCGGTAGGGCACGAGCAGTGTGGCGATGCGGTGACGTTTTGCCGCCGGATAGCGCGCCGTCAGAGCGGTGCTGACGGGAAGGCCCTCGTATTCTGCGGGGTCCACATCGGGGAAGCCGGTGTCTTGTTCGAACACGGGTTTGCCCGCCTCCGACCAGACGACCTGACCGTAGAACCCGGCGCGCGTGCCAGTGTTGCGGAAGGATGTTTTGCCCAAATCGAAAGCTGTGTTCGCGTGGAGCAACCATTCCAGAGTGACCGGTTCGCTGGCGTCCACGCTGTCGACGATGACGAAGTAGTCGCCGTGGACGAAATAGACCTCTCGCGCGGCCCGGGTGACTTCGGGAGAGAGACTTTGATAGGCGGCGGTCGCATCGCCGTGGATGTAGATATGGTCGTCGCGGTCTTCGGCGGCGAGGATCTTGCCGGTGGCGGCCATGGCCTTGGTTTTGTCCTTCTCGGCATATTGGCCTTTGCCGTTGATCAAGATCGCGTTTTTCGACCGGGTCTGCCGCCGCCAATTGCGGTGCATGGTCGAGTTGAAGGCGACGTAATGGCCTGACTGAATGGCGAGGTCTTCGCCATAGGCCGACAGGCAAAAGGCGTTTTGGTCGCCGTGGCTGTGACTGATGGAGCCATAGGGGGACGACTTGAACACGAATTGGATGTGCCGGTCGGGATCATCCATGGCGTGTTGGACGCCAACCCAGCCGATGCCCTTGAAGTGGCGCAATCCACCTTCGGGCGGCGTGGCGTCGACCACGGGGAAGTCGGTCTGGAAGACCAGTTCATCAAAATGGGTGTCCCACCAACCCCAATTGTAGAAGGCCATTTCGGTGCCGGGGTTCAGCGCAAGGTTGTGGTCGCAATACCATTGATAGGCGCCCTTGCCCGTGACCCCAGCCAGTTGGCGCATATTCAGCCCCGTCTTGATGGCGGGCAGGTCGCCAAGCGCGCTGTCGTCGCCAAAGCTGGCGCGGCGGGTGTTGGGGGCATTGCAGAACAGGGGAAAGTCGCCCGTGTTTTGCAGAAAGGGCCGCTGATACAGATCGAGGCCAGTATAACTTTTGAGGCGATTGGCGGCGTCAATCAGATAGGCCATCCCCATCATCCAATACTGCGCGCCTTCCGCCCAGCCCCCATCGGCATCGCCCCAGGGGGAATAGACGGTGTAGAGGAATTCGATGCAGTAGTTGAGCCAATCCTGCACGTCCTGATCGTCGTCCTCCAGAAGGGCGATGCAAGCAGGGATGAGGGTCAAAGAGACCGAGCGAACCGCATGGCTGTCATAGGGGAAAAGGTGGATCTTGGCGTTCAGGATCGCATGTTCGGCAATGTCGCGGGTGCGTTCGCGCAAGGGGTGCCGGACGGTTGCGCGATCGCCCGAAGTCAAATCGTCATAGAGCCAGTCATAGCCCCAGGCCAGCGCGTTGCAGACGCGGTAGGCCCATTCATCGGTATACGCGCGGGACGTGACGCCCATGGGGTCCCACGCGGCGACGGACAGCAGCCAGTCTTTGGCGCGCGCCGTCATGGCCGCATCGTCGGTGACTTTGCCGCCGATGGCCAAGTGTCGGACCGCGTACCAGGTTTCCTGCAGGTCGATATAGGTTTGTCGCCAGACGGGCGCAGTGCGGGTGTGGTTGGGGTAGCCCGCGGGTTCGGGCAGGATGTCCCTGTCCATCCAAGGCAGAACGGCCTTTTCATAGAAGGTCGACCAGGCGCAATGGGTCGGGTCCTTCGCGACGGCCGCTTTGAAGTCGGTGAGGCGATCCGGGGTGAGCCAGAGGCGCGGATGTGCTGCGGTTCCTTTGGCCAGCCGCACGTCCCGGCGCGGCAGCGGTGTCTGCGGCAGGTTCTCGGGCAAGGTAAAGCTGCGCACACTGCTCCAACGGCTGGTCCGGGTGCCCGTATCGGCGTCCCAGGTGGCGTAGGACCAGTGATAGGGGCCAGGGGCAAGGGGGGTGTCGGGGGTGAAGAAATTCAGTGCGATGTTCTGGAACACCTGGGTCGATGCCGCCGGAAAGCCTGGATCGGAAGATACCCGCAGGACGTAGGAAGCGCCTTCGTCCACGACGGGCAACCAGGTGAACCGGGGCGGGTTTTCAACCACTTCGGTGTCAGCCACGGGCGCATACTGGATCGTCATGCGTCCGGCTTTGGGTTCGTCAAGCAAGGGAAGTGCGTCGCCCGGCATGGGTCAGGTCATCCAATCGATCAGGGAAAGGGGCGGCACAGGATGCCGCCCCAGCTTGGCGGTTCTAGCCGCCGTATTGACGGTCGTAGGCGGACTGCATGACGGCCAAAAGCTCCTGCATGCCCATGCTGTCAAGCTGCGCGATGTAGCCGTCCCAGTCTTCCATGACGTTGCCATTGCCCAGGATCCAAGCCTGCTGACGCTCCAGCATGTAGTCGCGGATGGACCCCCAGGTCCGGTCATAGACCTTCTGTTCGTCATTGGTGAAGGACACGCCCAGAAAGTCGGGGATCAGGTAGTCGCCTTCGTCGTAAAGGGCGATGCCTTCGAGCGCGAACTCATTGCTCCACTGGATTTCGTAGTTGTAGTCCTGGAAGTAACCACGCCCCTGAAGCTGAGATCCGACTTGGTAGAGGGAGCGGTTGACGGGCCCCGCGTCCAAAAATTCCTGCTTGAAGATGGGTTTGCCGTCGATCATGTCGTAATGCATGCCCTCGACCCCAAAATTGGCGAGGCGGCGGCCTTCTTCGGTGAACCAGAAGTCGAAATATTTGATGGTTTCGACCACGTGGTCATTGGTGTGGCCGATGGCCCAGCCGTCAGGTTTGACCAAGATGCGCCGATGTTCTTCGATCCGGCGCCCCGATGGGGATGCGGGCGGGGCGAAGGCCTTGAACTCGAACCCGTCGATTTCAGACGACAGGCGGTTGTAGCCGGACGTGGAGGCGAACCAATCATGGGTGGAGCCGCCGAGGTTTTCGGACAGAAGGAAGTCCCGGGCTGAAGAGCCGCGGGTGAAGATTTCGGCGTCGATCAGCCCCTCTTCGTACCAGCGGGCCAGGTTGGCGATGCCGTCGCGGTACCCTTCGCCAAGATAGCCGTGGTCGATCTTGCCGTCTTCGACCAGGAAGTCGTGGTAGGTGTCCGAGCCGTGGGCCCGACCATCCCAGAGGGTGACCAGGCGGACGACTTCGGGCCATTGGCGCGCGAAGAACGGCACTTCATCGGCAAGGCCGTTGCCGTTGGGGTCTTGGGTCTTGAAGGCGCGGAGGACGTTTTCATACTCCTCGACGGTTTGCGGGACTTCGAGGCCCAACGCGTCCAGCCAATCGGTGCGGATCCAATAAGCGCGGCCATATTTGCCGTCGGGCAGATAGGGGATGTAGTACATCTGGCCGTCCGACGCCTTCACCGCTGCCTCAATATCGGGGCGGGTGGCGTAGTAGGCGGCGATGTTGGGGGCGTGTTCGGCGATCAGGTCATTAAGGGGCACGAAGGCGCCTTCGGGGCCGTATTGATTGACGAAGTCGCGGATACGGCTGGACCCGACGATATCCGGAATATTGCCGGAGGCGAGCATGAGGTTCAGGGCCTCGGTCCGGCCCGTGTTCTCATCGGTGCGCATGTTGGCGCCGACGGTATCGTTGAGGAGGTGGATGCCAGTGAGTTCACGTGCAACCTGTTCCACCGGCCAGTCTTCTTCGTAGATCGGATAGCGCGCGTGGTTCATCTGGATCGTCAATTCCAGCGGCTCGTCCACGATGCGAAGGTGGCCGTCGGCCAGCGCGGGTGGTGCGACGGCCGTCGTGGCCAGGATGGTCGCGATGAGGCTCAGTTTCTTCATGGTTTCCTCCCTAAGAAAGCCTTGGTCTTATTCTTTGACCCCTCCGAGCAGGATGCCCTTCTCGAAGTATTTTTGTATGAACGGGTAGACGATCAGCACGGGGATGATCGAACAAACGATGATGGCGGCGGTCACCGTCTCGGCGCTAAACCCGGCGGCGGTTTGCACGATGGCGAATTCGTCATCGTCGCTGAGGTTGGAGATGGTGTGGCGCAGGAACACCTGGAGCGGGATCTTCTCCTCGGACTGGAGCAGGACCATGGCCCAGAAGAACCCGTTCCAGCGCGACACGATGCAGAACAGAGTGATGGTGGCAATGGCGGGTTTGGAGAGCGGGACATAAACCTTCCATAGGACCTGGAAGTCGTTGGCACCGTCCATGCGGGCGGCTTCCTCGAAACTTTGCGGGATGCTTTCGAAGAAGTTGCGCAAAAGGATGATGTTGAAGGCGTTGACCGCGAAGGCGAGGATGATGCCAAACATACTGTCCAGAAGGTTCAGGTCCCGCATGTTCAGAAAGAACGGGATCAGGCCCGCGTTGAACCACATGGTGAACGCGATGAAGAGGTTGAAGAACCGCCGCCCCTTCAGTTGCGGGCGCGACAGGGCGTAGGCGCCGGGAATGATGAACGCCAAGCTCATCACGGTGCCGCCAATCGTGTAGATGAAGGTGTTGCGGTAGCTAATCCAGAACTGAGGGTCCCACAGGATGTAGCCATAAGCCTCGACCGTGACGTCGATGGGCGTGAGCACCACCTTGCCCGCCTGCGCCGCAAAGCCCGAGGAAAAGGACACTGCAGCGATGTAAATGAACGGGTACAGCGTGGCGACGGTGAACATCCCGATGAGGATGGAGACAATGATTGCGAAAGTTTTGTCGCCGCGGGAGTAGAGGTTCCAATTCATCATGGGCCCGTCCCCCTTACCACAGGGACGTGCGCGAATAGCGCCGCGACAGGGTGTTGGCGGCCATCACCAAGACGAAAGCGACAACGGCGTTGAAGAGGCCCGCAGCGGCGGCCAGATCATATTGGCCGGATTGGAGGCCCTGGCGATAAATCCAGGTGTTGACCACATCGGCCGTCTCATAGGTGGCGGGCTGATAGAGGAGGATCACCAGTTCGAACGACACTTCCATGATGTTGCCAATGCGGATGATCAGCATAATCAGGATCGTGGGCAGGATAGAGGGAATGGTGATCTTCCACATCATCTGCCAGCGGTTCGCGCCATCGACGACCGCACTTTCATAAAGGGACGGGTTCACGCCCGCGATGGCGGCCAGGAAAACGATGGAGCCGAAGCCCGCTTCCTGCCAGATGCCGGTGCCGACAAAGATGGGTCGGAACCATTCCGGTCGCGTCAGGAAATATATCGAGTCGAGCCCGAACCAGCCCAGGATGATGTTCACGATGCCGCCCGTGGGCGCGAAGGCCGTGATCACGATCCCGGCGATGATCACCGACGAAATGAAGTGGGGCAGATAGACAATCGTCTGAGCCGTTTTCTTGTAAGTCGCGTGCAGGATTTCGTTGAACATCAGCGCCAGGATGATGGGCGCGGGAAAGCCAAAGAGGAGGTTCAGGGCACTGATCTTGATCGTGTTGCCGACGGCGCGCAGGAATTGATCATTGCCGAACAGCACTTCGAAATGTTCAAGCCCGACCCAGGGGCTTCCGGCGACGCCGCGGAAGATGGAGTAGTCTTTGAACGCAATCTGCAGGCCGTACATGGGCTTGTAGAGGAACACGACGAACCAGATGATCGTCGGGGCCAGCATGACGTAAAGCTGCCATTCCCGCTTGAGATGGTCGATGGCCCGGGTCCACGACGTCTCGGGCGCATAGGATTTTTTGTCGGTCCTCAACGCCTCTTGCGCCTCGGCCACCATCTCTTCCATGGGCAGGCCACCGACATCTGTGTTGCGGTCGACCATGGCCTACGGCTCCAACGACAGGGCGCGGCCCGTTTCCGCGTCGAAGATTTTGACGAGGTTTGCGGGGACATGGACCTCGGACACGCCGTGCAAGTGAGAGATGTCGCCCTGGGTTTCGGCCTTGAACACCATCTCGTCGGCGCCGAAACGGGCATGGAGCA
Organism: Pseudomonadota bacterium; assembly: GCA_039817645.1. Taxonomy (GTDB): domain Bacteria; phylum Pseudomonadota; class Alphaproteobacteria; order Rhodobacterales; family Rhodobacteraceae; genus Jannaschia. Next base: position 15,916 of record JBCBVM010000028.1, on the reverse strand, counting down.
GCGCTTCGGAGCCCAAGGGTTCGACCAGGTCCAACGCAATGGGAAGTGGGGTTGTCCCGTCACCGGGACGCAAGCTGACGTGTTCGGGCCGGATGCCGATGATCACGTCGCGCCCCGCATTGCCGTTGATGGCGCCGGTGATCTTGATGTCGGCCTTGCCCACGCGGGCGCCAGTTTCCGTCAACTGCGCCTTCATCTGGTTCATGGGCGGAGAGCCCAGGAAGCCAGCGACGAAGGTGTTTGCAGGATGGTTGAACAGTTCCATCGGGGTGCCGACCTGTTCGATCCGGCCCTCATTCATCACGACGATACGGTCGGCGAGGGTCATGGCCTCGACCTGGTCATGGGTCACGTAGACGGAGGTGACGCCCAGGCGATTGTGAAGGCGTTTGATTTCAGCGCGCATTTGGGTGCGCAGCTTGGCGTCGAGGTTCGAGAGCGGTTCATCGAAAAGGAAGACTTTGGGGTGGCGCACGATGGCGCGTCCCATGGCAACGCGCTGACGCTGCCCCCCGGACAGGTCGGCGGGGCGCCGTTCAAGGTAGTCGGTCAGCCCCAGGATGGCGGCCGTGTCGGCGATGGTGGTGGCGATCTGGTCTTTGGGCATGCGGCGGATGCGCAACCCGAAGGCCATATTGTCGGCCACGTTCAGATGCGGATAAAGCGCATAGTTTTGGAACACCATGGCCACGTCGCGATCTTTTGGGGCGATACGGTTCATGCGGCGGCCGTGGATTTCCAGATCGCCTTCGGAGATTTCTTCGAGACCGGCAATCATGCGAAGGGTCGTGGACTTACCGCAACCCGAAGGGCCGACGAGCACGACGAATTCCTGCTCGGCCACGTCAAGGTCGATCCCGTGGACGACCTGAAGTCCGCCATAGCGTTTGACGATGCCACTGAGGCTCACACCGGCCATGTTCCCTCCCAAATGCACGGGACGTTGCCAGTGCGCTGACGTTGGCGGATGATTCGAGACCGCTCTGAAACTGGGATACTAGTAAATCGACTGGGATACTAGTCTAGCACATGCGTTTGCTTTCTGCTAGGCGTCGCTTAATTGACAGCTCGAGAGGGAGCTTTGGATGGTACAAGCGACTTTCGGGACCGAACGGCGCACGACCGTCGATGACGTGTTCGACCACCTGCACGAACAGATCGTGACGCTGGCCCTTAAGCCAGGGGATCGCATCTCGGAGGCGGAAGTGGCGGCGCAATTCGGTGTCTCGCGCCAGCCAGTACGCGATGCTTTCAGTCGGTTGGCGAACCTGGATCTTTTGCTGATCCGGCCCCAGCGGGCGACGGAGGTGCGTCAATTCTCCATCCGGCAGATTGAGAAGGCACGGTTTGTGCGGGCCTGTATCGAGAAGGAGGTCGTGCGGCGGGCGGCGGATCGGTGCGACGGCACGGGGTCGGCGCAGTTGGAGGCGGCACTGCTGCTGCAGGGGGCGGCCGTCGAAAGCGGTGATGTGACCGCGTTCAGCGCGCTTGATTTCGAGTTCCACAAGACGATCTGCGGCATTGCCGGGACCGACTACGCGTTCGAGGTCATTCAGCAGGAGAAGGCCAAGATCGACCGTCTGTGCATTCTGGGGCGCGATAAAGAGCAGCGGTTGCCCGATTTGCTGGACGATCACCGGGCCATCGCAGAGGCGATAAAGGCCCATGACGTGGATGCGGCGATTGCGGCCTGCACGGTGCATTTGTCGCGGTTGGATCAAACGATCGAGCGCATTTTAGCGAGCAATTCAAACTATTTCGAACGCACGTAGCCCCGCGCTGCGCCCGGCATCTCGGGCTGGGCGGTGCGCAGCGACGGCACCGGACCGGCCCATGACCCCCCTTCCCGATCCCATACCCTCTCCGCCTGCCCCCGCGGCACGGGATGTGTTTGCGTTGGCCTGGCCGATGACGATCAAGGCGGTGTTCTTGCACGGCACGATTGTCATCGACGGGTGGCTTGTGTCGTCCTTGGGGGAGGTGTCTTTGGCGGCCATGGGCCTGGCGGCGGCCATTGGGGGAATGGTGCTGGGCGTGATCTTCGCGTTTTCCCACGCCATGCAAATTCGCACGGCGCAGGCGGCCGGGACGAAGGATGACGTCTCCCTCAAATCCACGCTGGCATCCGGTTTGGCGATCAGCCTGGCCATTGGCCTGGCGGGGGTGGCCGCGCTGTTCCTTGCGGGGGGCCCGCTGATCGGGGCGTTTGCGCCAAATGCGGCCGTGGCGGCGCTGGCCTGGTCTTACCTGGCGGTCTTTGCCCTGGTGATCCTGTTGGAATCCGTGGGCCAGTGCCTGTCGAGTTACTTCAACGGGCGGGGGCGCACGCGCCTGCCGCTTTATGGATATTGCCTGTCGGTCCCAATCAATATCGGCGCCAGCGTTGTTCTGATCCACGGGTTTGGGGGGCTGCCCGCGTTTGGCGTGGTCGGCGCGGCCATGGGCAGCGCGCTTGGCGTGGCGGTGCAAGTGGCGTTCTTTGCCCATCGGCTTTGGCAATTGGACAAGGGCCTGGCCCGCGCGCCCGGGTGGCGGCAGGGGACGTTCCAGCAAAGCGCCCTGCGGCACCTGCGTTTTTCCCTGCCGATTGCGACGACATTCATCAGCGCGACACTGGCGACCCATGTGTGCACGCTGATCTATGCGGGGATGGTGTTGAATGATTTCGCGGCCATGACTCTGATCGCGCCGTGGAACATGGTGGCCGGTCAAATCGCCATGCAGTGGACCCAAGCCACGGGCATCATCGTGGCACAACTGTTGGGGCAGCGGGCGCCGGAAGACACGTTGAACCGTTTCCTGTCATCGGCTTGGCGCGGCGCCTTTGTGACCGCGGGCATCGTGGCGGCGGTGTTCCTGGCACTGTGTCTGTCGGTGGATGTGCTTTATGCGGAGTTGACCGCCCAGACCCGCGCGACCCTGATGGGGTTCTTGCCGATCCTTCTGTTGACCACCGTTCCCCGCACGACAAATGCCATCTGCGGCAACACCCTGCGGGCCAGTGGCGATACGGTCTATGTGATGAAGCTGTTCCTGTGGTCCCAATGGCTGTTCCGCGTGCCAGCAACCGCCTTGGCGGTCTTGGTCTTCGCCCTGCCCGCCTTCTGGGTCCTGGCGATTCTGCTGATCGAAGAAATCCTGAAATTCTGGCCCTTCCACAGCCGCCTGTGGCGCGGCGACTGGAAACGGGCGGATGTGAGCGGATGAGGGGTTGAGATGAAAATTACCGATGCAAACGTGTTCGTGGGGGGGCCGGGCAAGAATTACGTCACGTTGAAGATCATGACCGACCAGGGCGTTTACGGCCTGGGCGACGGCACGCTGAACAACCGAGAGACGTTGCCCGCGGCCTACCTGCGGGAGTATCTGATCCCGAACCTGATCGGCAAAGACCCCCGCAACAGCGAAGATCTGTGGCAGTTTTTCTACCGGGGCGCTTACTTCCGAGGGGGGCCCGTGGCGATGGCGGCGATCGGAGCCATCGACATGGCGCTGTGGGACATCAAGGCCAAATTGGCGGGGATGCCGCTTTATCAGTTGCTGGGCGGGAAAAGCCGTGACAGCGCGCTGGTCTATGCCCATGCGACGGGGGCGGACCTTGACGACCTGATGGACTCGGTCGCCGCCTATGTGGCGCAAGGGTACAGGGCCGTCCGGCTGCAATGCGGCGTCCCTGGGATGCCCACGCCTGGCTATGCCACACCCGCGACCAAGGGCGACACCCAGACCCACATCACCGATTTCAGCGGGATCCGTCCCAAGGTGGAGATTTGGGACACCGATCTTTACATGCGGTTCATGCCCGATGCGCTGGCCGCGGTTCGGGACCGGTTTGGTCCAGACCTGAAATTGCTCCATGATGTGCACCACCGCCTGCGCCCGCGGGACGCGGCGGCGTTTGCCAAATCGGTCGAAGATGTGGGGCTTTACTGGCTAGAAGACCCGACGCCAGCCGAAGATCAGGATGCGCTGCGGCTGATCCGACAGCATTCCACCACGCCGATTGCCATCGGCGAGGTGTTCAACACCATCTGGGATTGCAACAGGTTGATCGAGCAGGAGTTGATCGACTTCATCCGGGTGGCGGTGACCTATGCGGGCGGCATCACCCCAGTGCGGCGCATCGTAGATCTGGCCGCGCAGCACCATGTGCGCACCGGCTTCCACGGCGCGCCCAGCCATTCCCCCATCTCTATGGCGGCGCAGGCGCATCTGAACGCGTGGGCACCGAATTTCGGGATCCAGGAATATCTGGTGCTGGGGACGCCGGAATGCGACGCGCTGTTCCCGTCCGCCCACAGGCTCGTCGACGGGGCCTTTGTCGTCAGTGACGCGCCGGGCCTGGGCGTTGATTTCGATGAGGGGGAGGCCAAGCGTTATAGCTATCGCCCGGGCAGTCACCCCATCGTCCGCCTGACGGATGGGACACTCTGGAACTACTGACGGTTTGCAGGCCCTGAAACGGCAACGCCCGGACCAATGGCCCGGGCGCTTTGTCCGTCAGACCGTGACACTCAGTTCGGAATATCGCCGGTGATGCCTTCCAGGTAGAAATTCATCGTGGCCAGGGCGCCGTCATCAGCCACTTCGCCATCGGCCAGAAAGACAGTGCCGTCCTGTTTGTTCAGGGGGCCGGTGAACGGGTGGTAGTCGCCCGAGGTGATGGCGGCCACCATGGCTTCGGCTTCGGCCTTTACCTCGGCGGGGACGGCGTCGGTGATTTCGCCGATGACCACTTCGCCTTCTGGCATGCCGCCCCACGAAGCGGTCTGCTCATAGGTGCCCTCCATCAGGTCGCCCACACGCTTGATGTAGTAAGGCGACCAGTCGTCGATGATGGACGCGATGCGGGGCACGGGCTTGAATGCCGCCATGTCGGAGGCCTGGCCAAAGGTGAAAACGCGCTGCCCCGCCTCGTTCGCGGCCTGGGCGGCCGCCTGGGGGGCAGTGCTATCGGTATGCTGCATGATGACGTCGACGCCTTGGTCGATCATGGCACGGGCGGCATCAGCCTCTTTGGCGGGGTCGAACCAGGTGTAGACCCAGGTCACGACCATTTCGACATCCGGGTTCACCTTGGACGCATGGAGATAGGCGGAGTTGATGCCCTGGATCACCTCGGGAATGGGAAAGGACGCGATGTAGCCGATCTTGTTCGTCTCGGTCATATGGCCCGCAATGTGGCCGATGACAGCGCGGCCTTCGTAGAAACGGGCGTCATAGGTGGAGACGTTGGGGTGTTCGCGCTTATACCCGGTGGCATGTTCGAACTTCACATCCGGGAATTTCGCGGCGGCGGCATTGGTGGCGTCCATGTAGCCGAAAGATGTGGTGAAGATGATGTCGGCGCCCTGAAGGGCCATCTGGGTGATGGCGCGTTCCGCGTCGGCGCCTTCGGGGACGCTTTCCTGGAAGACGGTTTCGACCTTATCACCGAATTCCGCCTCGACGGCGAGGCGGCCTTGGTCATGCTGATAGGTCCAGCCGCCATCGCCGATGGGGCCCACATAGATGAAGCCGACCTTGGTGGGGGCGTGGCCATCGGCCAGCGAAGCCCCGGCAAGGCCCAGGGACAGGGCACCGGCCAGAAGTGTTGCGAGTTTCATGTATCTCTCCCGTTGAGTCTTTTTTTGATTTCCCGCGGGAGGGTCTGACAGGCGGGCGGCAGAGGCAAGCCCCGTCGGCGGGGAAGGCGTCGGGTGCTATGAGAGCGGGCGTTGGTGCTGAAGTTTTGGTCGGGCTGGGGATTGTGGGCTGGCGGGTGACGGTCGGGCGCGCGTCACGATGTGGCGCCTTGGCTGGTCGGGGTCCCGAAGCCTGCTGGCATCACTGCGGCGTCAGAATTCTGTAAGCCTTCGGGATTGCCCCGCCCAGGACCGGATCACAGCGTCCTTTGTGACGGCGCCTGAAACCGTCACGACCAAGCGAAGAGGTCCGGGGGCAGAACAAGGTGGCGATCCAGGAAGTTTTCCATGTGGACGACAACACTGTCATCGCCGCAAAGGACCACGGCCAGTTGTCCTGGGCCCTCTCGGCGCGGCACCGGGCTTACATATGTGCCGCGTTCTGCGGGTATGGGACCCGATCGGGCGGTGGACATGGGTTCAATACTGTAGTGCGCCCCCGCAAACGTGCAAAACGGGACACCGCGATAATTGCCCGATGTGGTCATGTGCACATGACCAGAGATCACCTGTCGTACATGGGCGTGGCTGAGGACGGCATCGGCAAACGCCCCGTTATCTTCGAGGATGATCGCGTCCGTCTGCACGTCAAAGGGCGCGATGTTGTGGTGTAGAACGATCACCACCGGCGTCTCGGGCACCTGGGCCAGGCGCGCCTTCAGCCAATCGATCTGGCGTGCGTCAAGGCGGCCCGCGCCGCGCAGTTCGGGATCGGACGTGTCGAGAACGATGATCCGGTGGCCGCCCCCATCAATCACGTGGTCGATGCAGCCGGTGTCGGGATTGGCGTGGTCGGCGCCCATCACGTCAAGAAACGTCGGCCGATGGTCGTGATTCCCCAAAGTCAGGTAAACAGGCGGCGTCAGCGGTGCGATTGCCGTTTTGAACCGCTCATAGGCCGCAGCCTCCCCGTGATCGGCAAGGTCCCCGGCAAAAATGACGAAATCAGCGTCCCCATGGGCTTCGTTGACGTAGGCGACGGCCTGGTTCAACCGGTCCAGCGTATCGAGGCCGTGGCTCAACTGGGTTTCAGGCACCACATGGATGTCGGCGAGAACGACGAATTTCAGCATCAGCCTTTTACTCCGGTCATGGTGATGCCCCGGATGAACAGCCTGCGGGCAAAGAGGAACGCAATCACCATCGGTGCCGTGACGACCGTGGCAGAGGCGTAGGTGCGCCCGTAATCCGTGTCGAAGGCGGATTGATACTGCATCATCGACAGCGTGGCGGTCATTTTGTCCTGACTTTGTACGACGATCAGGGGCCAGTAGAGGTCATTCCAGTGGGCCACAAAGCTGAATACGCTGAAGGCCGCAATGGCTGGCACCGCGGAGGGCAGGATAAGGCGAAGGATGATCTCAATCTCGGAGAAGCCATCAACCCGTGCGGCCTGAATGATGCTGTCCGGGAAGCCGCGAAAGAACTGGCGAAACAGGAAGATCGCAAAGACCGAGACGATAAACGGGAACATCATCGCAAAGTAGGTATCCAACAGACCGACGCGCACCAGCCCGATGTAGAGCGGAATGGAGGTCACATTGATCGGAATGGTGATCGCCGCGATGACCGTGCCGAACAAGATGGTGGAGCCGCGGAACTTGAGCTTGGCCAAGGCGTAAGCCGCCAGGATGGCGGTCAGCAGTTGAATGACCAGGATGCCGACGCAGACGATCATGCTGTTCATCAAGAAAATGAGGTAGGGCTGTTCGAAAATCACACCGTAGTAGTTCTCGAACCCTTTGAAGGTCTTGGGAATGATCGAGAAATCAGCGTCATAGACTTCGTCCGTGGGCTTCATGCTGGACGAGATCATCCAGATGAACGGAAACACCATGATCCACGCACCAAGGAACAAAAGCAGGCTTGTGACCACGCGACCAACGGACTTGGGCTTTGCCCGGTCAAGCCAATGGGCGGCGGTGGGCGTGGGGGTTTGGGAAATCTCTGCCATGGCTCAATAATGCACGTTGCGATCCGAGAAGAGGGCCTGGATCAGCGCAAAGAGGAAGATAATCCCGAGGAAAAACAACGACAGCGCCGCTGAGTATCCCATGTTGAAATATTCAAACCCTTCAAGGAACGCGAGGTAGAGGAACACCTCGGACGCGCGGTCCGGCCCGCCTTGGGTCAGGATCGCGACCGTGTCGAACAGCTTGAACGCGGTGATGGAACTGGTCACGGCCACAAACATCGCGGTGGGCCCCAGCATGGGCCATGTCACACGAAAGAACTTGTCGAGCGGATGATCTGCCCCATCGAGTGCCGCGGCCTCGTAAAGGTTCTTTGGGATGGACGTCAGTCCGGCCAGAAACAGCACCATGTTAAAGCCAATGATCGACCACAGCGATATGATGGCAAGGGAGTAGAGCACCACATCTTCGTTGCCGAACCAGTTGACCCTTGGCAGCCCAAACAGCTGAAAGGTGTTGTTAATCACCCCCTGCCCAGAATCCATCAGCGCGGCCCAGACGAGCGCCATTGCGGCCAAAGTCGACGTCACCGGCAGAAAGTAAAGCACCTCCAAGACGGAGCGGAACTGCTTCTGTTCTTGAATCGCAATCGCGATGACAAGGCTGATGATGAAGGCGCCGGGCAAGAACAGGACGGCGTAAAAGAAGGTGTTGTTCAATGCGTTGGCGAAGACCTTGTCGCCAAACATCTGTCGGTAGTTCTCTAATCCGACAAATTCGTAGTAGTCGCTGACCAACGTGTAGTCGGTCAGGCTGCCCAGAAAGACAAAGATGATCGGGATGATGTAGATCAGCAGGATCAGAAATGTCGCTGGCAGGACCAGAAGGTATGCAAGGCGGGTTTGTGCCCGCTGGAGTTTGGAAACCGCCACTACGCTGTCTCCACCTGTTTTGCGGCTGTCGCAACGGGGCGCAGAGGCTGACCGTCTGCACCAAAGAACAAAAGTTGCCTGGGGTTCAGAACCACATCCAGCGTTTCAGATTGTGCAAACACGCCAGCGTTGCTGTAGGCATCGCTTTTCTGCGCACGGATCCGGATGACGCCTTCAGGGTCATGGGCAAAGGCCCCGTGGATCAGAAATTCGGGCCCCAGATCCTCGACCAAACGCTTCTTGAAGGTCACCGCGTGACCGTGTTCCGGGGCATGGGACGCGACAAGCCCATCGGCATTGCGCACCAAAATCGTCTCCGGTCGAATGCCGATCTGGACGGGTCCAGTCGCACCCAAATCAATGGGCAACTGGGTCGGCCCGATGCTGACCTGACCGGCGTGGCTTTCGCCGGCTATGATGTTGATTTCCGGGCTGCCGATGAACTGGGCCACATCGAGGTTCGCTGGATCGGAAAAGAGATCGTTCGGTGTGCCGACCTGCAACAAATGCCCGGTTTGCAACAGGGCAACACGGCTCGACATTGTCATGGCCTCCACCTGGTCGTGGGTCACATACACAAATGTGAGGCCGGACTTGGCGTGGAGTTCCGTAATCTCGGCCCGGACCTGAACGCGCAGCTTTGCATCGAGGTTCGACAGCGGCTCATCCATCAAGAACACTTGCGGGTCACGCACCAGAGCACGGCCAAGGGCGACCCGTTGCCGTTGCCCCCCTGAAAGCTGCGCAGGCTTGCGGTCCAGCAAATGGTCAATGCGCAACTGTTTTGCCACTGTCTCAACGCCCGCCCGGATCTGGGGCTGCGCCCTGCGGCTGGCAGGCGTGATGGAGCGCATTATCGGCAAGCGCGCATAAAGCGGCAGGCTGGCCATCACCAGGGGCATCGCCATGTTTTCGCCAACGCTCATATGGGGATACAGAGCGTAGTCCTGGAACACCATTGCGATGTTGCGGTCCTTGGGTGCGGCGTCGAGCATCGACTGACCGTCGATCAGAATATCGCCGCTGTCGGGGTGTTCCAGCCCTGCAATGATCCGCAGCAACGTGGATTTGCCGCACCCTGATTGGCCCACCAGCGAGACGAACTCGCCATCGTTCACATCCAGCGAAATATCATGAAGAACCGGCGTGTCGCCAAAGGACTTCTTGATGTTTTTCAAATTGAGCTGGGCCATGATCAATCCATCGGACAAGAAGAGCCCCGCGCCAATTTCCGGCGCGGGACGGAAAGAAACGCTCAGCGCTTCATCAGGTCGACTGCGATGTCCTTGAGCTGTGTCGCCCCTTCTTCTGGCGACAGCTCCCCTTCCATCACAGCGCGGATCGTCGACGCCTGCTCCCGCCAGATCTTCTCGGACTGCGTGCCGGGGTAACCCGACCATGGGCCCGCGCGGTCATACTGCATGACGGGGGTCGCGTAATACGGGTTCGCCGCGTAGAATTCGCCCATGTAGTCGGTGCCCAAAACCTTGCGATTGGTGGGCAGATAGCCGGTGATCTCTGCCGTCACTTGCTGACCACGCGGGCCAGTGACAAACTTGATGTATTCCCACGCGGCGGCGATCTTCTCGGGGTCCTGCGTCGTAATGATGGCCGCGTTGCCGCCCGTCGGCAGCTTACCATCTTGGTCATTCCAGACCGTGAACGGATGCGACCGCAGGTCGAATTGCGCGCCCACACGCTCTTGCATGTTGCGGGCACCGGCAGGGGACAGACCCCACAGACCCATGCGGCCTTCGGTGAAGGCGGCAAACTGGGTTTCGCGGTCCAGATCGGTGCGCAAGCCGCCCTCGTCGTGCAAACGCTTGGCCATTTTCATGGCTTCCAGCGCGTGGTCGTTTTCGTCAAAGGCGACGGCCTGGCCGTCGGGGGACATCATGCGCCCCCCCTGTTGCAAGATCAGTGTCTGGAACCCCCAGTCGTCCCCGTTGATGAGCCACATGAACATCGGCAGAATGTCGTCGCCCAAGGCGTCGATTTTCTGCGCAGCATCGAACAGGCCGTTCCAATCGGTTGGGAAGTTGTCGGGGTCCAGACCCGCTTCCCGGAACAGATCAGCGTTGTAGTACCACTGAATGACAGAGGCGTTGAACGGCATCCCGTATTGCGCGCCGTCCACGCGGCCCAGGTCGAGCATCGCTTCCGAATAGTTCGCCTCGGTCCAGCCGTCGCCCTCTGCCTCCATGAGCGTGGACATGTCTACGATCTGACCCCGCTCGGCCAAGGCACGGGCCAAAGACGGCAGTTGGTTATACGCCTGAAAGGCACAATCCGGCAGGGTGTTGGTCGCCGAACCGCGGAAGAGCTTGAGATGCGTGTCCCCGTAGTTTTTCGCAGGCGCCGCATATTCGACGACGATCTCATCCTGCATGGCGTTGAATTCGGCCATCAAAGGTTCGTGTTGCCGCGTCAGGTGCCCCGCATTGGTCAGGCACGTGATGGTCACCTTGGCATCCGCAAAGGTGGAAAACGCCAGCGTTGCCGCTGCCGCCGCACAGGTAAAGCGTAGCATAAATCGGTCTCCCGTTAGGAACTTTTGCGATCAACGCCCTCGGCCGCGGGGCTTGACATCACCAGACCAACGGGTCGTTACAGTTGTTTGATGCTTCGTCCTTGAACGGCATTCGTCACAATTGTTTCACACCAAGTGGTGAACTTGGTGACCTTCGATCTGAAGCTTCACAGTATCAGCACGCACGATCGCCTCCGTCACTTCGACCGGGACGCCGGGGGTGGCCACGTTCTGACCCAAAAGTGCCAAGACGGGTTGCGTGGGCGGGATCTCAAGAATCAACGACTCATAGGCAGTCGGCTGACGTACCTTCACAAGCGTCGATTGCCGGACGTAGTCAGGCACGCCAATCCGGCGGAACGCCTCTGGGACCGAGGGTGAGGGCCCAGAGATTTCCTTCAAGATGTCAGGAAATTTCTGTGTGTTGAAGTAGTGCCTGCCAATGACGGTTGGAACGTCATTGACGTGGTGGATGAGTTCAGCAAACCCGACTTTGTCCTGGGCGTTGAGGTTCAGCATTTTCGCAATCTGGACACTTGCGGCCTTTGCAGCCGAGACTTTCAACGCAGTAATGCGCACGTCATACCCCGCATCGCGCAGGCGGGACGCAAACCGTGTTCTGGCATCGATTTGATACGTGATAGGGACACCAACCAACACAGCGGCCTTGCCTTGCCGCGATGAGATCACGCCTTCATCGCTCAACCGCTCAAGCGCGCGCCGAACCGCGTGACGGCCAGTTTTGTAGTGATTTGCCAACTCGGTCTGAGAAGGGAGCTTTGCGCCAATGCGGAATTGGCCAGCGGAGATATCGCGCGCCAGGCTGCGGTACACGTCTTTCCAGCATTGCAGATCTTGCATCATCAAACACCCCCGACCCAAGCCATGTGCGCAGGGTTTTGTAACATCCAGTTTGGTGACGCTGCTAAAGCCAGCAAGGCTTGCAAGATGCGCGTCGATGTCATCGGCTGAGGAGGCTTGTCCGCGCCGACGGTCTGAGACCCTAGCCGCGCCGCCAGACCGGGTTCGTCCACGCACGTTTGCCATCGGCATCGATCACCGTCAGTCGCATCCAATCACTTTCGAAAACCCGACCGTAGGGAAGCTTCACCTGTCCCATCGCACTTCCATGGACGGCCGACGTCGCCGAGCCGCGGCCCTGGACGATGACGGTCGACGCGGGGGAGCAGCGCACTTCGACCAAGTGTTCTTTCCACACAACATCGTGGATCATCGGCCCCGAGGTGGCATACATCTGACCGGCCTTCAGCGCGGCCAGCAGCGCCTCGGGCGTGTTGGTTTCAGCCTTGACCATGGTCCACCCACCGAAGTGATCGGGTTCGGAAAAGTGCGCGTCATCTGTGGCACAAAGGGTCAGCTTGCGCCCGTCTTCAAGCAGGCGGTCCAGATGCCAGAACCCTTCGGCCCGGTCCGCCCCAACCTGACAGCCGTGGTTGTAGACTTCGACGGCATGGGCCGCCTGGAGGCTGCGCGCGTCTGCAAGGGACAAGCCACCCCATTCGGGGTGCGCAATGGCGACAAACGCGCCCGCATCCCGGCAGCGCCGTGCCAGTTCAGGTCCCGTTTCCATGCCGTCCACAGGCGAAAAGTGGGGCGTGTTCGATGGCGCGAAATCCAGCGGAAGGCCCACGGCGAGGATATGCCAGAGTTCCCCATTCTCCATCGCGCCGGAATGCACCTCGGCCCCCAAGATGGTCGTGAAATGCTCGGTGCGGAACGGCACGGTATCCACGATTGGATAATCATAGAGGCCAATGAAATGATCCGTCAGGGCGATGAAGTCATACCCTTCGTCACGGTACCGGCGGCAGACTTCTTCGGGCGTCAACACGCCATCGGACCGGTTGGAATGGGTGTGTAGGTTGCCGCGCCAAAAGCGACCGGGGGCGGTGAAAGCAGGATCTTGCATGGGTCCTCAGCTTAAGGATTTGGTCATATGGATGCGGGGGATGTCATCCTTGCCGCTGGTTGGGGGGCGCAGATCGGTGACGCGGTAGCCGAGCGATGAATAGAAGGCGACAAGGCGGGTGTGCACCTGGGCGGTGAAAAGCGTGATGCGGGCAAAGCCTGCCCGTCGGCCCAAGTCTTCGAGTGCCGCCATCGCCTGACGCCCCGTTCCGCGCCCCTGGTGCGCGGGATCAATGGCGATCTGGTCGATCTTGAGGGTGTCGCCATCCCGGTCGATGACCGCGCAGCCCTTGGTCCCGTCGATCCAAAGCACGCGACCTTGTCCAATGGCGTCTGGCAACCACGGGTACGGCCCCGGCCAGTCCCGCCCAAGCGCCTGGACATAGTCTACAAAGGCTGCCTCGATCAGCCGCTCAAGCGCGGCTTCGTCCGCGGCCTTGGCCTGCGTCAGCATTTGCGGAACACCATGACAAGGCCGCGATCCTTGGCGTGGGGGTGGTCCGCGCCCTCGTAGATCGGGATGTCGCGAAAGCTGAGATCGCTGATCACGCCTTGCGCGTTTAGGATGGCAAGGGTTGATCCAAAACCCATCCCATCAAAGACCGGCGGGATGCAGCCACAGACGAACAGCGCGCCCGGACGGCACACGCGCAGCAGTTCGGGCAGGCATTCCGGGCCAACATGGCCGTGGGTGAACGTACCCGAGGAGATGATACCGCCGTAAGCGCCATCGACCATGTCGAGCGGTTTGAGCAGATCGCCCACGATCCGGGTCCGATACAGCCCCTTGTCGCCTGCCACATCCAGCATCTCTTTGGTGATGTCGATGCCGTCCACCACAAGCCCCCCCAGGTGTTCAGCCACAAGGCCCGTTCCCGCACCTATGTCGAGGATCGGGTCATCGCCTTTGCTATGTTCCTTGAACACCGCCGCAATCTCGCGCGGGGCAACGTAGCCCCAGCCCTCCGCAAAGCTGCTATCGTAGGTGGCGGCCCATTTGCCATAGAGTGCCTTGGCGCTTTGGGGCCCATCGATGGCATAGGCGTTATCGAGGTCGTAATCGGACATCTAGCCCTCGACCGCGATGGCGCCGCGTTCAAATCGGACGACCCGGCTGCGCTGATCGGGGTCCAGGGACGGGATCGCGGCCAGCAGGCTTTTTGTGTAATCGTGCTGCGGGTTGGCGAAGATCTCGCGGGTCGGGCCTTCTTCGACGATCTCGCCCAGATACATCACCGCCACGTAGTTGCAGACATGGGCAACGACGCTGAGGTCATGGGAAATGAACAAATAGGTCAGGTCCAGATCGCGTTGCAGCTGCTTGAGCAGGTTGAGGATGTCAGCCTGGATGGAGACGTCGAGTGCTGCGACGCATTCATCCGCCACCACGAATTTCGGCCCTGCCGCCAGTGTCCGCGCAATGGAAATGCGCTGTCTCTGCCCGCCGGAAAACGCATGGGGGTAGCGGCGCAAATGTTCCAGGTTGATCCGGCATTTGCCCGCAATCTCGCGCACGCGAGCGTCGGTGTCTTCGCGGGTTTTGGTGATGCCCAGCAGCTCCAGCGGTTCAGCGATGATATCGCGCACGGTCATGCGCGGGCTCAGGGCCGCGTAGGGGTCCTGAAAGATCATCTGCGCCTGGGCACGAAAGTCCCGCTCGTCCGTTTTGGACATGGTGCCGATGTCAAACCGCCGGGTGCCGTCGTCATAGGTGATGGTCCCCCCACTAATGGGAGCGGCTCTGAGGATCGCGCGCCCCAGCGTCGTCTTGCCCGACCCGCTTTCGCCCACAAGCCCGACGAAACTGCCCTTGGGGATATTCAGGCTGACACCCTTCACGGCCTTCAGCATAGGCGGCGGGCCAAAGAGGCGGCGCCCGATGGGGAAGGACACCGTGAGGGTGTCGATCTGGACGAGCGGGGTCATGGCACATCCTCCGGAAAGAGGGCGGCGAAATGGCCGGGACGCAGTTCGGTCATCGGCGGCACTTCAGTCTCATAGCGCGAGCCGGGGGCCAGTTCCGCGTTGCGCGTGTGGAATACGCAGCCCGAGGGTCGCTCCAATGGTGATGGGATGTCCCCCGGGATCGGCCTCAAAGGCGCATCGAGGTTATCGAGATCCGGCAACGCGTTCAGGAGCCCCCGCGTATAGGCATGCGCGGGGGTCCGCAGCACGTCCCGTACGGCCCCCTTTTCCAGGATCCGCCCGAGATACATCACCGCTACACGGTCCGCTGTCTGGGCAATGACGCCAAGGTCATGGGTGATGAACAGGATCGACATGCCGAAATCGCTGATCAACTCCTTCATCAAGTCGATGACTTGCCGCTGGATCGTGACGTCCAGTGCGGTTGTCGGCTCATCCGCTATCAAAAGGCGCGGCTTTGTGGTCAGCGCCGTGGCGATCATCGCGCGTTGCCGCATACCGCCTGAATATTCGAATACATACTGGTCAAACCGCTGGGCGGGTTCGGTAATGCCGACGCGGTCAAGCATTTCGATCGAAAGCTCTTTGGCTTGCGCTTTGGACATATCGGTGTGGATTTGCAGCTGTTCCACCATCTGCTTGCCCACGGTTAGCGCCGGGGCAAAACTGGCCATCGGTTCCTGAAAGATCATCGATATCTGGCCGCCCCGGATGGGGAGCATATCGCGTTCGCGCTTCAGGCCGAGGACATCAATATCGGGCTCCCCGTGCAGGGTGATTTTCGACGCTGGATCATAGACCGTGTTGCGCCCATTGAGCTGCATCAGCGCCTTGGCGGTTACGGATTTACCAGACCCGCTTTCGCCCACCAGCCCCAGCACTTCGCCGTGTTGAATATCAAAGGACACATCCTCGACAGCGGAGATCAACCCCTCATCCGTCTTGAAGCGTATGGTCAGATCTTGAACACTCAGCAGGCTCATTTCTTCGCCTCGCTGTACG